>NZ_LPNR01000048.1 GCF_019266065.1 Nocardia sp. MH4 | reverse complement strand
GGCACCAGCGGCGGCTTCGGCGGCGGCTTCGGTGGGGAGGGCGGCAGCGAGCGCGGCGTCGACGGCGGCCACGCGACCGGTAGCTCCACCGGTGGCGGTGGCGGCGGCGGTGGTGGCGGCAGCCACGGCGGCGGCAAGGGCCACGGCGCGCAGGACGGGAACGATGGTGGCGGCGGTGGTGGCGGTGGCGGCCAGTCGATGGTCGTCCCCGTCGCCGGGCAGCGCCCGCATTTCTACAACGGCCCCGACGGCAGCTACGGCAACCGTGATCGTCTCAACGACGGCAAGGTAGAGCTGATCGTCCCGATCCCCTCGAAACGCAGCCGGGTGGAACTGATCTCGGGCAACAGTCAGAGCGCCTACTCGGGCCAGCCGTTCGCCCAGCCGCTGCGGGTGCGTTTCGTCGACGCGATCCACGGACCGCAGGCGGGCAAGTCGATCACCTTCTCGATGCCCGCCGGACAGCCGCGCGCCGCGGTCTTCGCCGACGGCGGTGACAGCACCCGGGTGACCACCGACGCCGACGGCTTCGCCCAGGTGAACCTGACCGCGCTGCCAGCCGCGCAGCAGGGCGAGCTGACCGGCGGATTCCTGGTCCGGGCCGCGGCCTCCGACGACCCGGCCCACCTGATCGGCGGCGCGGTGTTCCGGCTGCACGACGACCGGGTGCCGACCGAGATCGAGGTGACCACCAGCGCGCCGGATCAGATCTCGCAGGTCGGTCAGCCGGTGAGCTTCAGCGCGAAAGTCGCCCAGCAGCCGGGCACCACACCGGCATTCGGCACGCCGGCCGGGCATGTGCGCTTCGAGATCGACGGTGTCGCGACGCCGGGTCCGATCGAGTTGGTCGACGGGGTGGCGACCCTGCCCGCGATCAGCGGGTTGCGGCCGGGCACCCACCACGTGCTGGCGACGTATCTCGCCGACGACCCGACCCGCGTCTTCGCCCCCGTCTTCGGCAGTGTCGGCCTGCTGGTGCAATCGGTGAAACTGCCCACCGAGGTGCATCTGACGCTGCCGCCGTCGCCCGTCCTCGCCGGCGCGGTCGTCGGCGCCACGGTCACCGTGCCGACGCCGCAGCCGGACGCGCCGAAACCCACCGGTGCGATCCAGTTCGGTCAGAACGGGTCCCCGCTCGGTGATCCGGTGACCATCGCCGCCGACGGCACGGCGAGTTCGCCGCCGCTGCGCGCAGGCTCGGGGACGATCGAGGCGCACTATCTCGGCGACGAGGTCTACGAGCAGTCGCGGGTCGAGGCCGAGCTCACCGTCTACACCGCGACCTCGACGACCACGGTCACCGCCAACCACAATCCGGTCACCTATTTCGAACAACTGGACCTCACCGCGACGATCACCCGTGCTCCCGCGGGCGAGATCGACACCGGCACCGTCCGGTTCGCCGCCGACGGAAAACCGCTCGGCGCGCCGGTTCCCGTCGACAACGGTCTCGCGATCGCCCGCGATGTCGACGTGTCCCACCTCGGCTTCGGCACGCACCTGGTCACCGCCGACTACTCCGGCGACGCGGAGACCGGCGTCGCGCCGAGTCGCGGCACCATGACGCTGTGGGTGCTGAAGGTCGGTCAGTCGTCCGGCGACCACCCCGCTGACGTGGGCGTGCACCTCGACCTGCCACGCACCGCCGACCCGGGCGATCGGGTGACGGCGACGGTCACCGTCACCAATGTCGGCGGTCGGCAGGCGACGGAGGTCGAGGCCAGGCTGTCGACCCAGGGCTGGAGCCGGGTGGCCGATCCCAGCGGCGGCGAGGTGCGGCCGACGCACGTGCGCTTCCGGCTCCCCACGCTGGCGGCGGGCGAGACCAGGACCTACACCGTCGTCCTCGAAGCACCGTCGCGCCTGGCGCTGATCACCGCGTTCCTGCACGCGTCCAGCACCGGTACCGACGCGAACCCGGTGAACAACCTGCATCTCGCGTCGACCTTCGTGCGAGCAGGGTCAAGCTGAGACCGATCCCGCGGCGGCTGGGTCCGGCCCGGCCAGCGACTCGCACGCGGGCCGGACCAGCGCCGGTAGCGGTCGGGAACATGCGGCACGCGCGATCTAGGCTGCTGGCATGACGGTGCATTTCATCGGGGCCGGCCCCGGCGCGGCCGACCTGCTGACGGTGCGCGCGGTGACGCTGCTGCGCGAGAGCCCGGTCTGCCTGTACGCGGGCACCTACCTCGACCCCGAGGTGCTGGCCCACTGCGCGCCCGGCACCGAACTGATCGACACCCAGCATCTCGACCTGGACCAGATCACCGACCGCCTCGTCCGCGCGCACCGGGCGGGCAACGACGTCGCCCGGCTCTGTTCGGGCGACCCTTCGATCTACTCGGCGCTGACCGAGCAGACTCGCCGCCTGGACGCCAACGGCGTCCCGTGGGACATCACCCCCGGCGTCCCCGCCTACGCGGCCGCAGCGGCTGCCCTGGGCGCCGAATTGACCGTCCCCGAGGTCGTCCAGTCGGTCGTGCTCACCCGTACCCGGGCTCGCTCGACCGCGATGCCCGCGGGCGAGGCCCTGGCCGCCTTCGCCGCCACCGGCGCCACCCTGATCCTGCACCTCGCCATCACCCGCCTCCGGGTCCTCGCGGCGGAACTGATCGACGAGTACGGCCCCGACTGCCCGGTCGCCGTCGTCTACCGGGCCAGCCAGCCCGAACAGCTGATCCTGCGCGGCACCCTCACCGATATCGCCGACCAGGTCGAAGCCGCCGACCTGCGCCGAGCCGCCGTGATCCTGGTCGGCCGCGCCCTGACCCCCTCGATCGACTGCGCCGGGTCCCACCTCTACGACCCGGCCCGCGTGCGCGAGCCCGCTGGGACAGACCGGTCGGTGTGAGCCACGCCTCATTCCTCGCGGCGGGGCGGTTCTCTCGCGACGATGTGAGGACGCAGACAAGCGTCAGCTAACGGGGTGGCGACGGCCTACCTGGGCCTATGCCGCGCGGCTATGGACGTGGTTGGTTGCCGGGCGAGCGCACCGGTAGATTGGTGCGATGGTTTGCGACGAGCACACCGGCGCTGCCGGTCCGACGGACGTGGGCATGGTCTCGGCCATGTAACAAGACCGGACGGCCTGACAGATAGTGCCAATGGACATTTTTTGCCTGATTGATTTCGAGAACTGAACCCGAGACGCAGGCGCCACGCTAGTTCTACAGCTGAGGCGCCTGCGTTCCGGTGTCGTCGGGGAGCGCCTGCCCAGGTGTTCCGGAAGCGAGGTTTGGGTTGGACCGGCTGGATTTCGGCGGAAACGGCGAAACTGGTGACGGACGTGGAGACTCTGCGGAGTACTTCCCGCTCTCGCCCGCACAGCTGGGTATCTGGTACGCGCAGCATGTCGACCCACAGGTGCCGATCAATATCGCCCAGTTCGTCGACCTGCGTGGCCGGCTCGATGTCCCGGTGCTCGAGCGGGTCAGCTCCCAGGCCGCCGCGGAGCAGCAGTCGGGCTTCCTGCGCATCGTCGAGATCGACGGCGAACCGATGCAGACCGTCGACCTCACCCTCGACGACACGCTGATCTACGTCGACCTGCGTGGCGAAGCCGATCCCGAGGCGGCCGCCGCGGCGTGGATGCGCGCCGAGTACAGCCGCCCGCTCGACATCGTCGACGACCGTCTCGTGCAGGCCGCGGCGCTGCAGCTCGAGGACGAGCGCTGGTACTGGTATGCCCGCGTCCACCACATCGTGCTCGACGGTTTCGGCGCCAACAACTTCGTCACCCGCACGGCACAGCTCTACACCGCGGCCGTCACCGGCACCGAGGCGCCGGAGAACAAGGCCACCGACCTGCGCGCGCTCTACGAGTCGGAGATCGCCTACCGCGACAGCTCGCGCTTCGAGTCCGACAAGGCGCACTGGGCCCAGCGCGTCGCCGGGCTGGAAGAGGGCAGCAGCCTCACCGGCCGGTCGGCGCCGCCGTCGCCGGTCAACGATGTCACCAGCGCCGCCCTGAGCCCCGCCCAGGACGAGCTGTTCAGCGAGGCCATCGCCCGCCACGACACCACCTCGGCGCCCCTGCTGATCGCCGGTTTCGCGGCGTATCTGGCGCAGATCACCGGTACCTCCGACGTCATCCTGAGTCTTCCGGTGACCGGCCGTACCACCGCGATCATGCGGCGTTCCGGCGGTGTGACCTCCAACATCGTGCCGCTGCGCCTGCGCGTGGGCCACGACACCACCGTCGCCGAGCTGCTGCGCTCGGTCACCACCGAGGTCTCGGGCGCGCTGCGGCATCAGCGCTACCGGCACGAGGACATCCGCCGTGATTCGGCGGGCGACGGCATGGTCGCCACGGAGTTCTTCGGCCCGTGGGTCAACATCATGCTGTTCGACAACGAGCTGCGCTTCGGCGACATGGACGGCACCCTCAACGTGCTCTCCACCGGTTCGATCGAGGACCTGGGCGTCAACTTCTATCAGTCGCACGGCGGCACCCGCTCCCACATCGACTTCGAGACCAACCCGAACCTGTACTCGGCGGCCGACGCGGCCACCCACCACGCCCGCTTCCTGGAGTTCTTCGATCGTTTCCTGGCCGCCGACGCCGCGCTGCCGGTGTGGTCGCTGCCGGTCACCGGCGCCGCCGAGCTGGAACGCTCGCTGACCGAGTGGAACGACTCGGCGCACGAGGTCCCCGCGACCACGCTGCCCGCGCTGCTGGACGCGCAGATCCCGCGCACCCCGGACAACATCGCCCTGGACTTCGAGGGCGCGACCCTGACCTACGCCGAGTTCGGCGCGCGGGTCAACCGCCTGGCCCGGTTCCTGATCGCCGACGGCGTCGGCCCGGAGTCGCTGGTGGCGCTGGGCATGCGCCGCTCGCTGGACCTGGTGATCGGTATGCACGCGGTGCTGCGCGCCGGTGGCGCGTACGTGCCGATCGACCCGGATCACCCGGCCGACCGCACCGCCTACATCCTCGAGTCCGCGGCACCGGTCTGCGTGCTGACCACCACCGGTGACGACCTGGACCTACCGGGCACGGTGGCCCGGGTGGAGATCGACACCCTCGATACCTCCGCGTTCGCCGATACCCCGATCACCGACGACGACCGGCTGGCGCCGCTGCGCCCGGACAACACGGCCTACGTCATCTACACCTCGGGTTCGACCGGTCGACCCAAGGGCGTCGCGGTCACCCATCACGCGATCGTCAACCAAGAGCTGTGGATGCTCGACGAGTACCGGTTGACCGCCGACGATGTCTACCTGCAGAAGACCGCGACCACCTTCGACGTGTCGCTGTGGGGCTACTTCCTGCCGCTGATGGTCGGCGCCAAGCTGGTCATCGCCTCGCCCGACGGCCACCGTGATCCGCTGTATGTCGCGGACATGATCGAACGCCACGGCGTCACCGTGACCGACTTCGTGCCGTCGATGCTGACGGTCTTCGTCTCCCACGCCACGCAGGCCCAATGTGAAACGCTGCGTGCGGTTTTCGTGATCGGCGAGGCGCTGCCGCCGGAGACGGCCGCCGGTCTGCGCGCGATCTCCACCGCGGGCCTGCACAACCTGTACGGCCCGACCGAGGCCGCGGTCTCGGTCACCTACTGGGAGGCCACCGAGGCCGACACCGTGACGGTGCCGATCGGTATCCCCGAGTGGAATGTCGAAGTGTACGTGCTGGATTCGCGGCTGCGCCCGGCCGCGATCGGCGCACCGGGTGAGCTGTATCTGGCGGGCCGTCAGCTGGCCCGCTGCTACCGCGGCCGCCCGGATCTGACCTCGGATCGCTTCGTCGCCAACCCGGTCGGCGCGCCGGGTGAGCGCATGTACCGCACCGGTGACCTGGTGCGCTGGAACGCCGACGGCGTCCTGGAGTACATCGGCCGCACCGACTTCCAGGTGAAGTTCCGTGGTCAGCGCATCGAGCTCGGCGAGATCGAGACCGATCTGCTCGCGCATCCCAGCGTCAGCCAGGCCGCGGTGCTGGTGGTCGACACCGCCACCGGTCAGCAGCTGGTGGCCTATGTGGTGCCCGCGCCGGGCCAGTCCGCCGATCCGGCGACGCTGACCCGTTTCGTCGCCGAGAAGCTGCCCAGCTACATGGTGCCCGCGTCGATCATGGTGCTCGACGCGTTCCCGCTCAACACCTCCGGCAAGCTGGACCGCAAGGCCCTGCCCGAGCCCGTGTTCACCGCCGCCGCGGGCGATTTCCGTGCTCCGCGCACGCCGTCCGAGCAGATCGTGGCCGGCATCTTCGCCGATGTGCTGTCCCAGGAGCGAGTCGGCGCCGACGACAACTTCTTCGAGCTCGGCGGTAACTCGCTGGTCGCGACCCAGGTCGTGGCCCGCATCGGCGCGGCCTTCGGCATCCAGCTGGGGGTGCGCGCGCTGTTCGAGACCCCGACCGTGGCCGGGTTGGCCGCGCGGGCCGAATCCGTCACTCCCGCCGATGTTTCCGCCGCTCGCCCGCCGCTGGTGGCGCTGCCGCACCCCGAGCAGGTGCCGCTGTCGCTGGCTCAGCAGCGGATGTGGTTCATCAACCAGTTCGACCCCGCCGCGCCGACCTACAACCTGCCCTTCGTGGTGCGGATGAAGGGTCGCGTCGATGTCGACGCGCTGATCGCCGCGCTCAACGACGTGGTGGTGCGCCAGGAATCGCTGCGCACCATCTTCCCCGACGCCGACGGCGGCTTCCAGCAGGTGCTGCCCGCCGACGAGTTCGATCTGGGCATCACGGTGACCCCGATCGATCAGTCGCTGCTGCACGACGAGCTGATCCTGTTCGCCTCCACCGGTTTCGACGTCACCCTGGAACTGCCGATCCGCGTGCGGATCTACCAGGTGACCGGCGGAACGACCAATGGCACACCGGAATTCGCGGTCGCCTTCGTCGTCCACCACATCGCCGCCGACGGTTTCTCCTTCGGCCCGCTGGCCCGCGACGTCGCCACCGCCTACCTGGCCCGCTCCGCGGGTGAGGCGCCCGGCTGGGCGCCGCTGCCGGTGCAGTACCGCGACTACACCCTGTGGCAGCGCGAACTGCTCGGCGCCGAAAGCGATCCGACGTCGATGGCCGCGCGCCAGCTCGACTACTGGCAGCGCGCGCTGGACGGCCTGCCCGATCAGCTCGACCTGCCCAGCGACCGCCCGCGTCCGCAGCAGCAGAGCTTCCGCGGCGCCCGCGTCGGTTTCGAGATCGACACCGAGACCCACGAACAGCTGGCCGCGCTGGCCCGCGCCAACGGCGTCACCCTGTTCATGGTGATGCACGCCTCGCTGGCGGTGCTGCTCGCGCGTCTGTCGGGCACCACCGACATCGCCGTCGGCACCCCGATCGCGGGCCGCGGCGAGCAGGCGCTCGACGACCTGATCGGCATGTTCGTCAACACCCTGGTGCTGCGGTCCGACGTCGACCCCACCCAGCCGTTCAGTGAATTCCTCGCCCGCACACGGGAAACGGATCTGAGCGCGTTCGCCAACGCCGACGTGCCGTTCGAGCGGCTCGTCGACGTGCTCAACCCGTCGCGCTCGCAGGCGCGGCACCCGCTGTTCCAGGTGGTGCTGTCGTTCCAGGAGATGTCGCACGGCACCCTGGAACTGCCCGGCCTGTCGGTCGACGCCGACGAGGTCGAGGTCGATATGGCCAAGTTCGACCTGCAGTGGACGCTGACCGAGGAGCACACCAGCACCGGCTCGCTGTCGGGCATGACCGGCGTGCTCACCTACGCCGTCGACCTGTTCGACCAGTCGACCGTCGAGGAACTGCTGCTGCGCTGGCGGCGCGTGCTCGACGCGATCCTGGCCGACCCCGCCGTCACCGTCGGCGCGATCGACGTGCTCGACGACGCCGAGCGCACCGACCTGGTCACCCGCTACGGCGCGCCGGCCGCGGTCGCGCGCACCCTGCCGCAGCTGATGGCGCAGGCCGCCCGCGACACCGAGGCGACCGCCGTGGTGTTCGAGGGGACCACCGTGTCCTACGGCGAGCTGGATCGCCGCTCGAACCAGCTGGCGCGCTTGCTGATCCAGCAGGGTCTGGGTGCCGAGGACTTCGTCGCCGTCGCCGTGCCGCGCTCGCTGGAGTCGGTGCTCGCGGTGTGGTCGGTCGCCAAGACCGGTGCCGCGTTCGTGCCCGTCGACCCGAATTACCCGGCCGACCGCATCGCGCACATGATCACTGATGCCGGTGTCTCCGTGGGCATCACGGTCACCTCCGAGGCCGAGGAGCTGCCCACCTCGGTGCGCTGGCTCGAAGTCGACGACATCGATCTCGACGACATCTCCGACGCGCCGCTGGCTCCGCGTGAGCTGGTGCGTCCGACCGATCCGGCCCAGCCCGCCTACCTGATCTACACCTCCGGTTCCACCGGTGTGCCCAAGGGCGTGGTGGTCACCCATGCCAGCGTCGCCAACTTCTGCGCCGAGCAGATCGACCTGTACTCGCTCGACTCCGACACCCGCGCACTGCATTTCGCCTCGCCGTCGTTCGACGCGTCGGTGCTGGAACTGCTGCTGGCGCTGGGTCGCGGCGGCACGCTCGTGGTGGTCCCGCCGGGTGTCTACGGCGGTGAGGAACTGCGCGACATCCTCATCACCGAGGAAGTCACCCACGCCTTCGTCACCCCGGCCGCGCTGGCCACCTTCGACGCGCGCGGCCTCGACCACTTGCGGGTCCTGGCCGCCGGTGGCGAGGCGGTCCCGCCGGAGCTGGTCACCAAGTGGGCGGTGCGCCTGCCCGACGGCGCGCGCCGCATGCTGGGCAATGTCTACGGCCCGACCGAGACCACCATCGCCTCCAATCTGTCCGAGGGCCTGATCCCGGGGGAGCGGGTCGTCATCGGTGGACCCATCCGCGGTGTCCACACCCTGATCCTCGACGACCGGCTGCGCCCGGTGCCCGTCGGCGTGGCCGGTGAGCTCTACATCGGCGGCGTCGGCATGGCACGTGGATACCACGCGCGCGCCGCGCTGACCGCCGACCGCTTCGTCGCCAACCCCTACGCGCCCGGCCTGCGGATGTACCGCACCGGTGACGTGGTGCGCTGGACCGCCGACCGCAATGTCGAATACGTCGGCCGCTCCGACTTCCAGGTGAAGGTCCGCGGTTTCCGTATCGAACTGGGCGAGATCGACTCCGCGCTGGCCTCGCACGAGACCGTCGACTTCGCGGTCAGCATCGGCCACAAGAACAAGGGTGGCAGCACCTCGCTGGTGTCCTATGTCGTCGCGGTGCCGGGCAGCTCCATCGATGTGCCCGCGCTGACCGAGCATGTCGCCCAGCGCCTGCCCGCCTACATGGTGCCGTCGTCGATCATGGTGCTCGCCGCGATCCCGCTGACGGTCAACGGCAAGCTCGACCGCCGCGCGCTGCCCGCGCCGGTGTTCGAGGTGCGCGAGTTCCGTGCCCCGACCACCCCGATCGAGCAGATCGTCGCGCAGGTCTTCGCCGACGTGCTCGAGCTCTCGCGTGTCGGTGTCGAGGACGACTTCTTCGAACTCGGCGGCAACTCGCTGATCGCCACCCAGGTCGCCTCCCGCATCGGCATCGCCCTGGACACCCGGGTCCCGGTGCGCATGCTGTTCGAGGCGCCCACCGTCGCGGCGCTGGCCGCGCGGGTGGAGTCGCAGGCCGGTGACGGTGCCCGCAAGGCACTGGTCGCGCGTGAGCGGCCCGAGCTGGTGCCGCTGTCGCTGGCCCAGCAGCGCATGTGGTTCCTGAACCGCTTCGACACCGCCTCGGCGGTCAACAACATCCCGGTCGCGATCCGGCTCTCCGGTGACCTGGACGTGGCCGCGCTGCAGGTCGCCGTCATCGACGTGATCGACCGGCACGAGTCGCTGCGCACCGTGTTCCCCGAGTCGGGCAACGGCCCGGTGCAGGTGGTGCTCGACGCCGCGCAGATCGTCCCCGACCTGACCCCGTACCGGGTCACCGAGGACAACCTCATCGATCATCTGATCGACCTGGCCTCGATGGCCTTCGACGTGACCAGCGAAGTGCCGCTGCACGCGCGGCTCTTCGAGATCAGCGAGACCGAGTACGTGCTCGGCATGGTGGTGCACCACATCTCCGCCGACGGCTGGTCGATGGCGCCGCTGTCGCGCGATGTCATCGTCGCCTACGCGGCGCGCACCTCCTGGGAGGCGCCGACCTGGGCCGAATTGCCGGTCCAGTACGCCGATTACGCGCTCTGGCAGCGCGAGGTGCTCGGCTCCGAGGACGACGCGCAGTCGCTGATCTCCTCCGAGATCGACTACTGGACCCGCGAACTCGCCGATCTGCCCGACGAGCTGGTGCTCCCGGCCGACCACCCGCGTCCGCCGGTGGCCACCTACCGTGGCGGCACCTACAGCTTCGTCATCTCCGGCGAGACCCAGCGCGCCCTGGTCGATCTGGGCCGCCGCTACAACGCCTCGCTGTTCATGGTCATGCACAGCGCGCTCGCCGTGCTGCTGGCCCGCGCCAGCGGCACCAGCGACATCGCCATCGGCACCCCGGTGGCCGGCCGTGGCGACCAGGCCCTCGACGACCTGGTCGGCATGTTCGTCAACACCCTGGTGCTGCGCAGCCAGGTCGAGGGCGCGACCCCGTTCGCGGCCCTGCTCGACCAGGCCCGCGAGACCGACCTGCAGGCGTTCGCGCACGCCGACGTGCCGTTCGAGCGGCTCGTCGAGGTGCTCAACCCGCCGCGGTCGCAGGCGCGCCATCCGCTGTTCCAGGTGATGCTGTCGTTCCAGAACAACAAGCAGGCCTCGCTGCAACTGCCCGGCCTGTCGGTCAGCGGCATCGACTACGACTCCCAGCTGGCCAAGTTCGACCTGCAGCTGACCCTGACCGAGGTGCAGGACACCGACGGTGAGGCCGGCGGCATGTCGGCCGAGTTCTCCTACGCCCTCGATCTTTTCGAGGAGTCGACGGTCGCCGCGTTCGCGCGCAGGCTCGACAACATCTTCGCCGCGATCGTGGCCGATCCCGAGGTCGCTGTCGGCGACATCGATCTGCTGGCGCCCGAGGAGCACGCGCAGGTCCTCGTCGACTGGAACGACACCGCGCGCCCGGTGCCCGCCGGCACGCTGGTCTCGCTGTTCGACGCGCAGGTCGAGCGGACCCCCGACGAGGTCGCGCTGGTCTTCGAGAACGAGCGGCTGACCTACCGCGAGCTGCAGGAGCGCGCCAACCGCATCGCCCGCAGGCTGATCGCGGACGGTATCGGCCCCGGTGCGCATGTGGCTCTGGCCATTCGGCGTTCCACCGAACTGGTCGTCGCCATGTACGCGGTGCTGCAGGCAGGCGCGGCCTACGTGCCGCTCGACCCGGACCAGCCCGCCGACCGCATCGGCCACATCCTCGAGACCGCGCGGCCGGAACTGGTGCTCACCAGCCGCCGCGACGCGTTCGAGGCCGACGGCGTCACCGTGCGGGCGGTCGAGAACATCGCCTCGCCCGCCGATTTCGGCTCGGCGCCGATCACCGACGCCGAGCGCACGCAGCCGCTGCGCGCCACCAACACCGCCTACGTGATCTTCACGTCGGGTTCCACCGGCCGCCCCAAGGGCGTCGCGGTCGACCATGCCGCGATCGTCAACCGCCTGCTGTGGATGCAGCACGAGTACCCGATCGACGGCGCCGACGCGGTGCTGCAGAAGACCCCCGCCACCTTCGACGTGTCGGTGTGGGAGTTCTTCTGGCCCTTGCAGACCGGCGCTCGCCTGGTCGTCGCCAAGCCCGACGGCCACCGCGATCCGGTGTACCTGGCCCAGATCATCGCCGAACACGGCATCACCACCGCGCATTTCGTGCCGTCGATGCTGTCGGTGTTCGTCTCCACCCTGGGCAGCAACGGCAACGGCGACGCGGTGCGGCTGCGTCAGGTGTTCGCCTCCGGTGAGGCGCTGCCCGCGCCCACCGCGCAGCGCCTGCGCGAGCTGACCGGGGCCCGCCTGCACAACCTGTACGGCCCCACCGAGGCCGCGGTCGACGTCACCTATCACGAGGTGGTCGACACCGACGTGGAGTCGGTGCCGATCGGTCGTCCGGTGTGGAACACCAAGGTGTTCGTGCTGGATTCGCGTCTGCATCCGGTGGCCCCCGGTGTCGCGGGTGAGCTGTATCTGGCGGGCGATCAGCTCGCCGTCGGCTACCTCAACCGGGCCGACCTCACCGCCGACCGCTTCGTCGCCAACCCGTACGGCGCGGCCGGTTCGCGGATGTACCGCACCGGCGACCTCGTCACCTGGACCCGCGACGGGGAACTGAACTACCTGGGCCGCACCGACTTCCAGGTGAAGCTGCGCGGTCTGCGCATCGAGCTCGGCGAGATCGAGGCGACCCTGCTCGCCCAGCCGGGCGTCGCGCAGTCGGTCGTCGTCGTGCGCGCCGACGCGCACGCGGGCGATCAGCTCGTGGGTTATGTGGTGCCCGAAGCGGATTCGAGCATCGACGTGGCGGCGGTGAAGGCGGGCATCACCGCCGAGCTGCCCGCGTACATGGTCCCCGCCGCGCTCGTCGTGCTCGCGGAGTTCCCGCTCAACGCTTCCGGCAAGCTCGACCGCAAGGCGCTGCCCGCGCCGGTGTTCGAGGCCAAGGTGTTCCGCGCGCCCTCGACCCCGATCGAGGAGATCGTCGCGGAGATCTTCGCCGACCTGCTCGGCGCCGAGCGCGTCGGCGTCGACGACGACTTCTTCGCTCTCGGCGGCAACTCGCTGGTCGCGACCCAGGTCGCGGCCCGCCTGAGCAAGGCTCTCGACGCCGAGGTGGGCGTGCGCACCCTGTTCGAGGCGCCGACCGTCGGCGCGCTCGCGGCCCGGGTGGAATCGCACGCGGGCACCGGCGTGCGCGCCGAGCTCACCGCGCGTGCGCGGCCCGAGCACCCGCCGCTGTCGCTCGCACAGCAGCGCATGTGGTTCCTCAACCGCTTCGACCTGGGCGACTCCGGCGGCGCGGGCACCTACAACATCCCGGTCGCGGTCCGTCTGCAGGGCCTGCTGGACCTGCCCGCGCTGCGTGGCGCGGTCGCCGACGTCATCGCGCGGCACGAGTCGCTGCGCACCGTCTACCCCTCGCACGACGGCACCGCCTACCAGAAGGTGCTGGCCGCCGCCGTTTCCATCCCCGAGCTGGAACTGGTCGAGGCCGACGAGACCGACATGGCGATCTCGCTCTACGAGTTCGCCCGCCGCGGTTTCGATGTCACCGCGCAGGCCCCTGTCCGCCTGCGGGTCTACGAGCTGGGCGAGCGCGAGCACGTGCTGGTGATGGTGGTCCATCACATCGCCTCCGACGGCTTCTCGCTGCGCCCGCTGGTGCGCGACCTGATGACCGCCTACGTGGCGCGCACCGCCAACGCGGAGCCGGGCTGGCCGCCGCTGGCGGTGCAGTACGTCGACTACGCGCTGTGGCAGCGCGAAACCCTCGGCGAGGAGACCGATCCCACCTCGCTGATCTCCGAGCAGCTCGACTACTGGCGCGGCGCGCTCGCCGATCTGCCCGACGAGCTGCGCCTCGGCCACAAGTCGCGGCCCGCGCAGGCCACCTACCAGGCGGGGACCCACCGCTTCGAGGTGCCGGGCGAGCTCGTCGACGCGCTGAACCGGGTCGCCCACGAGCACGGCACCACGCTGTTCATGGTGGTGCACAGCGCCTTCGCGGTGCTGCTGTCGCGCCTGTCGGGCACCGAGGACATCGCCGTCGGCATCCCCGTCGCCGGTCGTGGCGAGCAGGCTCTCGACGACCTGGTCGGCATGTTCGTCAACACCCTGGTGCTGCGCGCCCAGGTTGATCCGGCGGCCTCGTTCACCGAGCTGCTGGCGCGGGTCCGCGAGCACGACCTGGCCGCCTTCGCGCACGCCGACGTGCCGTTCGAGCGCCTGGTCGAGGTGCTCAACCCGGCCCGCTCGCAGGCGCGCCACCCGCTGTTCCAGGTGATGCTCTCGTTCCAGAACCTGGGCCGCACCACCCTGGAACTGCCCGGCCTCACCGTCTCCGAGCTGGGCATCGACCAGCACGTGGCCAAGTTCGATCTGCAGCTGGCGCTCAGCGAGGTGCCCGCCGACGACGACAGCCACATGGACGCCGAACTCGTCTACGCCACCGATCTGTTCGACGCGGGCTTCGCCACCACCTTCGGCGCGCGTCTGCTGCGCGTGCTCACCGGCATCGTGGCCGATCCGTCGGTCGCGGTCGGTGACATCGAACTGCTCGACGACGCCGAGCGCACCCTGGTGCTCGACCGCTGGAACGACACCGAGTTCGCCGTCGACGCCGCGCTGAGCACCCCCAGCGACGACGACCCGGCGACCCTCAACGCCCTGTTCGAGGCGCAGGTCGCGCGCACGCCCGACGCGACCGCGCTCACGTTCGAGGGGACGAGTCTGTCCTACGCCGAGTTCGCGATCCGCGTGCGCCGGCTCGCGCGCTGGCTCAAGGACGCCGGCGTCGGCCCGGAATCGTATGTGGCCCTGGGCATGCGACGCTCGATCGACCTGCTGGTCGGCATGTACGCCGTGTCCGCGGCCGGTGGCGCCTATGTGCCGCTGGACCCCGACCACCCGGCCGAACGCATCGAGCACATCCTCGACACCGCGCAGCCGGTGTGTGTGCTGACCTCCGGCGAGAGCCTGCCCGGCGTGGCCGGGCGCGAGGTGCGCATCGATCAGCTCGACCTGTCCGGCCAGTCGGCCGAGCCGGTCACCGATGCCGACCGGCATCGTCCGCTGCGCTCGGACAACACCGCCTACGTCATCTTCACCTCCGGCTCGACCGGTCGCCCCAAGGGCGTCGCGGTCAGCCATGCCGCGATCGTCAACCGGCTGGTGTGGATGCACGCCGCCTACGGCCTGGCCGCCGACGACGTGGTGCTGCAGAAGACCCCCGCCACCTTCGACGTGTCGGTCTGGGAGTTCTTCTGGCCCTTGCAGGTCGGCGCGCGCCTGGTCGTCGCCAAGCCGGACGGGCATCGCGACCCGGCCTACCTGGCCCGCCTGATCGCCGCCGAGCAGGTCACCACGGTGCACTTCGTGCCGTCGATGCTGGCCGTGTTCGTCACCGAACCCCTTGCCGCGGAATGTGTCTCGCTGCGTAATGTGTTCGCCTCCGGTGAGGCGCTGCCCGCGCCGACCGCGCAGCGTCTGCGCGAGCTGACCGGTGCCGCGCTGCACAACCTGTACGGCCCCACCGAGGCCGCGGTCGACGTGACCTATCACGAGGTCACCGACGCCGACGCCGACACCGTGCCGATCGGCGCGCCGGTGTTCAACACCCGTCTGTACGTGCTGGATTCGCGTCTGCGGCCCCTTCCGGTGGGTGTCGCGGGTGAGCTCTATCTCGCGGGCGTGCAGCTGGCGCACGGCTATGTGGGTCGGCCCGACCTCACTATGGACCGCTTCGTCGCCGACCCGTTCGCTCCCGGCGAGCGCATGTACCGCACCGGTGACCTCGTCACCTGGACGCCGGACGGCGAGCTGGAATACCTGGGCCGCACCGATTTCCAGGTCAAGCTGCGTGGTCTGCGCATCGAGCTCGGCGAGATCGAGTCCGCGCTCACCGCGCTGCCGCAGATCGCCCAGGCGGTGGTCGTGGTCCGTGCCGACGAGCGCACCGGCGATCAGCTGGTCGCCTACGTCATCCCGCAGCAGGGCTCGACCGTCGACACCGACGCGGTCAAGGACGCCCTCGGCGCCGAACTGCCCGTCTACATGGTGCCCGCCGCGTACGTGGTGCTGAACGCCTTCCCGCTCAACGCTTCCGGCAAGCTCGACCGCAAGGCGCTGCCCGCGCCGGTGTTCGCCGCGCGCACCTTCCAGGCGCCGGTCACCCCGGTGCAGCAGATCGTCGCCGCCACCTTCGCCGAGGTCCTCGGCGCGGGTCAGGTCGGCCTCGACGACGACTTCTTCGAGCTCGGCGGCAACTCCCTGGTGGCCACCCGGGTCGCCGCTCGCCTGTCCGAGGCGCTCGACACCCAGGTGCCGCTGCGCGCGCTGTTCGAGGCCTCGACCGTGGCCTCGCTGGCCGCGCGGGTGGAGACCGCCACCGGTCGCGGCGGGCGTATCCCGCTGGTGCCGCAGCCGCGGCCCGAGCTGGTGCCGCTGTCGCAGGCCCAGCAGCGGATGTGGTTCCTCAACCGCTTCGACAACCGCACCGCCGTCAACAACATCCCGGTCGCGATCCGGCTCACCGGCGACCTCGATGTCGCCGCGCTGGAAGCGGCCATCGCCGATGTGACCGCGCGGCACGAGTCGCTGCGCACCTTCTACCCCGAGGTGGAGGGCGCCGGCTACCAGCAGGTCCTGCCCGCCGACGAGGTACGTTTCGCGCTGCCCGCCCAGCCGGTCACCGCCAACGAGGTCGTCGCCCGCGTGGTGGAGCTGGCGAGCGTGCACTTCGACGTCACCCGCGAGGTGCCGTTCCGCGCGAGCCTGCTGCGCGTCGACGACCGGAACCACGTCGCCGTGCTGGTCATGCACCACATCAGCGGTGACGGGTTCTCGCTGCGACCGCTGCTGCGCGACGTCGTCGTGGCCTACACCGAGCGTGTCCGCGGCGAGGTCCCCGCGTGGGCTCCGCTCGAGGTGCAGTACGCCGACTACACGCTGTGGCAGCGGGAGGTGCTCGGCGAGGAGTCCGATCCCGAGTCGGTCGCCGCGAGCCAGATCGCCTACTGGACCGAGCAACTGCGCGACCTGCCCGACCAGATCGAGCTGCCCGCCGACCGCCCGCGCCCCGAGATCGCCACCAACGCCGGTGACCTGTACCGCTTCTCGGTCGACGCCGACCTGCACCGCGCGCTGACCGAGATCGCCCGCGCGCACGGCGTCACCCTGTTCATGGTGATGCACGCGGCACTGGCCACCTGGGCCGCGCGCCTGTCCAACAGCACCGACATCGCCATCGGCACCCCGATCGCGGGCCGCGGCGAGCGCACCCTCGACGACCTCGTCGGCATGTTCGTCAACACCCTGGTGCTGCGCAGCGAGGTCGACCTCGGCGGCCGCTTCGGCGACCTGCTCGACCAGGTCCGCAAGGTCGACCTGTCGGCCTTCGCCAATGCCGACGTGCCGTTCGAGCGCCTCGTCGACGTCCTCAGCCCCACCCGCTCGCAGGCCCACCACCCGCTGTTCCAGGTGGCGCTGACCTTCGAGGCGGCCACCGCCGCCGATGCCGGCACCGTCGCCCTGCCGGGCCTCGACCTCGACGTCGTCGACTTCGACCCGGGCACCGCGAAGTTCGACGTGCAGCTGACCGTGGGCGAGGCCGCCGACGGCTCGCTGGCGATGTCCTGGAACTACGCCACCGATCTGTTCGACGCCGAGACCGTCGCCGCCTTCGGCGATCGCCTGGTGCGCATCCTGCGCACCGTCGCGGACAACCCCGACGTGATCGTCGGCGACATCGACCTGCTCGGCGAGGCCGAACAGCGCGATGTCGCGCAGCGCTGGGTGTCCTCCGGCGCCGACGCCATCGCCCTGCCGGTGATCCACGACGCCAGCACCCCGGCGGGTCACCGTCGCGGGCTGTTCGGCAACAAGCACACGACGCTGGTCGACCTGTTCGACGCGGCGGCCGCGGCCTACCCCGATCGCATCGCCGCCAAGTTCGGCGTCGAGTCGCTGACCTACGCCGAGCTCGATCGGCGCGCGAATGTGCTGGCGCGCAGGCTGATCGACGACGGCGCCGGCCCCGAGTCGCTGGTCGCGGTGATCCTGCCGCGCTCGCTCGATCTCGTCGTCGCGCTGCTCGCCGTGGTCAAGACCGGCGCGGGCTACGTGCCGGTCGACCCGACCTACCCGGCCGAGCGCATCGCCTACGTGCTCGAGGACTCCCGTCCCACCAGCGTGGTCCTCGACTCCACCGTGCAGGTGACGGTGCCCGCGCACCTGCCCTCGGTGGTGCTCGACGGGTTCGCCGTGGAGACCGGCAATATCGAGGACGCCGACGATCTGCCGATCACCGACGCCGACCGGATCGCGCCGCTGTCGCCGGACAACGTCGCCTACGTCATCTACACCTCCGGCTCGACCGGTCGCCCCAAGGGCGTCGCGGTCGCGCACCGGAACGTGGTGCGGCTGTTCGCCAACACCGACCGCGACTTCGGCTTCGGCCCGCGCGATGTGTGGACGCTGTTCCACTCCTACGCCTTCGACTTCTCGGTGTGGGAGCTGTGGGGTCCGCTGCTGTTCGGCGGCTCGCTGATCGTCGTCGACTACTACACCTCGCGTTCGCCCGAGCAGTTCCTGGAACTGCTGCGTGTGGAGCAGGTGACGGTGCTCAACCAGACGCCGTCGGCGTTCTACCAGCTCGCCGAGGCCGACCGGATCGCCGGACCCGGCCTGGCGCCGCTGGCCCTGCGCTACGTCGTCTTCGGCGGTGAGGCGCTGGAACTGCGCCGCCTGTCGGATTGGGTTGCCCGCCACGGCGACAGCTCGCCGACGCTGGTCAACATGTACGGCATCACCGAGACCACGGTGCACGTGTCGTTCCGCGCGCTGGACGCGAAGACCATTGCCGCCGCGGCTGGTTCGGTCGTCGGCCGGGCCATCGCCGGCCTGGGCGTGTACGTGCTGGACAACCGGCTGCGGCCGGTGCCGGTGGGTGTCGCCGGTGAGATGTATGTGGCCGGACCGCAGTTGGCGCGCGGCTACCTCGGTCGCCCCGACCTGACCGCGACCCGCTTCGTCGCCAACCCGCTCGCGGGCCCGAGCCAGGCGGGCTCGCGCCTGTACCGCTCCGGCGACCTCGCGCGCTGGAACCGCTTCGGCGAGCTCGAATACCTCGGCCGCGCCGACGATCAGGTGAAGGTCCGCGGCTTCCGCATCGAGCTCGGTGAGATCGAAGCCGCCGTGCTGGCCCAGCCCGGCATCGCCCAGGCCGCGGTCATCGTGCGCGAGGATCAGCCGGGCGACCAGCGCATCGTCGCCTACGTGGTCGCCGACGGCGACGCCCAGCCCGACCTCGACGTCGTGCGCAGCGGTGCCGCCGAACAGCTGCCCGCCTACATGGTTCCGGCCGCGCTGGTCCGCCTCGAGTGGATCCCGCTGACCGTCAACGGCAAGCTGGACCGTCGCGCTCTGCCCGCTCCGGCGGTGCAGGCCAGGGCCTTCCGCGCCCCGGTCACCCCGGTACAGGAGACCGTCGCGGCGGTCTTCGCCGACGTGCTCGGCCTGGACCGGGTCGGCGTCGACGACGACTTCTTCGACCTCGGCGGCAACTCGCTCATCGCCACCCGCGTGGTCGCCCGCATCGGCGCGGCGCTCGGCGCCACCGTGCCGGTGCGCGCGCTGTTCGAGGCCTCCACCGTGGAAGCCCTTGCGGCGCGGGTGGAATCGCACACCGGCGGCACCGCCCGCGCGGCGCTGGTCGCCCGTGAGCGCACCGAAGGTGAACTGGTGCCGCTGTCGTTCGCGCAGCAGCGCATGTGGTTCCTCAACAAGTACGACACCACCTCGGCGGCCTACAACCTGCCCGTCGCGATCCGCCTCACCGGCGCGCTCGACACCGAAGCGCTGGCGCTGGCGCTGGCCGACCTGGTGCGCAGGCACGAATCGCTGCGCACCCGCTACCCCGAGCACGGCGGCACCCCGGTGCAGCAGATCGTCGCGGCCGAACGCATCTCGCTGGATCTGCGCCCGGTCACGGTCGCCCAGGAGCAGCTGTTCGGCACCGTGACCGAGTTCGTGTCCACCGGTTTCGATGTGGCCGAACAGGTTCCGCTGCGTGCGCGCCTGTTCAAGGTCACCCCCGAGTCCGCTGGCGGTGCTCCCTCCGGGCGCGCCGACGCCGAGCATGTGCTGGTCGTGGTCGTGCACCACATCGCGGCTGACGGTTTCTCCATCGCGCCGCTGACCCGCGACGTGATGCTGGCCTACACCGCTCGCGCCCAGGGCACCGCGCCCGGCTGGGCGCCGCTGCCGGTGCAGTACGCCGATTTCGCGATCTGGCAGCGCGCGGTGCTCGGCACCGAGGACGACGCCGACTCGCTGATGTCGCGCCAGGTCGGGTACTGGCAGCGCCAGCTCGCCGGTGTCCCCGACGAGCTGACCCTGCCGTTCGACCGTGCCCGCCCGGCCATCGCCTCGCATCGCGGCGCCACCGTGCACCGCGAGCTGGCGCCCGAGCTCATCGCCAAGCTCGACGAGGTGGCCCGCCGCCAAGGCGCGTCGCTGTTCATGGTCATGCACACCGCGCTGGCGGTGCTGCTCTCGCGCCTGTCGGGCTCCGACGACATCGCCATCGGCACGCCCATCGCGGGCCGTGGTGAACAGGCCCTCGACGACCTGGTCGGCATGTTCGTCAACACCCTGGTGTTGCGCACCGGCGTGCGCCCGGCCGAGTCGTTCACCGACCTGCTCGAGCAGGCCCGCAAGGCCGACCTCGACGCCTACGGCAACGCCGACGTGCCGTTCGAGCGCCTGGTGGAACTGCTGGCGCCGGAGCGCTCGCAGTCGCGCAACCCGCTGTTCCAGGTGATGCTGGCCTTCCAGAACCTGGACCGCACCACCCTGGAACTGCCCGGCCTGGCCGTCTCGGCGCTCGATCTCGACGAGAGCGTCGCCCGCTTCGACCTGCAGTTCACCCTGTCCGAACTCGGTGAGCCGGGCAGCGGCGGCATGGCGCTGGCCCTGAACTACGCCACCGAACTGTTCGACGAGGCCACCGTCGACACCATCGCGACCCGCTGGGAGCGCGTGCTCGAAGCCGTCGCCGCCGACGCCACGGTCACCGTCGGCGCCATCGATGTCCTCGATGCCGCCGAGCGGGCCGATCTGGTGTCGCGCGTCGGCGAGCCGCCGGTGCCCGCGCGCACCCTGCGCAGCCTGCTGGCCGAGGCCGTCGCGCTGAACCCGACCGGCGACGCCGTCGTGTTCCAGGGGACAGCTCTGTCCTACGCCGAGCTGGATGAGCGCTCGAACCGCTTGGCGCGCTTGCTGATCGCCGAGGGGATCGGCGCCGAGGACCTCGTCGCCGTCGGCGTGCCGCGCTCGGCCGACTCGGTGCTGGCCGCCTGGGCCGTCGCCAAGACCGGCGCCGCCTTCGTGCCGGTCGACCCGACCTACCCGGCCGACCGCATCGCCCACATGGTCACCGACTCGGGTTCACCGCTGGGCCTCACCGTCGCCTCCGTGCGCGCGGGCCTGCCGGAATCGGCACGGTGGCTGGTGCTCGACGAGCTGGACCTGGACGCCTTCGACGGCGGCCCGATCGCGGATTCGGAACTGGTCCGCGCGACCATGCCCGAGCAGCCCGCCTACGTCATCTACACCTCCGGCTCGACCGGTGTGCCCAAGGGCGTCGTGGTCACCCACGCCGGCCTGGCCAACTTCGGCGAGGAGCAGGCCCAGCGCTACGCCCTCGATACCGATACCCGCGCACTGCATTTCGCCTCGCCCTCGTTCGACGCCTCGATCCTGGAACTGCTGCTGGCGCTGGCCCGCGGCGGCGCGCTGGTCGTCGTCCCGCCGGGTGTCTACGGCGGTGACGAACTGTCCGAGCTGATCCGCGCCGAGCGGGTCACCCACGCCTTCATCACCCCCGCAGCGCTGGCGACCTTCGACCCGAGCGGCCTGGATTCGCTGCGGGTGCTGGTCGCCGGTGGTGAGGCGGTGCCCGCCGATCTGGTGAGCAAGTGGGCGGTTCCGTTGGCGGACGGCACGACTCGCGCCTTCCATAACGGTTACGGTCCCACCGAGACCACGATCATGACCAACATCAGCGCCGCGCTGACCCCGGGCGAGCTGGTCACCATCGGTGGCCCGACGCGCGGCATGCGCTCGCTGATCCTGGACGCCCAGCTCCAGCCCGTTCCGGTGGGTGTCGCGGGTGAGCTGTATCTGTCGGGCATCCAGCTGGCGCGCGGCTACCACGCCCGCGCCGGGCTGACCGCCGACCGGTTCGTCGCCGATCCGTTCGTGCCGGGGGAGCGGATGTACCGCACCGGTGACGTCGTGCGCTGGACCGCCGACGGCACCGTCGAATACGTCGGCCGCTCCGACTTCCAGGTCAAGATCCGCGGTTTCCGTATCGAACTGGGCGAGATCGACTCCGCGCTCGCCTCGCACGAGACCGTCGACTTCGCGACCACCATCGGCCACAAGAGCACGGCGGGCGCGGTCTCGCTGGTCGCGTATGTGGTTGCCGCGCCGGGCCATTCGATCGACGTCGCGGCGCTGACCGCGCACGTCGAGGACCGCCTGCCCGCCTACATGGTGCCGTCGTCGATCATGGTGATCGACCACGTGCCGCTGACTCCGGTCGGCAAGCTCGACCGTAAGGCGCTGCCGGAGCCGGTGTTCGCCACCGAGGTCACCTTCCGGGCCGCGCGCACCTCGATCGAGCAGACCATCGCCGAGGTCTTCGCCGAGGTGCTCGGGGTCGAGCGCGTCGGCGTGGACGACTCGTTCTTCGCCCTGGGCGGTGACTCGATCGTCTCCATTCAGCTCGTCTCCCGGGCCAAGGCCCGCGGCGTGCTGTTCACTCCGCGCCACGTCTTCGAACAGCGCACCGTCGCCGGGCTGGCCTCGGTCGCCGAGACCGCCGAGGTCGGTTCGGCCGCCGCCGTCACGCTGGCCGAGCTGCCCGGCGGTGGCGTCGGCGAGATGCCGCTGACCCCGGTCGTCCGGTTCATGGCCGAGCGGTCCGGCTCGTTCGACCGGTTCAACCAGACCATGGCGCTGGAACTGCCGGTCGGCATCGACCGCGCGGGCATCGCCGCCACTGTCGGCGCGGTCATCGACCGCCACGACATGCTGCGTTCGCGCCTGCACCAGGTCGACGGCCGCTGGGTCGTCGACACCGCGCCCGCCGGCGCGGTCGACGCCGACGCGCTGATCGACCACAGCACCTTCCCGGCCGATGCCACCGACGACCAGCTGATCGAGATCGCCTCCGCCGCACTGGATGCCAGCCTGGACCGGCTCGATCCCGCCGCGGGCGTCGTCGTTCGGTTCGTCTGGCTGGAGCCGTCCGCCGCGACCGCCCCGGCTATCTCGCTGCCCGGTGATGCCGCCCCGACCGGCGACACCGCCGCGAGCGTTTCCGGCGACACGACCTCGGCGACCGCCACCGACGCCGCGGCGTCGTCCGCCGGATCCCGGTCCGTCGCGCGGGCAGGTCGCCTGATCGTCGTCGCCCACCACCTCGTGGTCGACGGCGTGTCCTGGCGCATCCTGGTGCCCGACTTCGTCGCTGCCTGGGGCCAGCTCTCCGCCGGCCAGCAGCCGGAACTGGTCGCCCCGGCCACCTCCATGCGGGCCTGGGCGCACGCGCTCGCCGACGAGGCGCGCAGCCCCGAACGCGCCGCCGAACTCGACTTCTGGCGCGAGGTCGTCGCCACCCCGGATCCGCTGCTCACCGAGCGGCCGATGAACCCGGCCGTCGACGTCTCCGGCGTCATCGAGAAGCTGCCGGTCGAGGTGTCGGCCGAGGTCACCAAGGCCCTGCTGACCACCGTCCCGGCGTTGTTCCATGGTGGCGTCAACGACGGTCTGCTCACCGCCCTCGCACTGGCCGCGGCCAAGTGGCGCTCGACTCGCGTCGGCGCCACGGGCTCGACCACCCGTGCGGTCCTGGGCGACGGATCCGCTGCCGGTGACGGCCACCGCGCCGACAACGACGCACTGCTGGTCCGGCTCGAAGGCCATGGCCGCGAGGAAGAGGTCGCGCCCGGCGCCGACCTGTCGCGCACCGTCGGCTGGTTCACCGCTATTTTCCCGGTCCGCCTGGACCTGGCCGGTATCGACATCGACGCCGCGCTCGCCGGTGGTCCCGCGCTCGGTCAGGCCGTCAAGGCGGTCAAGGAGCAGCTGCTCGCCGTGCCCGACAAGGGCATCGGCTACGGCCTGCTGCGGTACATGAACGCCGAGACCGCGGCGGAACTGCCCACCCAGCTGCCCGGCCAGATCAGCTTCAACTACCTGGGCCGCGTCGCCGACAGCGACGTGCCCGACGCGCTGCGCGGCTTCGGCTGGATTCCCGCGCCCGAGCTGGCCGCCCTCGGCGGCGCCTACGACGCCGACATGCCCGCCATGGCGCCGTTGGACGTCAACGCGATCGTCGTCGGCGACAAGCTCAGCGC
Source organism: Nocardia sp. MH4 (assembly GCF_019266065.1). Lineage (GTDB taxonomy): Bacteria > Actinomycetota > Actinomycetes > Mycobacteriales > Mycobacteriaceae > Nocardia > Nocardia canadensis. The sequence continues at coordinate 2,142 of NZ_LPNR01000048.1, read as the reverse complement.
CAATATCGGCTACCCGAGCACCCTGCTCGCCGCCGCCGAGGTGCGCGAGTTCGCCGACTTGTGGGTTACCGCGCTGGAAGCCGTCGCCCGGCACGCCAACTCGGCCGACGCGGGTGGCCACACGCCGTCCGATTTCGCGCTGGTGCGCTCCACCCAGGGCGATATCGACGTCTGGGAGAAGCGCTACCCCGAGCTGACCCAGGTGTGGCCGCTGGCCGCGCTGCAGGCCGGTCTGTTCTTCCACGCCCGTCTGGCCGCCAGCTCGGTCGACGTCTACACCGCGCAGGCGGTCCTGACGCTCACCGGTCGCGTCGACGCCACCCGTCTGCGCGCCGCCGCCCAGGCTCTGCTGGACCGGCACGAGACCCTGCGCACGGCGTTCGTCACCGACCACGACGGCAATGCCGTCCAGATCGTCCTCGAGCACGCCGAGGTGGCCTGGACCGAACACGACCGCACCGAAACGGGCGAGTTCGCCGACCTCGTCGAGGCCGACCGCCATGCCCGCTTCGACCTGGCCGCGCCGCCGCTGATCCGGTTCACCCTGATCCGCATCGCCGAGAACGAGTGGCGCTTCGTGGTGTCCAACCACCACATCCTGCTCGACGGCTGGTCGACGCCGCTGGTCATGCGCGACCTGCTCGCGCTCTACGCCCTGCACGGCGACACGAGCGCGCTGCCCGCGGTCCGCTCCTACCGCCACTTCCTGGAATGGGTTGCCCAGCAGGATCACTCGGTGTCGGTCGCGGCATGGTCCGCCGCGCTGCGCGGCGTCACCGAGCCGACTCTGCTGGCCCGCCCCGACGCCAGCCGCGAGATCGCGGCGCTGTCGGAGGAGTACCTGTTCGACCTGGACGAGCCGACCACGGCCCGCCTGGTCGCGCTGGCCGCCGACCTCGGGGTCACCCCGAACACCGTGCTGCAGGTCGCCTGGTCGATCGTGCTCGGCCGGATGACCGGCCGCGACGACGTGCTGTTCGGCACCACCGTCTCGGGCCGCCCGGCACAGCTGTCGGGCGTGGAATCCATGGTCGGCCTGTTCATCAACACCGTCCCGGTGCGCGTGCGCTTCGACGCCGCCGAATCGGTGCGCGAGGTGCTGACCCGGACCCAGGGCGAGCAGGCCGACCTGCTCGACCACCACTACATCGGCCTGGCCGACATCCAGTCGGCCGCGGGCATCGGCGCCCTGTTCGACTCGCTGGTGGTCTTCGAGTCCTACCCGGTCGACGCCGAGGGCATCAAGGCCCAGGCCGCCGACATCGACGGCATGGCCGTCACCGGTCTGGATGCCGCCGACGCGACCCACTACCCGCTGTCGCTGATCGCCCAGCTGGACACGCAGCTCCGTATCCGGGCCGGCTACCTGAGCGATCTGTTCGACGCCGCCACCGTGCACCGCATCGCCGAGCGCCTGATCCGGGTGCTCACCGCGATCACCACCGAACCCGGTGTGGCCGTGGGCGATATCGAGCTGCTCGACGCCGCCGAACGCGAACTGGTCGTGCGCGACTGGAACGCCACCGCGCACGAGGTCGACACCACGGCCACCCTCGTCTCGATGTTCGAGGCGCAGGTGGCGCGCACCCCGCAGGCCACCGCCCTCAGCTTCGAAGGCGAGAACCTGTCCTACGCCGAGTTCGCCCAGCGGGTCTACCGCCTGGCGCGCTGGCTGATCGATCGCGGTGTCGGCCCGGAAACCTATGTGGCCCTGGGTATGCGCCGCTCGATCGACCTGGTGGTCGGCATGTACGCGGTGAGCGTGGCCGGTGGCGCGTACGTGCCGCTCGATCCCGATCACCCGGCCGAGCGCACGGAATACATTCTGGCGACGGCGGATCCGGTGTGTGTGCTCACCTCGGGCACCGATCTGGAGATCGACACCGCGCAGGTCCGCATCGACCTGCTCGACCTGGTCGGCTACGCCGACACCCGCATCACGAATGCCGAGCGCACGGCGCCGCTGCGTCCGTCGAACACCGCGTATGTGATCTTCACGTCGGGTTCGACGGGTCGTCCGAAGGGTGTCGCGGTCAGTCATGGCGCGATCGTCAACCGTCTGGTGTGGATGCAGGCGGCTTACGGTCTGACCGGCGACGATGTGGTGTTGCAGAAGACTCCGGCCACGTTCGACGTGTCGGT
>NZ_LPNR01000047.1 GCF_019266065.1 Nocardia sp. MH4 | reverse complement strand
GGGGGGGTATCCGTTCCGGCTGCGCCTGGTCGACCTCACGCCCTGGACGGAGTGATCGCCGTGGCCGACGAGCATCTGCTGGCGGCCCGGCAGCAGACGTTGGTGCTCGCGGTGGTCGAGGCCCTGAACGCCGGCGGCGCCGACGATCTCCACGGGCGGGTTCGCGCGGCGGTGAAGCCGCGGCCGGAGCCGACCGATATCGACGCGGTGCACCGGATCGTGTCGCTGGAGTGGGTCGGCTACACGCCGGGCGAGAAGCCCGCGGTCATCCTGGCGCGGATTCTGGACCGTCTCGAGGAGCTCGCCTCGTAGTGCGGAGGGCAGCCGTCGAGCTGGCCCGGCGGCAGCCGCAAGGTGCGTTGCTGCCGCCGCCGGCGGCTCGGTTACAGCAGGTCGGGAAGTTTGTCGATGAACCACTCCCAGAATCGGGTGGTGGCGTAATGGACGGTGCCGCGCTGTATCCCGTCGATCGCGTTGTCGCCCAGGCGCCGGGCTTGCCCGCGGCTGCGGTCGGGTGGCTCGGCGCGTGGTCGGTCGTGAGGGTGTTCTTGGGGCGGGTGGCCCGCAGGATCGGTCATGGCGCGGGACCGTACGGAGTGGGGGTGCAAACCCTGACGGCGTCGAGATCCGTTCCGTCGCCGAGTGCTTCGGCGGAACGGCGGGGGCGGTGTGTGCGAGCTGTTGTTGTTCACGGATCCAACGGTGATCGACCGATTTTCGACTGTTGCAGTTCGCAGTTCAGCCCTGCTCAGAGTCGGTATTCGGGGGCGGTAGCACGTCGTCGGCCCACTGTTTCAGCCCGCAGTACCGAGGGCTGGGTAGCCGACTCCGGGCCGAATTCGCCTGCTCTGCAACAAGATCAGCGCCGATTCATGTCGGTGGTCGCTGTCATGCTGCATGGCTATGACGGTTCATCGAGTACGTGCACATTTCCGAAACGGGCGCCCCGTGCGGGCCCACGCGCGCCGGTCGCGAGGTTCTTCCTCGCCGTTGGGGCTTCTCGTCATCGGCGGCGCCGCGGTCTTCGGCGTTGTCGCCCTGCTCTCTGGCGGGAACGGTGAGCAGCCTTCCGACGTGCATCCGTCCAGGACGGGCCAGGCAGGGGTCGCGGTGGTGGCTCCCGCTTCATCCGAGCCGGAGCCGCAAGCGCCCGCCGCCGCCAACGACGGTCAGTGCTTCCCGTTCCAGGCCGGGTGTTGAGCGCTGGCACCGTGAGAAGCCCGGCATCGCTCACGCTGTCCAGAGGTCCCGATCATGTCGGACCGGTGCCGTAGCCTCGCCTCGTTCCAGCCCATCCACGAGAGGTGAAGCATGGCCGAGCACGAGCTCAAGTTCCCGGCGACCACGGTGGGAGACCGGGCATCCGAAATCAAGGTCAAGCAGCTCGCGGACGACCCGAACGTCTACGACCTGTGCCTGGCAGAACGCGGCAGCGAAGGCAACCTCATCACGTACAAGACTCGCGACTGACGCTGGCGTCCTTCCCGCTCCTCACTGCATGGCTTCAGTGGTCACCCGAGGAGATCGCCGCCCGCTCTGGCCGCCGATAAGGCCCGCATCTCAGGCGTTTTCGACCGTCAGGCCGTGATAGAGGTCGAGGCCGCGTCGATGCTCTCCCGTCCGCTGGCGGCGAGCTCGGGGACGTACTTGTAAATCGTCGAGCGCGAGACGCCGAGCAACCGGGCGACCGAAGAGACGGTTTCCTCGGGTCGGGTCAGGATCGCGCGGGCTTGGCGGATCTGTTCCTCGGTCATCGCCGGTGGGCGTCCGAGGCGTTGCCCGCGGGCGCGGGCGGCGGCCAGGCCCTCGTTGGTGCCTTGGACGATGAGTTCGCGGATGAACTCGGCCAGGGCGGCGAAGACGTGGAAGACCAGGCGCCCGCCGGGGGTGGTGGTGTCGATAGCTTCGTGCAGTGACCGGAATCCGATGTCGCGCTTGCGGAGTCCGGCGACGATCGAGATCAGGTCCTGTAGCGAGCGGCCGAGTCGATCCAGTGACGGCACGACCAGGGTGTCGCCGGCGCGCATGTACTCGAGGCACTTCCACAGTTCGGCGCGCTCGATGTCCTTGCCCGATTTCTTGTCGGTGAAGATCTTCTGGCATCCGGCCGCGGTGAGCGCGGCGAGCTGGCGGTCGAGCAGCTGGCCGGTGGTCGAGACCCGGCCGTACCCGACGAGAGCTCCCCCGCCGCCGATCGGATCGAGCGCATCCCCGTCGAGGACAAGCGGTTCCGGGATATCGAGTGCGTTCGACTTGGTGGCCATGCCCGGAACTGTACGAGAAAGGGCTGACACGGATTGTTGAACACTCCGACTTTGCAACACGTTTTCTCGACACCGCATCGGCGGAGCCGTCCTGGCGCTTCGGGATCCGGCGCCTGGTGTCGGTAAAACGATCGTTTTTCAACAGTGTCACGCACTGACTCACGACTAGTCGGCAGGCCAGAGTGATGATTGTTTCCAGCCGTCCCACACGCCCATGCGGCCGATCGGCACAGCACGGTTGTCGTGTGGATAGGAGGCGACAAGTTTGGCGAGCATACGGGAGGCTGGGATGCCACTGGCCTGCCGCAAATGCTGGATCAACGTCAGTTGGCCGAATGTCTGCCTCATGTACAGCCTGCCCTGATCGATCTCTGGCAGCCGGCCTTGCTGCGGCAGCTTTGGTGCGAACGCATGTTTTCGGTTGAACAGGCGCCCGTGGTGGGCACAGGTATTGCGAATCACGTTGAGAGCCCGCATCCACGACAGCAGCTGTACTCCGCTCAGCCCGTACCCGGAGGCCAGCTTGTCTCGCACTGAGTCCGGAGCGAAGTCGAACAGATATGCCAACGAACCCCAATCCAAGATCTCGATAGCAACCCACACCGGCAGTGTGCCGCTGTACTTCCACCTGTGGTGGGCGATGAACTCCTCTTTGGAGCGGTCGAGCTCGTTCTGGTAGTCCTCAACCCACTTCTGATACGTGGGTCCGCTCGCGCGAGCGCTCAAGGATGTGGGGTTGAGGTGGGCGCATTCGTCGATCTCGCCGAGCGCGTAGCCCAGTGCGGCACGCAAAGACAGCTCGACAGGAGCGAGCGCATCGAAAGTGGCGGTCCGCAAAGCGCTGTCGAAGGTGTAGAGCGAGATGACCTCGTCGAGCGTGGTGCCGGGATAGAAGTTGTCTTCGCGTCCGCCGCTAGCAGCGCTCTGACGAAACGGATACCAGTAACCACTGAGTCGGTAGTAGTTGCATCGGCGTAGCTGAGAGACTGCTTTGTCGCGATCCCCGACGTCCATGCCGCGGGCTGTCAGGATGGCGAGCTGCTCGTCATAGGTCTTGAAGTCTTTGACTGACTTGGGCACGGACAGTCATTGTGCCCGGCAAAAGGAAGACCGGCCCTGGACCTGCAGAAGCAGGCGGAACCGGTCATAGTGCTTGAAGTATAGCGAATCCGGACCGGTTGTGGGAATCGTGGGGGACCTCAGCAGCCAGATTTGATCATTATGGCTGTTCAAGCGGTATGCGAGTGCATGGGCATGGTGAGTCTGACCGCCGGGTCGGCCCGCTTATCGGCGGCCAGACTCAGACGTACATGTATGACTACATGTGCACTACATGTAAAGGTTCAGCTGGCTTTGCTTGCTTGCTTCGGCCGCAGCAACGTCGACACGGACCCGATGCTGATCCCCATCTCGTCCGCGATCTGGCGATAGGTCGCTCCGGTAGCCCTGAGAGCTTGCGCGTGATCACGCCGGCGGGCGGCGCGGGTTTCATAGTCGGTCCGAGGTTCAGCGATCATGCGGCGAATCGTTCGGTCTGTCGTTCCGAACTGCTCAGCGAGCTCGCGGGCGGTCTTTGCTCGTCGGACCGGGTTCTTTGCAGGCATCGAGTTACACCTCCAGAGCAGCAGCGACGATCGCATCCATATCGTATTTCGTCGCACGGACGCGGTTCGCTTCCCGACGGGCTTCTGTGATGATTTTGCCGCGCCGCGAGAGTTCTTCGCGGCTGGTCTTCAGTCCGCCGCGCCGTCCGCGGATTGCCTGGATCTCGCTGAAGGTGTGGTGGATGTTCCGCCATGTCCAGTTCGCGACGCTGCGCCCCAACTGGTTGACCTCACCGACCAGCATCGGGCCCTTGTTGTAGGCGGGGCCGATCAGGTCGATGTTGCGGTCCCACGCGTAGTCCTGGACGACCTGCAGCCATCGGCCCTGTTGGTCGTAGTCGCCGCGGCGACGGTAGGCCCAGCGCCGAGTGAGATCGAAAAGGTCGATGTTGCGCCCGCTGTCGGTCGTTGCGAGGGCTTTCCGTCGTTCCTTCGTCGTTCTGAATTTCGGCAGGGCGCCGAGTTTGTCGAGAGGACCCGCGAGGTCCTTGAGCCGATAGACCGCGTAGTCGGGGCCCCAGAGCGTGAGGTGGTCGGCGTGCCGGGGGTTCTTGGTCGTGCGGCAGCCGTACGCGACATCTCCGGCGAGAACATCATTGAGGCCAGCTTCAATGCGACCGAGGAGATTCACGGGCGCTCGTCGCGCTGCATCGGTCATGACGACAGGTTGGTCGAGCACATACACGATGTGTCCGCTTCTGGTGAGCGGGTTCAGTGCGACATAGGACGGCTGGGGCAGGCCCGCGTGTGCCACGATGTCGTCCGCCATACCGCCGTCGTGATCTGTTATCACCAGGGATCGGAGAGCTTTCGGGTTCGACTCGATGTAGGGCATGGTCAGCGCCCGCTCTCGAGTAGTGCGGTAGTAGCCACCAGACTTCGCTCGGCCTGCCAGAGGCCGCTGAGGAAGCCAGTGATCCTCGAACGGGAGTGGCGGCGAATCGACGTCGACCCAGTCGACGTCACCTACCTCGGTCTGCATGCCTCGGAAGTCTGCCCTACTTCATCCGAATGATGTAGTAGGACACGCCGACAGGCCTAATCCGGTGGTTGGGCCTCTGCGGCTCTCCGCAGGCGTGTTTTCGGGACTGATGAAGTAGGAAACGCCAGCCAGCCTAATATGGAATCCGGGAAATATGCGTAAATATGCATATGCGCATTGCTGCATGTATCATGGTCTCCATCAGACCCGCAGCTGGTCGGGATTCGTTCCTTCGGAACCGACAACCGACACAGACTGCTCTGGAGGTCATGAACTGGAGCGATCCAGAAGCAGTTGCCGCCGATCCGCCTTCGATGGGATCTGATCGAGCTCCGCCTGGACCACGTCCACGAATGTCTGCACGTTGTGAACTGTTTTTAAGGGAAGGCGATGGAGGTCACCAGCGAGCGGAGTCAGGACGACGCCGGAGGCCCCCGCGGCGAGCGACTCACGGATGTGCCGAGCGCTTCCATCCCAGAGCGAGAACTCCGGCGCCGCAGCATGTAGTGCGCGCACCTGGTCGGTGTCGATCTTCGAGACCTTTCCGCCAAGCGGAGCGATCGCGGCGGCTGTTGACGTGCGCGCGAGTTCCGGTGTCCACACCGACGCCCCGTATGCGGGGTGACTGTAGATGGTGGCCGGCGGCAGCTTGCCGAGCCACTGAAGAACATCCGCGCCAACGAAATCCGGCGTCATAACGGCCATAGGCAGGACACCGCGCTCGCACGCTGCCGTGATGTCCCTCCAGGACCAGGAACAGGCCAAGAGTCGTTCTCGTCCAACGACGTCGAGCCATACATCGAGAACCGCTTCGCGTTCGGCCACGTGGAGTTCGCGCCCGCCGGTCGTCGAGCCATTGATCAGAAACCGCTCGACCCAGCTGCGCGCCGCCGATTCGGCGTAGCGACGCGTCTGCTCGAGATCGATGCCGCCAGTAGCACGCGGGATGTGCAAGGCCGGGACAACAACGGTCCACTCGCTCACTCGATCGCCTTCACTATCAGTTGGGCGGCATCTCCGGCCGCCGTCTCGGCAGTATCGATCCGGAGATCTGGTGCGGTGAGATGTGCTGTTTCGTCCCAAGCCGTAAGCCGGGCTTCCAAGTCGCCAGTATCTCGGGCGACGATGCGTTCGGCCGCCGTATTGCGTGGGCACCACAGCTCGACTACCAGCCAATTCGCCGAAAGCTCGGCGTCGAGCAGGGCCGTCACGCCCTCGGGCTGTCCGAGGTGAACCACAGGGATCAATCCCTCCGAGCGCATTCGTTCAAGCTCAGGCCTGTCGACGACGTACGTCGCGCCGTATCGACGGTTCGCGTAGAGAACTCCGCCGGACGATTCCAGCTCGACGAGATCCTGTATCTCGCCCATGCGGTACCCCGCACTCCGACCGCTGCCGATCTTGAGTCGCCGAAAGAGCTGGGCGCGCGGCTCCAAGGCGGTGAGTGCTGCGGTCACCGTGTCCTTCCCGGAGGCTGGGGGGCCGTAGAGGACGATGCCAGCGCAGCTCACCGGCTGGGCTCCAGCGAACGAAGGAAGTCCTTGATCTGCCCCTGAAGCGGTGGGTCGCTGGGGTTGTTGTGGATCACCGTGTGAGGCCAGGGCGGGGTGAACTCGAGATCGACGTTGCTGATGTAGGCGTCCCAATTCGCGAGCTTCCACGTGTCGCGGGCGGCGCCGCGGCGCTCGACGTAGGACCGCATTGATTCGGCTGAGCAGCGGATCCAGACGACCGACATCTCTACGCCCAGTCCGGCGAGGGCGGCAGAGGTGCGCTCGAACCATGCCGGGGAGTGGAATTCGCGCAGGTAGGGCGCGGTTGCGACCACGCTGACGGCGCATCCGGCATTCTCCATCACGGTTGCTTCGAGGCACTGGTACTCGGCGGGGCGAACGACCTCGAGGTACGTCGGCGACTCCCGGTCCGAGATGGTCGATCCGAGCTGAACCAGCGCGGTATCGACCACGCTGCGGGTGATCGTGTCCTTGTCCAGCATCGCCCAGCCGGTCTCGCGGGCAATGATTCGGCCGGTCTCGGTCTTGCCGGATCCGGCATATCCGCCGACGAACACGACGCGCGGACGACCTGCAATCCGGCCCGCCGGCGCACTGCCGGGCAGGGCGACGACTCGGCCAGAGCGGGCCCGGCTCACGATCAGCCCTTCGGCCAGCAGGGTGTCCATGGCCTTGTTCACGGTGCCGACGCCGACGCCCCACTGGTCCGCGAGAACGCGGCTGGTGGGCATCTTGTCTCCCGGCCGGAGCCGCCCGGACTCGATGTCGTTCCGCAGCTCGCGGGCGATCTGTGCCGATCGCGGATCGTTGCTGCTGATCTGTTCAGTCATGACGTCTGGTCCCCATCATCAGTGGCGAAATCGCAGGTAGACGGTATCAGTTTGGACCGTCAAAGCAGCCCGTGACCTCTGCAGCTGCGCATTTCCTGGGAAATTCTCGTGGAACCTCTGGACTCTGAACGGTTCAATTGGTACTTTGTGAACAGTTCAGATTGTGACCACAATCTCCATTGGGAGGGTTCAGTGAGAAAGCCACTGCTTCTGTTGATGGCAGTTCTGGCGCTCTACGCGCTGGCTGTTGCCTGGAACGGCGCGATTCAGCTGCTGCTGCTCGCGGCGTTCATCTGGGTGCTTGTGAAGTTCAACCGGGTGTTCAAGCGCCACGGAGTGCGGCGATGATCGGCCCCGTCGTCAAGACCGACGACGCGGTCATGAGGGCCGGGTCGCGGGCGTACGCCTCGCTGCCGCAGCCGGTACAGGCCGTGCTGCTGCTCGTGGCGCTGCTGGTCGGCATGGTCGGCTGCTCGATCGCCTGGGTCGATCAGCAGTCCTACGTGCCGTCGCCGAACATCTGCCGGGCGCATGAGGTGCAGCGCACCGATTGCCAGCACGTGCAGCGTGTGACGCCGACGCCGGCGGGAGCGCAGCGATGACCCCGCAGACCCGCGTGCAGCTGGCCGATCTGGCCGAGGACATGCACACCGCCGCCGTCGAGGTCGGAGACGTGACCGAGGCGGGTGGCGCCCGACAGTTCATCGCGCAGCGCGCGATCCGCGCCGACGATCTGCGGCGCTACGCCTACGGCCAGGTGCCGGAAATCGAGTGGGAGTTCGACCGATGAGCAGCAACCGCATTCGCCTGACCCCGATTGAGGGCAGCGCCCCGGAGCGGGAGGTCTACATCGGTTGGGACCGCGGCCTCCAGACCTACTTCGCCCAGGTCTTCGACGGTGTCGATTCGACCGGCGAGGACGTGATCAGCCTGGATCTGGGCAACGAGCCCGGCGAGCTCGCCACGGCCGCCGACGCCGTCGAGGCCGTCCGCGCTTACGCCGAAATCCCGGAGGATCTGGCCTCCAGCCTCGCCGACCAGCAGGCCGGGCCGGGCGCGCTGGAGCCGTCGCCGTTCCTGCCGCCGCCGAGCTGGGACGGGTTCGACCGATGACCCGCGCGGCCCGGCGTCCGGTCAGCAGGCACACCTCGCGTGTGCCTGCGCGGCCCGAAGCGCCGAATCCGGCTGAGGCTCAGAGCATCCCGACGCCGATCACGGAGCTGCCGCACCTGGCCGAGGCCGCGCGTCGGCTCGGTCAGACCGGCCGCGTGATCCGGGTGGATGCGCCGAAACCGCAGACCGTCCGGACGCCGGGCCGCCGCGTCGGCCAGTGGCTGATGTCCGGAGAGCAGCTGAAAACACCGACACCACAACCGTTTACGCCCGCCGAGATCGCCGAGATCGAGCGCGGAGACATCTGGGAAGGAGGGTTCGACCGATGATCTGGAACCGCAGCAACGCCGCCGTGAAGCCCGGCGACCAGGCCGCCGAGATCGCCCGTCTGCGTGAGGCCCTGGCCGATCGGGACCGGCAGATCGCGGAAATGGGCCGCCAGATCGATGACCTGCTCGACCGCGAGAGCATGCACGTCTACGACCCCGACATGGAGCGGCTGACCACGGCGGCCGCGATCGAGCGCCAGGGCGCCGCCCGTGTCCGGCGTAGCCCGGCGCAGGCCTGCCCGGCCGGGCGCCCGGACCTCAAGGTCATCGCCAACGTCTCGGAGCTCACGATCACCGCCCCGCGGATCGATCAGGGCGAGTGGATGGGGTTCGACCGATGAACAAAGGGAATCTGCCGAACCCGAAGGACCTGATGACGTTCCGCGCGGCGGGCGAACTGCTCGGCGTGACGCACACCTCCATCCGCCGCTGGATCACCGAGGGGCACCTCAGCGAGTACCGAATCGCCAACAGTCCGCGGGTGAATCGGCACGAGGTGCTGAACCTGATCGTGCTGGTACGCCCCTCACAGGCGGTGACGCGATGAGCAGCATCAGGTTGAGCCCGCGCGACATGTGGGCGCTGCAGTGGGTCGCTGAGATGTACGCGGTGCCGATGTCGGTGCTCGCGGCCCTGCTCGGGACCAGCGAGCAGAACGCCTACCGGGTGGCGTCGCGGTGGAAGGCAGCCGGGATGCTGCCGAGCAAGAAGACGTACCGGCCGATTCCGGGATCGCAGTGGGTCGTGCCCAGCAGCGACGTCGCGACCTCGCTGCTGGGGTTCCACTGCTCGGCTTGGGTGCCCGGCCCGAAGAACGCGAACCATCTCGTGCGCACTGCTCAGGTGCGGATCGCGCTGGCGGGCAACAAGCCCGGCGAGGAGGACTCCTGGATCAGCGAGCGGGTGCTGCGGCACTCGACCCGCCCGGAGTCCTTCGGTGGGGCGCGCCCGCACCTTCACGACGGCCATTTCACCGATGACCTGGGCCGACTGCACGCGATCGAGGTCGAGCTGACCCGCAAGGGCAGCGCCGACGCCAAGGCGAAGGTTCGCGCCGCCTACGACGCTGCCAAGAAGGCCGGCGCCGCCTCGCTCATCTACTACGCCGCGAATCCCGATGTCGCGACCCGCGTCATCACCGCCGGGAAGGCCGTTCTTCGGCCGCCGACCGGCGACGACCCCGATTTCCGCGTCACTCAGCTGGACGAGCTGATCGACATCAAGACCGAAACCAACCGGCCCCGTGGGCTTTTCGCTGCTGGAGGTGCAGCATGAACGACTACCTGAGGGCCCCTGCTTCGTGCACGCCGATGATCACCCCGAAGGACTGCGCGCCGTACGCGCCGACTCCGGTCGCCTCGCCGTCGCCCGCTCCGACCGAGCCGGTCGGCCAGGTCCCCAACGTCGACCCGTCGGCCCCGCCGATTCCCGGCGCGGATTCCCCGCTGGTCTCGTGGGTCGAGGACATCCACCTGCCGGACCCGTCCGGGATCACCGCGGAGGGCGTGCTCGACGGCCTGGCCGTGGCTGGTGTGCTCGGCGGCTCGGTCGCCGCGGTCACCGCGGCCGCAGTGGCGAGCTCGTGGCTGTGGACCTGGACCCCGATCCGGCTGCGGAACTTCGCGATCGGCAGCTGCGTGCTGCCGGGCTCGGCGATGCTGATCGACGGCTGGACTGCCGTCCGTGACGATATCGCCCTGGCCTGCGCCGAGGTCGCGGGTGGAATGCCCGTCCAGGGCGCGGCGACGGCGGCCGTGGCGACGGTGCCGGTCGGGTGGGCCGCTGCGGCGTTCCTGTCGGCGAAGTACTTTGACCAGCGCGATACCCGCGGTTTCAAGTCGCCGGCGCGCACCGATCGGGCGATGTGGGCGCGTCGTCGCCGGGAGATGGCGGCCGCGACCCGGATGTCGGCGACCGCGCTGCCGATGTGCGCCGGGACCGTGAGCCCGGATCCGGTGATCGGGCGTACCGCGAGCATGTCGAGCACCGCCCCGGCCCGCTCGGTCGCTGGTCGACTCTCCGGCCGTCACGAGAGCCTGTTCCGCATCACGTGGCTCGCGATGCGCGAGCACTTCGTCGCCATCGGCAACCCGGGCTCGGGCAAGACCACGATGATGGTCCGCGCGATCCTCAGCTTCTGGGCTGCGGGGTGGCGCCGTCATCAGCAGTGGTGGCGCGCTGACCAGGCCGGTCGTCCGCTGGCGGTCATCATCGACGTCAAGGGCGCGCGCGATGCCCGCCGCACCGCCGCGACTGTGCGGGATGCGTTTGTGGCGATGGGCGGCGACCCGGCCCGGTTCGCGTCCTGGCCCGACGAGATGGAGCTGAGCTTCTTCGGCGGCAAGCTGCCCGCCGATCTCAAGGACCCCGAGGCGCTCAAGGAACGCGAGAAGCGCGCCCGCGAGCTGTCCTCGCGGTTCGAGGGCCTGCTCGGTGCGGGCATGACGACCGAGGGCATGGACCCGGCCGAGGCCTACTACCTCAACATGCGCAAGGCCGTGCTGCACCTGGTCGTCGACGCGCCGAACCCCGATCTGGACCTGGAGGCCGGGCAGGACCCGCCCGCCAGCTTCTTCGAGTACCTGGCCCGGATGGACCGCGCCGAGCTCGTGCGGCGCTGGGCGTCTTACCCCGACGAGATCGCCGCGATCGTCGCGGTCACCTCGTCGGAGAAGAACCCGATCCTGATGGCCGAGCGCACCGCGATGCTCAACATCAGCCGTGAGCTGGGCGAATCGTTCGACGGCACCGCGGAACTGACCGACTACGACATCGTCTACTGCTGCCTGGAGGGCATCACCAGCCCGCTGCTGGCCAAGGCCCAGTTCGGTGCGCTCGTGAGCATGCTGACCATGCTCGCCGGACGCGATCACGGCCGCACGATCCAGCTTTTCTGCGACGAGTTCGCCCAGGTCTGCGGCGACTCGGGCGCGGCCCGGATCGTCGAGCTTCTGCGCAGCGCCGGAGTCGGCTCGGCGTGGTTCTCGCAGTCCTGGATGGGCTTGGGCGCCAACGACGACCAGCGACACCGGCTCGTCGACTCCTGCTCCGGCGGCATCCTCGCGATGCGCGCCAACAACGCCGGCGCCCTGGCCGAGAAGATCGGCACCCGCCGCACCGCCGCGTTCTCGCGCAAGGTCGTCGGCGGCGGCCAGCTAGGCGACGAGGGCAACGTCCAGTCCGACGACTCGTTCATCGTCTCCCCGGCGGTGCTCGCGGACTTCGGTCCCGGCGACATCGTCCACGTCCGCGGCGGCAAGGCCCGGTTCGGCCACGTCTCCCCGCTCGATATCTCGGCTCTGCGCCCGCTCCCGGGCCTGGCCAAGTCCACCACTTCCCCGGCCGTTCCGGCCGCCGTCAAGAAAGCAGTCGCGTAATGAGTATCGACCCGAACGAAAGCCGCGAGGAGTTCGTCCTCGCCCGCTACGACGCCGAATTCGCCGCCGACAAGGGCATTGCCGACGCGCTGGCCGCTCTCCCGAGCCCGATCACGCCGACCGCGCCCAAGGCTGTGACCTGGGTGAAGCCCACGATCGGGCACGCGGATTCGCTGCGTGACCGGGCGCGGGTGTGGGCGCCGGCGATCGCGTCGACGGTGATCGTGGCCGCGCTGCTCGTCGGCCCGGTCGACGTGCCGATGACCGGCCCGCTGATCGCCTACGCGCTGGCCTGGCTGGCGTTCGGCTGGTGGACCGCCGCCGGTCGGCCCGGCCCGCGCGATACCGCGCTTCTGCTGGTGCGCGCGGCGATTGCCACGGGTCGCGGGATCGCGATCGCCGCGGTCGCGGTGGTCGGGTTCCTGCGCCGCACGCTGCGGCTGATGGGCCGGGCACTGCGCCGCATCCGCCGCGTCCGTGTCCGTCGTCCCGGTCTGGCGGGTGCCTGAGATGTACGACGACCACCAGGCGCACGTGCACGAGTACGACGAGCTCCAGGGAGCCCTACTGGACGCGGAGATCCGGGACCAGATCGACCAGGCCCGCGCCCAGGCCCGCGAGCTGCTCAGCGAGTGGTACCGGCTGATGACCCTGGACAACACCCCGCTGGAGTTCGTCGGCGACGCCACCGAGGACCAGCCGTATTGGCCGGACTACAGCGCCGAGCTCGCCGCGGTCGAGCAGAAGCTCACCGCCCACATGAGCGAGAACCGCATCGCCCTGGCCGATCAGCCGATCTGGGAGGAGTGGTTCGACCCCGACGAGGGGCGCCGACCGCCCCGAATCGCGCCGGTGTCGGCCCCGAGCCTGCACGACGATCCCCCGTTCTGAACCAACCAGTCATCCATCAACAGGAGGAAAATCCCATGAACCGCAACGACATTCGCCCCGCCGCGATCGGCATCGCCGCTGGTGTGGCCACCCTGGCCGGTCTGATCGCGTGGGCCGAATTCGAGCCACATCGCGAGCTGGCCTACCGCCTGGCCCGGCGTCGGCTCACCGCCGCCGAGCGGGCCGAGCTCGACCGCATCGCCGCCGAGCAGCGCGCCGAGCAGGCCGAGCGTGCCCGCTTCTTCGAAAAGCAGGACGCCGAGCAGGCCGCCCGCCGCGCCGAGGACCTGGCCGGGTTCGAGCCCAAGCTGTTGGTCGCGTCCCGCACGGTGGCCACCCCCGACGAGCTGAGCCTTGAGGAGCTCGTCGCCGAGATCGTCCATTCCGAAGCGCAGTACCGCAGCAGCAGCGATTGGATCCGCGATCCGCGCGCCGGCGACCACGCGCTGGCGCTGCGCACGGAATGGCAGCGCCGCGACAGCGGTATGCAGCGCTACACCCGGACCAGGGTCGAGCAGCTGCGCTACGACCTGGCCCGCAACACGATCAAGGCCGCGTCGAACGCTCCCTGGTCGCCGCCGTTGGCCGACCTCATGTCCGAGCTCGCCGCCGATCGCGAGGTCCAGCCGTGAGCGACACCTCCGCGATCGACAAGCGCGCCCGCGGCCTGCTCGCCCAGCTCGTGCAGCTGCACACCGCCGCGAACGACCCGGTCACCGGCGGTGACGGCCCGAGTCTGGGCCCGCAGATCGCCGCGGTGGAGACCACGCTCGCCGACTACCTGCGCGAGCACCGGGAGGTGCTGGGCCGCCTGGACCACTGGCGCGGCCACTACGAGGAGCTCGACCATCCCCAGCTCAAGCCGTTCTGAATCCGATTTCCATTTCCGATAAAGGAGTACCGATGTCCGACCACACCGATCCCGCCGCCATCCACGAGACCGCCAACCACCTGGAGGAGACCTACGCGAACCTGCTGTGCCCCGAGGAGGGCTACCCGGCGGCCCCGATGGACGAGGTCAACGCCGCCGAGCAGGCGTTCTACGCCCACATCCGGGAGCACCGAGACGTGCTGGGCACGAACGAGTTCTGGGACTCGGCCTATCGGAACCTCGATCGCCACGACTTGTCCAAGACCCCCGAGGGCGTCCGGACCTGGGCCACTCGCCTGCAGTCCGAGGCCAGCGAGCTGTACGCGTCGCTGTCCTCGCCGATGGAACCGGCAACGCGGACCTCGATCTTCCAAAAGGCCGCCGCGATCGACGGCGAGCTCGATTTCTACGTCGAGCAGCACCGCGAGGTCTTCGAGCAGGACCCCGTGTGGGCCGACCGCTTCGCCCCTTCTGCCCCTGACCTGAGCCGATAAGCACCCGAAGGAGATTCCGATGTCCAACCAGCAGCCCAGCGTCGAAGACGAGATCACCCGAGAGGCCGCGCAGTTCGGCCGCGCCGCCCTGGCGGTGGTGCAGGCCTACCAGCAGCGTCATCCCGGAAAGCGTCTGCCGCGCAGCGTGCAGCGCCAGGCGCACCGTGCGTTCCGCGGTGAGATGAAGGCCCAGCAGGAGCGGGTCAAGATCGAGCGCGGACAGGTCCAGCTCGACATCACCGAGCAGGTCAAGATGCATGCGGCCGCGGCGATCTCGGCGCGCCGCAATCCGGCGTCGACGCCGGAGGGGTGGGCCGAGCAGCAGTGGCAGCTCGACCAGCGGCGGATGCAGCTGGAGATCGCGATCCAGACCGCGCCGCACCTGAGCCGGGAGGAGCGCGGCCAGGCCGTCACCGCGTTGGTGGCCAGCCACTACGCCGACAACCCCAAGGTCAAGCAGCCGCCCGTTTTCGGGGGCAAACTCGCCGGGATCAAGGCGCTGCGTGCCCGCCTGTCCGATCGGCTCAGCCAGGCCAAGCTCTCCCTCGCCGAGCAGCTGGACCCGAGTCGGGGCAAGGGCCAGCCGCAGCCCGGCCGCCGGATGCCGGCGACCACGGTGAAGCTGCCGGTGCATCCGTACTGGCAGCGCTCGCAGGGCGATATCGACGCCCAGTCGCACCGGATCGAGCAGCAGCAGCGCCGTCTCGCCGAGCAGGCCCAGCGAGAGATGCGGGTGATCGCCGAGCGCGACCAGCTGCGCGTCGAGCGTGAGCAGCTGCTCGCCGAGCGCACCCAGCTGCAGAACCAGATCGGCTCGATGGGCGAACAGCTCGGTGAGGCGGCCCGCCAGCACCGCGGCCTGGCCGAGGATCTCGCCCAGCGCGGCGAGGAGCTGACCGCGGCGCACCAGCAGATCGGCCAGGCGATCGCGCAGCGCGACGAGGCCGTGCGGAAGGTGGCGGCGATGACGCCGCCCGCCGATCGGCTGGGCAGCCCGGAGCGCCAGGCCGCCGCGGCGAAGCCGCAGGCTCCGCAGGCCGAGCGGGATCCGCAGAAGCCGGTGACGCTGGAGGAACTCGACCAGCTCGACGGCATCCTGCGAAACCTCGGAGTGCCCGAGGATCTGCGCACGCGCGTCACTGGCGAGCAGGTGCGCGAGAAGATCCGCATGCGCGACGAGGCGCCGACTGTGACCACCCCGGAGTCTCCGGAAGCGGTGAGCGTGGCCGAGTCCTCGCGCACCCCCGAGGCGCCGGAAGGCCCGAAGGTCGAGGCCACGCCCGAAGCTCCCGAAGCTCCCGAAGCTCCCGAAGCTCCCGAAGCTCCCGAAGCTCCCGAAGCGCCGGAGACTCCGGAGGCGCCGAAGGCCGCGAGCGCGCCCAAGGCGGCGGCATCGAAGCGCACCGGGTCGCGCTCGCGCAAGAGCCCCGCGGCTCCGACCGCTCCGGAGAAGGACTTGGTGGGCGCGGTCGCCGGCGCCGCGACCGGCGGCCGCACGAACGGCTCGACGCGTCGGATCAACGGCTCGCGCAAGGTCGTCGGCACTCCGGCCGCCCCGGATATCCCGCTGCCGCCCGAGCCCCCGACCGGGTTCGAGCCGCCCGAATTCGACCGGTAGCCGACCGATCGCTATCGCCGCCAGTGATCCGCTCCGAGCCGTAGCCGCCGGAGTCTGCGGCCCGGAGCGGATCACTCCAGATCGACCAGCAACCGCGGGCGCGCGACGCGCCCGCACTCGCACAGGAGGTTCCACACGATGAATGCGACACCGAGCGACACCGCTGCGACACAGGGCGACACCGCTGCGACAGCTGCTGTCGCATCGGTGCTCGACGGCCCGGAGCGTGCGACAGCGGCCCCGGCCGATGCGACAGAGGTGTCGCATCCGCGGATGGACATCACCGAGATCACTGCTCTGCTAATGACGCTCGTCATCGGCGGCGGAGCGTTCGCCTGGTCGTTCGCGGCCCTTTCCGATCTATCGGTAATGGCCGGGATCACGCCGAAACTGGCCTGGGTCGGCCCGGTTTTCGTCGACGGAGCGATCGTGCAGAGCACCGTCGCGCTGGTCTCGCTCCAGCGCCGCCGCAAAGCCGGCATCGAGATTCCGGCGGCGACGATGCGGTTCTTCTGGGGCCAGCTCGCCCTGGCCGAGCTGATCAGCATCGCCGGAAACGGCCTGCACGCTGCGGAATCAGGCGCGCGAGTCCTCCCGACGCTCATCGCGGCCTGCGTGGCGGGCGCCGCCCCGCTGGCGGGCCTGGCCGCCACGCACGGACTGACCGCACTGCTGGAGGTCCCCCGGACCGCCCCCGAGCCGATCGCCGAGGACGAAACCCTTACGACAACATTCGATAAAGCATCGAAATCTATCGCCGATATATCTGCGACAGTGGGTGTCGCTGTCGCATCCGGGAGCGACACCGATGCGACACCGTGCGACACCGGTGTCGCACAGTGCGACAGCGGTGCGACACCGGCTGTCGCAGGGGGCGACACCGACGCGACAGCCTCGCGCGACGAACTGATCCTCGCGCTGCTGGACGCGGGCAAATCGGCCCGCGAGATCGCCGTCGAGATCGGCGTGCACCACAGCACTGTCGCACGCCACATCAAGCGTTTGCGCCCGCCGGCGGAAGAGCCCGCCGCACAGACTCTCCGGCTGATCGCCGGAGCCAACTGATAACCAAGGAGTTACTGCCATGACCGCTATGACCGATCTGGACTTCATCAACGCCAACCTGATGGGCAGCGACGCCCGCAGCGCGTTCGGCTCGGGCGCCAAGCCCGGCGACCAGCTGACCGGCGAGATCGTCTCCGTCGAGCGGCGTCACCGCCGTCACCGCGAGACCGGTGAGCTGCTGTACTGGGTGAACAGGAAGCCGACCCCGGCCGAGTCCGGCCAGCCGGTCTACGACTCGGTGCTGCTGGTGCAGACCGACCAGGCCGTCGACGAGGACGACGACGGCATGCGCGCGCTCTACCTGGACCGCGACGTCCAGAAGGCCTTCCGCGCCGCGGTGCAGGCCTCCGGAGCGGGCGGGATCGAGCTGGGCGGCCAGATCGTCGGCCTGCTCTACGTCGGCCCCGATCCCAAGATCAAGGGCGCCCGCGAGTACCAGGCGAAGGGCTACCAGCCCCCCGCCGCATAACCCCAGCTCAGACCTACAAAAGACCCCCGATCGGCTGCTCGCCGGTCGGGGGTCTTTGCGTGCGCTCTGCCCTGTAACCGTTCGTTTGCCCGCTCCCTCCATCGGTGAGGTCAGGAACCGGGCCGGTCGGGTCAAGGGTGGCCTTGGCCATCGGCTTGCCGACGCGACGAAGGAGCGCCCTTGATGCGGCCGGGACGGGGCCGCACAATGCCACGCCGAGGGAGCGGGCCGCAGGCCTTCGGCCGGCGTCTGTTCGAGGCTGGGCCGATCAAGATCGGCCCAGGTCAGAGGGGTGATCGTTCGCGCTGTTGATGGTGAAGCGGTCGAGAAGAAGTCAAGAATAAAGATCATGATCGCTGCGCGATCCTCATTCTCACCAAATACATACCCTGAGCTGCGGTTTTGTGGTGGTCCCCTCCCACCCACCCACCTTGGAGATCAAATACACACTGCGTGCGCATTTGATCTCCAAGGTGGGTGGGTGGGAGGGGAGTTGGGTGGGTGGGTGAGGGTATGTATTTGGTGAGAATGAGAAAAGAAAAAAGATTGTGTGGGTTGCGTTGGGTGGGTATCGGTGGGTTGGGTAGGTGGTTGCGTTGGTAGACGTTCCGTCGCCTTCGGCGCCGCTTCCAGGGGTTGATTCATGGTGTCTGCGCTGCGGTCTACAGAGTTCGCGGCTCGGTAGCTGAGCAGGTTCGTAGAGCGTGTGACGTCGGGTGCGTGGTGCGCTGGCTCGCGTGTCAGCGGATGCCGAGCAGCGCGGCCGCGGCCGGGTAGCGGGTATCGCGAGCTGCGCTCGCGCGGGTCCTCGCGGGGCGTGGTGTCTGTCCCTCTCGGCGTGGCCTGATCTGAGGGCTACCAGGCCCGCAACCACTGTCAAGCGGGTGTCAAAAACTTTCGGCGCCACCGATCCGAGCTCGCTCCTGATGGAATCGGCGGCGCCGAAACTTTTTGCCAAAGCGCCCGCTTGACAGTGGCCGCGAGCCTGGTCGATAGCCCTCAGGCCACACCGAGAGGGACAGACACCACATAGCCAGGCCATCGCTCAGCACCGGAGATCGCGCCCGAGGGCGCGGAAGAGCATCCCGCTCGCCGCGGGGGCAGGCCGCCCAAAAGGGTGGGCAAGGCAAAGACCAGATAGTCGGTCTGCCGCGGCCACAAGCAGGCGGCCCCGTCGACCAGCTGGCGCCGCACAGCAGCCCGGCCGCCGGAGGGGCACGGGGCATCGGCGACGGTGCGCGGGTCTACCGCGGCTCTACAGATCGGCGCAGAGTGGACGGTGTGGGTTCGCGTCGGCGGACCGGCCGTCGTTGTGCCGCGTGTGGTGCGGCACTTCCCCGCGAGTCCGGTCCGCGCCGCCGCTACTGCGGCAACCGGTGCGCAGCTCGCGCCTACCGACACCGTGCTGCCGAACGTCGACGCGAGCAGAACCGCCGTGAGCTCATGAGCGTGATGGCCACGACCTACCGACTCCAGGACGCCGGCGAACTCCCCGAGGGCTGGGTGCCCGAGTCGGTCACCTGCCAGGTGTGCGGGGTGTTCCTGTGGCCCGGCGTCGACCGACGCGCCGATGCCCGCTACTGCTCGCAGGCCTGCAGATCCAAGGCTTATCGCCGCCGCCACCATGACGAACAGCCGTAGCGTTCGGCGCGATCTGCTACGGCTGCGCGTCACCTCGAGGTGGTGCGCCGGGTGGCGGTCAGCGTTCGATACCGCGGTCGCGGCGGCGCGGAGATCGCGGTGGCAGGCGTACCTCGGTGCTCGGCGCAGGCGCTCCGGACGACTTCTGTCGTGCGGCATGCCGCCGGCGTTCCTCCGGAGTCGCGCGCTGGGAGGCGACAGCGGCCGCGACCGCGCGCGCGTCGTCGATGCGGGCACGGTGCATCGCGGCGCCGAAGGCGGTCATCGTTTCGTTCCGGATCTCGAGCAGCGCCAGGCGCCGATCCCGGTCCAGTTCAGCGTGCACGACATCGTGATTGAGGCGGCCGAGCTGGCGTTCGATCGCGTCGAGTTCCGCCATGTTCGGGGTGTTGTCGCGCAGCAGTTCGAGGTAGGACCGGTACCGATCTTCGTAGCTGAGTTCCTGCACGGAGCCCTCCCCTGCTCGCCTGACTGCTCGGAATCTCCGAGCGTACGAAGTGCTCGATTCCGGTGAGCAAGATATGGCAAAAGGTGTCCCTTTTGCCGCTCGCGGGAGCGAGCAGGTCGGCGCGGGAGCCCGACCTTTGATCCATCGGATCGACTCTGCGAGCCGTCTTCCCCGCAGCGCACCGAATGGTGGAAGAGGTGTGCCGGGGCGCATGTGCGCTCCGGACAGCACTCAGGCCGGGTCGCGTCGGCGACCCGGCCTGGAGAGTGCGAGGTGTTCAGTCGGGTTTCGGCATGGTCCCGTCCGGGCCCGGCCGAGGAACGCCCGCGGCGTCGAGGTAGGCCGTGATGGCCGCGTCGACGGTGTCGGTCAGTACGCCGCCCTGCTCGACCAGCCACGCCAGCCGGGTAGTCGTTTCTGCGCGCAGCTGCGTGCTGAACGGACGTTTGTCGCCGCGCTTCTTCATTGGGATCGCGACAGTCGGCGCGGCCGGGGCCGGATCCGTCGACGGTTGCGTCGCTGCGGGCACGGCCGCGGGCGTGGTCGCGCTGGCCGCTTCCCGCGCGGCGTCGGCAGCGTCCCGCTCGGCCTGGAGCCGGGCGGCTTCCTCGCGGCGGGCGGCACGTGACGGCGGGCGGCTGCTTTCGAGCGGGAGGCCTGCGGCTTTCGCGGCGTTCATGATGCGTTGATCCTCTCGTCGAGTCGGCGGGCGGCGTCCTTGTAGGCGACCGCGGCGCTGGAGGTGGGGGCGTGGACGTGGACCGGTACTTTCAGGCCCTTGGCTTCCACCACACGGATGGTGTGGGGGATCTCGCCCAGATAGGCCCCGCCGTTGTCCCACTCGCCCCAGTCGCGCAGCAGGAGGTCGCGCACGTTGCGCGCGGCGACTGGCTGGCCGTCGAAGTCGGTCAGCAGCACGTACCGGATATCGAGGTCGGCGTTGAACGTTTCCTGTGCGTCGCCGACCGAGTTGCCCAGCTCGATCAGACCGTCGACCTCATCGAAGCCGACCTGGAGGACCGCGAGCACGTCATCGGCTGCGGCGAGCGCGGCCGCGGTCAGCTCGCCGAGTGCTGGCGGGCAGTCCAGCAGCACGTAGTCATAGCCCTCGAGTTCGTCGAGCTGGCGCGCGAGGCGCAGCTGCCCGCCCGATCCGAGGCCGCTGCGTTCGTGCTTGCGCATGGCCAGGTGCGCCGGAGCGACATCCACGCCGAACGCGGTCGACCGGATGACCTCGACGAGCGGGACGCGCATCTCGCGGTCCGGGTGCAGCACTTCGTACATGGTCGCGTCGTCGGCGCCGAGTGTGACGCCCAGGCCCTTGGTCGTGTGCGCCTGCTGGTCCATGTCGATCAGCAGGACTTTGCGGCCGAGGGCGGCCAGCTGCGCACCGAGGTTGATCGTGGTGGTCGTCTTACCGACGCCACCTTTCTGCAGCGCGATGGCGATGGCACGGCTCATCCCAGATCCTCCAGCGCGGCAAGGATCTCGCCCTTCGCTACGTCGATCGCGTCTTTGGCTTCCGCGATCTGCCGCAGTGCGGTGCGGCGGGCGTCGCCGGCGCGGGGGGTCAGCGCGCTGCCCACCGGTGCCCAATCCGAATTCAGCCAGTCGCGGGCGGAGGAAAGTTCGTTGCGGGAGCGGTCGAGATCGCGCAGCGCGGAGCGGAAGATCTCCGAACGAGAAGGAAGAGTCATACCACCATCGTACTCGCATACATTCAAAATGTCTGTTGAATGTATACAAATTACATGTACTGAACATGTGCCTTACATGTATGCTTTGAGCTGCGGCTATCCGCCGTGGACACGATGGCCGGAGGGGTCGATATGGGCAGGCGAAAGAGCGCGAGCGAGCTGGCAGGCGAGCTGGCCGGGATGGGCGAGGAGATCCGGCAGCGCGCCGTTGACGAGGCTCGCGAGGGCGTAGCCCGGGAGATCCGGGACCAGTTCGCCGGTGGGCCGAAGGTCAGTCGCCGGATCTACGGTGGCCGGAGTCCGGCCGCGTGCATCGAGGAGACTCTCGATCACATGAAGTCCGAGGGTCAGCCGCCGATGCCGCCCGAGCTCGCGGCTGTGGCCGAGCAGATCGAGCAGGACGGCGTGCCGACAGCGTTCACCGCGGGAATCCAGTTCGCCGCGCGGTGCATGGAAGACCTCGAGTTCGAGTTCTGACGCGATACATGTACGGCGCATGCTCATCGCATGTGTCGTACATGTATATCCTGAGCAGGCCATTTATCGCCGACCTGGCCGTTTGTCAGGACTTGGCGCGCCGCCGACCATCTTTCGCGCGCGGCTGTACGACCTGGCGCTTCGTCTTGTTCGCGC
The DNA here is from genome assembly GCF_019266065.1 of Nocardia sp. MH4. Classification (GTDB taxonomy): domain Bacteria; phylum Actinomycetota; class Actinomycetes; order Mycobacteriales; family Mycobacteriaceae; genus Nocardia; species Nocardia canadensis. The sequence goes on along the minus strand of NZ_LPNR01000047.1, from coordinate 3,467 downwards.
GCACGATCTCGGCGCTGCTCCGATCGCTGTAGCGCACCCTGATCGTCGGCGGGAGATAGGCAACGTCGAGGAACTCGCGGAGAGTCTGAGCGAAATCGGGGCGGAGCAGATTCCGATAGGTCGTCAGGAGCTGCAGGGCGGCCTCGTCGGGCTCGCTGGTCTGGTATTTGTCGAGCTCGGCCCACACGTTCGTGTACGGACGCGTCGCGGCTGCCAGGGTGGGCAGCACTGGCTCGCCTGTCACCCAATCGACCCCTGACGCCTTGGTCATGTAGATGCGGCGGCGCCGTTCTCGCTCGACTTCGGCCGCGGAGCGGTGGTGGGGAGTGCTCTCCTTGGCCCGCTCATCGTCCTGATGCTTGGCAATGAGCGCGAGCAGTTCAGCGATGGGCACCGCGCCGGGCGTGTCCTTGGGCTCGGCAGTGTGATTGGTGACGGCGTTCTCGATGGCTTCGCGCAACCAGGCCCCGGTCGTCATTCCCTGCTCGGCCGCGATCGCGCGCGCCTGGTTGAGGACCTCGGTGGGCAGCCGCACGCTGTAGCCGGACATCGGCGAGGTGATGGGCTCGCCAGGCTGTGCCTGTGCGATCTCGTCAGCCGTGCTGTGGGTCTCGTAGTACTCGCGGGCTGCGTCGGAGTCGGCTTTGGTTGTGTTGCTCATGGCTATTGGCCCTTTCGCTGATCGAAGGCCTTTCGTTCTTTCGCGTCCATGTCGCGAGCGGTGTCGACGGTCGTTCGCCCATCTGGGCCTTCGCGGGTGACGACCAGCAGGTATCGGCCGGCGTAGGTTCGGCCGTACACCAAGGTTGAGTTGTTGCGGCCGGGAGTGGTGATGTTGGGCTTGCCGACCGCCTCTTCCACCTCCATCGGCGTGACGTTGTGGCGCGCGATGTGCGCTTCAGACGCGTCGCTCCAAAGGAACTCGAACACACTCCAGCGTATCACGCGCGTAATACGGCCCTGAGCTGGGCGGGTGGTCGGAGTCTGGGGCTCGTTGTCGGCCCCACTGTGCAGATCTGGATACATGGGCGCGCACCGTAGATGAGAGGGGTGCACCGGGATGCCCGACGCGGGCCGCGCCTCTCGTTGATCCACGCTCGGGCGCGTACATGTAGGCGCGCATGTCAGCTACATGTACGTCCTGAGCGGGCACGATGCTAGGCAGCGAACCGCTCGATCGGTTCGCCGGTGATCGCTTCGGCCAGGGCGCAGCCGAGGACTTCGGCCGCTGGCGGCGTGACCGCGTTGCCGTAGCCCGCGGCCTGCGTGCGCTTGTCGCCGATCGGCTTGTAGGTGGCGCGGAAGGCCATCCCGGCGCGGATCTCGTCGGGTTCGAGCATGCGGAAGGTGCATTCGTCGAGCAGTCGGGCGGGGTCGACTCCGAGCAGGCCGTGCCGGTCGCGGGTGGTGAGGGTGGGCATCGGCTCGTCGACCGGGCGGGCGACGCCGGTGCGGTAGTAGGGGACGAGCAGGCCTTCACGCGCCTGGTCGGCGCCGGGCGGGGACACAAGCCCGTGGTGGAAGCCGGAGGCGGAGAAGGTCGCCAGCGGCTGGTCGACGCCGTAGACGAGCTTCTTGCTCCCGCCGCCGCGCAGCGAGGTCAGGAACGGCGGGATCGCCAGGCCGAGCTCGCGGCGGGTGGTCTGGGTCGGCATCGGCGCCGCGGCGCTGCGGGCGTGCTGGGTGGAGCGCTTGCTGGTCTGCACCAGCATCGGCGGCAGCACCAGGGCGTCGGTCTCGCGGGTGGTGCGGGTGGGCATCGGCTCGGTCAGCGGCGTCGCCGCGGTGCGCCAGGTCCCGCCCGCCGGGCTGAGCATCGGCTCGCCCGAGTACTTTTCGAGGCCGATCCGGATCCGGTCGAGCGTCGCGGCGGCCAGGGGCTTGGGGCGCTCGCCGATCTTCTGGCCGGGGTCGAGGTTCCAGTCGATCGCGGTCGCGGCCGGGGTGGTGAACGGCTCGACGACCGCGTTGCGGCAGGAGATCCTCGGGCAGCGGTAGACGTATTGGCCGGACCGGCCGTAGCGGCCCATCTCCACCCCGGGCTGCTTCCAGGACTGGACGGCGTCGACGACCTGGTCGCAATCGGGGCAGTAGGCGCGCGGGCGCAGCCACTTGTCCAGGTCGGGGCGTCGGCCCAGGGACTTCAGCCAGTACATGACGTAGAGCCGGTCACGCGATTGCGGCGCCGTGCTGCACACCCGCGGCATCGCGTGCATCGAGTTCAGGGCGATGACGGCGACCTCGTAGCCGGGCCCGATCTCCTCGATCGAGCGGCGCCATTCGTCCCAGCGGTCCCAGCGGCGGCACTGGATGACGTTCTCCATCACCCCGCCGAGCACCGGGGTGCCGCGCCCGGCCATCGTGCGCAGGTACCGCGGGATCTGCTCGATCAGCGCGCGCGAGCGCGCCTCGGTGGGGTCCTCGATCTGGATGCCGAGCTCGGTGTCCTCGATGAGGGTGTACTGGTTGGACTGGTCGAAGTACCTCTTCTTGCCCTTGGCGTCGGTCCAGGCCGGGCAGGCCGGCGAGGCCCAGAACAGCTCGGTGTAGGGCAGCTTCGCCAGGTCGAGCGCGGTGACATCGCCTGGCGGAAGGTGCTCGGCGTGCGGGAAGTTCAGTTCGTGGACCTGGACGCAGACCGGGTTGTGGTTTCCCGCCAGTGCGGTGGAGACGCCGGGCACGGCGTCGAATCCTTCGGTGTCGCCGCCCCATCCGGCAAAGAAGACCGTGCTGCGCAGGCTCATAGCTACTCCCCGTAAGTGAAGTTTGTTCGCGAACTTTGTTCGCGTTCATTCACGGTAAGGGTGCCATCGATCGCGTGTCAACAAAGTTCGCGAACAGAGTTGCTATGGTGGGCGGTATGACGGATTCCATCGATCACGGCGCCGCCATCCGCGCGGCCCGTGCCGACTACGACCAGGCGCGGCAGAAGCTGTTCGACGCGATCCGTGCCGCCCTGGCCGACGAGGTCGGGCCGAGTTCGATCGGTCGCGACTCCGGATTCACGCGTGAGTACATCGCCAAGATCCGCGACGGCAAGGGGCCGAAGGGCGCCTGACTGCACTTTTGCATGTACACATACATGTGGATTACATGCATGTTCTGAGCTGCGGTGACGGTCAATGTTCGCAGTCGTTGTGGGCGGGCGGGACGTAGACGACCGCGCCGCAGGCGAGGCAGGTGTGCGCGCGGTGGTGTCCACCGATGCGGCGGCACGGCATCGCGGTGACGAACGCGCGCCCGGCGCCGAGCCGGTGACCGCGCGGGCAGAACCGCGGCGAGGGCTCGGTCCAGACCCCGACCCGCAGGTAGGGGCGCATGGATTCGCACATATGTTCGACTATAGTCGGGCTATGGAGGTTGGCGATTTAGTCCGGATCGGAACGAGGGGCGTCCAGCAGTTCCGCGTGCTCGAGGTCGACGACATCGGCGCGCGCATCGAGCCGACCTTGGACGCGCCGGGGGGG
>NZ_LPNR01000046.1 GCF_019266065.1 Nocardia sp. MH4 | reverse complement strand
CCGACGCCGAGCACGGCGACCTTCTCCGCGTCCAGCGGCCACGAGCGCGGCACGTCGGGGTGCCCGTCGTACCAGGACACGAAGTCGGCGGCACCGTAGGAGCCGTCGAGGTCGATGCCGGGGATGGGCAGGGCGCGGTCGGCGTTGGCGCCGGTGGAGAAGATGACCGCGTCGTAGAACTGGCGCAGGTCGTCGAGGGTGATGTCGGTGCCGTAGTCGATGTTGCCGAGCAGGCGGACCTGGTCTTTGTCGAGGACCTTGTGCAGGGCGGTGATGATGCCCTTGATGCGCGGGTGGTCGGGGGCGACGCCGTAGCGGATCAGGCCGAAGGGCGCGGGCATGCGCTCGTAGAGGTCGATGCTGACATCGGCATCGGACTTCATCAATGCGTCGGCGGCGTAGATACCGGCCGGTCCCGCCCCGACGATCGCCACGCGCAGGGCGGGATCGGCGGCTGTCATTTCCGGTACTCCGCGACGAAGGGGGTGTCCACGCCGAGATCACCGACCGCGGCGGCACTGCCCGGGGACCCGAGCGCGGCATCGCGGCCGGGCAGCGGCACGTCGAAGAACGCGGCATTGGCCGCGACGAAGTCCTCCTGCCCCGGCGCGATGTCCTCGGCGAGCGAGATCGCCTCGACCGGGCAGACCGGCTCGCACGCACCGCAATCCACGCATTCGGTGGGATGGATGTAGGCCATCCGGTCGCCGGTGTAGATGCAGTCGACCGGGCATTCCTCCACGCAGGCGCGGTCCAGCACGTCCACGCAGGCGGCTCCGATGACGAAGGTCATGGCTGTCGTTCCTTCTCGTTCGGCTCGCCGAGCGCGGCGAGGATCTCATAACGCAGACGGGCGAATTCGGGCTCGAAACGGGCGCCCGGCGCACGGGGCGAGTCGATCTCGATCACCCGCTGGATGCGCGCCGGACGCGGGGTGAGCAGCACGATGCGGTCGGCCAGCAGCAGCGCCTCGTCGACGTCGTGGGTGACGAACAGCACCGTGGTCCGGCGCTGCTGCCACACCGAGATGAGCAGGCGCTGCATGTCGGCGCGGGTCTGCGCGTCCAGCGCGCCGAACGGTTCGTCCATCAGCAGCACCCGCGGTCGCGCCGCCAGTGTCCGCGCCAGTTGCACCCGCTGGCGCATCCCGCCCGACAGGGCACCGGGCAGATGATCACCGAAGTCGGTGAGCCCCACCAGGTTCAGCAGGTCCTGCGCCTCGCCCCGGCGGTCCCGGCGGGCCACACCCCGCAACTTCAGCGCGAATTCGATATTGCGGCGGGCGGTGCGCCACGGCAGCAGCGCGTCTTCCTGGAACACCATCGAGCAGTGCTGGGCCGCCGCCGCGCCGTCGACCGAGACCGTGCCGCCGATCGGGGGCAGCAGTCCGGCCATCGCGCGCAGCACCGTGGACTTGCCGCAGCCCGAGGGTCCGAGCAGCACGACGATCTGCCCGGCCGCGATGTCGAGATCCACTTCGGCCGCCAGGCTTTCGCCGTAGGCGATGCGCAGTCCGGCCAGCCGCACCGCGGCGCCGGCGCTCATCGCTGTGCCCTCGGCAGCCACCGGTTCACCCGGCGCCCCGCCAGTTCCACCAGCCAGGCGGTGAACCAGCCGAGCAGCCCGATGGTGAGCATGCCGACGATCACGCCCGGATAGTCCAGCAATCCGTAGGACTGCCAGGTGAAATACCCGATCCCGAACTGGCCGGAGATCATCTCGGCGCTGATCACGCAGATCCAGGCCACCCCCATCGCGACGGACAGGCCGGAGAAGATGCCGGGCAGTGCCCCCGGCAGCGCGATCTGGAACAGGATGTCGCGCCGGCGCGCGCCGAGGGTGTGCGCGGCCTCCTCCCACACGCGGGGCAACGCGTGCATGGCGTGGATGGTGCTCACCGCCACCGGGAAGAACGCGGCGAAGAAGGTGATGAACACGATCCCCTGCTCTCCCGTCGGGAACAGCAGGATCGCCAACGGCACCAGCGCGATCGCGGGGATCGGCCGGAAGACCTCGAGCAGCGGCCGCACCAGGGCGCTGACGACGGCTGAGCGGCCGACCGCCATCCCGATCAGGACGCCGGACACCGTCGCCAGGCCGAAGCCGACCAGGATCCGCCGAGTGCTGGAGACGACGTCGCGGTAGTAGCTCGCCGCGCCGAGCTGGGTGCGGAACGCGTCGAAAACCGCGGCGGGCGTGGGAATCTTGTCGAAGCGCAACCACAGTACCACCTGGTAGGTGGTGAGCAGATGCCAGGCCAGCAGCAGCGCCAGCAACGGAACGGCGGTCAGTGCCGTCCTGCGCGCTCTGCGGGGAATCGTGAAGCGGGTGGGTGACTGCGCGCGGGGCGCGGTGGTCTCGGGTGCCGCGACCGGGGCGGCGAGGGGTTGGGCGGAAACGGTCATGGTGAGCCTCCTGGTCTCACGTGACGGATCTAGCGGGCTGTCAGCGCTGCCTGGTAGTCGATGACCGCGGCGCCCGGATGAGCGGCGGCGTAGCGCTGCGCGTCGGCGCGGATCGCGAACGGCAGCAGGCGATCGTCGGGGCCCGCGCCGGGATCGCTGACCCAGGTCGCGGTCGCGGCGAACAGCCGGGTTCCGGTGCCGTGGTCGGGGACGTAGGCGGCGCGCACGGTGCCGCCCGCGGCCGCGATTCGGCGCAACAGGCAGGTAGGGGTCCTGGCGACCGCGGTCGTGGCGGTGTCGGCGAACCAGGCTTCCGAGGCGGTCGCGAGCCCGTCGACCGCTCCCCCGCACACGCTGTCGGTGCCGGTGAGCGTCGACGGCGGGGCCACCGAGGCTCGGGCGGTCTCGTAGTCGGCGCCGTAGACGGCCCGCACGTACCGATCGTCTACGAATTCATCGAGGTTCAGGTCGGAGAGCGCGCCCAGGCTCTTCAGGAACGGCAGCAGGGTGCCCAGCGCGTCGACCTGCTGTGGCTTGATCGTCGGATCGAACCCGACCAGGCCGTTCGGGCCGTTGTAGAGGTAGACGACTTCCGCGGGCAGACCCGTGACCTCGGCGACCCGTTGCGCGGCCTCGAGCGGATGCTGGTTGAGATAGTCGGTGACCTTGCGCTGGGCGGTGAGGAACGCCGTGACGATCTCGGGGTGCCGCGTCCCGAACCGTTCGTTGGCGACGACGGCATGGAAGGTCGGGATGCCCGCGCTGCCACCGTCGTAGAGCAGTCGGGCCTTGCCGTCGTAGACGAGTTTCTGTGGCCACGGCACGAATTGGGCCAGCGCGGCCACCTGGTCACCCTGCAGCGCCGAGGCGCCGACGGCGGGGTCCTGGCCGAGCAGTTTCACGTCGTCGAGGGTCATCCCCGCCGCCGACAATCCGGTGGCCAGCATGCCGTGGGCGGCCGAGCCGACACTGGTCGACACGATCTGCCCGCGCAGATCGGCCAGGGTCGCCGCGGGCGCGTCGAGCGGGACGACGATCTGGTTGAGCGAGCCGCGCAGGTTGTAGCCGGTGACCGCGATCAGCTCGGACTTCACATCGGCGTGATCGCGTGTCTTGGAGCCGTTCACCAGGATCGGGGCGTCGCCCATCGAACCGATGTCGACCTGGCCCGCCAGCATCTGGGCGGTCAGCGGTGGGCCCGCGGCGAAATCCTTCCACTCCACCCGGTAGGTCAGGCCGTTGGTCTTGCCCAATGCGGCGAGTTCGGCTTCGAAGGTGCCGCGGTCGCGCAGCAGGGTACCGGCGGTAACGGTGTTGATGGTCTTGGACTGGTAGCCGATGTTCACCGTGACGGTCTTGCCGTCGTCGCCGGCGCCGCAGCCGGTGGCCAGGGTGGCGACCGCGGCGGCGCCGAGCAGCAGCGCGGTCAGGCGTAAGCAGGTCGAGCTCATGGTCGGTCCGTTCTTCTCAACGCAACAGGAACGGGATGTTGACGGTGACGGCGCCGACCGGGCATCGCGCGGCACAGGGCCCGCAGTACCAGCATTCGTCGACGTGCATGTAGGCCTTGCCCGAATCCGGATGGATGGCAAGGGAATCGAGCGGACACATGTCGACGCACAGCGTGCAGCCCTCGATACAGGCGGCCTCATCGACCGAGACGGGGACATCGAGACGGGCATTGACCTGGGCCATCAGAGTTCCTTTCCAGAGTTGGCGATGCCGATGCGGGCGAAGGCGCGGACGTCGGCGTCCGGGTCGTCGAGTGCCCGTTGCAGCGCCGTGGTGATGTCGCGGCGCTCGGCGATCCGTTCGGCCAGTGCGCGCACCGCCGCCTTACGGACGTCGAGGTTGGGATCGGACACGGCCGCGAGCAGGGGCGCGGCCGCGAGTTCGGGGTCGGCCGCGCCGAGCGCGACCGCTGCCGCCTGCCGTACCTGCCAGGCCGGATCGGTCATCGCCGCGGTGGCGACGGCGGCGGCCTGGTCGTCGCAGCCGGTGCCGGCCAGGCTCGCCAGCGCGGCGGCGCGCACCAGCGGTTCCGGATCGTGCGCCAGGGTCAGCAGGGTGACCGCCCCGCGCGGGTCACCGACGGCGGCAAGCCCTTTCGCGACGCCGATCCGGACGTTCTGGTCCTCGTCGGCGGCCGCGGTGGCGAGTTCGTCGATGGCGTCGACCGAGGTCAGTCCACCGACGACGGTGCGCCGGACGGCCGCGTTCGGGTCGGCCAGCCGGGCGAGCAGTTCCCCGGCGCTCACTCTGCGGTGCCGCCACAGTGCCTCGATCGCGGCCGAGCGCACGGCCGGTTCGGGCGCGGTGAGGCACTCGCGCAGCGCCGCGTCGAACTCCGGCCCGGGTATCAGCACTTCGAGCAGTTCGGTGAGCAGCCCGATCGCGGTGTGGCGTACGTCGACATCGGCATCGGCCAGGGCGCCAGCGATGATCGGCGCCGCCGCGGCCCAGTCCTCGGTGGTCTCGCTCAGCACCGACAGGGCCGTCCGCCGGACCTCGGGATCGACGTCGCGGAGATACGGGGTGAGCTCGTCGAGTTCCGGGCACTCCTCGGCCAGGTCGAGCAGGGTCAGCAGGCGCGCGCTCATCGGGCACCCCACGCGCCGACGAGTTCGGGGGCCGCGACATCGGCGACGCCGTCGGGCCGCACGAATCCGGGGACCGGCACGATGTACGGCGCGACCGGGCGGGTGCGGAACTCCATCGACCCGGTCGCGCCGCGAAAGAGGTTGAGGTGGCAGAACCATTCCGCGTCGTCGCGCGCGGGCCAGTCGGCGCGCTGATGGTAGAGCCCCCAGCGGCTTTCGGTCCGGCGCAGGGAGGCCCGCGCCGCCATCTCGGCACAGTCGCGGATGAAGCTCACTTCGGCGCAACGCATCAGTTCGTGGGGTGTCTGCCCGCCCATGGCGGCGATCTCGTCCCGCATCCGCTCGAAGGCGGCCACCCCCAGCGCCAGGTAGGACTGCGCTTTCGGCGGTTGCAGGTAGTCGTTGACGAAACGGCGCAGCTTGTATTCCACCTGCGGCTGCGGCGGACCGTCGGGATTGCGCAGCGGGCGATAGATCAGCTCGTGGGCGGCCTCGACCTGGTCGGCGGGCAGCTCGGGATGGGTCGCACCGCGGGCGAAGGCGCTGGCGTGCTCGCCGGCGATGTCGCCGTAGACGAAGGCGCCGATCATGTAGTTGTGCGGCACCAGCGCCATGTCACCGGCCGCGTACAGGCCGGGGACGGTGGTCGCGGCGTGTTCGTCGACCCACACGCCCGAGGCCGAATGTCCACTGCACAAGCCGATCTCGGAGATGTGCATCTCGATGTCGCCGGTGCGGTAGTCGGTGCCGCGGCCCGCGTGGAAGGTGCCGCGAGTAGGTCGTTCGGTGGTGTGCAGGATGCCTTCGATCTCGCGGATCGTGGCGTCGGGCAGGTGGCTCAGTTTCAGGTAGATCGGCCCGCGGGCGCTGTCGAGTTCCCGTTTGACCTCGGCCATCATCTGCCCCGACCAGTAGTCGCAGTCGACGAAGCGGTTGCCCTCGGCATTGACCTGGTAGCCGCCGAACGGATTCGCGACGTAGGCGCAGGCGGGACCGTTGTAGTCCTTGATCAGCGGGTTGATCTGGAAGCACTCGATGCCCGACAGCTCGGCGCCGGCGTGATAGGCCATCGCGTAGCCGTCCCCGGCGTTGGTGGGGTTCTCGTAGGTGCCGTACAGATAGCCCGAGGCGGGCAGGCCGAGCCGGCCGCACGCACCCGCGGCCAGAATCACCGCGCCCGCCGAGATGGTGACGAATTCGCCGGTGCGCGTATCGAAGCCGACGGCGCCGACCGCGCGCCCGTCCACGGTGAGCACCCGCACCGGCATCACCCGGTTGGAAATCGTCACCTTGGCGCGCACGTCGCGGGCCCGCAGGGTGCGGTAGAGCACCTTCTTCACGTCGCGGCCCTCGGGCATCGGCAGCACGTAGGAGCCCGAGCGGTGCACCTTGCGCACCGCGTACTCGCCGTGCTCGTCCTTCTCGAACTTGACGCCGTACCCCTCGAGGCGCTGCACCATCTCGAAGCCACGGGTGGCCGTCTCGTAGACGGTGCGCTGGTTGACGATGCCGTCGTTGGCGACGGTGATGTCGGCGACGTAGTCCTCCGGGCTGGCCTTGCCGGGCACCACGGCGTTGTTGACGCCGTCCATGCCCATCGCGAGCGCGCCGGAGTGCCGCACGTGCGCCTTCTCCAGCAGCAGCACGTTCGCGCCGTGGCGGGCCGCGGTGAGCGCGGCCATCGTGCCCGCCGTGCCGCCGCCGACGATCAGGACGTCGCAGACGAGCTCGCGCCGTTCGGTGAGCGGTGGGATCTGCATGGGGATCAACCCCTTTCGTTGGAGTCGCGGGCGACGGTGCGCCGCGGGGTCACCGGGACGCGGTCCAACCGCCCGGACAGCGAGAACCGGTCACCGCGATAGCGGATGTATTCGAGATCGACGGGCCGGCCGGAATCGGTGTAGGTGAGCCGTTCCAGGAACAGCAGCGGCGAACCGGCGCGGACTTCCAGCAGGCCGGCGACCGTGGGGTCGGCGGCGACCGCCTCGATCGCGACCGCGGCCGAGCCCAACGGCAGTCCGAGTTCGGCTTCGAGCAGGCCGAAGACGTCGCAGCCGGTGAGGTCCTGGTCGAGCAGGGGGATGCCGACGTCGGCCGTCAGGTAGCTGGCGTCCAGCGACAGCGGGGCGCCGTCGAGATAGCGCACCCGCTCCAGCGCGACGACCGGATCGCCCGGCTCCAGCTCGAGCCGTTCGGCGACCAGCGGCGTGGCGGGCACGACCTCGGCGAGCAGGACCCGGTTCACCACCCGGTCGCTGTGGGTCTGGAAGGTCTCGGCGAGCCCGCGCAGTCGGTCCAGACCCTGCACGGCCTTCTCGGCGACGACGAAGGTGCCCGCGCCCGGCACCCGATCGATCAGCCCTTCGTCGCGCAGCAGGGTGAGGGCGTCGCGGACGATATTGCGGCTGGTGGCGAAGTCGGCCGCGAGCTGGGCCTCGGCAGGCAGCGGCCGGGTGCCGTAGACGCCGCTGCGGATACGGGCGCGCAGGACGTCGCGGATGCGGCGGGCCGGTGCGCTGCGTCGGCCCGTGCCCGGATCGGGGGGCTGGGGCCGGGGCCGCGTCGAGGAAAAGGGAGTGGCTGTCATGCGGCACATGCTCCGAAGGCCGCGTTACGGCGGACGTTTCGGGCAATTACCGGGCCGTTACGCCAGTTACCGCTGCGGCTCCGAGCCCTCTACCTGCGGCGATGTCCCCGTGTCCGGTAGTCCCACCACCGGCGAGCGGGCGATCTCGAGTTGCGCGGCCCGATCGACGAGCAGTTCGCCCGGGCCCGAAGGTGGGGTGGTGCGGCGCCAGATCGCCCGGAACTTGCGGGTCAGCCGGGCGGCGTCGGCCGACGGCACCGCCACCAGCGCGCCGGTCGCCAGATCCGGCGCGGCGATCAGCCGGCTCAGGACCGCCGGGGCCATGCCGGCGCGGGCCGCCGCCACGATGGCGGCGGCCGAGCCCAGTTCCGCGGCCGGGCCCGCGGGGGTCGCGGCGGTGCTGAGCAGGTCCCAGACGGTGTCGCGGGTGCCAGAGCCCGGCTCGCGCCAGAGCAGGGCGGTGCCGGCGAGTTCGGCGAGCGCGACCGGGGTGGTCCGGCGCGCCCAGGGGTGCTCCGGCGCGACCACCACGACCAGGTCGTCGGCGCCGAGCACGCGACTGCCGAGCCCGGCGGGCGGATGCGGGCCCTCGACGAATCCCAGATCGGCGACACCGTCACGCACCAGCGCCGCGACCTGGGTCGAGTTCTCCACCTCCAGCGAAATCAGCACTTCGGGATGGTCGGTGCGCAGCGCCGCCAACCAGTGCGGAATACGGTGGTCGGCAATCGTTTTCGACGCGGCTATGCGCAATCGTGGCGCGGCCGCGGCGCGCAGGCGATCGACGTCGTCGACCAGATCACGCACGGCGGCGAGCACGATGCGCGCGTGCTCGACCACCGCATGCCCGGCGTCGGTCAGCGCCGAGCCGGTCGGGCCGCGGTCGAGGAGCTTGACCCGCATCCGTCGTTCGAGGGCGCGGATCCGCATGCTCGCCGCGGGCTGGCTGATGCCGTGGCGGCGCGCGGCCGCGCCCAGACTGCCCAGCTCGGCCACCGACACGAGGAGGTCGAGGACCTCCAGGTCGGGGGTTCCAGGGGGCAGGGTCATGCGCCGATTATGGGCGACGCGCGCCGCGGCGCCGCATCAGGCACTGTCGTCGTCGTGTTCGGCCGCGTATCGGCCACGCAGGTCCTTGACCACCCCGTAGAGCGCGATCACCGGTTTCAGCGGCATCCACTCCCCGAATCGGTACTCTCGCCCCGGCACCAGTCGCACGGCAAGTTCCGGGCTCTGTTCCGCCAGATAGTCACGACCGGTCGCGGCGTGGGTGGGCAGGGAGACGATCTTGATCCGGTCGACGTCCTTGAGGTAAGGAATCGCGAAAGCGATGTTCTCCCAAGTGGATCGGCTCGATTCCTCGAGCACGATCTCACCGCGATAGCCGCGCGCGTCCGTGGCGTAGGCGGCCATCAGCGCCGCCTCGGACACCGGACCCGCGCAGGCACCGCCGCACAGGACCAGCCGGGATTCGGTCGCCGCCGGATCGAGCGAGCGCAGGCCCGCGCGCACCCGCCACCGGTTCATGGCATTGGCTCGCGGGCCCGCGTCGCGGTAGCCGAGCACCACGACCGCCTCGGACCCCGGGCCCGCCGAGCCGACGCGCCTGCGCGAGGCGCGCCAGTTCGCCCACTCGCCCCACAGCATCGCTGCGATCGCGGCGGTCAGCGCGAGCCGGGTCGATGTCCGCACCACTCCAGGAAAGCACACCCGCCGCACCACCAGCCATAAGCCTGCCTTATGAGAACCCCGGAAACGGGCCTCTACCTCGGAGTCTTCGGCGCGGCGAAGGTGGAGGAGTGAACCGAGTACGTACCATCGCTCCCGGCCTGGCCCTCGCCGCACTCCTGGCCACCGTGGCCATGCCCTTCGGTAAGGCACTGCCGATGATCGGCGCGCCCGTGCTGGCGCTGGCCGCGGGCGCCGTCGCCGGGATGGTGTTGCGCCGTCGGGACGCGACGGGCGAGACGTTCGGCCCGGGCCTCGACCTCGCCCGGCAGCGGCTGCTCGGCGCGGCGATCGTGCTGCTCGGGCTCGGGCTGCCGCTGGGGTCGGTGATGAGTGTGGGCAAGGAGACGGCCGTCGTGCTGCTCGGCACACTGCTCGTCGGCGGGGTGGCGGCGTTCTTCGTCGGCCGGATGCTGGCGGTGGACCGGGAATCGGCGACGCTGGTGGCGGTGGGCACCACGATCTGCGGTGCGTCCGCGATCGCCGCCGCCACCGCGGTACTGCGGCCGGACAAGCAGCGCGTCGCCTACGCCCTCGGCACCATCTTCGTCTTCAATGTCGCCGCGGTGCTGGTGTATCCGCCGCTCGGGCGCGCGCTCGGCCTGTCGCAGGAGGCGTTCGGCCTGTGGGTGGGCACCGCGATCAACGACACCTCCTCGGTGCTGGCCGCCGGGGTCATCTTCGGCGCGGGCGCCGCGCACTTCGCGGTCATCGTGAAGCTGGTGCGCAGTCTCGCGATCGTCCCGCTGTGTATCGGCCTGCACGTCGGCCGCCGCCGTCTGACCGCGGAGACCGGCGCCCCCGCGGGTTCGCTGCGCCAGGCGTTCCCGCTGTTCGTGGTGCTGTTCCTGGCGGCCTCGATCGTCGCCGGGCTGGGCATCCTGCCCACCGCGCTGACCCAGCCGCTGGCCACCACCAGCGGCTGGCTGATCGCCGCGGTGCTGGCCGCCATCGGCACCTCGTTGAGCGTCGAGCGGCTGCGCAGCGCGGGCGTGCGGCCCCTAGTCCTCGGTGGCGCGCTGGGCCTGATCTTGGGCATCGCCAGCCTCGGCCTGATGTACCTCACCGGCTGGTGCTGACGCCGAGATCTCGTGGGGCGCGGGCGCCCCACGAGATCGTCGGTCAGGCAGTCGCGTTCACCGCGTTCAGCACCGCATCCAGGGACGCCGCGATCACCGAGGTACTGCGCCCGAAGGCCCAGCCGGTGCGTCCGGCAACCCGGTATTCGAGGTAGCCGACCGCGGCGCTGTCGGCGCCCTCGGCCACGGAATGCTGTGTCAGGCCCAGGATCTCGACCGGGTGACCCGCGGCGGCGAGTGCCGTGGTGACCGCGTCGACCGGGCCGATGCCGTGGTGCACCGAGCGCAGTTCGCGTCCGTCGATGTCGAGCACGATCTCGGTGGTCTCCTCGACGATGCGCCACCGCGTCAGCACGATGCGCGGATCCGCCACCGTATAGGCCCGCTCGAACAGGGTGAACAGTTCCTTCGCGGTGACCTCGGTGCCGGTGTCGTCGGTGCGCACCTGCACCCGGCGGGCCAGGTCGATCTGCAGGCGGCGCGGCAGGTCCAGCCCGTACTCGGTGTGCAGCAGGTAGGCGATGCCGCCCTTGCCGGACTGGGAGTTCACCCGGATCACGGCGTCGTAGGAGCGCCCGATATCGGCGGGGTCGATCGGCAGATACGGCACCTGCCAGGGCAGTTCACGCTCGGCGACACCGGCGCGCGCCGCCGCCTCGCGATGATGGGCCATCCCCTTGCGGATCGCGTCCTGATGGGTACCCGAGAACGCGGTGTGGACGAGATCGCCGACGTAGGGATGCCGTTCGGGCACGGGCAACCGGGTGCAGTACTCCACCGTGCGGCGGATCTCGTCGATGTCGGAGAAGTCGATCATCGGGTCGACGCCCTGGGCGTGCAGGTTGAGCGCCAAGGTCGCGATGTCGACATTGCCGGTGCGCTCGCCGTTGCCGAAGACGCAGCCCTCCACCCGCTGGGCGCCGGCCAGCACCGCCAGCTCGGCACAGGCGATGCCGGTTCCCCGGTCGTTGTGCGGGTGCACCGACAGGATCACCCCGTCGCGACGGGCCAGGTGGCGGTGCATGTACTCGATCTGGTCGGCGTAGACGTTGGGCGTCGCCACCTCCACCGTCGCGGGCAGATTCAAGGTCACCGGCCGCTGCGGGCAGGCCTGCCACAGCGCGGTCACCGCGTCGCAGATCTCGAGCGCGAAGTCCGGTTCGGTCAGGTTGAACACCTCGGGCGAGAACTGGAATCGCACGTTCGGCAGCTCACCCGCCGTGTCGAGCACCTCGCGCGCACCGGCCAGGATCAGCTCCCGCAACTGCTCGCGATCCTTGCCCAGCACGACCTCCCGCCAGACCGGCGCGGTGGCGGTGTACAGGTGGATGACCACCTCGTTGGCGATCCCGCGCACCGACTCGACGGTCCGCGCGATCAGGTCGCGGCGGGCCGGGGTGAACACGACGACGGTCACGTCCGGCGGCGCGATCGGGGTGCGCGCCAGCAACCGGACGAAGTCGAAGTCGGTCTGCGAGGCGGAGGGATAGCCGACCTCGATCTCCTTGTACCCCATCGCGACCAGCAGTTCGAAGAACCGGCGCTTGCGGTCGGGATCCATCGGTTCGGCCAGCGCCTGATTGCCGTCGCGCAGGTCGACGGGCACCCACAGCGGGGCGGTGGTGATCCTGGCATCCGGCCAGTCCCGTTCTCCGGCGGGCACGTCCACGCGCCGGTGGACATCGCGGTAGCGATGCGACGGCATGGCCGAGTGGCGCTGCCGGTTCCACGCGGGCGCGTCGGTGCCGACGGCGCCGGTGGGGGTGATCAGGGTGGGAAAGGGGGTCATGACGGTTCTGCTTCCTGGCCGCGGGGGCCACGAGACGACGGCGACCAGCCACGACAGAGCCCCACGGCGGGGCGGCCGGTCGGTCAGGCCCCGCCGTGGCGGCGGAGGAGAAGCGCGGTGTAGGTCATGATGGGTACACTTCTACCACAACTCCTCAGACAAGTAGAGAGGTTTTTCGGTGGTTGCACAGGTCAGGCGTCAGCCCCTGGCCGCTCAGGCGGCCGAACTCCTGCTCGCGCGCATCCGCGCCGGCGAGTGGCCGCTGGGGCACCGATTACCGGGTGAGACGCTGCTGGCCGCCCAGCTGGGCGTCGGCCGGTCCACCCTGCGCGAGGCTATCCGGGAGCTGGCGGGCAAAGGCGTGCTCGACAGCAGACAGGGCGCGGGGGTGTTCGTCACCGCGCTCGACGTGAGCGAGGACTGGGACGTCGTGCTGCGCGGCGCCACCATCGCGGCGGTGATCGAGGCGCGCATCGCGATCGAGGCCGAGGCGGCCGCGCTGGCGGCACAGCGACGCACCCCCGCCGACGTGCGCGCCATCCGCCGGGCCCTGGCCGGTCGCCGGGCCGACGGCCAGACCGTGGCCGAGCACGTCGACGCCGATATGGCCTTCCATCGCGCGGTCATCGTCGCCGCCCACAACGACGTGCTGACCCAGCTGTTCGACAGCTTTTTGCCCCGCCTGCGCCTGGCCATGATCGACATGCTCGAGTTGCGTCCCGTCGCCTCCGAGCAGGCCGACCACGCCGCGCACGAACAACTCGCCCAGGCCGTCGCCGACCGGAACCCCACGGCGGCGGCCGCATTCAGCCGCACCCACCTGTCCGCCCTGAAGAAGGCTTTCGCATGACCGGCGCGCCCGTGATCGAACTCGACGGGGTGACCTTCCGGCGGGCGGGCAAGAAGATCATCAACGGCATCTCCCTGACCGTGCGGGCCGGCGAGCACTGGGCCTTGCTCGGGCCCAACGGGGCAGGCAAGAGCACCCTGCTCGGCTTCTGCGGCGCGGTCACCTTCCCCACCACCGGCACGGTGCGAGTGCTCGGCGAGCAGTTCGGCCGGGTGGAACTCGCCCGGCTGCGCCGCTCGATCGGGCACGTCGATCCGCGCCATCCCCTGCGGTACGCGCTCACCGTCCGCGAGGTGGTGCTGACCGGCATCACCGGCACCATCGACACCCCGATGCGCTGGTCGCCGACCGCCGACGACCTGGCCCGCGCCGACGCGATCATCGACACCCTCGGCCTGACCGGCAAGGCCGGCGAGGTCTGGCCGACCCTGTCGCAGGGCGAACGCGGCCGCACCCTCATCGCCCGCGCCCTGATCAGCGGTCCCCGCGTGCTGCTGCTCGACGAACCGTCCACCGGCCTGGACCTGGCCGCCCGCGAACAGCTCCTCACCACCATCGACTCCCTCGACCGCACCCACCCCGAGGTCGCCTCGGTGCTGGTCACCCACCATCTCGAGGAACTGCCGAGCAGTACCACCCACGCCTTGCTCATCGCCGACGGGCGCACCGTCGCCACCGGCCCCGCCGACCGGGTCATCACCACCGACCACGTCTCCACCGCCTTCGACCACCCCATCGAAGTGCGCTACGACGAGGGCCGCTGGAGCGCCCGCGCCCGCTGACACGACCCACCCCCGGCGGTTACGATCGCGAGACATCGCATGTCGGAACCGACAGGAGGATGTCATGAGGATCGGGTACCGGATCGTCGCCACCGCGGGAGCCACCGCGGCCCTGACCTTGGCGGCCGCGGGCATCGCCGGCGCCGAGGACACCGAACCGCCGAAATCGCCCCTGGTCGAGTACATCGAATCGTGGCCGCCCGCCCCATCCGGCTGCGATCGGGTCTGGGACCCGATCGAGGACGCCGTCGAGGATTACGTCCCGGCCGTGGCCGAGCCCGTGTTCGACGCCTTCGACGACTGGTGCGAGGGCGAAGCCGACTAGTCCGAGTCGAGGTCGGGGTCGGCGGCGAGAAGTTCGTCGGCCCTGGCCAGCGCGCGGTCGAGATCGTCGGTGACCGCGTCCAGCACCGAGATCCCGTCGAGCATCTCGGACAGTTCGGCGCGCAGCGCGTCCAATTCGGCGATCGCCGGATCGACGGTGGTCCAGGCGACGGTGTCGTACCACCAGCGGTCCCGCTGGACCCAGGACCAGACGACATCGCGCACCAGCAGGGCGTCGGTGGTGAACAACTGGCGGCGGTCGGTGCCGTCGGTGTGCTCGACCTCGTAGGTGCCGTCGTCGAGGAACCTGGCCTGGAGCCGCTCGGTCGCGGTGCGCGTCAGCAGCAGGAACGGATGATCGGGGGCCGGGTCGGTCGCGGCGGTGCCGGGATCGGCCGGGTCGACGGCCCGTGGCGCATCCAAGCCGTCGCCGAGGTGGACCACGACCTCCGGCGATTCGTCACGCTGGGCCTCCATCCGGCCAGTGTGCCGGATGGAGGCAGGGCCGGACCAGGGGTAGCGCGGAATCGGCACCCGGCGACCGGTCATCGGCCTGCGCGTCGCCACAGCGGCCGGTACCGTCACCGAGATGACGTGGACAGCGCCCGAAGTCGTCCCGACGCGCACGCTGGTCGGGGTGGACGAACGCCCGATGTTGCAGTCCTGGTTGGACTTCCATCGCCAGAGCCTGCTCAACAAGTGCGGCGGCCTCGACGGCGACCAGCTCGCGATCCGCTCGGTGCCGCCGTCCACGCTGTCGCTGCTGGGACTGATCCGGCACCTCACCGAGGTCGAGCGCGGCTGGTTCCGGGTTTCGGCCGCCGGGGAGTCCCTCGAACCGGTCTACGGGTCCGAGACCGAACCGGACGCCGATTTCGACGACCTCACCTCGCTGCCCGCCGCGGAGGCGTTCGCGGTCTTCCACGCCGAGATCGCCGCCTGTGACGCGGCGGTCGCCGCTCTGCCGCTCGACCATGTCTTCCACGTCCCGTGGCGGTCCGACGGCTACACCCTGCGCTGGGTGTATCTGCACATGATCGAGGAGTACGCCCGGCACAACGGCCACGCCGACCTGCTGCGGGAGCGGATCGACGGCGTGACCGGCAGCTTCTGACCGCCTCAGGCGGTCCCGGTGATCACCTCGGTGGTCAGCTGATCGAGGTCGTCGATGACCACGGCGGCCAGCGCCAGCGCGTCGGGAACCGGCGGGAACTCCGGACGGGGGTCGGCGACGACCCGCATGCCCGCCGCGTGGGCCGAGCGCAGGCCGTTGGTCGAATCCTCTACGGCGGTACAGCTGTTCGGGTCGACCCCGAGCCGCTGGGCGATGGTGAGGTAGACATCGGGCGCGGGCTTACCCCGGCCGACCTCCTCGGTCGACAGGATCGCGGAGAAGTACTCGAGCAGACCGGACTTCGCCAGCACCAAGTCGATCAGCGAGCGCGGCGACGAACTGGCCAGACCCAGTTTCCACTGGCTCGCGCACCGCTGCACCGCCTCGACCGCGCCCGGCAGCAACGGCACGTGGTGGGCGTACTGGTCGGCCATCAGATCGATGATCTTGGTCGAGATGTCGTCGAGCGGCATGGCGACCCCGAGATCGTCGCTCATATAGGCGGCCCATTCCTGGGTACTCATGCCCATCATCTTGCGTTGCGAATCCGGTTGCCACCGGCCACCTTTGAGTTCGACGTAGTCGCGCCGGACCTGTTCCCAGATGGGTTCGGAATCGATCAGCACGCCGTCCATGTCGAACACTACCGCCGCGATACCCATGCGCTCAGCCTTTCGCCGTTCATCCGCCGGGCACCACGCGGGCGCGCCGACTCTCGGTACGTACAGACCTGCTCGGTGATCGCCGACCAGCCTAATAGAGGCGCACCCGCGGCGGTGAGCCGTGTCACGAGCACGGACACAAGTGGGACACCGAACGCGAACATCCAGCTCCGCAGCGATAACGTGTTGCATATGGACGATACACAGGTCGGCAACTCGCTGCCGGACGCAGAGCACCACGAGGGCGGGTTCCGGCCGGTCGCCGAGCTGATCCAGCAGCGCAGGCAAGCGAAGCAGGACCACACCATCGGCGGCCCGCACTACGGCGAACTGATCGAACAGGTGCGCGAGCTGATGGACCGCGCGCGCCTGCTGAACCCGTCCGACGAGCTGGCCAAGGAGACCATCGCGACGCTCGAGCAGCTCAACGCGCGCCTGGACGCCGCGGTCGTAGACGAGTGGTCGGCACCGACCTGGACCCGCACCGACCTGCCCTCGCGCGGCAACATCACGCTGCCGCCGTACACGGTGGCCAGCGCCGACGTCGACGGTGTCACCGCCGAGCTGACCTTCCGGACCTTCCACCTGGGCGGCAACAACGCCGCGCACGGCGGGCAGATCGGCGTCGCCTTCGACGACATCCTCGGCATGACCGCCGCGGTGCACACCAAGGCCGTCACCCGGACCGCCTCGCTCACCATCGACTACCGCTCGATCACCCCGCTCAACAAGAAGCTGACGGTGCGCGCGTGGGTGGAGCGTACCGACGGCCGCAAGGTGTACCTGCGCGCGACGATGCACGACGGCGAGCGCCTGTGCGCCGAGGCGAACGGGCTGTTCATCCTCCTCAAGCCCGGTCAGCCCTGACCGAGCCCGGCCGCCGGGCGACATTGCGATCGACGTGATCCGAATGTCGCCCGCACCGGCCGGGGTGGCGCAATGCCGCCGCGTGGTCCGATCGCCGCAGGTCCCGGCGACGGTCACCCGGCGTAGAAACATCCCCTGAATTCGGGCCCGACGCACGACGGGCCCCGGGCCGCATAGCGGCCGCTATCGTCGCTGTTCATGCAGGTCAGCGAGAAAACGGCAGCCGCAGAACCCACTCCGATTCGAGGCCAGCGCGCCGATCGGGCGCGCCGGGTGGCCGACATCCTGCGCCACCAGATCCTGGCCGGCGCGGTGCAGGGCGCGTTGCCCGGCGAGCAGGAGCTCGCCGCCGAGCACGACACCTCCCGCAACACCATCCGCGAGGCGCTGGCCCTGCTGCGTGCCGAGGGCCTCATCGATCGCGCGCCCAAGGTCGGCACCCGCGTCGCCGCCCGCAAGTACGACCACGGCCTCGACGCCTTGCTCGGCCTGCAGGAGACGCTCACGGAGCACGGCACCGTCCGCAACGAGGTACGCGCGGCCACCCACATCACCGCTCCCCCGGCCGTCGCGCGCAGGCTCGAGCTGGCACCCGGCGATCGCGTCGTCTACATCGAGCGGCTGCGATTCCTCGCCGACCTGCCGCTGAGCCTGGATCTCACCTACCTCGCGCCCGACGTCGGCGACGCGGTGCTGGCCAACGATCTCGCGACCACCGACGTGTTCGTGCTGCTCGAGCAGGTCACCGGCCAGTCGCTCGGCGCGGCCGACCTCGCCCTGGAAGCGGTCGCCGCCGACCCGCACACCGCGACCACCCTCGACACCCCCCGCCGGCGCTCCCCTGCTGATGCTCGAGCGCCTCACCCATCTCGACGACGGCAGACCCGTCGACCTCGAATACATCCGCATGCGCGGTGACCGCATCACCATGCGCGGCAGCCTCACCCGCAGCGCACCCGAATGGAAGGTCCTCTAGATGGCACTCGTCCCCCAGCGTGCCGACGTCCCCGTGACGATCGACGAATCACTGTGCATCACCGGCTGCACCTTGTGCGTCGACATGTGTCCACTCGATTCCCTTGCCATTCACGAGGATTCGGGCAAGGCCTACATGCACGTCGACGAATGCTGGTACTGCGGGCCGTGCGCGGCCCGCTGCCCGACCGGCGCCGTCACCGTCAACATGCCCTATCTGCTCCGCTGAACCCGGGAAATCCACGCATGAAGATCACTCATCTCGTCCCCGCCGCGCTCGCGCTCGCGCTCACCGCGACGGGCTGCTCGCTCGAAAGCACCGACGCCGCACCGGCGGGCACCGTCAAGGTCGTCGTCGGGTACCAGTCCAAGACCATCAACACCGTCACCGCGGGCACCCTGCTCGAGGCGCAGGGCTACCTGGAGCAGCGGTTGCAGAAGATCACCGACGCCGGTGGCGCGAAGTACCAGGTGGAGTGGCAGGACTACGACACCGGCGCGCCGATCACCGCGCAGATGGTGGCCGAGAAGATCGATATCGGCTCGATGGGCGACTACCCGTTGCTCATCAACGGTTCCCGCACCCAGGCCAACGAGCGCGCCCGCACCGAGCTGGTGTCGATCACCGGCTACCACCCCAAGGGCGCGCTGAACATGGTGGTGGTGCCGAATGATTCACCGGCGCGCTCGCTCACCGATCTGGCGGGCCAGAAGATCTCGGCCAGTGTCGGTTCGGCGGGCCACGGCACCTTGGTGCAGGCGCTGAGCCGGGCGGGTATCGACCCGGCCGAGGGCGTGGAGGTGCTCAACCAGCAGCCGCAGGTCGGCGCGACCGCGCTGGAATCGCATCAGGTCGGCGCACTCTCGCAGTTCGTGGCATGGCCGGGTCTGCTGGTGCAGCAGAACAAGGCCAAACTGCTCTACGACGGCGCTGAGCTGAACGTGCCCACCTTCCACGGCGTGGTCGCCCGCCGCGCCTACGCCGCCGACCACCCCGAGGTACTGCAGGCCTTCCTGGCCGCGCAGCTGGACGCGACCGCGTTCCTCAACGAGAAGCCTTTCGAAGCAGCCGATCTCGTCGCGAAGGGCTCGGGCCTGCCGCAGGAGGTCGTCTACCTCTACAACGGCCCCGGCGGCACCAGTTTCGACACCACTCTCAAGGCCGACCTCGTCGCCGCGTTCAAAGACGATGTGACGTATCTGAAGTCGATCGGCGATTTCGCCGACCTCGATATCGACGCGTTCGTCCAGGACGGACCGCTGCGCAAGGCCTTCGCCGAGACCGGGCGCGGCGACTACGACACCGCCCTGGCGTCGCGGGTGAACCCGAGCAAGATCACCGGGACCGACCCGATCTGCGCGGTGCCCGTGACCGATCCGGCGCTGGCCGGGGAGATCTGGGTCGACGGCGCGGACAAGCCGCAGCCCGCCGCCAACCCGGCTTGCCTGCTGCGAGCGGTGCAGGCCGCCAAGGCCCAGGGCAAGAGAATCCGGGCGGTCTACCTCCCCGACGCCGAACTGGGCACCCGCTGGTTCGCCGACAAGGCGATCTGGCTGCGCGACGGCGACCGGTACCTGCCGTTCACCACGCAGGCCGCCGCCGACCGCTATCGCGCCGCCCATCCCGCCGCCGCGCCGATCGCCTACGACCAGGCCGTGACGGAAGTCCGCGGATGAGTACGGTTTCCGGGCCGCTCGTCGCGGCCGCCGGTGCCGCGCCCCGGCATCAGGACGACATCGACGCCACCACCGGCCGATCGGTGTGGATCTCGCGGACGATCCGGGTCGCCTCGGTGCTGGCGGCGATCGGCTTGTGGCAGCTGCTCACCGCGGGCGATGTCCGCGCGGGCCTGCGCTTCGACACGCTGCCGACGGTGACCGAGATCGTGGCCGAGTTCGGCGAGCACCTTGGTACCGGGCAGTACTACCTCGATGTCGCGCAGTCGCTGATCCGCATCGTCACCGGATTCGGGCTGGCCGCGGTGGTCGGCGTGCTGGCCGGCATCGGCCTGGGCCGCTCGCGGCTGCTGGCCGACGTCTTCGGTCCGCTGGCCGAACTCGTGCGCCCGATCCCGGCCATCGCGCTGGTGCCGGTGGCGATCCTGCTGTTCCCCAGCGACGAGTCCGGCATCGTGTTCATCACCTTCACCGCGTCGCTGTTCCCGGTGCTGGTGAGCACCCGCCACGCCACCCGGGCGCTGCCGACCATCTGGGAGGACGCGATCCGCACCCTCGGCGCATCTCGGCGCGAGGTGCTGACCAGGGTCGTCGTACCCGGCATCCTGCCCGGGGTGTTCAGCGGCCTCTCGGTGGGCATGGGCGTGGCCTGGATCTGCCTCATCTCCGCCGAGATGATCTCCGGACGGCTCGGCATCGGCTACCGGACCTGGCAGTCCTACACCATCGTCGACTACCCCGCCGTGTTCGTCGGCATGATCACCATCGGCGTGCTCGGCTTCCTCACCTCCGGAATCGTCGAACTGGCAGGCCGCCGGGTCACCCGCTGGCTGCCGAGAGAGGTCGCGTCATGACCACGACCACCGCCGCGCCCGCCGTCTCGGTCGGCATGCGGCTGAGCCTGGAATCGGTGCGGATCAGCTACGGCGCCAAGACCGTCGTGCGCGGCATCGATCTCGACATCGCGCCCGGCGAGATCCTGGTCCTGGTCGGCAAATCCGGCTGCGGCAAGTCGACACTGCTGCGCGCGATCGCGGGGCTGCGCCGTCCCAGCAGCGGCGTCATCCTGGCCGACGCGGACACCGTCACCGGTCCCTCGGCCGATCGCGCGCTGGTGTTCCAGGACGACGCGCTGCTGCCGTGGCGCACCGCACGCGCCAATGTCGAACTGGCCCTGCGGCTTCGGGGCGTGGGGCGCGGTGAGCGCGCGATCCGCTCGCAGCGCTGGCTCGACGAGGTCGGGCTCACCGGCTACGCCGACTACCTGCCGCGCGACCTGTCCGGCGGCATGCGCCAGCGGGTGCAGCTGGCCCGCAGCCTGGCCGGCTCGCCGCGCGCGGTGCTGATGGACGAGCCGTTCGGCGCGCTCGACAGCCAGACTCGCGCGGAGATGCAGCGCCTGCTCGTCGACACCTGGCGCGCGCATCCCACCACCATCGTTTTCGTCACCCACGACCTCGACGAAGCCCTGCTGCTCGGCGACCGGATCGCCGTCCTCGGCGACGGTGCGCTGCGCGCGCTCGTCGAGGTGCCCGACCCGCGTGAGCCGGTGGACCGGCAGGCGCTACGGGACCGAATCCTGGAGTCACTGTGAACATTCCCGACCTGTCCGATCGCGTCCGGCTCGACTGTGACGTCCTGGTCGTCGGCGGCGGCACCGCGGGCACCATGGCCGCGCTCACCGCCGCGGAGTCCGGGGCGAACGTGCTGCTGCTGGAGAAGGCGCACGTGCGGCACTCCGGCGCGCTCGCCATGGGTATGGACGGGGTCAACAACGCCGTCATCCCGGGCAAGGCCGAACCGGAGGACTACGTCGCCGAGATCACCCGGGCCAACGACGGCATCGTCGACCAGCGCACCGTGTATCAGACCGCGACCCGTGGCTTCGCCATGGTGCAGCGGCTCGAACGCTACGGCGTGAAGTTCGAGAAGGACGAATACGGCGAGTACGCGGTGCGCCGGGTGCATCGGTCCGGGTCCTACGTGCTGCCGATGCCCGAGGGCAAGGATGTGAAGAAGGCCCTGTATCGCGTGCTGCGCCAGCGCACGATGCGCGAGAAGATCCGGATCGAGAACCGGCTGATGCCGGTGCGGGTGCTCACCGAGAACGGGCGGGCGGTGGGGGCGGCCGCGCTGAACACGCGCACCGGCGAATTCGTCGCCGTCGGCGCGAAGGCGGTCATCCTGGCGACCGGTCCGTGCGGCCGCCTCGGCTTGCCTGCCTCGGGGTACCTCTACGGCACCTACGAGAACCCCACCAACGCCGGGGACGGCTACGCGATGGCCTATCACGCCGGCGCCGAGCTGTCGGGCATCGAATGCTTCCAGATCAACCCGCTGATCAAGGACTACAACGGTCCCGCCTGCGCCTATGTCGCGAACCCCTTCGGCGGCTACCAGGTCAATGCCGAGGGCGAGCGGTTCGTCGACTCCGACTACTGGTCGGGGCAGATGATGGCCGAGGTGAAGCGGGAGATCGAATCCGCGCGCGGGCCCATCTATCTGAAGGTCTCGCACCTGCCCGACGAGACGCTGTCCACCCTCGAATCCATCCTGCACACCACCGAGCGACCCACCCGCGGCACCTTCCACGCCAATCGCGGCCACGACTACCGCACCCACGACATCGAGATGCACATCTCCGAGATCGGCTTGTGCGGTGGGCATTCCGCCTCGGGTGTCTGGGTGGACGAGAACGCGCGCACCACGGTGCCCGGCCTGTACGCGGCGGGTGATCTGGCGTGCGTGCCGCACAACTACATGATCGGCGCGTTCGTCTACGGCGATCTCGCCGGCGCGCACGCGGCGTCGACGCTGACCGAGGTCGCGGCGCCCACCGACCTGCCCGAGGACCAGCTGGCCGACGCGCACGAACTCGTCTACCGGCCCCTGCGGCAGCCGGAGGGCCCGCCGCAGCCGCAGGTCGAATACAAGCTGCGGCGTTTCGTGAACGACTATGTGGCACCCCCGAAGACCGCGGCCAAGCTGTCGATCGCGGTGGAGACCTTCGCGCGGATGCGCGGCGAGGTCGAGGGCATCGGCGCGCGCACACCGCACGAGCTGATGCGGGCCGCCGAGGTCTCGTTCATCCGGGATTGCGCGGAGATGGCGGCGCGCAGTTCGCTGACCCGCACCGAATCCCGCTGGGGGCTCTATCACGACCGGGCCGATCTGCCCGAGCGCGACGACGAATCGTGGAACTTCCACCTGAACCTGCGCAAGACCGCGGCGGGCGAGATGGAGTTCGTGAAGCGGTCGGTCGCGCCGTATCTGGTTCCCGTGCCCGGACTCGACGAGGTGCCCTCGGCCGTGCCGATCGTCGAGGTGATCGCCCAGCCCGAGCTGGTCGGCACCCGGGCGCCGCAGCACGACGCGCCGACGCGCAGTCAGCCGGTCGCCGCCTCGCCGTCCTCGCCCCGGCTGGTCACCCTGCTCGCGCTGGATTCCCCTGCGGTCGACGACGTGTCGAGCTATCTCGGCGATCCGGATCCGGTGGTGCGGGTAGCGGCGCTGTCGGTGCTCACCGAGAACACCCCGGACGGATTCGCCGACGAACTGGTGCGGGCACTCGGCGACGAGGCCGCGTCGGTGCGCCGGGCCGCCACCGAAAGTTTGCGCGAACTGGTGGAGGTGCTGCCGGGCGCGGGCGCGCTGGCCGGGCATCTCGGCTCCCCCGATCCGCTGGTGCGGGCGACGGTGGTCGATCTGCTGCGGGCGTTGCGCGCGGGCACGGCGGCGGAATACCGTGCGGCGCTCGGTGATCCCGATCATCGGGTGCGGATCGAGGCGGTGCGGGCGCTGGTATCGCTCGACGACGCCGGGGCGGTGGCCTCCATCGCCAGTGATGTCAACCGTGAGGTGCGCATCGCCGTCGCTCACGGTCTGGCGTCGATCGGCGCCGGGGGCGTCGAGGTGATCCGGGTGCTCCTCGGCGATCCCGATCCGCTGGTGCGGGCGGCCGCGCTGACGGCGTACGCGGCACTGGGCACCGAGCCCGCCGATGACACCGAACTGGCTGCCGCGCTGCGGCATTCGGCCTGGCAGGTGCGCGTCGGCGCGGCGCGCGGCCTCGCTGGCGCCGCACCCGAAGCGGCCGTACCGCCGCTGACCGAGGCACTCGCCGACCGGCACCTCGACGTCCGCAAGGCGGCGGTGCTGGCGCTGGCGACCTGGCCGGCCGACAGCGCGGCCGTGGA
>NZ_LPNR01000045.1 GCF_019266065.1 Nocardia sp. MH4 | reverse complement strand
CAGCGAGCGCGCACCGGCCAGACCCTCGAGGGCGAGGGCGTGGGCGCGCGGATCGCCGGTGCGCAGCGCCGCGTCCAGGCCGCGGCGGTGCAGTTGTTCGGCCTCGGCGGCCTCGCCCGCGAGTTCGGCCGTGAAACCCAGCTCGGCGAGGATCAGCGCGGCGCCGAACTGGGAGCCTGCGCGCAGGTGCCAGTCCAGCCAGGCGCCGAGGTGCGCGCGGGCGGCGGGGAGATCGCCGCGGCGCCGCGCGACCAGGCCGAGACCGAGCTCCGCGGATTCCTCGCCGACCAGATGACCCTGGTCGACGGCGATCCGGCGGGCCCGTTCGTGCAATGCGGCGCTGTGCTCGAGGTCGCCCCGCAACAGCGCGATCCGGCCCAGCGAGGTGAGCCGCTCGCCCACCTCCGTCCACAGCCCGAGCTCCTCGGCGGTCGTCAGCGCGGCCCGGTGCTCGGCGCGCGCGGTGTCGAGATCGCCGACGACCTCGGCGTGGTTGCCGAGCAGGAACCCGGCGATGCCCTGTCCCCAGCGATCGCCGACCCGCGTGAACAGGTCCCGGCTGCACTCGGCGTGCGCGCGCATGGCGGCCAGGTCGCCGCGCGCGAACGCGTCCCTGGCCAGCGATGCCGAGGCCGCCGCGACACCCCAATCCTGGCCCGCGTCGGCGAAGGCCGTGCGCAGCTCGGCGGCGCTGTCCAGATCGTGGCGGGCGGCGAACCCGGTGTGGACGTGGGCGAGATACCAGCGGGCGCGCAGTTCCGCGGGAGCGGGCCGTTCGCCCGGAGCGGGCAGAGCGTCGGCGGTCCGGCCCCGGCCCAGTTCGAGCGCGCCGCGCCACAGCAGCGCGATACGCCGTGCGGCGGTACCGGTTTCACCCGGCACCGCCAAGGCGACGCCGATCGATCGGATGCCTTCGGCGAGCCGTCCCCGCATCACCCAGTACCAGGCGAGCGCGTCGACCAGACCGAGCGCGTCTTCGGACCTACCCGTGGCACGGGCGGTCTCGAGCGCGCGGCGCAGGTCGGCCGATTCGGCGTCGAGCCGGGCCAGCCACCGCCGCTGGTCACCGGTGCGCAAATGCTCGTCGGCGCGTTCGGCCAGCGCGCGATAGTAGGCGAGATGACGAAGCCGGGTCTCGGCTTCCTCGCCGCTGGCGCGCAAGCGGTCCACACCGTAGGCGGCGACCGACTTCAACAGCCGGTAGCGAGGGCTGGCGTCGGCGGCGGGCGCGATGATCAGTGAGCGATCGACCAGTCGGGCGAGCAGCTCCGCGACCGCCATCCGGTCGACATCGCCTCCCGCGCACACGGATTCGGCCGACTCGAGCGTGGCGCCGTCGGCATGGGCCGCGAGCCTGCGCAGCACCGCGCGTTCGGGTTCGTCGAGTAACTCCCAGCTCCAGTCGATCACCGCGCGTAACGTGCGCTGCCGATCGGGGGCATCCCGGTACCCGGCCGAGAGCAGCGTGAACCGGTCCTCGATCCGCTCGGCCAGCGTGTGCACGCCCAGACCCCGGACCCGGGTCGCCGCAAGTTCCAGCGCCAGCGGAACCCCGTCGAGATGACCGACGATGGTCGCGACCGCGGCGGCATTGTCGTCGGTGACGGTGAAACCGGGCGAGACCGAGCGCGCGCGATCGACGAAAAGCCTGACGGCAGGTGATTTCTCGACCTCGGCCGCGGTGCCGTCGGCGGTGGGAACCGCCAGCGGCGCGACCGGCCACAGCTGCTCGCCCGCGATGGTGAGCGGCACCTGACTGGTGACCAGCACCCGCAGGTGGGGTGCGGCGGCGAGCAGCCGCGAGACCAGCGCGGCGGCCGCGTCGGCGACGTGCTCGCCGTTGTCCAGCACCAGCAGCGCCTGCTTGGCGCGCACCGCGTCGGCGAGTCGCGACAGCGGGGTTCCGCTGTCGGGCACCGGGAACGGGCTCGTGCCCGCGGAGTCGTCGCGCACATCGAACGCCGCGGCCACCACCTCGGTGAGGGCGGTCAGCGCACTGTCCGGTTCGGCGCCGAGACACAACCCGGCCAGCTCGACGAACAGCACACCGTCGCGCGCCGGATGGCCGGCGCCGACGGCCAGCGCCAGCCTGGTCTTGCCAACGCCGCCGGGGCCGGTGAGCGTCACGAGTCGTTCCGCGTGCAACAGCGCGTCGATCCGGGCGAGGTCGTCCTCGCGTCCGACCAGGGTGGTGACCGGCACCGGTAGCGTGGGCCGGGGCGTGACCGGGGTCGCCCGCGCGGTCCGGGGCGGCGCGCCGAGCGCCGGATCCTGTTCCAGCACAGCACGATGCAGTGCGACGAGCTCGGGACTCGGATCGAGGCCGAGTTCCTCGGCGAGGTGCTCGCGAAGTCGTCGATACGAGTCCAGGGCCTCGCCGTGGCGGCCCGACCGATACAGCGCGAGCATGTGCGCGGCGCGCAACCGTTCCCGCAGCGGATGTTCCTCGGTGAGGGCGCCCAGGTCGTCGGCCACCTGCTCGTGCGCGCCGAGCGCGATCCTGGTCTGCGCGTAGTCCTCGGTCGCGGTCAGGCGCTGTTCCTCGAGGCGCACCACCGGAATCCGGGCGAAATCGTGGTCGGCGAGGTCGGCCAGCCCGGGCCCCCGCCACAGCGCCAGCGCCTCGGCGAGCAGGCCCGCGCGAGTGGTGTCGTCGGTCGCGGCGCGCGCCCGCCGCACCAGTTCCTGGAACACCTGCGCGTCCACCGCGCCGTCGGCGACGTCGAGCAGATAGCCGGGGGAGCGCGAGACCAGCAGTTCGCGGCCACCGGTCTCGGCATCGCCGAGGACCCGTCGCAGCTGGGAGGCGCGGGTCTGCAACGATCCCGCCGGATTGGCGGGCAGTCCCGCCGTACCCCACAGGTCCTCGACGAGCCGGTCGGCGGGCACGATCCGGCCCGGTTCCACCAGCAGCGCCGCCAGCAGGACCCGCACCTTGAGTTCGGGCACCCGGACCGGTCGCCC
This sequence comes from Nocardia sp. MH4, assembly GCF_019266065.1. Taxonomy (GTDB): domain Bacteria; phylum Actinomycetota; class Actinomycetes; order Mycobacteriales; family Mycobacteriaceae; genus Nocardia; species Nocardia canadensis. The sequence continues at coordinate 19,539 of NZ_LPNR01000045.1, read as the reverse complement.
GTCGTCGGTCCACACCGCCACCGGCCCGAGCACCCCGAAACGCATGTCACCCACCCTAAACGGCGGCGCGGGCGCCGTGGCCTCGAGGCGATCCGGAGTCGATCCGAAGAGTTCCCGAAGGACCGCTCGTCACGGTGGGTCTCGTTCGCATCCTCCTCGAAGGGAATCCTCCTGATGTCCGGGTTCACCGAAATCCCCGAACGGGCAGGCGCTCGCCAATGGCTGGGACTGGCGGTCCTGCTCCTGCCGACGGTGCTGCTGTTCCTCACCATGACCGTCCTGTTCCTCGCCACCCCCTATATCGCCGCCGACCTGGCACCGAGCAGCGGTCAGCTGCTGTGGATCAACGACATCTACGGATTCGTGATGGCCGGGTTCCTCGTCACCATGGGCACGCTGGGTGACCGGCTCGGTCGCCGCAGGCTGCTGCTGGCCGGTGCCGCCGTGTTCGGCGCCGCCTCGGTGGTGGCGGCCTTCGCTCCCGGGCCCGAACTGCTCATCGCGGCACGGGCGCTGATGGGTCTGGGCGCGGCCGCCGTCATGCCCGCCACCTTGTCGCTGATCACCACGATGTTCCGCGACGATCGCGGGCGCGCCACCGCGATCGGCCTGTGGGCGGCGTCGGTGTCGGCCGGGGTCGCGCTCGGCCCGCTGGTCGGCGGCGTGATGCTGGCCTCGCTGTGGTGGGGCGCGTCCATGCTGATCGGCGTGCCGGTGATGCTGGTGGTGGTGGTGGCGGTGCCGGTGCTGGTGCCCGAGTACCGGGCACCGGAGGCGGGCAGGCTCGATCCGGTCAGCGTCGCGCTCTCGCTGGCCGCGCTGCTGCCGTTCGTCTACGGCGTGAAGAAGTTCGCCGAGGCGGGCCCCACCGCCGAGTCGCTGCTCACCCTGCTGGCCGGTGTGCTGTTCGCGGTGGTGTTCGTGCGCAGACAGCTGCGCCTGGCCGACCCGCTGCTCGACGTGCGCCTGTTCGCCGACCGGACCTTCAGCGGCTCGCTGGGCGTCTACCTCCTGGCCGCCATCGCCCTGGGCGGGGTGTACCTGCTGTTCACGCAGTACCTGCAGTTGGTCGCGGCCCAGTCGCCGCTGCGCGCCGGGCTCTGGATCCTGCCCGCCGCGATCGGCCTGGTGATCGTCTCCACCGTCACCCCGGCAATCGCCCGTCGCGTCCGGCCCGCCTCCCTGATCGCCGCGGGTCTGGCGGTGTCGACGGTCGGGTACCTGGTGCTCACCCAGGTCGAGAGTGTCGCGGGTCTGCCGCTGCTCATCGTCGGCTTCTACGTCCTGTACCCGGGCATCGCCCCGGCCATGGCGTTGATCCCCGGCCTGGTCATCGGCGCGGCCCCGGCGGAGAAGGCCGGTGCGGCCTCGGCGGTCAACAGCACCGCCAGCGACCTGGGTGTGGCACTGGGGGTCGCGCTGCTCGGCAGCGTCGGTGCCGCGGTGTACCGCGCCGGGATGTCGGAGTCGGCCGGCGAAGCCGCGGACACCCTGCCCGGAGCACTCACGACGGCCGAGTCCCTGCCCGCCGACCTCGCCGCGGCGATGGTGGCCGCCGCGCGCGAGGCGTTCACCGCCGGTCTCAACGCCGCCGCGTGGACTGCCGCCGTGCTCTCCGCCGCGGGTGCGGTCCTGGCCGTCACGCTGCTGCGCCGCATTCCGGCCGGTGCCACCACGGTGCCGGATTCGGCTGGGGTGGAGGCTGATGCGGTCGATGGCGACCGGGCAGCGGTGTCGGCGTAGCGGGATCGCCGCCGGTCGAGCCGACCCGCCTGCCGGGCCACCGACCCACCGTGGCACCGACCCACCACGATCCGCGATGCCGAACAGTTCGGCACCGCGGATCGTGGGTGTCGTGCGCGGCGACGCGACGCAGGTGGTCGACCTGACCGACTGGTCGGCCGACATGGTGACAGTCCAGGCTTGGTGCCGAGGTGCCGGTCGGTGTGGCACCGGACCGACCGACCGAGGTCTCGGTCTCGGTCTCGGAATGCTCAGTGATCCGGTGCGGTCCGGCCGGTGACGATCATCAGCAGCTCGGCGGCGGTTCCCGTGATCGGGGTCCCGGTGCCTGCGTGCCATCCGGTGTCCGTGGCGGTCAGGGCGTATCCGGCCAGTCGGGTGCGAGCGCGGAACGGTGTGCCCATCGTCCACACCCGCTCCAGCGACCACTGCGCCGCCGCCGTCGGCATCACCTGGTCGATGCCGAGCGGGACCGCGATGTCCTGGCCGTGCACCAGCAGATCCATCAGCCGGTCGATCGGTGTCGTTCCGATCGGGGTCGCGCGGGAGTCGACGGTGACGCGCAGCGCGTCGAGCAGCTCGGCGGTCGAGCTGCGGTCGGCGAGCCGGACGGCGGTGTCGTGGATGAGCCGGTCGAGGTCGCCGCGCGCGCGGATCACGTTCACCACGAGCGAGCCGATCGTCACCCGGGTCGCCAGCACCAGGTGCGCCACCACGTCCCGGATCCGCCACCCGTCGCACAGCGAGGCGGTGTCCCACGCGGATTCGGGCAGGTCGGCCAGCAGATCGGCGAGGCCGGCGCGTTCCACGGCGACCGCCGTCCAGATCGCGTCGTCGGTGCGGGGTGTGCGGGTGGTCATGAGGTCTCCTTCGCTGGGTGTCGTCGGTACCGTAGGAACTCCACCGAGGTGGAGGTGCCAGTGACTGTGACCGACAGCACACCGATGACGATCGGTGAACTCGCGACCCGGACCGGCGTCGCGGTCCGCACGATCCGGTTCTACTGCGACGAGGGCCTGCTCGAGGTGCGCCGCACCGCGGCCGGGCATCGGGTGTTCGAACCGGCCGCGGTCGAGCGCCTGCGGCTGCTGCGCCGGTTGCGCGCGTTCGGTATCGGGCTCGCCGCCATCGCCGCGGTCCTGTCGGGTGAGCGATCGATCGCGGAGGTGATCGCCGCCGAACGCGCCGCGGCCGATGCCGCATTCGAGGCGCTGAGTCGCCGTCGCTCGCTACTCGCCGCCGTCGCGCACTCGACCCCGGCGACGCTGGATCTGCTTGCCGCCGTGGCGGACCCGTCGGCGGCCCGGATCGCACTGGGTACCTTCTGGCGTCGTCAGCTGGCGCCGCTCCCGCGCCCGGTGATCGAGGACTTCCTGGACATGAACGTCCCCGAACCCGCCCCCGACGCCCGGCCCGAGCACCTGCTCGCGTACGCGGAACTGGTCGCTCTGGCGACGAGTCCAGCGCTGTCGACGGCGATGGCCGACACGATCCGCCATCGCCGCACGCCGGGTGTGCGCGACGAACGCCGCCTGCTCCTCGACGTCGCCGACGCGTGCCTGACCGCCGCGCCCGCCGTCGCCGCGGGCCGCGCGCCCGCGCCCGGCGCCGAACTCGACCACTACGTCGACATCCACGCCGGTGCCCGCGGCCTGACCGACAGTCCGGCCTTCCGGCGCCGGCTGCTGGCCGACACCACCGAGACCGACGACGTCCGCCGCTACTGGCAGCTCACCGCGACCCTCACCGGCGGCGCGGTGACCTCCGGCGCCGCCCACCTCTGGCTCTTCGACGCGCTGACCGTGTCGGTGGCATGAGAAAGGGGAGGCCGATGCTCCGGCCTCCCCTTCGGTTCGCGACGACTCAGGGCACCACTTCGACGATGTCGCCCGGTTCCAGCCATTCGTAGTGCGCCTTGGCGCCTTCGGGCGTCAGCCGGATGCAGCCGTGGGACTGCTCCTCGGTGGGCCCGATGTGATAGGCGATGTCGCCGTTGAAGAACACCGCGTACTCCATCGGCGCGTTGTGCAGGGTGCTCCAATGGAACGGCTTCTTGAACGCCACCTTGAAGACGCCGGGCGGGGTCTCGTAGCCCGGACGGCCGTGCGACATCGGGGTCGGCCCGTAGGTCACCTTGCCGTTGTCCATCAGCCAGGCGTTGTTGGTGGACAGCTGCAGGCAGGCGCGCGCCTTCTCGCTGCACGGCGCGACCACCGGCTCCGGGGGCGGCGCGGGAATGATCGCCGGAACGCCGGGCACATCGGGACCGCCGGGCCACAGCGGCTCGGCCTGCACCGGCGCCGCGACCGCGGCCCCGGCGACGGCCGCGCACATGGCCGCTTGCGCGGCCCAGCGGGGGATACGACTACTACTCACGAAATCTTGCCTCTCTCGCCGCGCCCACCCCTGGCCGTCGTGCGCCCAGAACATGAGCTTTCAACATCGACACAAGCCTCGGAAAACATAGAGGTAGGTGTGATCATGGAGTATTGCGATCGTGTTGAGCAAGCCCACGCGGCCGTCTGCGGCGTGCCGTCACGCGGTCCGCGCGCTCTCCGGCCGGAACGCCCGGGCGGCCGACGGCGGCACCACCATCGGCCGGGTGCGCTGATGGCGCGGCCGGAGGATGGTGTTCGACGCCGGGACCAGCGCGTCGACCGACCGCCGGCGTGACCGCACGGTGGCGCGCGAGCCCCGCTCGTCGCGGGCGAACGCGGCCCGACTCGCCGTCGACGCCGGCGAGTGCGCCGACCGGTCGACGCGCCCCAGACAGCCGTCGCGCCCCCGACCGCCGTACGGCCTCGAGGCCAGGCAGGTCGTGGAGGCATGGTCGTCATGGGGACTCTCCTCGATGGGAACCGCCCGGCGGTCGGTCATCGCGGGCAGATCCTGACCGCCGGTCGGCCGAGGGGCTAGGGTGTCCCGATGACGGGCGAGCAGGCGCCGGGCACCCGCGCGCGCATCCTGGCGGTCGCCCTGGAGCTGTTCGGCGCGCACGGATACCACCGCACCACGGTCCGGGCGATCGCCGATCGGCTGGGTATCTCCAAAGCCGTTGTGTTCTACCACTTTCCGAGCAAATACGACATCCTCGCCGGGCTCGCCGAGCCACTGCTCGCCGCCATGGCGGCGGCGGTCGCCGAGGCCGCCCACGATCCGCGCACGGCCCGGCGGCGCGTCCTGGAAGGACTGCTCGACGTTATTCCTCGAATACCGGTATCTGTTGCGGCTCAACGTGAACGACGGGGGTCTCTTCGCACCGGGCTCGATCGTCGAGCGGTTCCGCGCCACGATGCTGGCCGCGAACCGGCTCGTCGCCGGGCCGGGTCCGACGGTCTACCGGTATCTCGCCTAGATGATGATGAGACACGTGAGACAGATCGAGGCGAAGGTTGACCACTTAGGTAAGCCTGACCTATGCTCATCTCGGCGTATGGATGAGCCGGTGGTCCCGAGGGCTGCGGTCGACCCCCTCATTCCTGCCGCGGCGGGCTCCGTCCCAGTGACGGGGTCCGCCGCTTCGTCTCCCGGGGTGTCGGCCGTCGAATCCGATGGTGTAGACCGGAACGTATGACCGACAACACCCTGTCTCTGGCCGAGATCACCCCGGAGCTGATGACCAAGGCCAGCGAAGGCACCTTCACCGACCTGATCGGGTTGCGCTACACGGAGGTCAGCCCCGACCGGGTGCGCGGCGAATGGGAAGTGCGCCCGCAGCTGCACCAGCCCGCGGGCATCCAGAACGGCGGCGTCTACTGCACCGTCATCGAGACCCTGGCCAGCGTGGGCGCCGGCGTCTGGTTCGGCGAGCGCGGCTCGGTCGTCGGCGTCAACAACAACACCGACTTCCTGCGGGCGGTCCGCGAGGGCGTCCTCACCGGCGAGGCCACCCCTATCCACCGCGGCCGCAGCCAGCAGCTCTGGGTCGTGGTGATCACCGACGCCGAGGGTCGCACCGTCGCGCGCGGGCAGGTCCGCCTACAAAACCTCGCCGCCTGACGATCCCACCGTGGTGACCCGCCACCCCTCGCGGCCCAGCACGTCGACGACCAGCGCCCCGATGTTCCACGCGTCGTCCTCGCCGCGATGGTGGCGGCCTTCGAGCGGCAATCCCGCGATCTGCAACGCCCCCGCCATGCCCGGCCGCTTGCGCAACCCGTAGCTCTCGGCGAAGACCTGCTTGGCGTTGGTGTGCAGGCCGCGGAAGGGATACCGCACCCCCGTCGCCGCACACTGCGCGAGAAAGTGCTTGCGGTCGTAGTCGCCCCAGCTCGCCCACGGCCGCGACCCCGACGCGAACTCGGTCGCCAGCAACCGGCAGGCCTCGGTGAAGGTGACGCCCCCGTCGACCTGCTCCTGGGTGAGGCCGGTCAGCTCCGTGCAGAACGGACTCACCGTCGACCGCGCGGGCCGCACGAGCATCCCGTGCCTGCTCACCCGCTGCCGTGCCCCGAGATCGACCACGGTGAGCCCGATCTCGATGATCTCGCTGCACTGCCCGCCCGGCACCGCCCCCGCCCAGCAGGTCGCCTCCACATCGACCACATTGAGCAGCCCCGCCCCATCGTTCATGTCGGCCGACGCTAGACGCCGAGCCACCCCACCCGCCACCGATTTTCGCCCCCGCTGCCAGTTCCGAGCTCGGCCCCGGCCGATTCGCTGTCGAGCCGAGGCGTCACGTCACAGCCGGCGGTCCGGCGGCCCGATCCGGCGGCGGCGAGGAATCGATCACAGCGGGCGCGCGGTGCGAAGTCCACTGGCCCACGTCGGCACACGGGAGGCCGCGCAGGACGTCGACGTGGGGTCGGGTGGGCGGGCGAGGGTGCGTCGGGCGTGTCAGAATGTCGGACACCTGTCCACGATCCGTGAGGAGACCCGATGCGCCTGTCGCCGCACGAGCAGGAACGGCTGCTGCTGAGCTACGCGGCCGAACTCGCCCGCCGCAGGCAGGCGCGGGGGCTCAAGCTCAACCACCCCGAGGCGGTCGCGCTGATCACCGATCACGTGCTCGAAGGGGCGCGGGACGGGCGGACCGTGGCCGAGTTGATGTCCTCGGGACGCTCGGTGCTCACCCGGGACGACGTCATGGACGGCGTCCCGGAGATGATCCACGACGTGCAGGTCGAGGCGACCTTCCCCGACGGCACCAAACTCGTCACCGTGCACCACCCGATCGGATAGGCGACGCCCATGATTCCCGGTGAATACCTCTGTGCAGAGGGCACGATCGAACTCAACGCGGGCGCGGCGCGCCGCACGCTCGACGTCGTCAACACCGGCGACCGCCCCGTCCAGGTCGGCAGCCACGTCCACTTCCCGCAGGCCAACGCCGCCCTCGACTTCGATCGCGCGGCCGCCCACGGCCACCGCCTCGACATCCCCGCCGGCACCGCCGTCCGCTTCGAACCCGGTCTGCCGCAACAAGTCTCGCTGGTGCCGATCGGCGGCACCCGCGAGGTGTACGGGATCAGCGCGAACCCGCCGGGCCGCCTCGATGCGTGACCACACGACCCCTTCGGGAGAGAACCGATGACCGAACTGAGCCGCGCCCGCTACGCCGAACTGTTCGGGCCGACCACCGGCGACCGTATCCGTCTCGCCGACACCGACCTGATCATCGAGATCACCGAGGACCGCAGCGGCGGACCGGGACTCGCCGGTGAGGAAGCCGTCTTCGGCGGCGGCAAGGTGCTGCGCGAGTCGATGGGCCAGTCCCGGGCAACCCGCGCCGACGGCGCCCCCGACACCGTCATCACCGGCGTGGTGATCATCGACCACTGGGGCATCATCAAGGCCGACGTCGGCATCCGCGACGGCCGCATTTGCGGCATCGGCAAGGCGGGCAACCCCGACACCATGTCGGGCGTGCACCCGGACCTGGTCGTCGGCCCGTCGACGGAGATCATCGCGGGCAACGGCCGCATCCTCACCGCGGGCGCCATCGACTGTCACGTGCACTTCATCTGTCCGCAGCTGCTCGACGAGGCGCTCGGCGGCGGCATCACCACGCTCATCGGCGGCGGCACCGGCCCGGCCGAGGGCTCCAAGGCCACCACCGTCACCCCCGGCTCCTGGCACCTGGCCCGGATGCTGGAAGCGCTGGACCACTGGCCGATGAACATCGTGCTGCTCGGCAAGGGCAACACGGTCAGCCAGGAATCCATGTGGGAGCAGTTGCGCGGGGGCGCTTCGGGTTTCAAGCTGCACGAGGACTGGGGTTCCACGCCCGCCGCGATCGATGCCTGCCTCACCGTCGCCGACGCGGCGGGGGTGCAGGTGGCGCTGCACTCGGACACGTTGAACGAGGCCGGTTTCGTCGAGGACACCCTGGCCGCCATCGCCGGCCGCGGCATCCACGCCTATCACACCGAGGGCGCGGGCGGCGGGCACGCGCCCGACATCATCACCGTCGCCTCGCATCCGAACGTGCTGCCCAGTTCCACCAACCCCACCCGGCCGCACACGGTCAACACCCTCGACGAGCACCTCGACATGCTCATGGTGTGTCACCACCTGAGCCCGTCGATCCCCGAGGATCTGGCCTTCGCCGAATCGCGGATCCGCCCGTCCACCATCGCCGCCGAGGACCTGCTGCACGACCTGGGCGCCATCTCGATGATCGGCTCGGACTCGCAGGCCATGGGCCGCATCGGCGAGGTGGTGATGCGCACCTGGCAGACCGCGCACGTGATGAAGCGCCGCCGTGGCGCCCTGCCCGGCGACGGCGCGGCCGACAACGCCCGCGTGCAGCGCTACATCGCGAAATACACCATCTGCCCGGCGGTCTCGCACGGCCTCGACGACGAGATCGGCTCGGTGGAGGTCGGCAAACTGGCCGATCTGGTGCTGTGGGAGCCCGCCTTCTTCGGTGTCCGCCCGCACGCGGTGCTCAAGGGCGGCATGATCGCCTGGGCCGCGATGGGTGACGCCAACGCCTCCATCCCGACCCCGCAGCCGGTGCTACCGCGGCCGATGTTCGGCGCCGCGGCGCCCGCCGCCGCGGCCACCTCGCTGCACTTCGTCTCCGAGCAGGCCATCGACGACGGTCTCGCGAACCGGCTGGCCGTGCGCCGGAAGCTGGTGCCGGTCAAGAACGTCCGCCGGGTCACCAAGGCCGACATGCCGCGCAACGACGCCATGCCGCGCATCGAGGTGGACCCCGACACCTTCACCGTCCGGGTCGACGGCGAGGTGTGGGCCGAGGACCCGGCCACCGAACTGCCGATGGCCCAGCGCTACTTCCTGTTCTGAGACCGGACACGACAACGGGGCCCGCGCCGTTGCGGGCCCCGTTGCCGTGCGGCGCTCAGTCGAACGAGCAGCCGCCGACCGGCTTGTCCGCAAGCCGGTCGAGCAGGTAGGTCACCGCGTTGTCGGGACCGAAGCCGTCGATCAGTTCCGGACCGAAGTGGTTCGGGATGGTCGTGCCGGGCAGGATCGGCGGCAGTTCGTTGGTGCGGAAGGTGACCGTGGCGCCCTGCCCGCACCAGTCCTCGGCGAGCCGCCGGGCCTGGCCGTAAGGGACGGTGTCGTCGTTGCGACCGCTGGTGATCAGCACCGGGGTGGTCGGCGTGGTGCTGCCCAGGCGCAGTTCCGCCAGTACGGGCGCGGCCTCGGGGATCTCGGCGAGGTGCTCGGTGAGCGAACGCCCGTCCACGGTCAGCGAATTCGTCCGCAGGAACGGGTGATAGGTGATCAGGTCGGCGACGCACGAGTCGCTCAGCGTGGCGAGCATGGCGCGGCCCTGCGGGCTGGTCACCCGGTCGACGGCCTGCTCGAGTTCGGGGTAGCGGGCGAGCATGCCGTTGACGGCGAACCCGATCGCGCCGCCGATCAGCGCGCCGTCGATGCGCTCGAGGATGGCCGACAGGTCGGCGACCGGTCCACCGGCCCAGGTGCCCTTGAGGTTCAGCTCCGGCGCGTAGCTGGGCGCCATCTCCGCCGCCGCCGCGGTGGCACCGCCGCCCTGGGAGTATCCCCACAGCACCAGGGGCGTCTCGGGGCCGACCCCGCCGAGCGCGTTCGCGGCACGAGCGCCGTCGAGGATCGCGTGGCCGCTCTCGAACCGGTTGGCGTAGGTGTGGATGCCGGGGGTGCCCAGACCGATGTAGTCGGTGATCAGCACCCGCGCGCCGAGCGCGCTCCACACCGCCGAGGACGGCAGTTCCTGATTCGCCGAGAGCCCGAGCGGATCGGCGGTCACCGAGACGCCGGTCGAGAACGCCACCGACATCGCGCACCGGTCGCCCTGGCCGGAGGTGCCGGGACCGATGACCACGGTCGGCCGTGGACCGGCGCCCTGCCACGGGTTCTTCGGCTCGATATAGGTACCGGTGACGGCGACGGGGGAGCCGTCCTGCAACCGGCTGGTGTACATCACGTGCTGAGCCTGGGTCGGCCAGCCCGCCGCGGTCGGCGGCGTCGCGAGGATCGTCATCGGCTGGGTCTTCACGATCGCGCCCGGCGCCTGGGGGATCTGCGCGGGCGGCACGTAGAACGCGCTGACCGGCTCCGCGGCGACCTGCGTGCCGACCACCCCCGACCCGGCCACCGCGGCCAGACAGGCCAGTGCGGTCACCGCCGCCCGGCGCGCCAGCGATCGTGCTTGCTGCATACCACTCCCATCGATGCCACCGCCGCACCGTCGCGACTGTGTCCCCGGCCGCGTCGGAGCGGATTCATGACGCACGTCACGCCGCAGCGGCCGACCGAACGGTAACACTGTTACTGCACGCCGGGAACCCCGGGTCGGGGATGTGTTCCGTCCGGCGGTGCCGGGCGGCGAGCGCATCTGCGGGAGTGGGACATCCGGCTGCTCGCGCGGTCGAGAACAAGCCGAGGGCCGCCGACGGTGGCACACTGGCCCCATGACGGACAACGATTGGGCCGCTGTCGATCGCTATATCGTGGACGCGCTGGTCGGCGGCGACGGCGCGCCCGCATTGGCCGCCAACGCCGAAGCCGGACTGCCCGCGATCGATGTCTCGCCCCCACAGGGCAAGTTCCTGCACCTGCTCGCCCGGTCGACCGGCGCGCGGCGGATCCTCGAGATCGGCACGCTCGGCGGCTACAGCACCGAATGGCTGGCCAGGGCGGTCGGCGACGGCGGCACCGTGGTCACCCTCGAATTCGAGCCGCGCCACGCCAAGGTCGCCCGGGAGAACCTGGACCGGGCCGGAGTCGGGGCCAGGGTGGACATCCGGGTCGGCGCCGCGCTGGACACGCTGCCCGAGGTCGCCGAGGACACGACCGAACCGTTCGACCTGGTGTTCATCGACGCCGACAAGGTCAACAACGCCAACTACGTGCAGTGGGCGCTACGGCTGACCCGGCCCGGCTCGGTGATCATCGTCGACAACGTGGTGCGCCAGGGCGGATTGGCCGACGAGCACTCCGAGGACCCGAACGTGCGCGCGAGCCGCGAGCTCGTCGACCTGCTCGCCGCGGAGCCGAGCCTGGACGCGACGGTGCTGCAGACGGTCGGCGCGAAGGGCTGGGACGGCTTCGCCTACGCGGTGGTCAACGGCCCGGTCTCCTGAGCGCCATCCAGGGCGGCCGCGCGGTAGAGTGGGCGGTTCCCCGGTGCGCCGGTGGCGCGCCGTGCGTTTCGGCCGCACGCGCGCCGCGCCGGGGCGGCCACGCCGAATCCGGGGCGGGTTCACCCACCGGCAACGCGCATGGCGACTTCTGGGCGATCGGTATTCATCACGGGTTATCCGCTCTCGATAGCGTGGTGGTACTCGGAAGGAGCCCGGCGTCATGGAATTCCGACACCTCGTTTCGTTCATCACCATCGCCGAAGAGTTGCATTTCGGTCGCGCAGCGCAGCGCCTCCATCTGACCCAACCAAGTCTCAGTGCCCAGCTGCAGAAGCTGGAGAAGTCGCTCGGCGTCCAACTGGTCGCCCGCAACTCCCATGAGGTGCGGCTGACCCCGGCGGGACGGGAGTTCGAACTCCAGGCCCGCCAGATCGTCGCCCAGCTCGACCGTGCCGCCCAGGCGGCCAAGGCGACCGCCGAAGGTCGCGCGGGCAGTCTCAACATCGGCTACAACCTGCCTGCCAGCAGACACGTGCTGCCGGAGGCACTGACCAGGATGACCGAACGACACCCCGACATCGTGGTGTCGCTGTGGGAGAAGCGGACCGGGCCCCAGCTGGCCGGTCTCGCCGACGGCTCACTCGATCTGGCCCTGGTCTACGGTCACCCCAGTACCGCGGACTTCCGGTATCGCCGCCTGCTGCACCGGGTTCCACTGGTGGCTGTCGTCGGACGACGACATCGGTGGGCGGACCGGCCAGGAGTCCCGTTCGCCGAACTACAGAATCAGGACTGTGTGCTGTTCGCGCGCGAGCAGTGTCCCGCGATGTACGACACGATCCTGCGCTCGGCCGCCGAGACCAGGATCTCGCTCAACGTCACGCATTCGGCCGACGACCCCGGCGCGACCGCGCACATGGTCTCGGTCCGTCCGCTCGTCGGATTCGCCTCGCTACCGCGGGCGATTTCGATGGGAATGGGAGTGGCGGGCAGTAGTTCGGTGGCGGTGAAATTGTTCGACCCGGTGCCGACCCTGGATTTGCACGCGGTGTGGCGTGCCGACGAGCCCAATCCCGCCGTCGCGCTGTTCCTGGAATGCATCGAATCGACACAGCTAGATGATGTCCGGGCATTGTCGGCGTGAACCCGTCGATAGGACATGACTTTCGCGCGGTAGGAACAGCGATGGCGGCGGCGACGGGAATGGTTGCCGCCGTGAAGAATTCAATTCGTGAACACAGTGTCTGTCACCGCGAACGGATTCGTTCCATCCGATACCTCCAGTCTGTATGCGATTGTTTCCGAAGCGGCACGGCGTGACCCCGCGCGCCATTCCCTGTGTGCCGTCGACGGAACCCAGTTGACCACCGGCGACCTCGACACCCGTGTCCGCGCGCTCGCCTCGGCCCTGCTCGACCGAGCGGTGGCCGCGGGCGATCGCGTGGCGGTGCTCGGGCGCACGAGCCTGGAATGGGCACTGCTCGACTGTGCCGCCGTCGCCATCGGCGCGGTGATCGTGCCGGTGTACCCGACCTCCTCACCCGCCCAGATCGAGCACATCCTGCGCGACAGCGGCAGCCGCTTCTTCGCGGCCGAGACCGCCGCCGACGCGGTCCGCCTGACCTCGGCGGGCGCCGACGGCGAGGTGTGGTCGTTCGACGAACTCGGCGCGTGGTCCACCGGCCGAGACGGCGAGCACCCGGAGCTGGACGCCCGGATCGCCGCGGTCGGCGCCGGTGATCTGGCGATGATCGTCTACACCAGCGGCACCACCGGCCTGGCCAAGGGCTGCATGATCAGCCACCGCAACATGTACGTGACGGCCGCGAACACCGCCCGCCAGACCGGCACGCTGTTCGACGGCACCACCGCGCTGGCCCTGCCGCTGTCGCACGTGTTCGGCCAGACCATCCTGTTCGCCTGCCTCTACGGCGGCAGCCGCACCCACCTGCTGCCGGGCGTCCCGGACCTGGTGCCGGCGCTGGCCCGGCTGCGCCCCACCTTCCTGGCGCTGGTTCCCTACGCGCTGGAGAAGATCCGCAAGCACACCCGGGCCCTGCTCACCGAGGAGCAGGAGGCGGCGGCGGTCGAGCGCGGACTCGCCCTGCTGGCCGAGGGCGCGGCGCCGACCGCGACGAACGACGCCGTCTCGGCCGCGTTCGGCGGGCAGCTGCGTTACGTGATCTCCGGCGGCGCGTCGCTCGACGACACCACCGCGGGCTTCTACGCCGGTGTCGGCGTGGTGATCCTGAACTGCTACGGCCTCACCGAGGCGGCCACCGCGGTCACCGTCAGCGCGCCCGAGACCAACCGGGTCGGCACGGTCGGGCGTCCGATTCCCGGTACCGAGGTCGGCATCGGCGCCGACGGCGAGGTATTGGTGCGCGGTCCGCACGTCTCGCCCGGGTACTGGGGCGCGGCGGCCGATCAGCGGCCCGTCGACGAGCAGGGCTGGCTGCACACCGGCGACATCGGCGAGCTCGACGACGGCCACCTGCGAATCACCGGGCGCAAGAAGGAGATCCTGGTGACCTCCGGGGGCAAGAACGTCGCCCCGACCCTGCTCGAGGACCGGGTCCGGCTGCACCCGCTGGTGAGCAACTGCATGCTCGTCGGTGACGGGCGCCCGTTCGTGACCGCGCTGATCACCCTCGACGCCGATCGCGCCGCCAAGTGGCAGATCGACCATCCCGACGCGGAGCCGGCCACCGAGATCCAGGCCGCCGTCGACGACGCCAATTCCCTGGTGTCGCGCGCGGAATCCATTCGCGCGTTCCGTGTCGTCGACGGCGATTTCACCGTCGAGGCCGGGTTGCTCACCTCGTCGCTGAAATTGCGCAGGGCCGCGATCGCCGACGCCTATTCCGCGGAAATAGATCAGCTGTACATGTCGCGCGGGTAACGCGGCGCGAAATTCCCCCAGCCGTCCCGCCGACGATAGCCGGGACCGATCGGCCGATGAATAGCGGTGGCCCGCAGTGGTTTCCGCAATTCATCGGCGACAGACTCGAAATCGGAATTCGACCACCGAAAGTGATCACATCATGTATGACGTCATCGTCGTCGGAACCCGGGTCGCGGGCTCGCCCCTGGCCATGCTGTTGGCCCGTCAGGGCTACCGGGTGCTCGCCGTGGATCGCGCGACCTTTCCCAGCGACACCCCGTCCACGCACTACATCCACCAGGCCGGCCTCGGCTTTCTGAAGTCCTGGGGTCTGCTCGACACCGTCGTGGCCACCGGCTGCCCGCCGATCCGCCACCTCAACTTCACCTACACCGACATCGAGATCCCGGGCATGGCCGATCCGTCGGCCGACGGCATCGACGCCGTGTACTGCCCGCGCCGCACCGTGCTCGACAAGATCCTGGTCGACGCGGCGGGGGAGTCCGGCGCCGAGCTGATCGAGGGCTTCACCGTCACCGGCCTGCTGCGCGACGGCGACCGGGTCGCCGGTATCCGCGGCCGCGTCGGCGAGGGCCCCGAGCAGGAGTTCCGGGCCAGGCTGGTCGTCGGTGCCGACGGCGCGAACTCGATCGTCGCCAAGGAGGTCGGCGCGGCCACCTACGAGGGCTCGCCCGCCGCCTGCTTCGTCTACTACTCCTACTACGAGGGCGTCGACTGGGGCATGCACCACCGCACCGGCTTCGGCGAGCAGCAGTTCGCGTCCTGGCCGACCAACGACGGCCTGGCCCTGGTCGCGGTGATGCGCAAGCGCGACCGCTTCCGCGACTTCCGCACCGATCCCGACGCGGGCCTGCAGGAGATCGTCGACCAGGTCGACCCGGAGATCGGTGCGCGCCTGCGTGATACCGGCAAGCGCGTCGAGCCGTTCCGGCCGATGCTCTACCCGGACAACTACCGTCGCCAGTCCTTCGGCCCCGGCTGGGCCCTGGTCGGCGACGCCGGCTACCACAAGGATCCGTTCACCGGCTGGGGCATCACCGATGCCTTCAAGTACAGCCAGCTGCTGGCCGACCTGGTGCACGAAAGCCTCTCGGGCGCGCGGCCGTTCGAAGAGACCATGCCGGAGTACCAGCGCGAGCGCGACGCCCAGAGCGCCAGCACCTACGAGCTGACCCAGTCGATCTCCGACCTCACTCTGACGCCGTACTACGACTCGGTGTTCCGCGCCGCGAGCCTGAGCCCGCACTACTCGAAGAAGTTCTTCGGTCTGATCGCCGGGCTGTACCCGCCGGACAAGTTCTTCGGCGAGCAGGAGCTGGCCGCGCTCTACGAAGAGGTGAACTTCCCCGTCGCCGACCGGCACGTGGTCAACACCGGAGTCTCGGCATGAACGGTCAGCGCCCGGCGGTGATAGCGCGGCGGCACCAGGCAGGGCACCCGTCGCTGCTGCGGGAGGTGGCGGCGTGATCGCGGCCGGCCTGACGGCGCTCGGCGACAGCTTCGTGGAAGGCCGGGGCGACCCGGCCGCGGCGGGCGGCTACCGGGGCTGGGTGTCGCGGCTGGGCGGCCAGCTCGGCCTGCGCCCCGCCACGATTCGCAACTTCGGCACCCACGGCGCCACCACCGGTGATGTCGTCGCGGGTCAGCTCGCGGCGGCGACGAGCGCCCGGGCCGGCCTCTACGGTGTGGTCGTCGGTGTGAACGACCTGGTCAGCGCCTACGACGAGGACCGGTTCGCCGACAATCTGCACACCATCTTCACCACCCTGCGGGCGGGCAGGGCCACCGTGTTCACGGCGACCTACCCCGACATCCCCGCCCGGCTGCCCGTCCCCGACGGCTTCCGCGCCCTGCTGCGTGAGCGTTTCGCCGTCGCCAACGAGGTGCTGGCCCGTGTCACCGCCGACACGGGCACCCTGCTGCTCGACATCGCGGCGCACCCCGACTGGGCCCGGCCGGAGGTGTGGACCGCCGACGGTCTGCACCCCAGTCCGGCGGGTCACCGCCTCTTCGCCGCCACCGCGGCCGAACTGATCTCGTCGACCACCGCCACCACTGTCGCCGCTTGAGTTTCGCGACTGCCCGTTTTCGAGAGGAAATTACGTGACGGACGAACGACGTCTGGCCCGCGACCCGATCGCCATCGTCGGGATGTCGGGTCTGCTGCCCAAGGCACACACCCACCGCGAGTACTGGCAGAACATCATCGACGGCGTCGACTGCACCTCCGAGGTGCCCGCGTCGCGCTGGAGCCTGGACGACTACTACGACGCCGACCGCTCGGCGCCGGACAAGACCTATTCGCGTCGTGGCGCTTTCCTGCCCGACGTCGAGTTCGACCCGCTGGAGTTCGGCATGCCGCCGAACCAGCTCGAGGTCACCAGCACCATGCAGACCCTGAGCCTGGGGGTCGCGCGGGATCTGCTGCTCGACGCGGGCGCGACCGGTTCGTCGTGGTACGACCCGGCCCGCACCGGCGTGGTGCTGGGCACCACCGGCCCGGTGCCGCTGATGCACCCGCTGGCCGCGCGCCTGTCGACCCCGGTGCTCGAGGAGGCGGCCCGCTCGGTCGGCCTGTCCGACAGCGACGTCGCGGAGATCTCGCGCCGGTTCGTGGCCGCGTTCGCGCCGTGGGAGGAGAACTCCTTTCCGGGCCTGCTCGCCAATGTGGTGGCGGGCCGGGTCGCCAACCGGCTCGGCCTCGGCGGCATCAACTGCACCGTCGACGCGGCGTGCGCGGCCTCGCTGGCCGCGATCCGCACCGCGATCGCCGAACTGCAGGACGGTCGCGCCGACATGATGATCACCGGTGGCGTCGACACCGAGAACTCGATCTTCATCTATCTGTGCTTCAGCAAGGTCGGCGCGTTGTCGCCGACCGGCCGGATCAGCCCGTTCTCCGCCGAGGCCGACGGCACCCTGCTCGGCGAGGGCATCACCATGCTGGCGCTGCGCAGGCTCGCCGACGCCCGCCGCGACGGCAACCGGATCTACGCGGTGATCCGCGGTCTCGGGTCCTCCAGCGACGGTCGCGCCAAGAGCATCTACGCCCCGGTCGCCGCCGGCCAGCGGGTGGCGCTGGAGCGCGCCTACGCCGACGCCGAATGCTCGCCCGCCGATGTGGAGCTGATCGAGGCGCACGCCACCGGTACCGCTGTCGGCGACAAGACCGAGCTGACCGCGCTGAAAGGCCTGCTCGCCGACGCGAGTTCGGAGACCGGGTTCGCCGCGCTGGGCAGTGTGAAGTCGCAGATCGGGCACACCAAGGGCGCCGCGGGCACCGCGGGCGTGATGAAGCTGGCCCTCGCCCTGCACCAGAAGATCCTGCCCTCGACGATCAACGTCGACGCGCCCAACAACGAGGTCGACGCCACCCGGACCCCGTTCTACGTCAACACCAGGACCCGGCCGTGGGTGCGCGACCCGCAGCGCCCGGTGCGTCGGGCCGCCGCCTCGGCGATGGGCTTCGGCGGCACCAACTTCCACCTCGTGCTCGAGGAGGCCGACGGCGAGCGCGGCCCGGTGCTGCACCGCGTCCCCCGCGCGCACCTGTGGCACGCGCCGGACGTGGCCGGCCTGATCGACGTGGTGCGCAGCACTCCGGGCACCGACGGCGGCGACATTCCCGCCGACCACGCCCGGATCGGTTTCGTCTCCGTCGACGCCGACACCGCCGCCGATCTGCGCGCGCTGGCCGTCGACGAGATGGTGCGCAATCCCGAAGCGGCGCACTGGGACCACCCCGAGGGCGTCTACTTCCGCGCCGCGGCGCTGCCCGCCCCGAAGGTCGGCGTGCTGTTCGCAGGCCAGGGCAGCCAGTACGTGGACATGGGCCTGGACACCGCGCTCAACAACCCGCCCGTCGGCGCGGCCTTCGACGCTGCCAACGCCGCGTTCGCCGGTGCCGCGCAGCGGATGGGCGCGGTGGTCTTCCCGCCGCCCGCGTTCACCGAACAGGACCGGGCGGACCAGGAATCCGCCCTGCGCCGTACCGCGTTCGCGCAGCCGGCGATCGGCGCGCTCGCCGCGGGCCAGTTCCGGGTGCTGACCGAGTTCGGTCTGCGTGCCCACGGGTACCTCGGCCACAGCTTCGGCGAACTGACCGCGCTGTGGGCCTCGGGCGCGCTGAGCACCGCGGACTTCTTCGCCCTGGCCCGGGCCCGCGGCGAGGCGATGACCGTCGCCGACGACGCCGAGGCGGGCACGATGGTGGCCGTCAACGCACCGCGCGAGGACGTCGCCGCAGTCCTGGCCGAGCTCGACGACGTGTGGATCTGCAACCACAACGCCCCCGATCAGATCGTGGTCGGCGGCGGCGGAGCGGGCATCGCCGCCTTCACCGCGCGCAGTGCCGAGAAGGGCTGGGCCACCCGGGATCTGCCGGTGGCGGCGGCCTTCCACACGCCCTACGTCGCGCACGCTGTCACCGAATTCGGTGCCGCCGTGGCCGAGGTCGACATCACCGAGCCGGACGCGCCGGTCTACGCCGACACCGCGGGCGCGTCCTACGGTGCCGACGTGGCCGCCAACCGGGCGACGCTCACCGCCCAGCTCAGCCAGCCGGTCGAGTTCGTCGACGCGCTGCGCGCCATGCACGCCGACGGATGCACCGTCTTCGTCGAATGCGGTCCCAAGCAGGTCCTCACCTCGCTGGTGCGCCGCACCCTCGGCGACGACGTGATCGCCTTCGCCACCGACACCGGTCCCATCGGCAACGGCGACGTCGCCCTCAAGCGCGCCGCGGTGCGCCTGGCCGTCCTCGGCGTCGAGATCGCCGGCATCAACCGCTACGCCGCCGGCGACGACGCGCGGCCCGCCCCCGCGGGCAACCGGATGACCGTGACCCTGTCGGCCCCGGAATACGTGCCCGACAGCCGCCGGGACGCCTACGCCGCGGCCCTGTCCGACGGCTACCGCGTGCACATCGAGGTGCCCGCATCCCCGCACCAGCCTGTGGTGCCACCGATCGTGGAGGAACAGCTCGTGACCATCCCCGCCCCCGGCCCGTCCGAGTACCGGACGACCGACTCGCTCGACACCGCCCTGGTGCAGCACCTCGATACGCACCGGCAGTACCTGGACGGACAGCTCGACCTGGCCCGCGGCCTGGCGGGCGCGCTGAGCAACGGCACGCTCGACGAGAACACCCTGCGCGCCATCGAAGCGGTGAAGGACCACGGCATCGCGATCAGCGAAAGCCACTCGCGGGCCAGTGATGTGCTCGCCCAGCTGGCCGAGCTCGAGGGCGGTGCGCCGATCTCGGGGACCCGCACCGTCGCCGCCGCCCGGCCCGCGCCGCGGGCGATCACCGCCGCGCCCGCCGTACCCGCGATCGCCGCCCAGGCTCCCGCG
>NZ_LPNR01000044.1 GCF_019266065.1 Nocardia sp. MH4 | reverse complement strand
GCGGGGGCGGCGGGCACCGCGGCGTCGGGGGTGGTCACCGTGCACTGCCACTGGCCGTCGGTCTCGACCCGCCAGTGGGCGACGATGCCGCCCGCCGAGCAGTTCCCGCCGACCCGCCGGGCGGGCCACGGCGGCGCGAACGCGGCTTCCTGGCCCGACACCTCGTCGCCGACCGGCAGACCGTGGGAGTCGGTCCCCATCGGATCGACCGTGGACGGATCGTTCTCGTCACCCTGATTCGCGCGCAGTACCAACCCGAGGGCGACGACCAGCGCCAGCAAGGCGGCCAGCACCGCCGCGATCGCGATCACCCGAGTACTGCTTCCGGTCCCCTGGTCGGGATCCTCGCTGCTCTCTGCCATGGATCGCACCGCCTTCGCCCACTGGACTCGGACTGCCTCGTCCAGCAGGCTACCGCACGGTTGCTCGAACACGGCCCGGCTCGAGCGGACAACCACTGTCCAGGGCATATTCCTATATTCAGTGGTTGCCGGATGTTTACCTGATCGCGACCCGCACCTTCACCGCGTCGGCGTCGGTGTTGTGCAACGCCTGGGCGATGAGCGTGCTGAGGTCGATCTGCGGGCCCGCCGCGGTGAGCGATTCGGTGAGCGGGCGCAGACCGGGCAGCAGAGCCGAGAGTTCGGGACCGAGCTCGTTCAGTTTCGCGGTGAGCTGCTGGAGGAACGGCACCAGGCCGCCGTCGCGCAGATACATCTCCGGGTCACCGCCCGCCGCGCTGACCCGGCCGACCGACTCGACGAACTCGTCGATGACCTGGCTCAGCCGCACGAAGGCCGGCGCGGCGGCCGAGGTGGCCGGTCCGGCCCAGCCGATGTCGCCGGAGACGAACTCGAAGTTGTTCTGCAGCTCGGCGATCGCGGGCGCCCTGCTCATGATGGCCGCGGCGAGCAGGTCGCCCGCCCTGGCCAACTCCGGGATGACGTTCTCGGTGCCGGTCATCGCCTGGCCGAGGGTGTCGACGAGCGATCCGACGACCGCCGGGTCGAGTTGCTCGACGGTCTTGGTGACCAGCCGCGCGACCTCGGGGATCGACATCGGCGTGCGCACGTTCTCCCCCGACAGCCGCTGGCCGTCGGTCAGGTACGGCCCGTCGGCGCTGCGCGGCACGAACTGCACGTACGGCTCGCCCAGCGAGGACAGGTGCTCGATGGTGACGATGCTGCTCATCGGCACCTTGTTCGCGGCGCCGAATTCGAAGCCGACCCGCACGCCGCCGGTGGCGGCGGTGTCCACCGCGGTGACCTTGCCGATCTCGATGCCGGTCAGCAGGATCGGCGAGCCGACGCTGAGACCGCCGGAGTTCGCCAGCTCGATCGAGGCCTCGGTGTAGTCGGCGAACGGGTCGACCCGCACCACCCCGAAGGTCAGGTAGCTCGCGCCGAGCACGGTGATGGCGGCGATGCCGCCCAGTGAGGCCAGTGCACCGATCTTCATCGCACCATTCCGATCATCCGCAGCGCGGTCACGATCTGGTCCACCTGCTCCTGCTCGGAGACCCGCACGCCGGTGACGTTCACCTTCGGGCCGCGCTCGGCGAAGGGGATCACCTTGTCGCGCAACAGCGCGGTCAGCAGCGCCATGTTCGTCGACGAGCGCAGATCGGCCGAGCCGCCGGTGGCCAGCGGCAGGAACGCGGTCGCCGCCGCGTCGCCCGCGTTCGCGATCGGGGCCAGCCAGGTCAGCGAGGAGCCGACCGGGCCCAGCGCCAGGAAGACGGCCATGGTCTTGGCGATCGAATCCTGGGTGCCCGAGAGGGCCCGCACGGCTTCGGGAGTGAGGATGTGGGTGAGCTCGGCCTCGATGCCGACCATGATCTCGGCATTGGCGGCCAGGCCGTTGACCAGCAGGTCGACCTGGTCCAGGTGCGCGGCCAGGTCGGCGGCGTCGGCGCCCATGACCGCCGAGATGCGCGCGGTCTCCTTGGGATCGGCCGGCATCACCGAGTTCACCCGGCCGATCATCTCCTGCAGCTGACCGATGGCCCCGCCCTGCACGAACAGCGCCATGGTGGCCATCGTGTCTTCCAGCTGCACCGGCGGTTTCGTGCGTTCGATCGGGATGGTGCCGCCGTCGCGCAGCAGCGCGCCGAAGCCGTCCTTCGGGGTGGTCAGCGCGACGTGGATGTCGCCGAGGATGGTGTCCTGGCGCAGTTCGGCGATGGTGGTCGTCGGCAGCTGCACGGAGTCCTGGATGTCGGCCTCGACGACGACGTAACCGCCGCGACCGGCGGGCGCGTCGGCGGGCTGGATCACCCGCACGGTGTCGACGGTGCCGATCTCGGCACCGTTGGCGATCACCTTCGACTTCGCGGGCAGGTTCAGCGCGCTGCTGAACTCGATCTGCACCCGGTAGGTCGGGCCCGAGACGGCGGAGCCGGGCACCGGAACCTCGGCGGGATCGAAGCCACAGCCGCCGACCGCGAGACCGGCCGCGACCACCAGCGCGATCATGCCGCGCCGCAGTGTCTTTCGCGGGTTCATCGGGCACCTGCCATTCCCAGCACGACCTGCACGAGGTTCACATCGGTCAGGCCCTGCGCCGGATCGGCGCACTGCCCGGGGAGCAGCGCGTTCACCGCGGCGCACACCTGGTCGGCCTCGCCGCCGGGCAGCGCCACCTTCGGCGCGGCGTAGCTGATCGCGGTGCCGCTCGCGGCGCTCTGGAAGGCCGAGGTCAGCGCGGGCATCTTCAACACCACCTCGCGCAGCGATCCGACGTTGGCGCGCAACAACTTCACCAGCGGGACCGCGCCGTCGAGCGCGCCGATCAGCGGGTCGCCGAGAATGGTGGTGAGGTCGTTGAGCATCGGCAGCACCTCGCGCAAGCCGTCGAACAGCGAGGTGGCCGGGCCGAGCAGGTCGTCGGAGGCCTGGTTGAGCAGCGGCGCCAGCCGGACCAGCATCGACTGCAGATCGCCCCAGTTGGCGGCGACCCGGTTCGACACCGAGGCGAACGCGTCGAACAGCCCGGCCAGATGGCCGATGTCGGCGTCGGGCTTGTTCATCGCCGAACCGAGCTTGTGCACCAGTTCGTTGACCGTCGGGCCGACGCCCTCGGTCGCGCGATCCAGCGAGGACAGCCCGTCCGCGAGCGCGCTGGGCTGTCCGGCCTCGACGCCGGAGAGTTCCTCGGACAGGCTGGCCAGCGCGGTCAGCGTCTCGGTGATGGACTTGGGCGTCAGCGTCTTGGTGATGCAGCCGCCGGTGAACTGCCTGGTGTCCTTGCCGCTGGTCAGCACGGCCAGATTGCGGTCGGCGGCAACGGAATACGCGACGGTGGTCGCGGACGCGTCGGCGTAGACCGGATAGTCGGCGTCGACCTCGAATTCGACGCGCACCTTGGCGCCCTCGTTGCGCACCGCGGTCACCTCGCCGACGTCGATGCCGCGCATCGTGACGTGGTTGCCCGGGTAGAGCCCGATCGCGTCGGGCATGAGCGCGCAATAGGATTCGGTCTTCTTCAGCGGATCGAAGGTGACGAAGTAGCCGGCGATCACCAGTACCGCCAGCACGCCGACCCCGGCGATCGACATGAACGCCTGGGATCCGAGCAGTCGTTTCAGCATCAGCACGCCTTCCCCGGCAGCGGCACGCAGACGCGCGCGCCGGACTGGTCGACCACGACGCCCGCGTCCGGGGTGACCAGCTGCGACAACTTGGTCTGCAGGTCGTGCACGGTGCCCAGGACCGGCTCGAACCCGCCTTCGAGTTGCCGCAGGCGCGGCAGCGCGTCGGCCAGCGCCTGGGCCTGCGGCTTCAGCGTGGCATCCCAGCTGGGGGCGAGCCCGGCGAGCCGGTTCACCACCGAGACCAGCAGCCGGACCGCCTCGGCCAGTTCGGCTTTCTTGCTCAGCAGCACGTCCTCGAGCATGTTCACGTTGTCCATCAGCCTGCCCAGGTCGGACTTGGCGCCGTCGTACATGGAGATGTACTCGTCGAGGATCGCGATCGACTTCGACACCTGCGAGCGCTGCCGGTCGAGCATGTCGACGTACTTGCCGACGGTGTCGAGGGTGGAGCGCAGCGCCTCCGGGGAGGCCGCGATCGCGGTGTTCGCGGCGGCCAGGTTCTTGCGCACGGTGTCGCCGTCGACGGCGGCCAGCGGCGTGGTGGCGTCCTGGAAGGTCTCGATCAGGCTGTACGGCAAGCGGATTCGGTCGGCGGGGATCGGCGCGTCGCCCAGCGGGCGGGAACCGGCCGGGTAGAGCGCGACGTAATGACCGCCGACGACGGTCAGCATGCGCACGTCGAGGGAGGTCTGGTCGCCGACGAAGACGTCGGAGTCGACGGTGAACTCCATCAGCACCTTGTCCGGCTTCAGCTCGAGCGAGACGACGCTGCCGACCGAGATGCCGGCCAGGCGCACGTCGTCGCCCTCGCGCACCGACTGCGCCTCGCTGAGTTCGGCGGTGTAGGTGTGTTTGCCCAGCGGCACCACGTAGATCACCGCGGCGCCGACGATGAACAGCACCACCAGGCTCAGGCCGATGATGCCCATCCGCAGTTCGCGGGCGCGCTTGCCCGCCTCGTCCAGGATCGGGCGATCTCCGGAGAAGAATCTCAGGCGTTGCATACCGTCACCTTCTGTCCGGCGATCAGCACCTGCAGCGGCGCGGGCACCTGGGCGGCGCCGTTGCTGCAGTGCGGCGTGAAGTCGGCGAAGTCGCGCGAGAGCGACGCGTCGACCGTGGCCAGCAGCCCGGGCAGCCGCCCGAGGACCGCGACCGCCTCCTGCGGGTCGGGGAACAGACCGCGGATCATCGCGTCGACCTCGGCGCTGCCGCCCTCGACCAGGCCGAGCGAGGCCAGCAGCCGGTCGACCGGCGCCAGCACCGACGGCGCGGTCATCGCGAACTGCGCGACGCCGCCGATATTGCGCTGCATCGCCTCGAAGATGTCGGTGAGCCGGGCCAGTAGCGGCAGCAGGTAGCCGACGCGGCCGCCGTGCCGATCGCCCAGCGTCGACAGGTTGCGGATCAGGGTGTCGATGACCTGCTGACGGTCCTCGGCGTAGCTCGCGAGCTGGTCGATCGCGGTCAGCGCGGGACCGAGGCCGCTGCCGTCGCCCTCGATGACGGCGAGCATGCTCGCGGTGAACTGGTTGATCGCCTCCGGCGACAGCGTCGCCAGCACCGGCTTCAGCCCGCTGAACAGGCTGGTGACGTCGAACGACGGGACGGTCATGTTCGCGCCGATCCGGGCGTCGGCCGCGATCCGGGTGCCCGGGTTCGGGGCCTGCTGCAGGTCGATGTAGCGCTGGCCGGTCAGGTTCTGGTATCGGATGGCCAGCTTGCTGTTGTCGTAGATCGGGGTGTCGGTCTTGACGGTCAGGTGGACCTTGGCCTTGTCACCCTCGAGGCTGATCTTCTCGATCTTGCCGACCTGCACGCCGAACATCCGCACGTCGTTGCCGACCTTGAGGCCGTTGGCGTCGGTGAACAGCGCGTCGTGTGCCTCGGTGTCTCCGGAGACCGGGCGCTTGATCAGGGTGAAGACGAGCCCGAGCACGGCCAGCATGACCAGCGAGAACACGCCGAGTCGCAGTGCGACGCCACGAATCTTCATCGCGCACCGGCCTTTCCGAACAGCGGTACCGCGATCGCGGGCACCCCGCTGAGCTCGACGTCGAGGTTGAGCACCGGGCCGTCCGGGCCGTCGGGCATGGCACCGCGCAGGTTGGTCAGCAGGGCCTGCAGGTCGGCGCCGGTCTGCCGCGGGTTCGGCGACATCTGGGCCAGCGCGAACAGCATCGGCGCGAGCATGTCGGTGGTCTCGGCGAAGTGGCCGCCCGCGGTGGTCAGCGTGGTGGTCAGGGCGGGCAGGATGCTGCCGCCGATCACGCCGACGCCGATGTCGTAGCGGTCCTTGTCGACCTGGGTCACCTTGATGTCACTGAGGGTGTCGATCACCTGCATGGTGGCGCCGGCGAACTGACCGCCGCCGTCGAAGGCGGGACCGAGCTTGCCGAACAGCTCCGAGGGCGCCACGTCCTGGTTGTCGGCGATGGTCTTCGCCATCGTGATCAGCGCCTGGACCAGCGGGGTGAAGGCCTTGAAGTCGGCGGCCAGCTGGGAGATGACCGTCGCCATCTGCGGGCTGGTCACCGTCATGCCGACCTGGGACAGGCTGCGCAGGATGGCGCTCATGGTGGCGTCGTAGACGCGGCCGGAGTTGGCGCCGGTCAGGTCGAGCACCGCGCCCGCGCGCAGCGGGGCGCCGCCGGTGCCGCGGCGCAGCTCGATTTCGGCGATGCCGAACAGGTTGGTCGGGGCGTAGTCGACGGCGAGGCTGTCGTCGATGCCGTGCAGCCGGTCGGCGTCGAGCAGCAGCGAGATCCGCTGGGTGCCGCGCTCGCCGGGGGCGACCTCGGCGACCTCGCCGACGGTGACGCCGTCGATGCGGACCTGGCTGCCCACGCTGATGCCGTCACCGAGGTGTTCGGTGTGCAGCGCGATCCGCAGGCCCTCCTCGGTCGTCAGATTGCGGTAGGCGACCGTGGCCAGCACGACCGCGGCGATGATGCCGAGGATGATCGCGCCGGTCAGCCGCGAGGTGCGCCGATCGGCGGCGACGCCGGGCATTCCGTAGTTAGGCACTAGCTCACCCCGTAAAACTGATCGCCGAGTTGAAGCCCCACAGGATGATCGACAGCACCATGTCGATGGCGACGATGGCCACCGAGCTGGCGCGCACCGCGCGACCGGAGGCGATGCCGACGCCCTCGGGGCCGCCGGTGGCGAAGAACCCGAAGTAGCTGTGCACCAGGATCACCACCGTGCCGAACACGGCGACCTTGATGACGGCGGCGATCATGTCGAACCCGGAGATGAACTGGAAGAAGTAGTGGTCGTAGACGCCGGCCGACTGCCCGTAGACCATCGTGAGCAGCCCGCGGCAGGCGCCGTAGGACAGGATCAGCGCGATCAGGAAGGTGGGCACGATGGCGATCGCGCCCGCGATGACGCGAGTGGTCACTACGAACGGGACCGAACGCAGGCCCAGCGCTTCGATGGCGTCGATCTCCTCGGAGATGCGCATCGAGCCGATCTCGGCGGTGATCCGGCAGCCCGCCTGCGCGGCGAAGCCGATGGCCGCGGCGATCGGGGCCAGCTCACGGGTGGTGGCGTAGGCCGAGATGACGCCGGTCACCGGGCCCATGCCGAGCATGTCGAGGGAGGCGAAGGATTCGACGCCGACCGAGGCGCCCATCACCAGGCCGAGCACGATCATCATCGGGACGGTGCCGCCGCCGACGATGATCGACCCGCGACCCCAGGTCATGTCGGTGACCGCGCGCAGCGTCTCGTCGCGGTAGCGGCGCAGCGTCAGCGGCACCGAGGACAGCACCTGCCAGACGAACACGGCCACGAAGCCCAGCGATTCACCGGCCGAGCCGATGCGCTTGCCGAGCCGGGCCGGCCCGCGCAGCCAGTGCAGCGAGGTGGGGAGATAGGAGGAGGCAGCCATCATGCCAACTTCGTCGGCAGGAACATGGCGCTGATCTGGGTGGCCAGCAGGTTCACGATCGCGATCGAGACCACCGAGAGCACCACCGCCGCGTTCACCGCGTCGGCGACACCGCGCGGCCCGCCCTTGGCCTCGAGCCCGCGCTGGCAGGAGATGACGACGACCAGGAAGCCGAAGATCAGCGCCTTGAGCAGCGAGACCCACACGTCACCGGCGGTGGCGAAGGAGCCGAAGGTCGACCAGTAGCTGCCCGGGGTCACGCCCTGGCCGCCGACGGCGACCGCGTACCCGGCGAGCACGCCGACGAAGATGATCAGCACATTGAGCATCGGCGCGACGATCAGCATGGCCATCATGCGCGGGATGACGAGTCGGTGCACCGGGCTGATACCCATGGTGTTGAGCGCGTCGATCTCCTCGCGGATGGTGCGCGCGCCGAGGTCGGCGGCGATCGCGGCCGCGCCCGCGCCGCCGAGCAGGAAGCCGGTGGCGATGGGCGCGCCCTGCTTGATGACGCCCAGACCGCCGGTCGCGCCGAGCATGGAGTCGGCACCGAGGCTGTGGATCAGGTTACCGACCTGGATCGAGACGATCACGCCGAACGGGATCGCCATCAGGATCGCGGGAATCGCGGTGACCGTGATCAGCCGCCAGGCCTGGACGAGGGTCTCGCGCCACTGGAAATGCCCGCGGGCGACATCGGCGACGGTGCCGGTGACCGACTCCTGCGCGAGGTCGACCGCGCGCCCGAAGGTCCGCAACGACGACACGACCGTGTCGGTGAAGTTCTTGCGGACGATCTGGGTAGCGGAATCCGGCTTCGCGG
This sequence comes from Nocardia sp. MH4, assembly GCF_019266065.1. Classification (GTDB taxonomy): domain Bacteria; phylum Actinomycetota; class Actinomycetes; order Mycobacteriales; family Mycobacteriaceae; genus Nocardia; species Nocardia canadensis. The sequence goes on along the minus strand of NZ_LPNR01000044.1, from coordinate 13,985 downwards.
AATGCAGATCGGTGGACATCAGCGATGCCCCCGGCCCGCTCGCGAAGCGCGGAGCATGGTGATTTTCATACCGCACTCTCTGGCTTCGGCGTCGGTGCCAACTCCAGCAAGCTAGCCGGTACTCTGCGTCACAACAAAATTTCGGGGTGGTGACCCTCGTCGCTTTTTCGCGGTTTCAATGACAGATCGTCGCCTCGTGTGATCCGCAACACTTCAGCTACGGACTTGCGGCCAGGAACACAAAAGCGGCGAACAACGCCAGGTGAACGCCACTGTGCAGCAGGGTCGCGCGGCCGGGAACGATGGTCAGCGTGCTCACCACGACGGTCAGCGCGAGCAGGACCATCTGGGTGGCGCCCAGGCCGAGCACCAGCGGGCCGCTCAACCAGATCGTCGCCAGCGCGATCACCGGAATGGTGAGACCGATGCTGGCCATGGCCGAGCCCAGCGCGAGATTCAGGCCGATCTGCACCTGGTTGCGGCGCGCGGAATTCACCGCGGCCAGCGTCTCCGGCAGCAGCACCAGCATCGCGATCACCACGCCGACCGCCGACTGTGGCAGCCCGGCCGAGGCCACGCCCGCCTCGAGCGCGGGCGAGACCACCTTGGCCAGCCCCACCACACAGACCAGCGCGAGCACCAGCAGGCCCAGGCTGGTCAGCGCCGCCCGGTTGGACGGCGAGTGGTCGTCGGCGGCGCTGTCGTCGACCGCGCCGCCGTCCTCCACCGGAAGGAAATCGTCGGGGTGACGCACCGTCTGGACCATCACGAACAGCAGATACAGCGCCAGCGAGGCGACCGCGGCGAAGGCCAGCTGCGCGGGCGAGAACTCCGGTCCCGGCTTACTCGTGGTGAAGGTCGGCAGCACCAGACTCAGCGTCGCCAGCGTCGCGACGGTGGCCAGCGCGGCGCCGGTGCCCTCGGGATTGAACACCGCGACCCGCCTGCGCAGCGCGCCGACGAGCAGGACCAGGCCGAAGATGCCGTTACAGGTGATCATCACCGCGGCGAAGACGGTATCGCGGGCCAGCGAGGCCGCCTTGTCGCCACCGGAGATCATCATCGTCACGATCAGCGCCACCTCGATCACGGTGACGGCCACGGCCAGCACGAGCGAGCCGAACGGTTCGCCGACCCGATGGGCGACCACCTCCGCGTGATGGACCGCGGCCAGTACCGCGCCGACCAGCGCGGCGCTGACGAGCGCCACCACGAGTCCCGGCACGTCGCGCCCCCAGGTGACGGCGAGTACGAGCGCGGCGAGTATCGGGACTAAGAGGGTCCATCTGGTCGTCAACGCGGCAATCATGGCCTCCATCGTTCCAGCCGCGCGCGAGTGGACCGGGATACCCGGCCGCGAAAGATCCGCCGATGGATTCCCGGGGAGCGCCTCGATGGGGAACAATTCAGCCCGTGCGGACCCAGTTCACCCTCGAGCTCGTTGCTCTGTCCAACGATCTCACCCTGATGTCGCGCTTGGCCCATGACGCGACCGAGCGGGTCACCGAGGCGCTCGCCGGCGCCGACCTGACCGCCACCTACGAGGTCTTCGCGCTCGACGAGCAACTCCAGCAGATGTTCGCCGCCTGCGAAAGTCGCACCATGGCCCTGCTCGCGCTCCAGGCGCCGGTCGCCCGCGACCTACGCCACGTGGTGACCGCGATCCAGATCGCCGGGGAGCTCTCGCGGATCGGCAGGCGCACCGAGACCGCCGGTCAGTACGTGTACCGGGCGCATCCGCGGGCCGTCGCGCCGGAGCCGGTCATCGCCGAATTGGTGGCGATGGGCTTGCTGGCCGCGGAATATGTTGCGCGGGTGAGCGCTTCGGTCGCGACCGGCCGTTTCACCGAGGACGACGGCACCACGGCCGCCACCATGGAAACGCGCTGCGCGCAGCTGCGCGCCGTGCTGACCACGGCCGAGGTCGGCGTCGGCACCGGCACGGCGATTGATCTGGCCCTGCTGGGCAGCCAGTTCCAGCGCTGTGTCGACCACGCCGCCCGCATCGCCCGCCTGATCCGCTTCCTGGACACCGGGATTCCGCCGGAGACCGGGACGCTGCCCGACTGACCTCAGTCGAGCAGCGGGAACCGGCCCGAGCCGAGCAGCCCGGCGATCGCCGCGATCTTCTCCTGCGGCGCCGCGTAATCCGGATGCGCCGTCAGCACCGCCGCCACGTCCCGCAGGTCGCTGAGCTGCGCCGCCGCTTCGGCCACCGTGCGACCACCGTGGCGCACAGCGTGTTTCGTGTAGACGGGGCGCGCCGGATCGATCCGCCCGAGTTCACTCGCGCGGGTGACCCGGCGCGCGCACCGGCACGGCGCCGCCGGATTCGCCAGCCCGCACGACGAGCGCAGGAACGCGCCGAGTCGCTGTTTGGCCCGCTCCCAGCGCTTCTGGTACGCGGCCGGGCTGATGTCGAGCACCCAGGCCGCCTCGGCCACCGACAGCCCGAACACGTCACCGAGGACGAAGGCGATCCGCTCGTCCCGGCTCAGGCATTGCAATACCGCCTGGGTGCAGCTGAGACGGACCTCCTCGGCGAGCAGAGTGGCTTCGGGACCGCGGTAGTCCTCGGTGGCCAGCCCGTCGAGCAGGTTCGCGCCGAACTCGTCGAGGCCGAGCTGTTCGCGCTCGGGCGCCGACCGCCGGTGCTGCGAGATCAGATAGTTCGCCCCGACCCGGTACGCCCAGGTCCGCAGCGCGGCCTCGCCGCGCCAGGTGGACAACCGGGTGACCACCCGGATCAGGATCTCCTGCACCGCGTCCTCGGCGTCGGCCGGGCGGCCGGTCATCCGCAGGGCCAAGCGGTACAGGGGATCCTGCAGCTGCGCGATCACCTCGCTCAACGCTGCCCGGTCGCCCGCCACGGCGCGAGCGACCAGCGCGGCCTCGTCGGTCTCCATGTCGATATTGTCGCCCGTCACGCCAACAGCCCGTGCCGGTCCAGCCAGCCCGCCACGGATTTCGCGATCGCCACCGGCTGATCCTCCGGCGCGTGGTGCGAGCCCCGGCCCACCGACTCCACCTCCAGGTCGGCGAAGGTGGCCGCCGCCCAGGCGATCACCTCGGCGCTGCCCAGCCCGACGGCGGGCTCCACCGTCATCAGCAGCTTGGGCACCCCCGCGCTCGCCGCCATCCATTCGCCGTAGGCGTTCACCCTGGCCACGACGTCGGCGGGCTCGCCGTCGAGCGGGAACTCCCTGGCCCAGGCCAGCATCGGCGCGCGCGAGGCCGGGGTGGGATACGGGGCGCGGTAGGCGTCGAGATCGGCCTCGGTGAGCGCGGGGACCAGCGTCGGCAGGTTGTATTCGATGAACTTGTTCTCGGCGAGCACCGCCTGTTCGCCCGCGGGCGAACGGAACAGCCGGAACATCTCGGCCGAGCGCGCGGGCAGCTCCGAGCAGCGCAGCGGGCGCAGGAAGGTCTCGATCACCGCGATCCCGGCGACCCGGCCGGGGTGCCTGGCGGCGAAATCCATGGCCAAGGTGCCGCCCCAGTCGTGACCGACCAGGATCGGATCGGTCAGCTCGAGCGCGTCGAACCAGGCGTCGAGGTAGCGGGCGTGATCGTCGAGGCGGTAGGCGATCTCGGGTTTGCCCGAGGCACCCATCCCGATCAGGTCGGGGGCCAGGCAGCGGGCGTGCTCGCGCACCACCGGCAGCACGTCGCGCCACAGGTAGGAACTGGTGGGGTTGCCGTGCAGGAAGACGACGGGTCGGGTGTCGGCACCCGCGTCGCTGTAGGAGATGAACGAGTCGATGACGTCGACGGTCGGCATGGCCGGTTCCTTTCGCTGAATGATCCTTCCCCCGGTTGGACGCGCGGAACCGGCCGCCGCCGACAGGGATTCATAGTGACGTGCGTCACTCCGGGTTTACCGCGCTCCGCCGCAGGTCACCACCCTCGATAGGCGAACGCTATTGAGCCGCAATTCCTTTGCGATGCCGTGTGCCGAACGTCATAGACGACAATCAGATACGACACCCGGTGCGGCCGTTAGGTTGTGCCGGTTCATTTTCGACGAAGGCATGTGGGTGATACGGGCATGAAGTGGTCATCGATCAGCGGCTCTCCTCTGGGCCGGGCCCTGCTCGCCCTCGCCGCGGCGGTGGTGATCGGCGTCGTGCTGACCATCGCCAACTCGATGCTGGACAAGGTGAGCCCCACCGCGCCGGGGCCGGGTCCGGCGAGCGCGGCGACGGTGTCGGGCAAGGAGATCGGCGATCTGCTCGGCAAACTCGTTGTCGCCAAGGAAGGCCCGATGACGGGCTACACCAGGGAGAAGTTCCCGCACTGGGACACCAACAAGCCCGAACACGGCTTCGGCGGCGAGCTGGCCCAGTACCCCAAGTGCACCAGCCGTGACGTGATGATGCTGCGCGACGCGACCGGCAAGGTCACCCTCGACCCGAAGACCTGCGAGCTGAAGATCCCCGCGGGCGCCGGCTGGCAGGACCGCTACGGCTTCGTGGACAAGAAGACCGGCCAGCTCGGGCCGTACAAGTTCATCACCGACCCGGCCAAGGTCGACGCCGAACACATCGTGGCCCTGGCCGAGGCGTGGCGCTCCGGCGCCGCCGACCGCGACGAGGACACCCGCCGCCGCATCGCCAACGACTCGATGAACCTGGTCGCCGCCGATCCTTCGGCCAACCGCTCCAAGGGTGACCAGGACCCCGCGAACTACTTGCCGCCGGGCAACTTCCGGTGCGCCTATGTCGAGCATTACGTCAAGGTCAAGATAAAGTACGCCCTGACCGTTGATACCGCCGAGCACACCGCGTTGCGCACCGCAGTCGACGACTGCCTCCGCCGAGGAGAGTTCAAATAAGCGAGACGATCGAGATCACCGCCGACAGCGCCGTCATGACCGAAGAGGAAGGGACGGTGTCCGGCGAGCTCGACGTCATGCTCGACGACGCGGGCAAGGGCCTCGTCCGCTACCGCGGTACCGATACCTGGTACACCATCGGCAACATCGAGGGCGAGCCCCCGCGCGTCTGGGACACCGTCGCCGACCTGGTGAAGGCGATCAAGAAGGTCGCGGGCACCCGCGACGTCGCCGGAAACGCGGTCGTCTTCGAAGCATGAGGCCGGAGCTGGCAATCTGGTAGCTATGCCGATCGCCTCGCGCCGACCCCCGCCCGACGACCTCGCGTGGTCGGTCCTGGGCCGACGGCCCCCGCTGGCCGCCGCCCTGCTCGCGACCGCCGCCGTCTCGCTCATCGCGCTCACCTGGCAGGTGAACAACGACGCGGGCATCATCCGGTTCGACCCACGGGTGCTGGACTGGATGATCGCGCACCGCGGCGAACCGCTCACCTCGATCGCCCGGGTGATCACCGATCTGGGCGATACCAAGTCGATGACCATCCTCGCGGCGATCACGGTCGCGTGGTTCGCCTGGCGGCGCGACTGGGCGACCGCCGCGCTGGTCGCCGTCACCTCGGCGGGCGCGGGGGTGCTGGTCGTGGTGGTCAAACATCTCGTGGGCAGGCACCGGCCGCCGGAGGTCGCCCGCCTCGTCGCCGAACCGAGCCTGTCGTATCCGTCGGGGCACACCCTGGGCACGACGGTCGTGGTCGGCATCGTGGCGATCACCGTGATCCCCGGGCTGCGCAGGCGTTGGGTTCGGTGGGTGGCGACGGTGTTCGCGGTGCTGTTCCCGATCGCGGTCGGGCTGTCGCGGATCTATCTGGGCGTGCACTGGGCCACCGATGTGCTCGCCGGCTGGCTGTTCGGCCTGTCCTGGCTGGTCGTGTGCGTGACCGTGTTCTGTCTGCTGCACGGCTCCCCCACCGACGATCAGCCGACGGAGACGACCACCTTGCCGAACGCCGCGCCCGAGCGCAGGTAGTCGTAGGCCGCGGCGGCCTCGTCGAACCCGAATTCGCGGTCGATCACCGGGCGCAGGCGATGCTCGGTGATCGCCCGGTTCATCGCCTCGAAGCCGACGCGGCTGCCGACGGCGATCCGGCGGATCGCGAGATAGGACGAGCCGAACGGGTTGACCGGCGGTACCGTCCCGGGCGCCGGGGCCATCGCGCCGATCATCGTCACCATCGCGTTGTAGGCGCCCGCGGCCACCGACTGGGGCAGCGTGGGCAGGCCGACGGCATCGACCACGTGCTCGACGCCACCGGTCAGCCCCGACACCACCGCACCCCAGTCGGGCGTCTCGGTCCGGTCGATCACCGTCTCCGCGCCGAGCGCCCGCAACCGCTCGGCCTTCGCCGGGCCGGACGTGATCGAGAGGACCTCCGCGCCCAGCAGCGTCGCGAACTGGACGGCGAACAGCGCGACCGCGCCACTGCCGACCGTGAGCACGCGGTCACCCGGCGCGACCGGCGTCCCCGTGGTGAGTGCCGACCAGGCCACCAGGCCCGCGCAGGGCAGCGTGGCCGCCTCGGCGTCGGTGAGCTGCGCGGGCACGTGCACGATGGAGTCCTCTTCGACCAGGGCGTACGTGGCGAGGAACCCGGGATAGTTGGCGCCGTACTGTTCTGCGGCCAGCGCCAGGCTCTGCGGACCGTCGACCCAGTGCACGAAGTAGCTCGCGGTGATCCGGTCGCCGAGGGCGGCGCGGGTGACATCCTCGCCCAGTGCGATCACCTCGCCGACGCCGTCGGACAGCGGCACGATGCCCGGCGTGAGCGGCAGGGGGTAGGTGCCGTCGAGCAGCATCAGATCGCGCCGGTTCACCGAGGCCGCGCCGACCCGGATCAGGACCTGGTGCGGACCCGGTTCGGGTCGCCGCTGCGCGGCGACCGTGAGTCCCTGACCGGGAACTGCCTGGTAGGCAAGGGCATTCATCGCGACCCCTCGATGAACTGGTGGTCGGTGACGACGCGGCCGTCGGCATCGAGCGCGAGCAGGTCGAAGCCGCCGCCCTGGGGTGTGTCGTCGCCGCGGCGGTGCATGGTCCACGCGACACCGACGGTGCCCGCGGGCAGTGCCACGGCCGGGCCCGCCGTGACGAAGACGAACTCGCCGTCGGCCAGGAACATCTCGTAGGCGCGGGTGACGCGGCGGTCGAGCGCGTCGTAGCCGTGCACGGCGAGCGGCGGCGCCGCGATCGCGAGGTCGGCCGCCGCCGCGCGGGCCGCGGCGGGTGGGTCGACCAGGTACTGCGCGCCGTCGACGGCGAAGAGGTCCTCGATCAGGGTGCGGCGGACGATGGGGTCGGCTTCGTTCCAGAGGGCCACGTAGCGGGTGGCGATGTCGTTGTCGCTCATGGCCACAACCCTGTCGAGGGCGGTGACGCCGCGCGATTCCCCGCGGGGAATGAACGCCGTGCGTCGTCGCGCTCCGCCTGTCATTCCCCGGCGGGAATGGCGCGAGGTGGCCGCCCGCGGTTGACTCGCCCCATGACGATCGCGCAGACCACCACCGCCTTCGGCCCGCAGCTGCGGCACTGGCGCACCCTGCGCCGGGTCAGCCAGCTCGACCTGGCGATTCGCGCCGAGACGAGTCAGCGCTATCTGAGCTTCCTCGAGCAGGGCCGGTCACAGCCGGGACGCACGATGGTGGTGCGGCTGGCCGAATCGCTCGAACTGGGCCTGCGCGATCGCAACAATCTGCTGCTGGCGGCGGGCTTCGCGCCGGTGTTCCCCGAAAGCGATCTGGCCGCACCGGAATTGGCGCCCGTGCGCGAAGCGCTCACCGCCGTTCTCGACGGGCACCTGCCGTATCCGGCGCTGGTCGCCCGTCCGCGCGGCGAACTGGTCACCGCCAACGCCGCGTTCGACCTGTTCACCGACGGCGTCGCCGACCATCTGCTGCGCGCGCCGATGAATGTGCTGCGGCTGGCCCTGCACCCGGCGGGCGTCGCGCCGCGCGTGCGCAATCTGCCCGAATGGGGCAGGCACATCATCGACGCACTGCGCAGCCGGGCCGCCCACACCCCCGATCCCGCCGTCGACGCGCTGATCACGGAACTGTCGGGCTATCTGCCCGCCGTCACCCCCGGTCCCGATCACGTCGGCTTCGCCGTCCCCCTGCACCTGCGCTCCGACGACGGCGATCTGCGCCTGATCACCACCCTCACCTCGTTCGCCACCGCGACCGACGTCACCCTCGCCGAACTCCATCTCGAGGCCTTCCTGCCCGCCGACGCGGAGTCCGCCCGGATCCTGCACCTGCGCGCCGCACGGCGCTGACACCGACATTCGATAGCAATCCGCTATTCCCGAGGACGGCTCAGCCCGCCACCGCGGACACCAGCGGTCCCCACGTCGCCCGGGCTCCCGAGTCCCCGATCCGCACGACCTGCACCGTCGCGGCGACACCCACCGCCACCGCGAGCACGACCACGACCGCGACCACCGCGCGCGTCGGCCGCCTGCCCGCGCGCTCGGCCAGATGCACCCCGGCGACCAGCGCCGCGACCACCAGCAACGCGATCACGAACGGCAGCAGGGTGTCGCCGAGATCGATGTGGGCGCGGATGGCGGGCGTGCTGCCGACCCGTTGCGCGAGCCAGCGCCCCGCGCTCACCGTCACCGGGGTGAGGGCCACGGTGAGCACCGCCAGTGCCACGGCCGGCCAGACCAGCACGCGCCGAGCCATGGGCCAGACCGCCGCCAGGACGAGCAGTGCCGCCGTCAGCGGGACGAGCACCACGAGCAGGTGCACCAGCAGGACATGGGCGGGCAGTCCGTTGATCGTCGACACGAGCGTCTCCTGGCAGCCTGAGTCTGTCGTCCCAGTATGCGCGGGTACTCGCCCCCGGTCGGCGCATCCCGGCCGGGGGCGAGCACGGATCAGGACGCGAGTGTGGCGAGCTCGCGCTGGACCGGCGCGTCCCAGTCGATGCGGTAGCGGCGTTCGGCGCCCATCGTCTTCTCCGGGTTCATCACCGTCTTGACCATCAGCGGCATCATCGCGTTCATGATCTTGCGGGCGACCGGGCCCGGCGTCTTGCTGTGGTTGACCTTCGCCGCGCGCGCCGCCACGCCCTCCACCCTGGACCGGCGCAGCCGCTCGTAGGCCGCGAAGGCCTCGGCGGGCGCGTCGATGTCGCGCAGGCAGCGGGCCAGCTGCACGGCACTCTCGATGGCCAGCGACGCACCCTGCCCCGAGCTGTTGGACGGCGCGTGCACCGAGTCGCCGACCAGCACCATCCGGTCGCGATACCAGTGCGGCACCGGCGGCATGATGTGCAGCGCCCCGGTGATCTCCAGGTTCTCGGCGGTGGTGCGGCGGGCGAACTCGCCGCCCGGGGTATCGGGCGCGTAGGTCTCGCGCAGCACGCGCAGCCAGTGCTCGGCCGGGATCGCGCGCGCCTCGGTCAGCGAGTAGTACTGCTTGCTGGGCAGATTCGCGCCCCAGGCGACGCGGCCGTCGGCGTGCTGCCAGTACAGGTAATAGGCCTTGGCGCCGAAGGCGAACACCATGGTGTCGGCGGGCAGATCCTGGTCGCAGTCGACCAGCGCGCCGAAGCCGAGCATGCCGGTGTAGTCGGGTCCGGGCGCGGCCGGGTCGATCAGGGTCCGGACGGTGGACCGGATGCCGTCCGCGCCGACCAGAATGTCGGCCGACGCGGTGGAGCCGTCGGTGAAGTGCGCGGTCACGCCGTCGGCGTGCTCGTCGACGCGCACCAGCCGCTTGTCGTAGCTGAACGGCACACCGGCCGCGACCGCGTGATCGTGCAACGCGCGGTGCAGCTCGCCGCGGTCGACGACCTGCAGCGGCGGCTGATCGGGCAGCACCGGCAGGACGTGTTCGCGGCCGCCGACGGCCAGCCGCATGCCGCGCACGGGCAGCGCGATCGCGCGCACGGCGTCGCCGGCGCCGAGGATGTCGAGGGCCGCGACCCCGTTGGGGGCGAGCGCGAGCCCGGAGCCGATCCCTTCGGACGGCCCGGAATAGGCCTCGTAGACGTGGGCGTCGATGCCTGCCCGGAGCAGGGCGGTCGCGGCCACGGGGCCGGCGATGCCACCGCCGATGACCACGGCGGAACGGGTGTGGGACATGAGTGATCTCCAGATCTGTGTCTGCGTCACCCGGGCTATCCTGTGGTTGCCAGCCTCGTAGCCGGGTGCGCATGCGTGTGAGCACGGTGTCGGGACGGTTTCTCGGACTCGGTGGGGTGTTGCCGCACACCACCGGGTCCGGGGTCTTTTTCGGGGCGAGAGCTAGCCGGTCCCCCCTTCGCCGAAGTCGGGAATCCGGTCGGCGGGCATGCCGTCGGCATGCCACTGCCGCCACATCCGCAGGCCTTCGAAGGTGCCGGCGCGGAGTTCGTCACGCAGCGAGCGCGCCCAGCGCGCCTCGGCTTCCAGCATCGCCACGCCGAATTCGGTCTCGACGAGGAACAGCCGGGGCAGGCTGCCCGCCAGCCCGGCGAGCTCGGTCTTCGCACGGTCGACGGCGGTGTCGAGCGCGTCGATCCGGAGGCCGAGCAGCTCGATCACCTCGTCGGGCGGGAGCACGGCCAGGATCGACAGGCCCGCGGTGAACCGGTGGTGTTCGGGCTCGGGCGAGGCGAGCAGTTCCCTGGTCCAGTCGGCCATCTCGGTGCGGCCGGCGTCGGTGATCCGGTAGATCACGCGCTCGGGCCTGGCGCCGTCGCGCTCACTGCCGACGACTTCGAGGAAACCGGCCTTGGCCATGTTCTGGACCACCGTGTAGAGCGAACCCCACTTGATGTCCATGTCCTTGTCTTTGCCATGGGCGCGCAGGGTGGCGGCGATCTCGTAGCGGTGCATCGGCCGTTGCACGATCACCGACAGCACGGCGAGCGCCAGCAGATTGTTCACCTTGCGCTTCGTGGCCATACGCACCTCCTTACTCGTCTACGAATATACGTCTACGAGTATTAGGCGGCAAGCGCGATCCACCCGGCTGGACGAACCGGGTCAGACCTTGGCGACCTCGACGCTGTCGGCGCCCTGATCGAGCAGCTTGCCCGCGATATTCGACAGCGCCTCGTCGAGCAGCGCGCGATCGGCGGGGTCGTGGTAGTTCCAGTCGTCGAGGCGGTCGCCGAGCCAGCGCCGCCACCCGGACCGCAGCAGATCGACCTCCCGGATGCCCTGGTCGGTCAGGGTCAGCGTGCCGCCGTCGTCGAGCAGCAGGCCGTCGTCGACGGCCTGCCGGAACACCGGCGACAGCACCTCCACCGGCAGCCGGTGCCGGAACGCGATGCCGTAGACCTTGGCGGGCAGACCCTGCTTGTCGTGCAGATACACCTGCCCCAGCGCCCAGGCGGCATCCGGCTCCAGTGAGCTGCCCGCCGCCGCGATGAGCTCCGGAATGATCGGCTTGTGCGCCCTGGCCTTGCGCACGGTGGCCGCGACCGCGCGTTCCAGCTGCACCACCCGGTCGTCGGAGTCGGGCATCGAGAAACCCTCGCCGATATCGCCCGCGCCGTGCCTGGCACTGTCGCGCAAGCGGACCTGCGGCAGGAACCAGGCGACGACGAACCCGAGCAGCGCGACCGGAACCACCCAGCGGAACACGTAATCGATCGAGTTGGCGTAGGCGTCGATGATCGGCGCGGTCTGCTCGACCGGCAACCCCCGCAAGAGCTTCGGATTCGCGACCACCTCCGGGCCGATGCCCGGGGTCTGCTGGATCGCCTCGGCCAGGGCGGTCTTGCTGTGGTTGTTGTAGAGCGTGCCGAAGACCGCGGTGCCGAACGCGCTGCCGAGAGTGCGGAAGAAGGTCACGCCCGAGGTGGCGGTGCCGAGATCGGCGTAGGGGACGGTGTTCTGCACGACGATGGTGAGCACCTGCATGGACAACCCCAGCCCGGCACCGAGGATCAGCATGTACAGCGATTCCAGCCAGACACTGGTCTGGCGGCCCATCGTCGACATCAACCACAGGCCGACCGCCATCACCGCCATGCCGACGATCGGGAAGTACCGGTACTGCCCGGTGCGCCCGACCACCTGACCGGAGAAGACCGAGGTGATGAACAGGCCGACGACCAGCGGCAACGTCCGCACGCCCGACACCGTCGCCGTCGCGCCGTCGACGTATTGCAGGTAGGCGGGCAGATAGGTCATCGAGCCGAGCATCGCGAAGCCGACGATGAAGCTGAGCACCGACGACACCGTGAAGACCCGGCTGCCGAACAGCCGCATCGGCAGCATCGGCGCCTGTGCCCGCCGCTCCACCAGGACGAACGCGGTCAGCAGGATCGCCGCGAGCACGAACAACCCGATGATCTGCCACGAGCCCCACGGATATTCGTTGCCGCCGAACTCCAGTCCGAGGATCAGCGCCGAGACGCCGAGGGCGACCAGCCCGATGCCGAGGTAGTCGATCACCGGCCGCGCGACGGCGCGCAGACGCGGCAGCGTGCGCGCCGCCATCACCACCATGATGATCGCCAGCGGCACATTGACGTAGAAGCACCAGCGCCAGCTCGCGTGATCGGTGAACAGCCCGCCCAGCGTGGGGCCCACGACCGTGGTGATGCCGAACACCGCGCCCAGCGCACCCTGATACTTGCCGCGTTCCCGCAGCGGGATGGTGTCGGCGATCAGCGCCATCGAGGTCACCATCAGGCCGCCCGCGCCGATGCCCTGGATACCGCGGGCCAGGATCAGCACGCCCATGCCGGGCGCCATGCCCGCCAGCGCGGAGCCCGCGATGAAGATGACGCCGCTGATCTGAAACAGCAGTTTGCGGCCGAACAGGTCGCCGAGTTTGCCCGCGAGCACGGTCGCGACGGCCTCGGCGAGCAGATACGCCGTGACCACCCAGGCCATGTGCCCCGCGCTGCCGAGGTCGGCCACGATCGAGGGCAGCGCCGCCGAGACGATGGTCTGGTCGAGCGCGGCCATGAGCATGCCGAGCACCACCGTCGCGAAGATGAGGTTGATCTTGGTCTTGCTCATCGGCTCGACAGGCTCGTCTACAGCAACACCATCGGACATGGCCTCAGTATGGGCTTTCCGACGGTGCGCGGTACTTCAGTGACACGGCAGCAATCAGACCGAGACGTCAGCGGACGGCGTACTCGCCCAGGCCCGGTTCGAGCGCGTCGAACGCGATCCGCGCGTATTCGGCCATGGCGGTGGCGATCTCGTCACCGGACTCGCCGTCGAGCATGCGGCGCAGGATCTCCTCGAACAGCACCCGTTGGACGCCGGCGAGCTGGGCGGCGGCGATCCGCGGGGTGATGTCGTCGGACGCGGCGCCGGTGGTCTCGCGCAGGACGCCCGCCAGCGCGTTCTCCCGCTCGTCGTGGAACTCGCGCAGGCGCGCCACCAGCGCCGGACTGTCGGTGATCATCCGGGCGAACGGTTCTCCGCTGAACCCGATCACCGGATCCTGCGCGGCCACCGCGGCGAGGTAGGCAGCGCGCAACGCGGCCAGCGCCGACTGCCCCGGCTCACGCGCGCGGACGACGGCGGCCAACTGCTCGACGAACACCTCGCCGAGGTCGAGCGCGAGGTCCTCCTTGCGCGGGAAGTAGTTGGTGACCGTCATCTTGGCGACATCGGCGGCCGCGGCGACATCGGCGATCGTCACCTTGTCGAAGCCGCGTTCGAGGAACAGCTCGGTCGCCCGATGTGAGATCTGCTCCCTGGTCTGCTGCTTCTTCCTCGCCCGGAGCCCCTGCTGTGTGGTCATGACCGCAGCATAACTGAAGCCGTCCCAAAATTGTTCTTGACATATTTTTAGGTCCGTTCTAAGTTTGTGTTCGTCGCCGAGCGCGACACCGATCGAAGGAGACAGCGCATGCCGCACGGACCCGATATCGCCGCCCAGACCCGACGCAGCCACACCACCGACGAAGGAGCAGCCGATATGGCCCGATACACGACGATGCGAACCTCACTCGACGACACGATCCGCGAGCTCATGACCGCGGCAGCGCCCCTCCCGACGCCCGGCCGTCCGGCCGCGCCCCGCGCCGCCGCGCCATTCCCGGCGCAGCGTCGCCGCGTTGCCGGCTCAACGATTCGCGGCGCGCAGACCCGGTCGACGACCGTGCGCCGCCCGCTGCGAATCCCCGGGCGCTG
>NZ_LPNR01000043.1 GCF_019266065.1 Nocardia sp. MH4 | reverse complement strand
GGCTGGGTTGGCGGTCACCCGACGAGTACGAAGCCAGCTACCATGGCCGGGTTCCAGCCGGAACCAGGTAATTCGCTCTCCGGCTCAGCGGGGGAACCTCACGGCTACATCGGTTGCGCCGGTTGCCCAGTCGCGGAAGGCTTCGGCTTGCGCGTCGGCTGCCGCGCCTGTCCAGTTCTGCTGTACGGCTGCGATCCGTTGCTGCAGGCCGTCGAGGCTATCGTTGAGGAACCCGACGAACCCGCTCACACGGGCAACCATCTGTTCCAGTTCGGCGAGGTCAGCGCGGAAAGGTTGGGCGTTGTCTGCCATCACAGATTCAGTCTGTGCACGGGACTCACTGCAGCGGATGTGGCCGCCGCGTTCGATACGTCCTGGTCTTCGAGGGTCTTTGTGGTGACGCCGAGCAATTCGGCCATGATGCTCAACGCGTCGAGCACCGAGTCGGCGCCGACCTTGGTTTCGGTCCAGCCTTCCGAGAAGGTGTCAGCTGATGTTCCGCGCCAGCTGTTCAGCAATGCGGTGATCTCGGTATCGAGCGATGTCAGGCCGTTGATCAGGGATTCTGCGACCTGCTAAACGTACTGACCAGCATCGGTGACCTCGTCTGGCACCAACGCGAAGTCTTTGCCTGACTCGGATGGTGTCGTTGCCATATCCCTCCCCGTTTAGATTCACATCCTGGTGCCGCGTCCACGCCTAGCCATTGTGGGCCATCAACATACGATCCCCAACCGGTGTACCACACGACAGACGATCGACCAGCTACGCGGTCGGCTGAATGTTCACGCCAGTCTCTCATGCACCGATCGCTCATACCAACCGAGTCTCAGCGAAAGGAGCGACCGCGCTGATTGCTACCCGGCATAGCCCGGGATCGCTGGAGCCACTGGCCGCCCCGCACCACGCATTCGGCCCCCGGCGGAACGAATCCACCAGGGGCCGAAGCGGCTACGACTCCTACAGGTCCGCGATGGCGGCCAGTGGGGGTGTGCGGGCCGCGCGGACGCCGGGCCAGACGGCGGCCAGGACGCCGACGATGCCGGAGGCGATCAGGACGGCGACCAGTTGCGACCACGGGATGGTGATCTGGTCGATGCCCAGGTCGCGCAGGGTGCGCAGGAAGCCGACGCCCAGGGCGATGCCGAGGACGAGGCCGACGATGGCACCGAAGATCGCGATCAGCATGGATTCCAGGTAGATCGTGCGACGGACCTGGGCACGCTGGGTGCCGACGGCGCGCAGCATGCCGATCTCGCGGCGGCGTTCCACCACCGACAGGGCCAGCGTGTTGATGATGCCGAGCACCGCGATCACCACGGCCAGCGCGAGCAGGCCGTAGAGGATGGCCAGCAGGGTGTTGATCTGCTTGCCCTGGGCGCCCTTGAACTGCTCGTGGTCTTGCACCTGCACCACGACGAACGGTTCGGTGGCCTTCTCCAGATTCGTCCGCATGGCGGTGAGATCGGTGCCGGGCGCCGCCTTCACCAGCACGAAGATGTTGGTGCGCAGGCTCTGTGGCATCAGCTGTTCGTAGACGCCGGGGTCGACGACCATCGGGCCCAGCAGCGGCGAGTTGGCGTAGATACCGCCCACGGTGAGCTCGAGCTGCTTGTTGTCCAGGCTGGTGATGCCGACCTTGTCGCCGACCTTCCAGCCGCGCTCGGTGGCCTCGGTCTCGTCGACGAGCAGCCCGTTCGGGGCGATCGTGGTGGACCCGCTGAGCACGTCGATGTCCATCACCGGGTCGATCGGGCCGTCGGGGGAGGTGGCGCCGATTTGTTCCTTGCCGACCTTGAAGGCGACCACCCGGATCCCGGTGACATCGCTGATGCCGGGCACCTGGGTGCGCACCGCGTCGACCGCGCCGATCGGCGCACCGATCATCTGCGGACCGGCGAGCACGTATTCGGCCTTGACGCCCTTGTCGATCAGCACGCCGACGCTGGTCTTGGCCGAGGCGCCGAGAATGCCGATCGCCGAGACCAGCATCAGGCCCAGCGTCAGCGCGAACGCGGTGGCGGCGGTGCGGCGCGGGTTGCGCACGGCGTTGTTGCGGGCCATCTGGCCGATCGCGCCGAACGGGCGGGTGAGCACGCCGAGCACGAGCACCATCGGCCGCGACAGCGCGGGCGCGGCCAGCAGCACGGCCAGGATCAGGCCGAGCGCGCCGATGCCGACGGTCACCGCCGAGCCCTTACCGGTGCCCTGGGCGCCGACGTAGACCAGCACCCCGCCGACGACCGCCATCACCGCGCCGACGACGGTGCGGATCCGCAACGAGTCACCGGCACTGGCGAATTCTGACCGCATCGCCTCCACCGGCGGCACCTTCGCGGCCCGCCGGGCCGGGGCGTAGGCACTGGCGACGGTGACGATCAGGCCGACCAGCAGCGCCACGATCGCGGTGCGCGGCAGCACCGTCAACGACCCGGTGGGCAGACCCAGATCGAAGGCGTTGAGCAGCGCCGACAGGCCGAAGGCCAACCCGATGCCCGCGAGCAGGCCGAGCACGCTGCCGATCAGGCCGATCACGACGGCCTCGCTGACCACCGAGCGACCCACCTGCCTGCGGCTCGCGCCGATCGCCCGCAGCAGCGCCAGTTCGCGCAGCCGCTGGGCGACGATCATCGAGAAGGTGTTGTAGATGATGAACGTGCCGACGATCAGCGCGATCGCGCCGAAGGCGAGCAGGAAGTAGTTGATGAAGGTGAGCGCCTCGGAGATCTGCTTCTTCATGTCCTCGCGGACCTCGTCGGCGTTCTGCACCTTGTAGTTGGGCAGCCCGGCGGCGAGCTGGTCGCGCAGGTCGTCGGCCGAGACACCCGGCGCCGCCGCGATATCGGCGTAGGCGACGTGCGAGCCGTCGGTGAACAGCTTGCGGCCCTGCGGCTCGGTGAACATCACCGCGACCACACCGCCGCCCTCGGTGCCGGGCATCTCGTAGATGCCGGTCAGAGTCACCTCGAACGGGTCGCCCTTGGACGGGATGAGCACCTTGGTCTTGTCGCCGACCTTCAGCCCCGCCTTCTCGGCGCCGCTGGTGTTGAGCGCGATCTCGCCCGACTGCGTGGGCGGAGCGCCGGCGACGAACGTGTTGGGCTCCTCGACCGACTGTTCCGGCGGCAGGTAGGACAGGCCGAAACTCGGTGCGCCACCGGTCTGTACGGCCTTCTTGCCGTCGGGTTCGAGCAGCACCACCGGGCCGTTGACGGCGGGCGCGACCCGGGCGACGCCCTCGGTCTTGGCCAGCGCGTCCACGATATTGGTCGGCAGGCCCAGCGACTGCTGGTCCTTGGGGCCGACGCGCACGTCGACACCCTGGGCCTGGCCCTCGAAGATGCCGTCGAATGTGCGCTGCAGGGTGTCGGTGAAGACGAACGACCCCGAGATGAAGGCGGTGCCGAGCACCACCGACAGCAGGGTCAGGGCCAGGCGCACCTTGTGCGCGGCGAGATTGCGCAAGGCGACCTTGCGCATCGGGTTGCTGCTCACTTGGTCTCCAGCGCCTTCATCCGGTCGAGGATGGAATCCTGGGTCGGGTCGCGCAGTTCGTCGACGATGCGGCCGTCGGCGAGGAAGACCACGCGATCGGCGTAGGCGGCCGCGCGCGGATCGTGGGTGACGATGACGACGGTCTGGCCGAACTCGTCGACCGAGGCGCGCAGGATCGAGAGCACCTCACCGGAGGAGTGCGAGTCCAGGTTGCCGGTCGGCTCGTCACCGAAGATGATCTCCGGCTTGCCGACCAGGGCGCGGGCGCACGCGACGCGCTGCTGCTGGCCACCGGACAGCTCGGAGGGCCGGTGATCGAGGCGGTCGCCGAGGCCGAGGCGCTTGACGACGGTGTCGAGCCATTCCTGGTCGACCTTGCGGCCCGCGATATCGAGCGGCAGGGTGATGTTCTCCAGCGCCGTCAGCGTGGGCACCAGGTTGAACGCCTGGAACACGAAACCGATGCGGTCCCGGCGCAGGGCGGTCATCTGTTTGTCCGACAGCCCGGTCAGCGCGGTGTCACCGATGCGGACCTCGCCCGCGCTGGCGCTGTCGAGCCCGGCCAGGCAGTGCATCAGCGTGGACTTGCCCGAGCCGGAGGGGCCCATGATCGCGGTGAACTCGCCCTTGGCGAAGTTCGCCGACACCCCATCGAGGGCCTTGACCTGGGTGTCTCCCGATCCGTACAGCTTGACCAGGTCTTGTGCGGCGGCCGCGATCTCGGTGTCGGCCGCCGCGTCGACGGCCTCGGTGCCCATGGCGTGCGAAGTCATGGTGTCCAGTCTGTCTGTCCGCCGGGAACCGCGCCATCCGGGATCCCCCCGATACCTACCGGATGACCCACTCGAACGCCGCGGCCGCCGAGCGCGCGCCTTCGGCGGCGCGGGAGCGATTGGGTTCGCCGAGGTCGGCGAGCAGTTCCTCGGTGAGGCCGACCAGGCTTGCCAGCGCGTCCGGGGTGAACCAGTCGGGGCGGGTGGCGAACAGGATGTCCTCGGAGGCGGTGTTGCCGCTCGCGCCGGGCGCGAACGGGCAGCCGCCCAGGCCGCCGAGCGCTCCGTCGACCATGGTGGCGCCCGCCGCGACGGCGGCGAGGGTGTTGGCCACGCCCATTCCCCAGGTGTCGTGGCCGTGGAAGACGATGCGGCGCGCCGGGGTGGTGTCGCGGACGGCCGCGACCAGCGCGCTCACCTGGCCGGGGTGCGCCTGGCCGAGGGTGTCGGCCAGGACGATGTCGGCGGCGCCCTCGGTGCGCGGGTCACGGGCGATGCCCAGCACCCGTTCGGGGTCGACCGGGCCGTCGAACGGGCAGGTGAAGCTGGTGGCCAGGCACAGCTGGATCGCACCGCCCGCCTCGCGCGCCAGCCGGATCGCGTCGGGCATCGCGGCCACCGACGCCTCGGTGTCGCGGCCGATATTGGCCTTGTTGTGGGCGTCCGACGCCGAGAAGCAGTACTGGAAATTGCGCGCGCCCGCCTCCGCCGCCTTCTCGATGTGGCGCGGGGTGGCCACCCAGACCCAGCATTTCGCCAGTTCGTCGGGGGTCAGCGCGGCGATCAGCTCGAGCGAGTTGGCCATCGGCGGCACCAGGTCCGGCCGGGCCATCGAGCCGATCTCCAGCGCGGGCACGCCCGCGGCCAGCAGCCGCCGGACGACGTCGATCTTCTGGTCGGTCGGCAACACCTTGCCGGTGAGCTGCAAGCCGTCACGCAGGGTGACATCACGCAGCAGCGGCGCGGTCATCGCCGCTGGTCCGGTTCCTGAACGGGCACGCACATCACCCCGCCGCACGGCTTGTCGCCGACACTGGCCGGGGTCGGATGCACGGTCGGGCGCACGTGGCCGGGACCGCGCTGTTCCCACTTGCTGCGCACCGGTGGGCGGCGTCTGCCGTGTACTCGCCTGCTCACGATGCCTCCAGCGCGTCGATCTCGTCTTGCGTCATCCCGAGCAGCTCGCCGAGCACCTGGGCGGTGTGTTCACCGAGGTCGGGGCCGACATTGCGAATCGGCAGCGACTGTCCCCCGATCACCGGGACGATGCCGGGGAACCCGACCTGTTTGGGTTGCGGCTCGCCCACGTCGACGGGGAACGACTGGATCATATTGCGTGCGCGGTACTGCTCGTCGGCCACGATGTCGGCGGCGGTGTAGATCGGGCCGCACGGGATGGCCGCGTCGTCGAGGATCTTCAGCGCCTCGTCACGGGTGTGCTCGATCGACCACTGCGCGATCGAGGCGTCGAGACGTTCCCGGTGGCGCCAGCGCCCGGCGTTGTCGGCCAGTTCGGGGTCGGCGGCCAGGTCGGGACGGCCGATGACCTGCATGTAGCGCTGGAAGATGGCGTCGCCGTTGCCGCCGATGATGATGCTGTAGCCGTCGCTGGTCGGATAGGCGTTGCTGGGCGCGATGCCTTCCATCCGGCCGCCGACCCGCTCCCGGTTGATGCCGTAGGCGAGGTGGTCGGGGACCAGCGATTCCATCACCGACAGGATCGACTCGTTGAGCGCGACGTCGATGATCCGTTCCCGCTGCGGCACCTCACCGCTGACCCGCTCGCGCTGGAACAACGCCATCACGGTGCCGAACGCGGCGTAGATGCCCGCGATCGAATCGCCGATCGACACGCCGACCCGCACCGGCGGGCGGTCCGGGTCGCCGACGAGTTCGCGCAGGCCGCCCACGGCCTCGGCGACCGCGGCGAATCCCGGACGCGCGGCCATCGGGCCGGTCTGGCCGTAGGCGGAGATGCGGGTGATGACCAGCTTCGGGTTCACCTCCTCGAGCACCTCGGGGCCGAGGCCCCATTTCTCCAGCATGCCGGGCCGGAAGTTCTCCAACAGCACGTCACAGTGCCGCAGCAGATCGAGCACGATCGCCCGGCCCGCATCGGTGCGCAGGTCCAGCACGATCGACTTCTTGTTGCGGTTGACCGTGCGATACAGCATGGAGGTGTCGCCACCGTAGAGCCGCCAGTTGCGTAACTCGTCGCCCGTGCCCGGGCGTTCCACCTTGATCACCTCGGCGCCGAAGTCGCCCAGAATACGTCCGGCGGTGGGAGCGGCCACGTAGTTGCCGAGTTCCAGGACGCGCACTCCGTCCAACGGCCGAATAGACTTTTCCGCCACCCCGAGACTCTAGCGTGCCGCCCGGACCCGCACGGGCGGCAGCCGCTCCGACTCAGCTCGCGAGCCGGGTCACCTCCTCGACGACGGAGTAGTGCTCGGCGTTGCCCTCGATGACGGTGCTGGTCCGGCCGTCGACGCCGACCGGGATGTCACCGGCGAGGGTGATGCGGGTCAGGCGGCGGGGCTGGCTGTCGTAGTCGTCGATGGCGTAGTGCTGGGTGGCGCGGTTGTCCCAGATGGCGACGTCGCCGTCGGACCAGGTCCAGCGGGTGGTGTTCTCCAGACGGGTGACGCGGTCCTGGAACAGGCGGAACAGCGCCTGCGACTCGCTGGTGGACAGGCCGACGAAGTTCTTCACGAAGTGGCCGAGCAGCAGCGCGCGCTCGCCGGTCTCCGGGTGCACGCGTACGACCGGGTGCTCGGTCTCGTAGTAGGTGGACTGGAACTCCGCGCGGTACTCCGCGCTCTTCGGACGCAGCGGCTCGACATTGCGGGCGGCGTAGTCGTAGACGTTGGTGTGCACGGCGCGCAGGTTCTCGGCGAGCAGCTTCAGCGGTTCGGGCAGCGAGTCGTAGGCGGCGACGGTGGAAGCCCAGGTGGTCGAGCCACCGTAGGTCGGTAGGTACTCCGCGCGCAGGATGGACGCCTTCGGGATGCGGTCGACGAAGGTGACATCGGTGTGCCAGGAGTTCGCGCGGCCGGTCTCGGAGTCGATGGCCAGGCTCTTGACGCCCTGCGAGGTCACCGTCGGGTGCGGGGTCGTCGGGCTGCCCAGCAGCTGCGCGAACTCGTGCTGGCCGTCCTCGGTGAGGTGCTGCTGGCCGCGGAAGAAGATGACCTTGTGCTCGTTGAGCGCGCGGCGGATGGTCGCGACGGTCGCCGCGTCCAGGTCACCTCCCAGACGGACGCCGTCCACCTGGGCGCCGATGTGGGCGCCGAGCTTGGTCACCGTCAGGGTGGCGGGGGTGGCGTGGTCGACCGTCATGGGAGATCACCTCTGTCTTGTGGAACGGTTGGTAGGCGTCAAGCACACCGCGAAATCCGTTCGACAGACAGGTTTTCCCTCCGGGTGATCGGAACCGTCAGCCCAGGTTCTCCCGCAGGTAGGCGAGGTCTTCGGCGACGCCCTCGGCCGGGGTCTCCAGGATGACCGGGGCGCCCGCCGTGCGGCAGACCTCGGCCAGCAGCTGCGGGTCGATGGTGCCGTCGGCGAAGTTGGCGTGGCGGTCGGCGCCGGAGTCGAACTCGTCCCGCGAGGAGTTGAGGTGGACCAGGTCGATGCGCCCGGTGATGGCCTTGATCCGCTCGACGACACCCACCAGTTCCTCGCCGCCCGCCCAGGCGTGGCAGGTGTCGAGGCAGAAGCCGGCGCCGTAGTCGCCGACCGCGTCCCACAGCCGCGCGATGGAGTCGAAGTGCCTGGCCATCGCGTGATTGCCGCCCGCGGTGTTCTCGATCAGGATCGGCACCGCGAAGCCGCCCTTGTCCTGCTGACGTTCGAACAGCTTGCGCCAGTTATCGATTCCGGTGTCGAGCTCGGCGTCGGAGCGCACATGCCCGCCGTGCACGACCAGGCCGAACGCGCCGAGGTCGGCGGCGGCCTTCGCCTGCTGGGCGACCGCGTTGCGCGAGGGCATCCGCAGCCGGTTGTTCAGGCTGGCCACATTGATCTGATAGGACGAGTGCACGACGACGTCGATCGGGCTGGCCAGGATCTCGGCGGCCTTGGGGTGCGGCTGCGGTTTGTCCCAGCTCTGCGGATCGACCACGAACAGCTGGATGACCTCGGCGCCGAGCTTCTCGCCGAAGCCGATCGGATCGCTCTCGTCGCGAACGTGTGCTCCAATGCGCATGACGCCACCCTAATCCGCGGCACCGACAGCATCGGCGGATGTTGCGAAGCGGGGGCGTCAGGAGATACATCGGTAGAATTTCGACGGGTGCTCTGCCCTGGAGGGGGTGACTTCGCGGTGTTGCGCAAAGGCGACGTGTTCGCCGGGTACACGATCCGGCGCGTGCTCGGCCACGGCGGCATGGGCGTGGTCTACCTGGCCCGGCACCCCCGTCTGCCCCGGCTCACCGCGCTCAAGCTGCTCAGCCGCGACCTGTCCGCCGACGACGAGATCCGCCACCGCTTCGAGCGCGAAGCCGACCTGGTGGCCCAGCTCGAGCACCCGAACATCGTCAACGTCTACGACCGCGGCAACGACGACGACCAGCTGTGGATCTCCATGCAGTTCGTGGCGGGGACCGACGTGGCGACCGCCGATGTCAACGTGCTGACGCCGGGCCGCGCCGTGCAGATCGCCGCCGAGACCGCGACGGCGCTGGATTTCGCGCACGCGAGCGGTGTCCTGCACCGGGACGTGAAACCGGCCAACATCCTGCTCGCCAAGCCGCCGATCGGGCGCCCGGAACGGGTGGTGCTCACCGACTTCGGGATCGCGGCCGTGCGCGACAGCGAGACGACGCTGTCCTCGGCGGGCAGCATCACCGCCACCCTGGCCTACGCGGCGCCGGAACATCTCGCCGGGGCACCGCTGGATCACCGCGCCGACCAGTACTCGCTGGCCTGCACGCTGTTCTGGATGCTGACCGGAACCGTGCCGTTCCCGGGCCCCAACCCGGCGGCGGTGATCCAGGCGCACATGAGCAAGCCGGTGCCGCCGCTGCGCAGCCTGCGTCCCGACCTGCCGTCGACCCTGGACACCGTGCTGGCCAGAGCCACCGCGAAACAGCCGGGTGCGCGTTACGACAGCTGCGCGGAGTTCGCCCAGGCCGCCAGGGCCGCGCTGTACGCGGTCCCCGGCCCATGGCAGCACCAACAGCATCAGCAGACCGCGACCGGGGTGGTGCTGCGCGCTCGCGAACAGTATCCACAGCAGCCCTATTCACGACCGGCCACGCCGCCGCGGCCGTATCCGCACGCTTCGCCGACGACGCCGGCCCAGCCGCATCCCCAGGCGCCGCCACCGTCGCCGCCCGCCCCTCCGTATCCGCCCACACCGCACCCGGCGACCGGCGGCACCGTCGTTCCCCCGCGGCGCGGCAACCAGCGGCCGGGCACCATCGATTTCCCCGGCGGCCGTAACCATCCCGGCTATATCGTGCCGCCCCGATCACGGCGACCACCGTGATCGGGGCATCCTGGTCGGTCGCTTCGCTGGCCACCGTCCGCGCGGTCACCGACTGCTAAGGTTTCGTTGAATTTTCCGTGGCGGGCCACCCGGCCGCGGCTTTCTTGCTGTACGCGCGTGCGCTGGTGGGTCCCGGCGCACGGCGGGAAGTGGAGCAGACATGCTGGCCAACGGAGATGTCTTCGCCGGCTACGTCATCGAACGGCAGCTCGGCCGTGGTGGCATGGGTTCGGTCTATCTGGCCAAGCACCCGCGCCTGCCGCGGATGACGGCGCTGAAGTTGCTCAACCGCGAGATGTTCTTCGATCAGGAGGTGCGGGCGCGATTCGAACGGGAGGCGGATCTGGTCTCGCGCCTGGATCATCCGAACATCGTCACCGTCTACGACCGCGGACTCGACGACGAACAGCTGTGGATCTCGATGCAGTTCATCGACGGCATCGACGCCGCCTCGGTGGACCCGCAGACGCTGCCGCCCGCCCGCGCGCTGCAGATCGTCAAGGAGACCGCCGACGCCCTGGACTACGCGCACGGCATGGGCGTGCTGCACCGGGACGTGAAACCGGCCAACATCCTGCTCGCCCGCTCCGGCGCGGGCCGCGGCGAACGGGTCTACCTCACCGACTTCGGCATCGCCCGGCTGCGTGATGACACCGGTCATCTCACCCAGACCGGCACCTTCACCGCGACCCTGGCCTACGCCTCCCCCGAGCAGCTGACCGGCGCCTCACTGGATCACCGCTCCGACCAGTACTCGCTGGCCTGCACGCTGTTCTGGCTGTTCACCGGGTCGGGGCCGTTCGCGGCCACCAATCCGGCCGCCGTTATCCAGGGCCACCTCCAGCAACCGCCGCCGCCGCTGAGCAGTGTGCGGCCGGGGCTGTCCTACGCGCTCGACGGTGTGCTGGCCAAGGCCATGGCCAAGCGCCCCGACGACCGTTTCGACTCCTGTTCGGATTTCGCGAACGCCGCGATCACCGCGCTCAACAACCCGAGCGCGCCCGCGCTGCCGATCGTCGGCCAGCGTCCGACCACGGGCGGCGCGATCCCGGTGACCGGTGGTCCGCGCCCGACGACCGGCGGCGCGATCCCGCAGACCGGGTCGCCGTATCCCCTTGCCGGGCAGGGCCCGATGACCGGGGGCCCGATGGGCACCGCCACCCAGGGCCCGATGACCGGCGGTCCGATGACCGTCGGTCCGATGACGGCCGGCCCGATGGCCAACCAGTCGCCCTCACCGCTGACCGGTGGCGCCGCGACGCAGCACCCCTATACCCAGCAGTCCCGGCCGCAGTACCCGACGCCGCCCGGACCGCCGCGGCCGCCGACGAACAACTTCACCCAGTACCCGCAGGGCCCGCGACCGCCGTCGAAGTCGAATACCGGACTGATCGTCGGCATCGTCGTCGCCGTGGTCGTGGTGCTCGCGCTGCTGATCGGCATCGGCATCGCGGTCGGCGGCGACGATTCCGGCGGCGGCGGCTCCACGACGACCAGCGCGGCGGTGGGCAAGCACGTCACCCCGAACGCCGACGCCATCAGCGCCGAGTTCGGCCGGATGGTGCCCGCGAATGTCGACGGCGACACCGGCTACAACGGCGCCTCCTGCTGGGAGACCGACTCCAGCTACACGCCCTCGCCCAACGACGGCGACCCCGACTTCGGTTCCTGGGCCTGGCAGTGGCGCTGCTACGACGGCGGCGGCAGCGGGGGCGACGATCCGTTCTACCGGATCTACGTCTACAACTCGGCCGCCGACGTGCAGGCGGTGATCGACGGCCTGCCGACCAACACCAAGTCGGTGGACACCAACGGCGGCAAGCAGTACACCAACTACAAGTACACCGACAACGGGAACAAGATCATCACCCAGTTCACCGGTGACCCCGATCGCGCGCAGTTCCTGATGTTCACCGACGGCTACGGCAAGGCCGACGAGGTACTGCGCTGGTGGCGTTCGGCCCCGCTCAACTGATGTCGATGCTCGACGAGAACGACGTCTTCGCCGGATACACCATCGAGCGGCTGCTCGGCCGCGGCGGCATGGGCTCGGTGTATCTGGCGCGGCATCCGCGCTTGCCCCGGCGCACCGCGATGAAGCTGCTGAACCGGGAACTGTTCGACGACACCGAGATCCGGGCCAGGTTCGAGCGCGAAGCCGATCTGGTCGCGCAGCTCGAGCATCCCAATATCGTCACCGTCTACGACCGCGGCGTCGAGAACAACCAGCTGTGGATCTCGATGCGCTACATCGACGGCGCCGACGCGGCCTCGCTGCCCGCCCCGGTCGCACCGGCACGGGCGGTGCGCATCGTCGCCGAAACCGCCGCGGCGCTGGACTTCGCGCACAGCCGCAGCGTGCTGCACCGCGACGTGAAGCCGGCCAACATCCTGATCGAACCGGTCGACGGCGCGGAACGCGTCTACCTCACCGACTTCGGCATCGCGCGCCTGCACGACGACAACGCCGCCAAGCTCACCCAGACCGGAACCTTCACCGCCACGCTCGCTTTCGCCTCGCCCGAACAGCTCTCCGGCATCGCGCTGGACGGTCGCGCCGACCAGTACTCGCTGGCCTGCACCCTGTTCCGGCTACTCACCGGCACCACGCCGTTCGAGGCGAGCAACCCGGTCACGGTGATCCAGGGCCACCTGCAACAGCCGCCGCCCCGCGCCAGCGCGCTGCGCGCCGAGCTGCCCGCGGCCTTGGACGCGGTGATCGCCCGCGGCATGGCCAAACGGCCCGACGAGCGCTTCGCCACCTGCGCCGAATTCGCCGCCGCCGCCGGACAGGCGCTGGCCGATCCCGGTGCGGGACAACCGTTCCCGACCTCGGCACAGACCAGGACGTATCCACCGAACTCACCGTTCACCCCGGCTCCGGGATTCCCGATCGCCGGAAACGGGGTATCCGGGCCGAATTCCCTTCCCGGAGCGGGTAACCCGTCCTGGTCGGGCGCGCAGTCCGCGCCGGGGCTGCGGCAGCCGTCGTGGCCGAGCGGTCACCAGGCATCGTCGCCCGGCATCCAGCAACCGTCCTGGCCGGGGGCACAGCAGCTTTCGTCGCCCGGCATCCCACAGCCCTCCTGGCCTGGCGCGCAACAGTCTTCGTCGCCGGGGAGCCCCCAGCCGTCGTGGCCCGGCGCGCAACAACCGTCGTGGGCGGGCGGGCAGCCATCGCCCGCATCGGGGATGCCGCGGTCGTGGCAGGGCGGCTCCGCGAACGGGGCGGCCGAGCGTCCGCGCGACGGTGCGCCGCGTGCCGAGGGCGCTCGATCGAAGATCGCCGACGACTACCTCGGCCGCAAGCGGGAGTCGCGCTGGCAGGCGTCGCCGGTGGGCTGGGCCGCGCTGATCATCCTGCTCGGGCTGGTGATCTGGATGATCGTGAACGTGCTGAGCGGTCCGGACGACACCACGTCGAGCGCGCCGCCGGTCGAGACCACCGAAACCCCGGCGCCCACCACCACCTCCGCCGCCCAGCGCCCGTCGAGCACCACGCCGACCACCAGCGACCGCAAGGTCATCGGCGCGAACGCCGCCCAGCTCAGTGAGCAGTTCCCGCGCATGCTCCCGCAGACGAGCGCGAGCACTCTGGTGCACGCGGGCTCCGGGCTGGGCAACGCCGGCTGCTTCGCCTACGACCGCGCCTCCGCCAGCCGCGACGACGACGATGCCGACATGGGCGACTGGCTGGTCATGTGGCACTGCTTCGGCGGCGGCAACAAGGCGTCCTACGAGTTCTTCCTCTATCCCTCCGCCGAGGAGGCGAAGCAGGCGGTCGCGGCGCTGCCTGCCAACGACGCCCGCGCCGCGACGCACACCGGACACAGCTACACCAACTTCGTCCTGCACGGCAGCCAGCCGAGGTCCCCGCGCATGGTCACCCGCTTCGATGCCGACCCGGACCGCGCCGCGATGCTCATGTACAGCCGCGGTTTCATCGCCGACGAGGCGCAGATGCTCGCGTGGTGGCAGGCCGCGCCGCTGACCTGAGCGGCGCGCCCTAGCCCGCGGCGCTCAGGGTGTAGTGGACGAAGTCGCGCACGGGCTCGAAGCCGATGGCCTGGTAGATCTTGTTCGAGGTCGGGTTGGCCAGATCGGTGAACAGACAGACGTCGGCGCCCTCCGCCCGGATGACACCGGAGACGGCCGCGGTGAGCGCGCTGGCGAAGCCGTTGCCACGCCGTTGCGGTGGCGTGTAGACGGGCCCGACTCTGGCCCAGCCCAGGATCTCGGTCTGCCGGGCGACGAACGCCACCGGTTCGCCGTCGCGTTCCCACAACCACCACAGACCGGACTCGATCCGGTTCCGCATGCCCGCCTCGTCCAGGCGCGGCGGGTCACCGATTTCGGCATAGAAGGCCTCTACGAAGGCCTTGCACACGGGCAGATCGGCCGCCGTGGCCAGACGTGGCTTGCCGGGAGCGTCGGGCACGGACAAGATTCCGAGCCGGAACAGCCGCGCCGAGTACAGCGCGGCGAAGGAGCCACCGGCGACAGTCGTCCAGTGCCGGGCGAAGGCCTGCGCCGCGGCCGCGACACCTTCGACGCTGATCAACGCGGGTTCGTCGGCGAGGAAGGCCTCGGCCACCGCCGCGATACTGTGCGCGGGCAGTTCGCCGAGGTACACCCGCCCGCCGAAGGCACTCGTGGCGACACCGACGACGCGGGACGCGTCATCGCGCACCATCAGGAATCGCGTCGCCGCGCCACCGGCCCGGCCGCCGAGCTGGTTGGCGGCAGCGGTGGCGATCACCGTATGCCGCAAGGGGTCTAGACGGAGAAATTCCTCCGCGTCGGCCAGGAAGTGGGCGGTGTCGCCGGTGATGTCGATACGCACGCCATCGACGGTAGGTCGCCGATCGGCGGATCGCAGCTGGATTTTTCGGCTACTCAGTCCTTTTCGCGCGCGTCACGATCCGTGCGCAGCTTCAGCAGGATGAGGCCCGCGGTGCAGGCCAGGATCAGGCCCGCGACGGTGATCTCCACATGCAGGCCGGCGATGCCGAGCCCGGCGCCGACGAGTCCGCCGACGAAGAACAACCAGCCCATGACCCGTGCGACGACCGCGAGAGCGCGGTTGCCCGGCGGGTTCGACAGTGCGTGCTGAACATTTGCCACAGCGGCCGAATCACTGTTCGCCGCTGCGGTTTCCAGCCGGGGTGTCGAGTAAGCTCCCATCAGATTCTCCTCGATGACGCCGATCAGATTCTTGCTTCGCGCAGACATCGCGCGTCGGGGTTCGTTCCGGGCGTCTCATGCGTAACTTTGCTCACACACGCTACGACTCGGCGACGCCGATCGCGCGCGACACGTCCCCGCGACACGCTGACGAAATCAATCCGATATCTGAATCAATAATGTTTAAGATAGGCTGTTTGCCCCGACCTGCACTACTGTGAGGCGACTCGAAGCCGACGAGGAGTGCACGCGATGGATGACAGCAGGACCAAGCTCGTAGGTCCGGCAATCGCTGTTGGCGCGGTATCGCTCGGACTGATCATCATCGGTGCCTGCGGTGTCGGACAGCAGGATGTCTACGTTCCACCGCCGCCGCTGAACGCCGATCTGGCCGCCGCGCCCGCCCGGATCGCCGACGAGACCACCACGACGACCACCCGGGTGTCGATCCCGCCCTCCCCCACCTGGCGAATCGCCCCGTATATGTCGCCGCGCAAGCCGTTCAGCCTCAGCTCCACCGAGACCTCGCCGTCGGAGCCGCCCGCCGAGGGCGAGACCACCGAGTCCAGGCCGTCGGAGCCGACCACCGAATCGCGGCCGCCCACGACCACGTCCGACGACCACACGACCACGCCGAGCACCACCACCCGGCCGATCCCGACCCTCACCACCCCGCCGCGGATCCGGCCGACAGTCGACGACGAAGAAGCCGCCGAGCCGGACTATCCGACGACGCATTCCCACGACAACACCACCACCGTCGCGCCCGTCGCCCCCGCCGACACCGGCGCCACCCCGACACCGGTGGTCACCACCGAAGCGCCGACCACCACGGCCACCCCGACGACGACCGACGACGAGCGCTGACACAGCGACGGTGCGCACCCGACCGGGGCACGCACCGTCGCGGTCGACGCGCTACAGCTCCGGCAGGTCGTAGCCGCCGACCCGGTCGGCCAGAATCCGCCGATGTTCCAGCGCCCCACCGAGCGTCTGCCCGATCGCGGTGAGCCGGGCGACGTAGTGGCTCACCGGATACTCCGCCGTGACGCCGATGCCGCCGTGCATCTGGATCGCCTCCTGCCCGATATGTTCGGCCGACTTGCCGACCTGCAACCGCGCCCGTGAGGCCACCACCGGATCGTTGCCGCCATCGGCCAGCGCCGCCGTCGCGAACAGGCTCATGCTGCGGGCCAGCTCGAGGGAGACGTAGCAGTCGGCGGCGCGCTGGGTCAGCGTCTGGAACTTCGACAGCGTGACGCCGAACTGCTTGCGGGTCTTGAGGTACTCGGTGGTCAGGGTCAGCGCGATCTCCATCGCCCCGACCGATTCCGCGCACAGCGCCGCCTGCGCGTACCCCTGCACCAGCGCGATCTGCTCGGCCGCGTCGACGGTGTCGCCCAACAGCTCACCGGCGGCGCCGTCGAAATCGAACTGCGCGCCGCGCCTGCCGTCGAAGGTGCGGTAGGCGCGCTTGGTCACCCCGGTCCCGGCCGGATCCACCAGGAACAGGCCGGTGCCGCCGCCGGGCAGCACCGCGCTGACGATCAGCTCGTCGGCGACATCGCCACGCAGCACCGGGTTCTTGACGCCGGTCAGGGTGTAGCCGTCGCCCTGCGCGGTGGCGGCCGTGGTGATCTCGGTCGAGGGCCAGCGCTGACCGGGCTCGGCGTGGGCGAAGGCCAGCAGCTTCTCCCCCGCGGCGAGCGCGGGCAGCAGCCGACCACGCTGCTCGGCGCTGCCGGTCAGCTTCAGCAGCTCCGCCGGGATCACCACCGCGTCGAGCACCGGTTCCGGGGCGAGCGCGCGACCGAGCTCCTCCTGCACCAGCATCACCTCGACCGGGCTCGCGCCGACGCCGCCGTCGTCCTCGTCGATGGTCAGGCCGAGCACGCCCAGATCGGCGAGCTGCTTCCACACCGTGCGGTTCCAGCCGGGGTCGGTCTCGCCCGCCTTGGCCAGCGCCTCGCCGTCGTAGAACCGGTGCAGCAGTTCGCGCACGGTGTCGCGCAGCATCGTCTGTTCTTCGGTGAGTTCGAGATCCATGTCAGCGCCTCACAATCCGAGGATCGTGGAGGACACGATCGAGCGCTGGACCTCGCTCGAGCCTCCGTAGATGGTGACCTTGCGGTAGTTCAGATAGCCGGGGCCGGTGTGCTGGGCCCAGGCGGGCGAGGCGATGCCCTCGGCGTCGACCGGTAGCGCGTCGGCGCCGGCGATGTCGAGCAGCAGTTCGGTGGCCGCCTGCTGGAGCTCCGAACCGCGCAGCTTCAGCACCGAGGAGGCCGGATTCGGTTTGCCGTCGGCGGAATTGGAGACCACCCGCAGCTGGGTGAGTTCCAGGGCGAGCAGCTCGTTCTCCAGCTCGGCCACCCTGGCCGCGAACACCGGGTCCTCGAGCAGCGTGCCGTGGCCGGTCCTGGTCTGGCGCGCATAGTCTTTCGCGAGCCCGATCTTGACCTTGGTCTTGCCGACACCGGTGATGCTGGTGCGCTCGTTGCCGAGCAGGAACTTGGCGTAGGTCCAGCCCTGGTTCTCCTCGCCGACCAGCTGATCGGCGGGCACCCGGACGTTTTCGAAGAAGACCTCGTTCACCTCGTAGCTGCCGTCGATCAGCTTGATCGGGCGCATGGTGACACCGGGCGATTTCACGTCGAAGAGCAGGAAGGAGATACCCGCCTGCTTCTTGGGCGCGTTCGGGTCGGTGCGCACCAGGCAGAAAATCCAGTCGGCGTACTGGCCGAGCGTGGTCCAGATCTTCTGGCCGTTGACGATGTAGGAATCGCCGTCGCGGACCGCGGTGGTGCGCAGCGAAGCCAGGTCGGACCCGGCGTCGGGCTCGGAGAAGCCCTGACACCACCAGATGTCGAGCGCCGCGGTCGGCGGCAGGAAGCGCTGCTTGAGCTCCTCGGACCCGAACTGGGCGATCACCGGGCCGACCATCGAGGCGTTGAAGGTCAGTGGCTCGGGGACCGAGGCCAGCTGCATCTCGTCGAGCCACAGATGGCGCTGCATCGGCGTCCAGTCCTTGCCGCCCCAGGCCACCGGCCAGTTCGGCACGGCCAGGCCGTGGTCGTTGAGGATCTTGTTCGCGGTGACGATGTCGTCGCGGGACAGCTCGTGGCCGTACTTGACGCGGTCACGGATCTCGACCGGAATCTCGGTCTTGTAGAAATGCCGGAGCTCGTCGCGGAAGGCGACCTCATCAGAGGAAAGGGCTAACTTCATCCGGGTCTCCCAGCGTGGTTGGTAGCCGTCGAGAAAAACCTACCCCCGAGTAAACGCCAGTGTCGACTACATCACACCCGCCCGTGTTCAGCGCCCGTGGCGCCGCACCCGCCGGTGGCTCGGCGACCCCACCGTCGACCTGGTACGTTGCCAGACGAGCCGGGGAACCGGCCTCGAACATCCACGAGGAGTCACGGGTGAACGGCAGATCCATCGCAGGCAGGGCAGCGGCGGTCACCGCGGCGAGCATCGGCGCGCTGGCACTGCTGGCCACGACCGCCGGCGCGACCCCCACCCCGCTCGACGAGGGCATCACCCACCTGTCCGAGATCGCGGGCGAGGACACCGCCGCGCAGGCGGGCGTCCGCGCGCTCGACAGCTTCACCGAGATCGTCGGCAGCGACCGGCTGCGCGACATCTCCGCGCAGTTCATCCCCTTCAGCTACGCGGCGCCGACCTTCGGCTGCGGCAGCAACGGCCCGATCACCACGATCATCGCCGCCGCCACCTTCGAGGGCCCCGGCCCACGCACCGAGACCAGCATGGCCCCCGGCGACATCCGGTTCAGCGCCAGCCCGCGGCACACCGGCTTCGCGCTGGCGTCCGGCCTGAGCGTGGCCTGGGTGAATGTGAACACCGGCCAGAGCGGCATCGTCCCGCTCGACGACCAGACCGAGTTCCAGCTGCCGTCGCTGGCCAAGACCGTGCACAGTGGCGCGGGCACCGTGATCGCGTCGATGTGGGGCACCATCGACTACCCGGGCGCGCGCTGCGTGATGACGCCGACCGTCGGCACGTTCGTCGTCCCGGATCTGCCGGTCCAGGCCACCGAGGCGCCCGCGGCGCCGCCCGCGCCCGAACCGCAGGCCACCAGCCCCGGCTCGGGTGAGTCGTCCTCGGGTGCGCCGAGGTCGCAGGCGCCCGCCCCGGAGACCCCCGCTCCCGCCCCGGCTCCCGCACCCGCCGAAGCACCGCGGACCACGCCGGCGCCCGCGCCGCAGAACCCGCCGTCCGCGCTCACCGTCGGCGGCTGATTTCCCCACAACGACCCCGACTCGTCGTGGCGGTGGATTCCGCGCGGCGACACGTGGGGAGCCTTGGGCGTCAACAGGTATGGTGCCGCCGGTTCGGTTCAGCCCAGCGGACGGATGCGGAGCACGGTCCCTTCCTCGGAGCCGGCCAGCAGTGCCGTGGGATCGGCGGGGTCGGCGACGACCGCGGTCAGCGGCTGGGTCGCGAGAACGGTGCAGGTGGCGCCCGTCCTGGGATCGACGCGGACGAGGTGTCCGGCCAGCGTGGTGACGTAGAGCGCGCCGTCGCGGACGACCAGGTCGTCGACGAAATCGGGCAGGGTGCCGAAGGACGTCAGGTCGGCGACCGTGACGCTGTCGGCGGGATTGGAGCGCGACAGCCGCAGGACCCGGCCGACCGGCGCGCCACCGGTGGCGACGAAGTTTGCGGTGACATAGACCGAATCACCGGCCACGACAACACCGTTGGGCCCGTCGACCTTCACCGCGGCCCACCACTCCATGTCCTCGCTGCCGTCGCGGCGCAGCCGGTGCACGCCGTTGCCCGCGGTGACATAGAGGTTGCCGTCGGCGTCGAAGGCGGCGCCGTTGGGCTGGGTGAAGCCGGTGGCGAACGGGGTCGGCACCGGAGTCGCGGCCTCGGGGTCGAAACGGACGATCCCGCCCGCACCCGACAGCGGCGAGTTCCCGGTGACCACGTAGAGCAACCCGTCGGGGCCGAGGCGGACAGCGCCGGGCGATGGCACCGCGACGGTGGCGGTCAGTCTGCCCTCGCGGTCGTAACGCTGCACCTCACCGCGCATGACCCGGGCGACCCACAGGTTCCCCGCGCCGTCGAGGCCGAAGTTCTCCGACCAGTCCAGCAGCGGCACGCTCGAGCGGATCGCGACGTCCTGGCCCGCCCGGCCGCACTCGGCCACCGGCGCCGCGCCCGCGGTGCCCGTGCCGAGCGAGGCGGTGGTCACGACGGCCGCGCCGACGACAACGTGGGCGACGCAACGGCGGAACGACATGGCAGACCTCGACTCTGTTGACCCAGCTCGACGCGCGAAAGTCTAACGGCTACCAACCGGTAGTGGGGTGTCCACACTGCGCAACCGATCGCGCCGGTACCACGCATCGTGCACAACGCCGGTCCGCGCGCACTGCTCCTGTAGCGCACGACAATTCGTCCGGCCGTCATAATCGGTCGGTGCCCTACTTCGACAGCGCCCGTGGCCGGCTGCACTACCGGCGGTGGCCGGTGCGGCGTGTCGCCGCGACGCTGGTGCTGTTGCCCGGCACCGGCCAGCACAGCGGGCACTATCACCGCTTCGCCGATCTGCTGCGCCCCGGCGGAATCGAGCTGTGGACGCTGGACACCGCGGGCCAGGGCCTGAGCGAGGGCGATCCGGCCGCGCCCGGCACCGTCGCCGAACTCGCCGCCGACGCCGCCGGGCTGCTCGCCGAGGTCGCCGCGGCGGGCGTCGCGGCGCCGGTGCTCATGGGCCATTCGCTGGGCGCGGTCACCGCGCTCGCCGTCGCCGCCGAACGCCCCGGCGACCTGGCCGGGTTGATCGTCTGCGGCACCCCGCGCCGGGCCACCGAGATCGCGCCGGACCCGCGTCTGGCGGTGCTGGCGGTGCACGGCGCCGACGACCGGCGGGCGCCGATCGATGCGGTCCGGCTATGGACAGCACGGCACGGATCGGTAGATTTGCGCGAGTACGCCGACGCGGGACACGACCTGTTGCACGAACCGGTGCAGCAGCGCGTGGCGTCCGATATCGCGCAGTGGGTGCTCACCACGGCGCGATGAACGACGAAGGGGGAACGGTGCAACCGAATCGAACAGGCCTGCCGGATACGGCGGCACTCGGCCGGGCCGTGGACGACGGTGGGCTGTGGATCGACGGCCTGCTCGTCGCCGACGGCGCGCCGGAGCGTTGCGCCCAGCGCTACGAGCGCCTGGCCGACGCGGTCGACGCCCAGCTGCTGGTCCTCCGTGGGGCGGAGGTGATCCCCGGCTTCGGCGGGCTGGCCTCGGGTGCCGCGCTGCGCAGCGGATTCGAGACCAAGGCGGCCGACGCGCTCACCCAGCTGCGCGCCTACGCGAGCACCGCGCGGGCGCTGGCCGCCGTCTTCCGGGCCGCGGGGACGGCCTATCAGGACAGCGATCAGGCGCTGGCCGCGTCGATCGCGAAGCAGGAGCCCGACCATGCGTAGCATCTCCGGCCGCGTGCCCGGCACCGATCCCGACTACGCCGCCGTCGTCGAGGTGTTCGACAACCTCTCGCACGCCGAGATCCATCAGGCCGTCCAACAGCTCGATCCGGCGGCGCTGTCCGCCGCGGGCGAGTTGTTCCTGACCACCTCGACCGCGCTCGGTGACGAGGTCGAGAACGCGCACGGCGAGATCGGCGCGGCCATCGCCGACGGCTGGCGCGGCGGTGCCGCCCAGCGGGCGATCGACGCGGTGCGCGACTTCGAGCAGGCGGGCAGGCGGATCGCCGACGTGCTGACCGCGGTCGGGGTCCGGCTCGGCCAGGCAGGCGATGCCGCCGAGTCGGTGCGCGCCGCGATCGCCGAACCCGATGCCGCCCAACCGGATCCGGCGGCCGCGCTGCTCGATTCCCAGCAGGCCACCGACAACGCCGCGATCGTGCGGCGGGCCGAGAACGCCCGGCTCGACGCGGTGCGGGCGATGGAGACGATCTACGGCGGCGCTTTCGTGCCGACCGGGTCGGGGGTGCCGTCGTTCCCCGAGATCACCACCGAACCCGGGGCAGGCGATCCCACCGTCGCCTCGACCGGCCTCGCCGGGCGCGCACCGTCCGCCGCCGCGCCCGGCGTGTCGGCCGTGGCCGCCACGTCCGAGCCCGCCGCCGTCGAC
>NZ_LPNR01000042.1 GCF_019266065.1 Nocardia sp. MH4 | reverse complement strand
GGACCGCTGCGCCCCGGCCACCGGCGCGGCGCTCGGCGGCGGCGCGCTCGCCACGGGGGCGGTGCCGCAGACGGCGCAGTAGCCGTCCTCGACGGCGCCGCCGCACCCCGGTTCACTACATGTCATGCTGTCCGCCCCGCTTTCTCCCCGATGATCGAACGATAGTCGGCGACCGCCCGGGTGACAGCGGCCAGATCGCAGGGTGTCCGGCCGAGCAGCCCGGCGGCGATGCGATCGGCGGCGAGGACGTCGCGGTCCTCGCTCACCCCGAGCCGGGACGCCTTGGCCCGGTAGGCCGTCAACCGGCCGCGGAGTTCGGCGCGCCGGTCCAGCAGTCCGCGCGCCAATTCCTGTCGCCGCGTTGCCGTGTCGACGGCGTGATTGGTGCGGGCCCGCAGCGCGAGCAGGTGCTCGACCGTCGGCCTGGTCGGTTGCGGGCCGAGGCTGTCGAGTGCGGCGAGCAGCCGCGCGGCCGGTTCCCCGCCACCGGGCAGCTCGCCGGTCGCGACCTTGTGCGCGGCCTGCGCGGCGGTCTCGTCGGCCTGGTGTTGCAGCGCGTCCAGATCGGCCAGCCGGGCCCGCAGCTGGGCGACCGCGCCGGGCAGGTCGGCGGCGACCGCGAGATGTTCGGCGTGCCGGGCGGATTCGGTCTCGATCAGCGCGGTGAGCGAGGCGAGCGCGGCGGCGATCTCCCCCGGGCGGAATCCCAGCGGGTCGGTGCCCGCGCGACTCAGCAAGGTCGTCAGCGGTTCGGCGGCGGCGTCGAGCGCGCCGTGCGCCTGTTCGACGCGCTGTTGCAGCGGAGCGAGGGCGCCGAGCACCTGCCGGTCGACCGACTCGATCTCCTCGGCGAAGGGCGCGACGAACGCGAACGCGGCCCGCATCCGGTCCAGCGAATCGGCGATGCCGACCGTCACGAGGGTCTCCGCGGGTCCGGTGAGTCCGCGCTGCGCCAACGGGATCGGGATCCGGGCGACCTCGTGTGGTCGTCCCCGCAGCAGTTCGGTGAGCCGACCCCGCGCACGGTCGTCGACCTTGCCGCGACCGCCGCGGATCGTCTCGGCCTCGGACAGGATCGCGCGCACTCGGCCCAGGTCCTCCCACAGTTCGCCGAGCGCCTTCTCCACCGGCACCCAGCGACGCGCGGTCTCCCCTGTCGGCGGATACCGGCGCACCAGGACCAGTCCGGGATGGCGGTCCAGCTCCAGCAGGGTGGTGCTCACCTGCGCCAATTCCGCGGTGCGCGCGGCCAGTTCACGATCGATCTCGGCGAGGCCGAGCATCGGCCAGGTCATCCGACGTACCGGGGCACGGGCGGGCCCGGTGACGGACCGAGCACCCCCAGGTGCTGCTGGTAGATCCGCTGCCAGGTGCCGTCGTTGCGGGTCCGGTCGAGCACGCCGTTGACGAACCGGACCAGGTCGCTGCTGCCCTTGGGCACGCCGACCGCGTAGGCGCCGGTGCCGATCTCGTCGCCGACCAGTTCCAGATTGCGGTCCTGGGCGACCAAACCGGCCAGGATCGGCTCGTCACCACTGATGGCGTCGACGGTGCCCTGCTGCAGGGCGACCAGGCAGTCGGTCCAGTTGGTCACGCCGAGCACGGACGGCGGTTCGGGCAGCGCGAACAGCGGCGCGGCCGCGGTGGTGCCCTTGGTGACGCACACGCGCTTGCCTGCGAGCCCGGCGGCGTTCGTGATGCCAGCGCCCTTCGGGGCCGCGATGCGTTGTGCCGCACGGTAGTACACGCTGGAGAAATCGACATCGCGCCGGCGTTCGCAGGTGGCGGAGAAGGTACGCACGATCATGTCGACCTTCTTGTCCTGCAGCAGCGGGATCCGGTCGGCCGCGGCGACGGAACGCAGTTCGATCTTGTCCGGATCACCGAACAGATCGCGCGCGATCTCCCTGGCCAGGTCGATGTCGAAGCCCTCCAGCCGTCCGGTGGACGGATTGCGGAAGCCGAACATGTAGGTGTTCTGGTCGACGCCGACCCGCAGCCTGCCGTTGGCGACGATCGCCGCCATCGACGAACCGGCCGGCATCGCGCCGGGACGCGGTTGCGCCGTCGGGGCCAGGGTCGCCTCGGTGTCGCAGGATCCCGTGCCCTCCGCGGTGGGGGCCGAGGTGATGGCTTCGGCGCCGGGGATCGGCGGGGCGACGGCGGTGGCCGGAATGGTCGACGGCTCCGGCGCGTCACCGCAGCCCGCGACCAGGACGACCGCCGCGGCCAGCGCCGCGGCCAGCAGAGGACGCCGGGTACTCACAGGAACTCCTTCAGTCGGGGCCACAGGCCGGTGACCACCGCGCCCGCCGCGGCCAGCAGCAGGATCAGCGTGCCGAACGGGCTGAGGGTGAAGGTGGTTCCGGCGGCGTCGACGCCGTCGCGCAGGTCGGTGCGGGCCTGCGCGAGCGCGTCGCGCAGTTCCCGGTCCAGGCGGGCGAAGCTGGTCGCCGAGCTGTC
This sequence comes from Nocardia sp. MH4, assembly GCF_019266065.1. Classification (GTDB taxonomy): domain Bacteria; phylum Actinomycetota; class Actinomycetes; order Mycobacteriales; family Mycobacteriaceae; genus Nocardia; species Nocardia canadensis. The sequence continues at coordinate 19,537 of NZ_LPNR01000042.1, read as the reverse complement.
GGGACCGGTACCGATGGCCTGGGTGACCGCCCCGGCGTAGTCGGCCTTCTCGTAGGCGGTGCGCTGGGCGTTGTGGCCCGCGTTCCAATTGGTCAGGGCCCGGCCCGCTTCGGAGTCACCCGCGCCCGCGGCGGTGAGCCGCTGTTCGAGGTCACGGGTGTGGGTGTGGAACGCGTTCTCCGGCGCGGTGATGTCGCCGCGGGTGATCAGGGCCAGGGTCTCGTCGGTGCGGGCCTGCTGGGCCAGGATGCGCGCGCTCGCCAGGTTCTCCACCCGCGCCCCGGCCCCGGTATCTCCGGTGTCGAGCAGTTGCGCGGCGGTGACGGTGGCCCCGGTCGACCACACCAGGGCCAGCAGCGCGGCCGCGGCGGCCAGGGCCACACCGGGATTCACCCACCGGTTGGTACGGCGCAGCAGCAGCACCGAACCGGCACCGCAGGCCGCCAGCACCAGCAACAGCAACACGATCGAGGTCCACGGCGGCGCGCCGATGCGGTGCTGGTCCTCGCGGACGGCGGCGAAGCGCGCCTTGTTCAGCTGTTCGGCGTTGGGCAGCAACGAGGTCTGCATGAGGTCGGAGGCTTGCCGCAGATACGCCGAGCCGACCGGGAAACCCTGACGATTGTTGGCGCGCGCGGTCTCCACCAGGCCGGTGTAGGTGGGCAGATCGGCGGCGATGCGGGCCACGATCGCCCTGGTCTGAGCGTCGGTAGCGCCGGCGGTCGCTTCCGCCAGCGCGGCGGCGGCTTCGGCGAGGGACTGCTCGTAGGTGTCACGCACCTGGGGCGATTCGACACCGCCGGACAGGAACGCCGTCGCGGCACCGGCGTCGGCGGCAGAGAGCGAGACGTAGAGGCTCTGCGCCGCGAACGCCAGCGGCTCGGTGCGGTCGAGTACCTGCTCGGTACGGCCGATCTTCGCGTCGAGCTGCTGTCCCACAGTCGATCCGGCGATCAGGCAGGCCACCGTGGTCACCACGAGTACCGCACCGATCACACCCGGTGTCGTCGCGGCGAAACGCCGCAGCCACATCCCCGCGTCTCGGATGGTCGCCGGTAGGCGAGATCCCACACCGTCCTCCTTCGTCTCCCCGGGCGGTGTCTTCGATCGCGATAGTACGGGAGGCGCTGGGAATTCGCCCGGGTGACCGAAACCCGCTCCGCACAACCGGATCGGGCATCGATCACCGTGACGAAAAGCACGGGGTCCGTCACCGGGAAGTGACGGACCCCGTTCGGGATCGGGTGGCGCCGCGGATCAGGCGCCGGCGACCTTCTCGCCCGGCGCGACCGTGGTGCCGGTCTTGCTGAACCGCAGGACGCCGTCCTCGATCGGCGCCTTGTGCATCAGCGTGCGGTCGCGGTAGTAGTTGTTGACCAGCTTCCAGGCGCCCCTGGCACCCTGACGCGGCATCGAGTCGTTGCCGCGCTGGATGTAGCCCGAGGTCAGGGCGCCACCCATCAGCGACTCGTCGGCGATGTCCTCGGGGTTGGCGTGCACCTCGAAGGTGGTGTAGCCACGGTCGCGCATGATGTTGAGCACGCGGCACAGGTACGCGGCGGCGAGGTCGGCCTTGAGCGTCCAGGACGCGTTGGTGTAGCCGATGATCATCAGGAAGTTCGGGATGTCGGAGTACAGGACGCTCTTGTAGGCGACCGTCTCGTTGAACTTCACCGGCTCGTCGTCGATCGACAGGGTGATGCCGCCGAGCATCTGCACGTTCAGGCCGGTGGCGGTGACGATGATGTCGGCCTCGAGCTCCTGACCCGACTCGGTCAGGATGCCCTTCTCGGTGAACTTGGCGATCTTGTCGGTGACGATGTCGGCCTTGCCGCTCTTGAGCACCTTGAACAGGTCACCGTTGGGCACCACGCACAGGCGCTGATCCCACGGGTTGTAGCTCGGGGTGAAGTGGCGCAGGTCCACGTTCTTGCCGACCTGCAGGCGCACCTGGGCCAGCATCAGCTTCTTGGCCAGCTCCGGGTTGGTACGCGAGAGCTGGAAGCTGGCGCGCTGCAGGGCGATGTTGCGGGCGCGGCCGATCTTGTAGGCGATCTGGTCGGGCACCCGGGACTTCTTCAGACCGATGGCGACCGGGTCGTCCGAGGGCAGCGCCTGGATCCAGGTGGGCGAGCGCTGCAGCATGGTGACGTGCGCGGCGTCGTCGGCCATCGACGGGATCAGCGTGATCGCGGTGGCGCCGGAACCGATGACCACGACCTTCTTGCCGGTGTAGTCCAGGTCCTCGGGCCAGTGCTGCGGGTGCACGATCCGGCCCTGGAAGTCGTCCTGGCCGGGGAAGGTGGGCTGGTAGCCCTCGTCGTAGTTGTAGTAGCCGCTGGCACCGACGAGGAAGTTGGCGGTCCAGGTCTCGGTCTCGCCGGTGGCCTCGATCAGGGCGGTGACGGTCCACAGTGCGGCGGCGCGGTCGAAGTCGGCGGTGACGACCTTGCGGCCGAAGGTGATGTGGTCGGTGACGCCGTACTCCTCGGCGGTGTCCTCCACGTAGCGACGGATGCTGGCGCCGTCGGCGAGCACCTTGGTGCCGATCCACGGCCGGAAGCCGAAACCGAAGGTCAGCATGTCCGAGTCGGAGCGGATGCCGGGGTACTTGAACAGGTCCCAGGTGCCGCCGATGTTCTCGCGGCGCTCCAGGATCGCGTAGCTGCGTCCGGTCTGCTCGCGGGTGAGGTGACAAGCCGTGCCGATTCCGGACAGGCCAGCGCCGATGATCAGTACGTCGACATGCCGCGTCATTGAGGAAACTCGTTTCGTAGGGTCGTCGCCGCCCGAGCACCGTCGCCCGAGCCTCCGTCGAGGTTACGTGTTTCACACGGTTACGTCTAGTTCGGCTGGGCCGCGTCGTGGCGTGTCGGGGGTTGCGCGCACGGTGATCGGAATCCGTGACGTCACCGGCTTCGCCGGTCAGAGTCGAGGACGATTCCTCTCACTACGACGAAAGGCGGACATGACCGAGCGCGGACTGTCGTTCCACTGGTTCCTGCCCACATACGGCGATTCGCGCGGGCTGGTCGCCGGCGGACACGGCAGCTTCATGTCCGGTAACCGCCCGGCCACCCTGCGCTACCTCGATCAGCTCACCGCGGCGGCCGAGGACAACGGTTTCGAGGGCGTGCTGACCCCCACCGGCGCGTGGTGCGAGGACGCCTGGCTGACCACCGCGATGCTGGTGCAGACCAGCGAGACGCTCAAGTTCCTGGTGGCGTTGCGCCCCGGCCTGACCAGCCCCACGCTGGCGGCCCAGATGGCGGCGACCTTCCAGCGCCATTCCGGCGGCAGGCTGCTGCTCAATGTCGTCACCGGTGGCGAGCCGCGCGAGCAGCAGGCCTACGGCGACTTCCTCGACAAGGCCCAGCGCTACGCCCGCACCGGCGAGTTCCTACACATCGTGCGCGAGCTGTGGGAGTCGACCGAGCCGATCAGTTTCACCGGTGAGCATCTCCAGGTGCGCGACGCGCTGCTCAGCTCCCGGCCCGATCCGATTCCGCCGGTCTTCTTCGGTGGTTCCTCCGGTCCGGCGGGGCCGATCGCGGCACGATACGCCGACACCTATCTGACCTGGGGCGAGCCGCTGGACGCGGTCGCCGCGAAGCTGGACTGGATCCGCGGGCTGGCCGCGATCGAGGGCCGCACTGTCGACTTCGGCCTGCGCATCCACGTGATCAGCCGCGATACCGCCGCCGAGGCGTGGGCCGAGGCCGACCGGTTGCTGTCGGGGATCGCGCCGGGCGAGATCGAGCGAGTGCAGGCGAGCCTGGCCAAGAGCGAGTCCGAGGGCCAGCGCCGGATGGCACAGCTGCACAACGGCCGCACCGACGGCCTGGAGATCGCGCCCAACCTGTGGGCCGGTGTCGGGCTGGTCCGCGGCGGCGCGGGGACCGCGCTCGTCGGCTCGCACGCGGAGGTGGCCGAGCGGCTGCTCGAGTACGCCGCGCTCGGGATCGACCAGTTCATCCTGTCCGGGTACCCGCACCTGGAGGAGGCGTACTGGTTCGGTGAGGGTGTGCTGCCGATCCTGGAGCGCCAGGGCCGCTGGCGGCATCCGTCCCGGCCCGCCGCGGTGCCGGTGGTGGCACCGTTCACCGCGGCGGCCAGCAGCTGAGGCAGCGCGCTCAGCGCGCCGCGCCGAACCAGCGCGGCAGGTGGACCAGCAGTTCCCGCTGGTCCACCCCCGCCCAGGCGACGTGGCCGTCGGGCCGCAGCAGCACCGCGGGGACGTCGAGTTCCTCGCTCACGTCCACGACATGGTCGACCCGATCGGCCCAGCCCGCCACCGACAGCAGGCCGGTCTGGTCCAGCAGCAGCCCGCGCCCGGCGTGCAGGCGGTCGTAGAGGCGGCCGCCCGTCAGCGTGATGTCGCGCAGGCGCTTGCCGACCAGCTCGTGGCCGTCGCCGAAGTCGTAGCGGATGCCGATCGCGACGATCTTCTCGATCAGGTACCGGTTCACCTCCTCGAACTCCATCAATTCCGCCAGCAGCCTGCGCGCGGCCTGCGCGCCCGGTTCGAGCGAGACCAGTTCCATCTGCGCGCGAGTGTTGTCCAGGACGTCCGCGGCCACCGGGCGCCGTTCGGTCTCGTAGCTGTCGAGCAGGCCCTCCGGCGCCCAGCCTGCGATCTGCGCGGCCAGCTTCCAGCCGAGGTTGAACGCGTCCTGGAGACCCAGATTCAGGCCCTGCCCGCCCATCGGCGGATGGATGTGGGCGGCATCGCCCGCCAGCAGCACCCGGCCGACGCGATAGCTGTCGGCCAACCGGGTGGCGTCACCGAAGCGCGACAGCCAGCGCGGTGCGTGCGCGCCGAGGTCGGTGCCCGCGGTGGCCACCAGCTGCCGACGCAGCTCCTCGAACGTCGGCGCGACGGTGCGATCGGCGGCGACCTCGGCCGCGGGCACCACGACGCGATATACGCCGTCGCCGAGCGGCATGGCGCCGAAACGCAGCTGGGTCTTGCGCACCTCGGCGTTCACGGTGGCCAGCGTCTCCGGCGACGCGGTCAGCCGCATCTCGCCCAGAAGGGTGTCGACCCGGCTCGGTTCGCCGGGGAAGCCGACCCCGAGCAGCTTGCGCACGGTGCTGCGGCCGCCGTCGCAGCCGACGAGATAGCGCGAGCGCAACCGCGTGCCGTCGGCCAGCTCGACGGCGACTCCGTCGTCGTCCTGCGTCAGCCCGACCACCTCGGCGCCGCGCCGGATCTCCACGCCGAGGGTGACGGCGTGCTCGGTCAGCAGGCGTTCGGTGACCGTCTGCGGGAGGCCGAGCACGTACGGATGGCTGGTGTCGAGCCCGGCGGGCTGGGGTTTCGCGATCCCGGCGAAGAAGCCGCCGAGCGGGTGCGGTGTCCCGGCGGCGAGAAATCGGTCCAGCAGACCGCGCTGCCCCAGCACCTCGAGACTGCGGGCGTGCAATCCCATGGCGCGCACCACCGGGGTCGGTGCCGGTTCCCGGTCCAGGACGAGTGCGCGCACCCCGTGCAGCCGCAGCTCGCTCGCCAGCATCACCCCGGTCGGTCCGCCGCCCGCAACGATCACGTCGATCATCAAATGCCCCTCGTTTGTGCTGGTCATGGCTTCGGCAGGCGATTGTGCAGGACGACCGGGGTCTTGCCGCAAGCCCCGGTGTGCGCTATACATTGAGAGTGGCAAGGAGTGGTTTCCCCTCCTTGCCATTGGTTTGTCCGCACCCCGGCGGTCTCGCCGGAACCGCCGCGATCCCCCTCACCCGCCGACAGCGACGGATCGACCAGGCCACCGGAATGGCAGTCGATGCATCTTTGCGGTCACTGCTGGTGACTGTGGATTCCTCGTCCGGGAATCCGCGAATGCGGCCGGGACCTGGCCCGTCCGCGCATACTCCGGAACCGCCATACTTCCTGCCTTGCCTGCGGTGATGCACTCCGCGCATCGCACAATCGCACTCCCCCAAGCGTTTTCGGCAGTGAGTGCACGCGGGGTTCCACGTGAATCAGCCCGTCAGCGCGGTGTTCGGGTCGATCCCGATACGCTCGGCTCGTGAGCCTCACCGTCGGTTTCGATCTGGACATGACCCTCATCGATTCGCGCCCCGGGGTCGCCGTCGCGATCGACACCCTGGCGCGGGAATTCGACCTGCCGATGGTGGGCAGCCACTTCGCCGACCATCTGGGACCGCCGCTGGCCACGCTGCTCGCCGACGCGGGCGCGCCCGACGACCTGATCCCCCATTTGGTCACCCGGTTCCGCGCGCTCTACCCCGACGTCGTCCCGCACATCCCCGCCCTGCCCGGCGCGGCCGCGGCGCTCGACGCCGTGCGCGCGGGCGGCGGACGGACACTGGTGGTCACCGGCAAGTTCGAGCCGAACGCCCGGCTGCACATCGACCACCTCGGCTGGCAGATCGACCTGCTCGCCGGCGATCTGTGGTCCACCGGCAAGGCCGAGGTCCTGCGGGCCGAGTCCGCCGCGGTCTTCGTCGGCGACCACGCCGGCGACATGCGCGGCGCGAAAGCCGCCGACGTCCTGGCCGTCGGTGTGACGACCGGCCCCTACGACGCCGACGGGTTGCGGGCCGCGGGCGCCGATGTCGTCCTCGACGACCTCACCCAGTTCCCCGAGTGGCTGGCCGGTTACGCCGCCGGTCGCGGCTAGGACACCGGAAACCTTTGCGCGGGTGGATTTCCGGTCCGGAACCCCGGCGTGGCCCCGGCCGTTGTCGTGGCATGTCGACGGACCCCTACTGGAATCACAACACGCACTACCACCCCTGGATCCTCGATCAGGTCCCGGCCGATGCCCGCACCGCGCTCGATGTCGGGTGCGGCGACGGCCTGCTCGCCCGTAAGCTGGCCACCCGCTGCGACGCCGTGCTCGGTGTCGATATCGACGACAAGGTCATCGCCACCGCCCCGCCCGCCCCGAACGTGCATCTCGAACAGGCCGACTTCCGCGAACTCGACGACACCTTCGACATGGTCACCGCCGTCGCCACCCTGCACCACGTCCCCGTCCGCGACGGCATCGCCGCACTGCGCCATCTGGTCGCGCCGGGCGGCACGCTCGCGGTCGTCGGCCTCTGGAAGATGCACCCCCTCACCGACTTCCACTACCTGCCGCTGCTGCCCGCGATCCGCGGCCTGGACTGGTGGCGTCGTGGCTCGCGGGGCGGCCCGGCGGCCGCGGTCCGCGACCCGGCGGAGACACTGTCCGAGATCCGAGCGGTGACCGGCGAATTGCTGCCCGGCGCGCAGATCCGCCGACGTCTGATGTGGCGCTACACCTTGGTCTGGCACAAGCCGCGCCGGCCCGGGGTCAGCGGCCACGGGACCTGAGCGCGACGGTTGACGGTGCGCCCGCGCCGGGTGATACAGTCCGGCGCAGTTTTTGTACGGGGAGGGTTTCGCACAGCGTGACGATGAATCGCACCAGATGGATCGTGGCCGGGATCTGCGCCGTGGTCGTCGCCATCGTCGCCGTGATCGTGGTGGTCGTGGTGACCAGGGACGCGAATCCACGCGACTACGTGGCCGAGCGCTATCAGCGGGCCCGCCAGCTCGATCAGGTCAACGACGGCATCGCGTTCACCGCCGCCGCCGCGCCCGCCGCCGTGGCCGCCGCGATCGCGAAGGCCACCGACCCCCGCGATCGCCGCAACACCGGCGACAACCACTACCTGCGCTTCGACAAGGACCTCGTCGCGGTCTCGCCGCACGCGGGCGGTTCGCTGGTGCTGGTCGACAGCCTCGCCAACGGCACCCGCCGCCACCACTCGCACACCAGCACCTACGGCTGGACCAGCGGCTCCGCGGCGGGCGACTTCCGCGGCGGCGGCAGCGACCAGGGCGGCAAGTAGTACATCGTCATTCAGCACAGGAGGACACATATGCTCGCCGACCTGGCGGCGGACGCGGGCGCCGCGCTCGCCTACTCCGCGGTGGGAATCGTGTTGATGGCCGTCGGTTTCGGCGTCGTCGACCTGCTCACCCCCGGTGATCTGCGCGCCCAGATCTGGCTCGAGCGCAACCGCAACGCCGCGATCCTGCTCGCCTCGAACCTGTTCGGAGTCGGGATCATCGTGGCCACCGCCATCTGGACCTCCGAGGGCAAGATCCTGCAGGCGCTGCTGGCGAGCGCGATCTACGGGGTGATCGGCCTGGCCGCGATGACGCTGGCCTTCGTGCTGCTCGACGCGCTCACCCCCGGCGATTTCCGCGCCGTCGTCGCCGATCCGGAACCGCATCCGGCGGTGTGGGTCACGGCATCGGCGCACGTCGCGGTCGCGCTGGTGGTGGCCGCGGGCCTGACCTGATGCCGGTGCACCGCCTGGCCAGGGCGGCGCTGCTGGCGACCGTGTTCGTCTGCGCCGCCTGCGGCCTGGTGTACGAGCTGTCGCTGGTCACCCTCGGCAGCTACCTGATCGGCGACACCGCGGCGCAGGCCTCCATCACCCTGAGTGTGATGGTGTGCGCGATGGGCGTCGGCGCGCTCGCGGCGAAACCGTTGCGCCGCCACGCCGCCGCCGCGTTCGTGGCGGTCGAGCTGGCGCTGGCCGTGATCGGTGGACTGTCGGTGGCGGCGCTGTACGCCAGTTACGCCTGGCTCAATGTCTACACCGGCACCCTGGTGCTGGCCGCGGCGGTGATCGGCATGCTGATCGGAGCCGAGATCCCGCTGCTGATGGAGTTGCTGCAGCAGATCCGCAGACAGGAGGCCAGCGGCGCGGTCGCCGATCTGTTCGCCGCCGACTATGTCGGTGCGCTGCTGGGCGGGCTGGCGTTTCCGTTCCTGCTGCTCCCGGTGTTCGGGCAGATCCGGGGCAGCCTCGTGGTCGGCGTCGTGAACGCCGCGGCCGGATCGGCCTTGGCGTTCTTCTTCTTCCGCGCGCAGATGACCCGCGCGGCCCGGCGCGTGCTGGTCGGCGCGACCGTGGTCGTCGCGGGCGGGCTCGCGAGCACCTATCTCTACGCCGATCGGTTCGAGGCCACCGCCCAGCAGGCCCTGTTCGCGCATCCGATCGTGTGGCAGACCCGCACGCCGTACCAGCAGATCGTGCTCACCGAGTCGTTCTCCCCGTTCGGCACCACCGATACCCGCCTCTATCTCAACGGTGGTCTGCAGTTCTCCTCGGTCGACGAGTACCGCTATCACGAGGCGCTGGTACATCCGGTGCTGGCGGGATCGCATCGCTCGGTGCTGGTCCTCGGCGGCGGTGACGGCCTGGCCCTGCGCGAGATCCTGCGCTATCCCGACGTCGCCGAGGTGACGCTGGTCGAGCTCGATCCGGCGATGATCGACCTCGCCCGCGCAGACGAGCGCCTCACCGTGCTCAACCAGCATTCCTTCGACGACCCCAGGGTTCGGGTGATCACCGCGGACGCGTTCACCTGGTTGCGCGGCGCCCCCGGGCTTTTCGACGCGGTGATCGTCGACCTGCCCGACCCGGACCAGACCTCGGTGGCCAAGCTGTACTCGCAGGAGTTCTACGCGATGACCGCGAACGTGCTGGCCCCCGGCGCCCGCCTGGTGGTGCAGTCCGGCTCGCCGTTCTTCGCGCCGCGCTCGTTCTGGACCATCGACGCCACCGTGCGCGCGGCCGGGCTGCGCACGACGCCCTACCACGTGGACGTGCCGAGTTTCGGTGATTGGGGCTTCGTGCTCGCCGCGGCGGGGCAGAGCCCGGCCCCGGCCCTGAGCTCCCCTACGCCGCTGCGTTCCCTCGACGACCGCACCCTCGCCGCCGCCACGGTGTTCCCGCCGGATCGCCGCGCGGCCGACCCGCAGGTCTCGACTCTCATGCGCCCGGTGATCCTGGATCTGCAGCGCCAGGAATGGCGCTGACCTCAGGCCGTCCCGGCGCAGGCCAAGTGGGTGCCTACGACAGCCAGGCCCAGCACGGCCACGACCGCCGACAGGGCGGGCACAGGCTCACGGATCAGGCGCTCCCCCGCACGTCGTAGCGCCGCCGTCAGCCGGTCGAGCCGACGCCCCACCGGCACGGGGTCACCGGATTTCCTCCGCGCTCCGCGCCGGAGGAGGCCGACCAGGGCGAGGACGAGCGCGGTGATCAGCATCGTCTTCCCTTCCCGCTCATCGGGTTCCGGCCGGCGCGGCGACGGCAGCGGTTCGCCGCCCGCCGGGCGCGGTGACGACGCCGACGGCGATCAGGCTGTCGGCGGTGTCGCGGATGGTGTCCTCGATCGGGCGCATGGTCCAGCCCAGTTCGCGGCGGGCCTTGTCGGCGCTGACGTTCTCGGTGCGGCCGAGCACCGGGAGGGTCAGCCGTACGCCCTTGTCGAACACCGCGACCAGCCGGACCAGCCAGTTCGGCAGCACCCGGGTCGGCACCCGGAAGCCCTGCGCGGCGAAATCGCGGGCCAGCATCGTGGCCAGCTCCCCCATCCACAGCGGCTCGGCCGCGCAGATGTACCGATTGCCCGCCGCCGCGGGCACTTCCATCGCGAGCCGGTGGGCGATCGCGAGGTCGCGCACATCGACCGGCGTCCAGCCGGTGCGCACCGAACCGGGCACATCGCGATTCAGCAGCCGGCGGATCGGCTCGTGCGAGGTGCTGGTCGTCGCGTCGAGCAGCGGGCCGAGCACCATGCCGGGATTCACGGCGACGAGTTCGAGTGCGCCACCGAGTGATTCGACGTAGTCCCAAGCGGCGCGTTCGGCGAGGGTCTTGCTCTTCTGATACGCGGGGATCCGGTCCACGACCGACCAGTCGGCCTCGGTGCGGACGGCGTCGTCGTCGTGGCCGTAGGCCACCGCGGCGACCGAGGAGGTGAGGACGACGCGGCGCACCCCGGCCGCCGCGGCGGCGCGCAGCACCCGCAGGGTGCCGTCGACGGCGGGCTCGATCAGCGCCTGCTCGTCGTCCGGGGGCGCGGACGGGAAGGGCGAGGCGACGTGCAGCACGGTGTCGCAGCCCGCCACCGCCTCCGCCCAGCCCGCGTCGTCGTCGAGCGTGGCGGCGACGAACTCGAGCGCACCGCCGGTGCGGCGGGCGAGGTCGGTCAGGTGCGCGCGTTGGGCGTGCGCGTCGAGGTCTCGCACGGAGCCGCGGACGGCGTAACCGTGCTCGAGCAGTTCGGCGATGCAGTGGCCGGCCACGAAACCCGTCGCGCCGGTGACCAATACCCGAGTGGTCATGGTGTTCACCCTTCGTCCTTCCAGGGACGCCCGCCCATCTGAGCGGTGCTCAAATAATCTAAACACTGCATAGATTTCCTGTCCAGTGCCGATCTCGGCGAGCTTCTCGCTTACGCTCGGAGGGTGAAGCGCACCCGTTACCACCACGGCGACCTGCGGGCCACGCTGATGGACGCCTGCCTGCGCCTGATCGAGAGCGAGGGCCTGGCCGCGGTGAGCCTGCGCCGCGTCGCCCGCGAAGCCGGGGTCAGCAGCGGCGCGCCCTACCACCACTTCGCCGACCGCGCCGCGCTGCTGTCGGCGCTGTCGGTGGACGGCTTCCAGCAGCTCGCCGCCGACCTCGCCGCGACCAAGGCGGCGGCCACCTCTCCGCTGGACGCGCTCACCGCGCTGGCCGAGACCTACGTCCGGTTCTCCCGCGACCATCCGGCGCAATTCCGGCTGATGTTCCGCCCCGAGCTGTCCCAGCCGGAGAAACACCCCGATGCCCACGAGGCCGGCGACGACGCGTTCCAGATCCTCGCCGACACGGTCGCCGAGGCGGTCGCGGCGGGCGTGCTGCCCGCCGACCGCGCCGACACCCTGGCCGTGGCCTGGTGGGCACTGGGGCACGGACTGGCCTCGCTGTGGCTGGACGGGCATCTCGAGAAACGCAGCGAGCAGATGGGCACCAACGCGCCCGACCTCGTCGACGCGATCATGCGCTCCTTCACCGGCCTCATCGCCCCCCGGCCCACCGGCGCCTGACGCGCCGTCGCTTATTCCCTCGGCCGCACCCGCGCGCTCACCTACAGTGGGGTGCACCGTCATCCGTCGTGTGCCACCCGAGCAGGAGAGCCGATGTCTGCCACCGCGAAACTCGATCCCCTGGTCGAAGCGTTCGTCGACGCGCTCAACGCCCAGGACACCGACCGCTTCTACGGTGTGCTGACCGAGGACGCGACCATGTCCGACGATGGGGTCGAACGCGACCTCGCGCAGTGGACCGAGGCCGAGATCTTCAGCAGCAACGGCCACCTGGTCGTGGAATCGGTCGACGGTGACGGCCTCGAGCTCACCGCCGACTACACCAACAGCCGATGGGGCTCCCTGCGTACCACCTGGCGGTTCGTCCTGCGCGACGGACTGATCAGCCGATTCGAAACCGGACAGGCGTGAACGACGAACTCTTGCTGACCCCGCGCTACGGCGAGTCCTCCCTCGCCGATCTGCTTCCCTCCGTGCTGGCCTGCCTCGGCGTCGACGGCGAGACCGACCGACTCGGCCTGGATCTCGACGTCGACCACGTGTGCGTCCTGCTCGTCGACGGCCTCGGCGCGCAGGCGCTGGCCGCCAACGCCACGACGGCGCCGTTCCTGTCGGGCCTGCCGGAAGCCACCATGACCGCGGGCTTTCCGAGCACCACCGCCACCAGCCTGACCACCCTGGGCACCGGTCTGCCGCCGGGCGAGCACGGCATCGTCGGGTACCTGCTGCGGCTGCCGGAAGAGCAGCGGCTGTTCAACAGCCTGCGCTGGCAACTCAACGGCGCCGGCCCGAAGGTCGACGCCCTCGCCACGTTCCCGCCCGAGCGAATCCAGCCGCGGCCCACCGCCTTTCAGCGCGCCACCGCCGCCGGGATCGCCGCGATCCAGGTCGCGCCGGGGTATCAGGACGGCTCCGGCCTGACCAGGGCCGGCTGGCGTGGCGGCGGCTTCCGGGCCACCTTCTCCGTCGGCGACCTGATCGACGGCGTCCTCGACGCTCTCGGCTCGGCACCGAAAACCCTGGTCTACACCTATCATTCGGAACTCGACACGACCGGGCACGCGCGCGGGCCCGCCTCGCGGGCCTGGCGATTCGAGCTCGGGCACGTCGACCGGATCGCCGCCGAACTGGCCGCGCGGCTGCCCGCCCGCACGGCGCTGATCGTCACCGCCGACCACGGCATGGTCGAACTCACCGAGCGGATCGACTTCGACACCCACCCGCACCTGTCCGCGGGCGTCGCCGAGCTCGCCGGGGAGCCCCGCGCCCGCCACGTCTACACCACCGACGGCGCGACCGCCGACGTGGCCGACACCTGGGCGGGCGTGCTCGGCGGCGACTTCCTGATCCGCACCCGGGCCGAGGCGATCGAGGCGGGCTGGTTCGGGCCGACGGTCACCACCGAATCCGCCTACCGGATCGGCGATCTGGTCGTCGTCGCGCGCGGGGAGGCCGGGGTGATCCGCTCCGCCGCCGAACCGCTGCAGTCGATGATGGTGGGCCATCACGGCTCGCTCACCGCCGCCGAGCTGCTGGTTCCGTTGCGGATCCACCGCGGCTGAGGCCGACCGCTTAGGCTGGAGGCCACTCGACGCGCACCCGCGCGGCGCGACCCTCAGGAGGAACCATGCACGCCACCACCCGAACCGGTGCCGTCGCCGTCGGCGTCGCGGTGTTGGCGGCACTGGCGAGTGGCTGCACCGAGGTCGAGCGGGTGCTCAACCAGGGTGGCGACACCTCGTGCCGCGACTACGTCAACCAGGAGCCCGACACCAAGCGGATCACCATCACCAAGGCGATCAAGCAGCGCAACGGCACCGACAACGAGCCCGCGGGCACCCTGGTCGACTCGATGATCGTGCAGGTCGACCTGCTGTGCGCGGGCCAGCGCAATATCGACACCCCGATCAAGAACGCCGATATCGCCGGGCTCTTCCTGAACAAGTAGCCGACGCCGGTGCCGTCAAGCCGCCACGACAGGGCATGCACCGGTGACCCGGTCGTCCGCCGGTAAACGGTGCACACCGTGGTGGCGCAGCTGATAGACATGAAAGCGCCACCGACGAGCAGGGAGTTGAACGTGGGCGCACACGACGACCCGATCGCCGGATCGCCCCCGCCGGACCGGCTCTCGGACTATCGGGGCGCGCTCGAGAAGCAGTGGAACAAGCTGGCCGCGCCCTCGCGCCCGCTGCATCTGCCCCGTGACACCGGGCCGGTGCGCGCGGAAGTCGCCAAGTCCTGGCAGCGCTCGCTGCACACCGTGGACCCGGCACAGACCGTCGCCCCCGGCTTCAACGACATCAGCGACCGCTGGTCGGAGTCGCCGCTGCGCAGACCAGTCACCGAACTCGCCGGGCAACTGCGCGGCATGGCCGAGGAATCCGGTTATCTCGCCGTCGTCAGTGACGAATCGGGCACCATCTTGTGGACCGCGGGCGATCGCACTCTGCGCCGCCAGGGTGAGCAGGTGAACTTCGCGCCCGGCGGGGTGTGGGACGAGAGTCATATGGGCACCAACGGCCTGTCGCTGGCGCTGCACGACGACAAGGCCGTGACCGTCTTCTCCGCCGAGCACCTGGTCGCGGCGCTGCACGGCTGGGTGTGCTATTCCGCGCCCATCCACGGCCCCGACGGCAGGCAGGTCGGGGTGCTCGATCTGTCCTCGACCTGGGAACGCTCGCACCCCATGGTGATGACCTCGGTCCGGGCGCTGGTGACCGCGGTGGAGACCATGTTGCGGGCCGAGGCGCCCGCTCCCGCGCCCGGTGTCCGGCTCGAATGCCTCGGCGCCGCACGGCTGTTGCGCGACGGCAGGCCGGTCCCGCTGCCGCCGCGCCAGCTCGAGATCCTGGCCCTGCTGGCGCTCGAACCCGAGGGCTATACCCCCGAGCAGCTGCACGCCGCCGTCTACGGCGACCGATCGGTCTCGCTCAACACCCTCAAAGCCGATGTCTCGCATCTGCGGCGGGCCACCCGCGGCGAGATCGCCAACCGGCGCTACATGCTCACCGGTCCGGTGTCCTGCGACGCGGTCGACCTGCTCGCCGCGATCGAGGGCGGCGACCTCACCTCGGCGCTGTGGCTGTATCGCGGGCCGCTGCTACCCGGCTCCGATCTCCCCGGCGTCGAACAGTGGCGCGCGCATCTGGATGTGGGCATCCGCAACGCGGTGCTCCACAGCGATCGGGCCGAGCACGCCGTGGCCTTCGGCCAGCGCTGTCCCGGCGATGTCGCGGTGCACGAGCACGCGCTGCGCCTGCTGCCGCGAGACGACGTCCGCCGGGCCGTCGTCACCGCCCGCCTGTACACCGCGCGACAGGGCTGACCTGGGCGAACACGCTCACCAACCTCGTACCAACCTTCGCCGACCATAGTGTGTTCCACCACGCAGAGGTCGCGAGGAGCGAGACGCATGATCTACGGCAAGCCCGGATCGGATACCGGCATCGTCAGTTATGCCGCCCGATACGACAACTTCATCGGGGGTGACTGGGCCGCCCCCATCGAAGGCCGCTACTTCGACAACACCTCGCCGGTCGACGGCGAGACGTTCTGCGCGGTGGCCAGGTCCACGGCCGCCGATATCGACATGGCGCTCGAGGCCGCGCATCGTGCCACCGACCGCTGGGCCGCGACCCCGGTCGCCGAGCGCGCCGACATCCTCAACAAGATCGCCGACCGGATCGAGAACAGCATCGAACCGCTGGCGGTCGCCGAGACCTGGGACAACGGCAAGCCGGTCCGCGAAACCCTGGCCGCGGATCTCCCGCTGGCCGTGGATCACTTCCGCTACTTCGCCGGTGTGCTGCGCGCCCAGGAGGGCTCGATCTCGCAGATCGACCCCGACACCGTCGCCTACCACTTCCACGAGCCGCTCGGCGTGGTCGGCCAGATCATCCCGTGGAACTTCCCGATCCTGATGGCGGCTTGGAAGCTGGCCCCCGCGCTGGCCGCGGGCAACTGCGTGGTGATCAAACCCGCCGAGCAGACACCCGCCTCGCTGTTGCTGGTCGTCGAGCTGATCGCCGACCTGCTGCCGCCGGGAGTCCTCAACGTGGTCAACGGCTTCGGCGTGGAGGCGGGCAAACCGCTGGCGCAGAGCCCACGGGTGGCCAAGATCGCGTTCACCGGCGAGACCACGACCGGCAGGCTGGTCATGCAGTACGCGAGCGAGAACATCATCCCGGTCACCCTGGAGCTGGGTGGCAAGAGCCCGAACATCTTCCTGCCCGACGTGATGGCGGCCGACGACGACTACCTCGACAAGGCCGTCGAGGGCTTCGTGATGTTCGCCCTGAACCAGGGTGAGGTGTGCACGTGCCCGTCACGCGCGCTGATCCACTCGTCGATCTACGACGAATTCCTCGCCCGCTGCATCGCCCGCACCGAGGCCGTCGTGTCAGGTCATCCCCTCGATACCGAGACGATGATCGGCGCGCAGGCCGGCAACGACCAGTACGAGAAGATCCTGTCCTACCTGGACATCGGCAGAGCCGAAGGCGCCCGCGTGCTGACTGGAGGGGAAGCACGCAAGGTCGACGGCCTGCCGGGTGGGTACTACATCGAACCCACCATCTTCGAGGGTGAGAACACGATGCGGATCTTCCAGGAGGAGATCTTCGGACCCGTGGTCGCGGTGACCCGTTTCGACACCGTCGACGAGGCCATCCGCATCGCCAACGACACCCTCTACGGCCTCGGCGCGGGCGTGTGGACCCGCGATATCAACACCGCTCACCGACTCGGCCGCGGCATCAAGGCGGGCCGGGTCTGGACCAACTGCTACCACGCCTACCCCGCGCACGCCGCCTTCGGCGGGTACAAGAAGTCGGGATTCGGGCGGGAGAACCACGCCATGATGCTCGGGCACTACCAGCAGACCAAGAACCTGCTGGTCAGTTATTCCACGACGAAACTCGGGATGTTCTGATGCAGAACCGGATCCACCGTGTGGAGATCACCGAACGCGCCCAGACCCTGTTGCGCAGGCTGATCGAGGACAACGGCCCGGTGTTGTTCCGCCAGGCCGGCGAGGGCTGCGACGAGGACATCGCGCCGGTGTGCCTATCCGCCAAGCAGTTCCCGATCGAGAAGGCCGATGTCCTGCTGGGCAGGCTCAGCTGGCACACCGAGTTCTGGATCAGCCCCGAGCAGTTCGAATGCTGGAAGGACACCCACCTCACCGTCGACGCGGTGCGCGGGCAGGCCAGCGCCGAATCGCTGGAAGCGGGCCAGGGCATGCGCTTCGTGCTGCGCGCCCGGCAACTCACCGAGGCGGAGAACGCGGCACTGGCTGCCGCACCGCCCCCACGAACCGGCGCCGACCGCACGCTGTAGCGGCGCCACGGACCTGACCTGGTAGGACCTTCCCGGCGCTGCCAGGCCATGGCGAGCCCCCGCCGACTGGGCCATCGCGGCTCAGCCGGCGGGGCGAGCTCGCCGAATCCCCCGTGCCGGTCCGCCCCTAGCAAAGACGTTCCCGCACAAACCAAATCGCGTCTCGCTCAGCGAGACACGCAGGTCAAGACTGCAACGATTCCGTTACGTTATGGCGATGTTCTTAGCGAGACTCGGTGTTCGAACCCGGATTCTGGCGATCGCTCTCATCCCCAGTCTCACGCTGGTGGTGGTCGGCGTCGGAACGGCGGGCTACCTGGTCGACGAGAGCAACAAGGCCAAGACCTGGGCCTCGGAAATGCAAGCGGCCGTGCCCTACACGCGCGAGCTCATCGAGGCCGTCCAATCCGAACGCCAGCTCACCCTGGCCCACCTGGCCGGTGACGAGACCGCCCAGCTCGCCCTCGCGCCCGCCCGGGCCCGGCTCGATGCCGCCTTCCGGGGCCTGATCGAGGTCTCCGAGGGCATCCGCAAGGTCGACGATTCCAACATCGGCGACGACAAGGGCGGATTCAACACTCTCGGTACGCATCTGGCCGGGGTGCGCGGCGGCGCCGACGCGGGCCTGCTGCCCGCCTCCGACGCGTACATGTTCTACAACAAGCTGCTCGACGTGTTCACCCAGGGCACCAAGGTCGCCGAGCGCGCCGCCCCCGACGCCGTGGTCGCCGCGGGCGTGGGCGAGGGCATGCGCCTGCTCAACGCCGCCGAGGCGATGTCGCGCAGCAACGCCCTGGCGCTGTCGATGGTGGCCGCCGGTGGGCCCACCAGCATTCCGCTCGACGAGTTCGTCAAGCAGAGCGGCTTCTATCACAACGAAGTCGCCAACGTCGCCGCCGAACTCGACGAAGCCCAGCGCACCGCGATCACCGCGCTGATGTCGTCCTCGCAGTGGGGGCAACTGAGCGCGATGGAGTCGGCCCTCGTGCAGCGTTTCGCGGCGGCGGCCGCGCAGACCACCGGCAGCTCGAGCACCTCGACCAAGCAGACGCCCGCCGCGCTGCCGCTGTCCTCACCCGAATGGCAGAGCGCGGCAGCCGAAGTCAACCGGGCCATGCTCGACGCGTACAGCACGCACAACCGCCACGTCCAGAAGCTCGCCGAGGACACCGCGCACCGCGCCGAGGTCAACGCGGCCCTGGCCGGTGGCGGCGTGCTCGCGCTCAGTGTGCTGGTGTTCCTGGTCGCGGTGATCCTGGCCAACCGGATCATCCGCCGCCTGCGCAGGCTGCGCACCGAAACCCTCGCCCTCGCCGACGAACAGCTGCCCGCCACCATGCGCGCGCTGCGCGAGGGCGGTGACATCGACGCCGCGCAGACCTCCCCCACGCTGGACTTCGGCAGGGACGAGATCGGCCAGGTCGCCCAGGCTTTCGAGCACGCCGCCTCGGCCGCGCTGCGCGCCGCCGTCGACGAGGCCCGCACCCGCGAGGGTGTGCGCGCGGTGTTCCTCAATATCGCCCACCGCAGCCAGATCGTGGTCCACCGCCAGCTCGAGATCCTCGACGAGGCCGAACGCAGGCAGGAGGATCCGGCGCTGCTGGAGACCCTGTTCCGGCTCGACCACCTGGCCACCCGCGAACGCCGCAACGCCGAGAACCTGATCATCCTGGGCGGCGGCAGGCCCGGACGTCAGTGGCGCAAGCCGGTTCCGGTGATGGACGTCGTGCGCAGCGCCATCGGCGAGACGCTCGACTACGCCCGGGTGCGCGTCACCAAGCTGCCCGAGGTCGAGGTCGTCGGCACCGTCGTGGCCGACCTCGTGCACCTGCTCGCCGAGCTCGTCGACAACGCGACCGCGTTCTCCCCGCCGCAGTCGCGAGTCGAGGCGGGTGGCAACATCGTCGGCAAGGGCGTGGTCATCGAGATCACCGACCAGGGCATGGGCATGAGCCCCGAGGACCTGGCCCGCTACAACGACATGCTGGCCGATCCGCCGGACTTCGGTGTCGGCACGCTGTCCTCGGATTCGCGCCTCGGTCTGTTCGTCGTCGCCCGGCTGTCGACCTCGCACGGTGTCTCGGTGCGGCTCAGCGAATCCGACTACGGCGGTATCCGCGCGATCGTGCTCATTCCGCTGTCGCTGCTGGCCGGCGACTCCGACACCTCGATGATGCCGCCGGCCACCACCGGTCCGCTGCGTCGCGGTCTGCCCGCGCCCGCGCCCGAGCCCGCCCCGATCGCCGCCATCGAGTCGGCGCCCGCGCCGACCGCGGTGGCCACCCTGGTCGCCGAACCGCCCACGC
>NZ_LPNR01000041.1 GCF_019266065.1 Nocardia sp. MH4 | reverse complement strand
GCCCGCCGAGGCGGCAGCGCCAGGGCCACCGCGGGCAGCGCCATCGTCGAGTTCACCACCAGCCGGACCCCGGCGGTGCGCGCTACCCGCCGGAGCACGCGGGCGGCCAGGGCCCACCGCCACAGCATGACGGCGGCCGCGCGCAGGCGCTGCCCGCCCCGCTGCCCGGCCAATCCGAGTTCCGGGATCGCGACGTGGCCGACCGTGGCGGGCAGCAGCTTCCGGAGCGGACCGTCCGGGCAGACCACCCGCACCCGCCAGCCCTCGGCCACGGCCCGCTCGGCGAGGGTCAGCATGATCTTCTCGGCGCCGGAAGCCCGGCCGGAATGCGCGACGAACACCAGCTCCCGAGCGCTGCTATCGACCGGCACGCCGCGCCTCCGCGTGGGCGCGCAGCACCGCCAGCGCGGGCTTCTCGGTGTAGTCGCGGCGCAGCAGGCCGAAGTTGTCCTCGAGATCGTCGCGGTTGTCGCCGGCATCGAGGAGGGAGTAGACGAACACCGGCCCGACATCGTGCATCGTGGCGATCAAGCCGAGTCCCTGATCGAGGATCTCTGCCTGCACCGCTTCACTGACCGATCGTGCGCCGGTGCCGGTCGGCGCCCCGAATTCGGTCGGCCACAACAGGGCCGAGGTGTCGCTGTTCGCGTCCATGATGCGCCGGATGGCCATCAGATTGCCGAAGGCGTTGTACCAGGCAGGCGAGGCGGGCAGCTCCGGATAGGAGTAGGGATGCACCGCGATCCCGTCGAAGTCGGCCGCCGCCCCGAGTTCGTAGAGCAGTTCCACGAACGAGGTCGGCGCGATGTCTTGACCGTTGTTCGTCGCCGGTGCCAGGCCGCCGACGATCACCTGGCCGTGCGGCTGGCGCGACCGGACCGACAGCGCGGCCTGGCGCAGCAGATGCGCGTAGACGCCGATGTCCGGCCGCGGCGCGAAGAAGGCGGTGACATTGGGTTCGTTCCAGATCTCCCAGTGCGAGATCTGGTCGCGGTAGCGATCGACCGCGTCGCCGACGAACCGGCCGAACAGCACCGGCTGCGGCACCGACTTGCTGCTCGGGGCACCCTCGTGCAGCCCGGCCCAGGCGGGCGCGTAGGTCAGGATCGCCAGCACGGACAGATCGTGGGCGCGCGCCGCATCGATGGCGCGATCGGTCGCCGACCAGTCCTGGCGGCCCCGCTGCGGTTCGATCACCGACCAGTCGAGGTCGATCCGGACCCAGGTGGCTCCGCTGGCGGCGACGATGCCCATCTGCCGGTCCAGTTCCGCCGCACCGGATTCCAGCCAGGCGTGGCCGCCCGACACCCCGAGGCCGGCGGGGGCGGTGTCAGTGGGGGTCGTCGGCACGATCGTCGCGCATCCCGACACTGTCACCGTGACGACTGCGGCGATGAGCATCACCCGGGCGATTCGCCACAGTGTCATCAGGTTTCGGCCCCCGCAAGGTTCGTATCGTCAGTCCGTCGGTCCGCCGCACGATGCATCCGGCGAGAAATAGGTATATCAGGCAGGCGGTGATCGCGGTGACGATCCACGGCGGCGCCCAGTGCCGGTCGATCGCGGTCGCCGCGGCGATCACCGCGACGGCCACTCCGGCGATGGCGGCCACCGTGGCCAGCGGCACCAGCCGCCGCATCCGGACCGCCGCGGCCAGCGCCACCCAGACCGCGATGAGCAGCACCAGCTGCGCCAGCAGTCCGGCGACGGCCGCGCCCTCGTAGGACCACCGCGAGATCAGCGGCCACGCCACCGCGAGATCGACCAGCAGCGCGACCGCCGCGATCCAGGGGATGACGACGTTGCGCCCGACGGCCATCAGCGCCACCAGCGCGAGGTGTGCCAGTGCCCCCAGCAGCCCGCCGAGGATCTGGATCCGGGCGGCGTCCGCCGCCGCTTCGAGATCGGCGCCGAACAGCAGCCGCACACCGTCGGCGGCGACCGGCCAGAAGGCCACCAGCGCGGCCAGGCCGAGCGCGGTCAGCGCGGTGGTCGCCTGGCGGAAATAGCGGCGGAACCGCGCCGGATCGTCGGGCCACAGGGCGATCAAGAGGGTGGTCAGCGGGGCGACCACCGCGATCGCGGCGGTGTCGAGCAGATCGGCGAACTTCATGCCGACGGCGAAGAGCCCGACGGACTCGTAGCTGTCGAAATGCCCGAGCAGCAACAGCCCGACCTTCTGCAACATGATGATCAGCGCGAGCCCGATGCTCAGCGGCAGCGCTTCCCGCAGCATGCCGCCCCACCAGCGCAGTTCGATGTGCCGCGCGGGGATCGGCCCGCCCAGCCCGCGCCCGACCGCGACGATCTTCACCGCGATCGCGACGATCTCGTAGACGATGGCGGGCACTACGACCACGAGCAGGGTCGGCGACCACACGACCGCCAACACGGTCACCGCCAGTTGCACCGTGCGGGCGAGCGCTTCGGCCGCGGCGACGAGGGTCAGCCGCATGGTCGACTGGAACAGCACGGTCAGCGCGTGACTCGGCGTGGCCACGACCACCACCAGTCCCGCGACCGCGGTGGCGGTGACCACCTCGGGCGGACACCGCAGCACGAGCACGTAGCCGACCGCCAGTCCGTAGCCGACGAGCCCGAGTACGGTCCGCAACACGATGAACGAGGTCGCGATCTCGGCGGCCTCGCTGGGCTCACCGTGGACCAGCTTCCCGATGACCGCGCGTCCGACACCGAGGTCGGTGACGATCGCGAGCATGCCGAGCAGACCGAAAACGAAAGAGAAGTAGCCCCATTCGACCGCGGGGAGCATGCGGGCGATCAGCGTGGTGCCGAGCAGTCCCAGCGCCGCGGCGAAGACGCGGCTGGCCAGCATCGCCGCGGTGTTGTTCGCCGCGGCCCGGCCGGATCGCGCGCGTCCGCCGTCGGCCGGTTCCTCCCGGGCGACGGCCGCGGTGGCGTCGTCGGTCACGACATCAGCCCGGCCGCGCGGTAGGCGGCGACGGTCGCCGCTGCCGTGGCCTGCCAGCTCAGCGCGGACACCGCGGCGAGGCCGCGACGGCGCAGGTCCTGGTTGGCGGCCGCGTCGTGCACCAGCGGGCGCACGGCTTTCGCCCAGTCCTCGGCGACCGATCGCGCCACGAGCACGGCGCCGTCCCCGCAGACCTGGGGCAGCGCGCCGACCGCGCTCGCGACCACCGCGCCACCGCAGGCCATGGCCTCGACCGGCGGCAGCCCGAATCCCTCGTACTGCGAGCAGTAGGCGACCACCGTCGCGGCCGCGTACAGCGCGGGCAGGTCCGCGGTGTCGACGTAGCCGAGCCCGATCGCCGAGCTCGGCGCCTGCGGGCCGTCGGATCCGGCGCCGGCCAGCACCAGGGGGACGTCGAGGAGGCCGGCCGCCTCGGCCAGCATCGCGACCTGCTTGCGCGGTTCGACGGTGCCGACTTGCAGCACGAAGCGCGGCGGCAGGTCATACCGCGCGCGCACTCGCGCGACGTCGTGTTCCCCGGGTTCCCGCGCCCACCCGGCGGGGGCGAGCGGTACGACGACCGCGTCCCGGCCGAACCGGTCGGCGATCCGCTCGGCGGTGAACTCCGAGACCGCGATGAGCAGATCGGCGCGGGCCAGCGACATCCGGACCAGCAGCTGTTCGCCCCGTGCCCGGTAGCGACTGAAGGCCCACGGGACATCGAACACCGACAGGTCGTGCACGGTACCGACGGTCGCGCGCGGCCCGGTGACCGGAACGTCGACGTCGAGCCCGTGGAAGACATCGACGCCGCGCAGCGGGGCGATGCCGTGCCAGGCCCGCCGCGCCCCCGCCGCGACCGGACGCGCCACCGCGCTGATGCCCGGCGGCAGGATCGCCACGGCATCGGCTTGGACCACGGCCGACAGGGCGGTTCCCGCCAGCAGGGCCGGCATCCGCGCCAGCAGCTCACGCTGATAGGTCGACACCCCCGCCCCGTTCGGACGGCAGGCCAGCGCACCGAAACACAGTGCGCCACCTCGCTTTTCCTGTGCCTCGACGTTCATGTGACCTGCTCGGGGACAGCGCTGCGCTCGACGGTCGTGGACTGCTGGGTGATCGCACAGCCGACGACCGCGGCCAGCAACCAGTAGTAGAAATCACTGGGGAAGATCTCGAAGTAGCTCGACGCGACCGCCGCCACCGCGCTGGCCAGCACCGCCGCCGCGACGCCGAGCGCCAGGGCGGCGTCGTTGCCACGCAGTGTGCGGGCCGCGCGAATCGACATCAGGTAGATCACCACCATGATCACCGCGAACAGCCACACACCGATCGGCCCGAGTTCGATCAGGAGCTTCACGTAGTAGTTGTCGGGCTGATACGGACGTCCGTAGATCTGGACCTCGCCGGTGGCGTACGGCAGCTTCTCGGCCATCGGACCGAGTTCCTCGACCAGCAGACGCGCCTTCGCCGCGCCGGTGGAACCGAGACCGTCCCCGAACGGATGACTGCCGACCGACCGGATCACGGTGTTCCAGCCAGTCCCCCGGTCGGCCAGGCTCGACGACGAAAACAGCGAACTGCGGGCCTGCGCGGACACCGCGACACTGCCCAGGCCGATCAGCACGACGCCGCCGATGATCACCGCCTTCAGCTGCCGCCGATACCGCACCACCGCCAGCACGAGTGCCCCGACCAGCAGGCCCACCAGCGCCGCCCGCACCACACTCGCCGCGATCCCCGCGACCAGTACCGGCGTCGCCAGCAGGAAGATCCGGTTGCGCGGGCGCCGCGGCGCGGCCAGCGCCACCGAACCACCGACGAGCAGGACCGTCACCAGGTAGAACCCGAACGGAAACGGCTGATTGAACGTGCTGAACGAGCGCAGGATGCCCCCCGAGAACCGGATCGTCTCGTTGTACTCGTAGCCCATCTGGGCCAGTCCTGCCGCGCCGATCGCCTGCTGGGCCAATCCGAACACCGCGATCACGATCGACTCCATCATCATGATGGTCACCAGCAGATCGCGGTCGCGCGCGTTGAACGGTCGCAGGTACAGGATCAGCGGGACCACGACGAAGTAGAAGAACGTGATCTTGATCGCGAACAGGCCGAGCGATCCTGCCGTCACGAACGCCGACACGACCCCGAACACGACCAGGACCGCGCCGAACGACCACCACGGAATCACCGGGCGCGGTTCGGATTCGCGCTGCGGGACGACGACGGCCACCGCGAGAGTGAGCAGCAGCAGCGCCTCCTTCCACCCGTTGACCTGCATCCACCCGGGCGCGATCAGGAGCAGACCGTTGAACGGCACCAGCGCGGCGACCAGCAACAGCCCGCGCTGCGGCCGATGGCGGATCCAGCGCAGGAACACCCACGCGACCGGAACCGCGAGCAGGTACAGCAGCGGGCCCACGATTCAGCCCTTCCCGGCCGCGCGTTTGACCCGCGCGCCCAGCCGGACCAGTGCCTGACGCACGACCTTGCCGTCGCCGACGAGGACATCGACGAGGCGGATCTGATCGCGGTGCCTGCGCCGGTAGTGGTGGTTGAACCGGAGCACGTCGGACAGCTTGCTGAGGGTCGAGGTGGTGGAGGAGTAATTGAACGCCGAGGCGCGGTTGATCGCCAGCACCCGGCTGTCACCGAAGAAGCCGCCGCGCTCGACCAGTTGCGCGATGAGGTCGATGTCCATCGCGTAGAGGAAGTCGGTGCGGAACCCGCTGGTCGTGGCCAGATCGCTGCGGCGGAACATGAACGCGGCCGTCGGGCACAGTTCGTCGGGGAGCTTGCGGACGAAGGCGCGCAGGGCGGTCCGCGACGAGCGGCGCCCGAGCAGTCCCGTCAGCCCACGCGATCGGGCGAGCAGCGTTCCCGCGTCGTCGATGACGTCGAACCTGGCGCCGGTGACGGCGATCTCCGGATCGCGCAGCGCGTCGACCTGCGCCGACAGGCAATTCGGGGTGATCAGGTCGTCGGCGCAGACGAGCTTGACCAGCTCACCCGAGGCCAGTCCGATCGTCCGGTCCCAGTTCTCGGCGATCGGCAGGACGACGTCGTTGGTGTAGAGCCGAATCCGGTCGTCGTCGAAGGACCGCACCAGCTCGCCGGTGCCGTCGACACTCGCGTTGTCGACCACGACGATCTCGAAATCCGCGAAGTCCTGCGCGAGGATCGACCCGATGGTCTCGACGATCGTGCGTGCCGCGTTGAATGCCGGGACACACACCGACACCCGAACCCCCACCACTGTTCGATCCTCCATGATTTCCGTCACTCACCGATCCCGCGTGCCCGCCGCGGGCGGGCACGAACCGGCTCAGCGTACCGATCTCCCCGCGCCCGCGCTCATCTGGCGATTTCCGCCACATCGACCCGCTGAACTGTTTCCGCGGC
The DNA here is from genome assembly GCF_019266065.1 of Nocardia sp. MH4. Taxonomy (GTDB): domain Bacteria; phylum Actinomycetota; class Actinomycetes; order Mycobacteriales; family Mycobacteriaceae; genus Nocardia; species Nocardia canadensis. The sequence continues at coordinate 14,990 of NZ_LPNR01000041.1, read as the reverse complement.
GCTGCGGGCACGTCGCGCCACGTGCGTATCGAGTGGGACCGCATCGACGTTTCAGATTCCGGGACACGTTTACCGGCCGCACCCGCCGGGTAAACCCGTCGCGGTCACGTCTCGCGGCGCAGCGGAACCCCAGCTACCATCGCCACCACTACCGGTGGAATGTGGGGGAAGTGTGAGTGAGACGGCGGCGACGGGTGAGTCCCGCTCGGCGAGCGCGTCGATGTCCGGCGTCGACCTCGCCGGGCACGCCCGCCAGCTGATCCGGGTCCTCCCGATCGCCCTGGTGGTGGCCGTGCTGGTCGGCGCGGGCGTCTGGCTGGTGCGCGACCGCAGCGACCGCACCTACGAGGCGAGCCTGACCGCGCAGATCTCCCAGCAATCGATCGGCGCGGTGTTCAACGAACTCACCCAGCCCTACATCGTGCTGATCACCGAGAGCCGGGTGCTGTCGGACGTGGTGAAGAACGGGCTGGCCCCCTCCGAAGACGATCTGCGGCCCCGGGTCTCGGCCATGACCGGCCCCGCACCCTCGCTGTTGATCATCACAGCGCAGGCGAGCACTCCCGAGCAGGCCGCCAAACTCGTCCTCGCGGTAGAACAGTCGCTCGACCGTGTCGGATCCCAGATGCGCACCGAGGCGATCGCTCGCTCGGCGGCCGACCTGGAAGATCACCGCCGGGCCGTCGAGGACACCTTCTCCAAGCGGCTCGTCGACGATCCGCTGCGGCCGGAGCTGAGTTTCGACGCCAGGGACGTCGCCCGCGAAATCGAGTTCCGCCAGGTGCTCGGCATGGCCCGGCTCACCGTGATCAGCAATCCGCGCACGGAACTGGTGGCCCCGCACCCGGTGCAGGAAGGGCTGTTCGCCGCCTTGGCCGCCTTGATCGTGGCCGCCGAGGGCCTGGTGCTGGCGCGTGGCGCGCTGGAGCGGCGCACCGGCCGCAAGCGCACCGCCGAGGACCCGCAGCCCGCCGAGACATCCGCGTCGGTCGGTACCTCCGAGGTCGACCCGTCCGCCCGGGCCGACGCGATCGCGCCGGCGTCGGTATCCGTCGCCTACGACCCCGAGACCACGGTCCTCCCCCGCCAGTGGCCCCCACGGGCAGCCCCGGTGAAGACCGCGAGCAAGAACTCGACGCCCAGCGCGTAGGGCGGGCAACCGCTCGGGACCGGGTCGCCACGGACCGACCGACACGAGCCGAGAGGAACGCTGATGCGCAGCTTCGATCACAGCACGGCCGTCCAGGCCCGGCTGCACGAGCTCGTTCCGGGCGGCGCGCACACCTACGCGCGCGGCAGCGACCAATACCCCGAGGGCATGGCCCCGGTGCTGGTGCGCGGCAAGGGCGCTCGGGTCTGGGATGTCGACGGCAACGAGTTCGTCGAGTACGGGATGGGGCTGCGCGCGGTCACGCTGGGCCACGGCTACGAGCCGGTGTGCGCGGCCGCCGCGCGCGCCGCCGCCGACGGCTCGAGCTTCTCCCGGCCCACCGAATCGGAACTGCTCGCCGCCGAGGACTTCCTGTCGCTGGTGCCCGGCGCCGACATGGTCAAGTTCGCCAAGAACGGCTCCGACGCCACCACCGCCGCGGTGCGTCTCGCCAGGGCGGTCACCGGGCGGACCCGGATCGCCGTCTGCGATCAGCCGTTCTTCTCCGTCGACGACTGGTTCATCGGCACCACCGAGATGGCGGGCGGCATCCCCGCCGTCGACACCGTGAAGTTCCCCTACAACGACCTCGACGCGCTGGCGGGCACCCTGGCCGCCGGTGAGGTGGCCGCGGTGTTCCTCGAGGCCGCCACCGCCTTGGCCGAGCCGCTGCCCGGCTATCTGGAAGGCGTTCGCGCGCTCTGTGATCGGCACGGCACACTGCTGGTGTTCGACGAGATGATCACCGGTTTCCGCTGGGCGGCGGGTGGCGCGCAGGCCGTCTACGGCGTCACGCCCGACCTGTCGTGCTGGGGCAAGGCGATGGGCAACGGCTTCCCGATCTCCGCGCTCGCGGGCAAGCGCGAGTACATGGAGCTCGGCGGGCTGCGTACCGAGCGGGACCGGGTGTTCCTGCTCTCGACCACGCACGGCCCGGAGACCTCGGCGCTGGCCGCGTTCCGCGCGGTCGTGCACGCCTACCGCACCGAGGACCCGGTCACCCGGATGGAGCAGGCGGGGCGCGACCTGGCCGACGGCGTGAACGCCGTCGCCGCCGAGCTCGGGCTCGCCGACCACCTCCAGGTCCGGGGCCGTCCGTCCTGCCTGATCTTCCGTACCCTCGACGCGGAAGGTGCTGCGTCCCAGGCCTTCCGGACGCTGTTCCTGCAGGAGCTGCTCCAGCGTGGGGTGCTCGGTCAGTCCTTCGTCGTCTCCGCGGCCCACGACGCCGCCGCCGTGACTGCCACCGTCGCCGCCTGCGCCGAGGCCGCCGTGGTCTATCGCCGCGCGATCGACCGGGGCACCGTCGAGGGTCTGCTGCGCGGCAGGCCGGTCGCCCCCGCCCTGCGCCGCACCGCCGCCCCCCGACAGATCGAGACGAGCACCTCCCGATGACCCGTGTCGCCCTCGTACACGAACGTTTCACCGAGTTCGGCGGTTCCGAGGCGGTGGTCGGCGAATTCGTCGAAACCTGGCCCGATGCCGAGGTTTTCGCGCCGATCGTCGCGCCGGGCGGGATCCGCGAACCGGTCGGCGCCGTCCACGACAGCTGGCTCAGCCGCGCCCATGCCCTGACCGGCGGCAGACACGCTCCCCTGCTGCCGCTGGTGCCGCGCGTGCTGCGCCGGTTGCCGCTGCGCGACCACGACGTGGTGGTGATCAGCCATCACGCCTTCGCCACCCAGGCCGCCCTGGCCACCGACGCACCCGTCGTCGCCTACGTGCACAGCCCGGCCCGGTGGGCCTGGGATCGCGAGTTCCGCGCCCAGGAGGCGGGTGGGCGCGCCGGGCAGCTCGCCCTCGCCGCGCTGGGCACGCTGGCGCGCCGCGGGGAACTGCGCGCCGCGCCGCGGCTCGCCCACGTGGTGGCCAACTCGCACGCGGTCGCGCAGCGGGTCACCGACTGGTGGGGACTGCCCGCCTCGGTGGTCAATCCGCCGGTCCAGGTCGCGCGGTTCACCCCCGACCCGGCCCTCGCCCGCGAGGACTTCTACCTGTGCGCGGGCAGGCTGGTGCCCTACAAGCGCGCCGACCTGGCGATCCGCGCGGCGCAGCGGGCCGGGGTGCGTCTGGTCGTTCTCGGCGAGGGCCGCTTCCGCGCCCAGCTCGCGGCGATCGCGGGCCCGGAGACCACCTTCCTCGGCGCCACCTCCGCCGCGCAGTTGCAGGACATGTACCGGCGCTGCCGGGCGTTGCTGATGCCGGGCATCGAGGACTTCGGCATCGTGCCCGTCGAGGCGATGGCGTGCGGCGCCCCCGTGCTCGCCGTCGGGGCGGGCGGCGCACTCGACACGGTGCGGCCCGGTGTCGTCGGCGCCTACGTACCCGCGGGCACCGACGACGAGGTCGTCGCGGCACTGGCCGAGCTGATGGGCGAGTTCGATTCGGCGACCTACGATCCGGCGAAGATCCGCGACCACGCGCTCACCTTCGCCCCCGAGGTGTTCCGCGCGCGGATGGCCGGGGTCGTCGACGACGTCCTCGCCGGCCGGTAGCGACAAGTTGTCCGAAACTCGCAGTTACTGAAATCAACTGTCACACACACCCTTTGACCTGCGACGATCGGTGACAATTCCCACACGGTGACCGGGCGCCACGAGCTTGCCCGGCAAGGTTACCGACGAGTACGGTGAGGGCCTGCCGGGACGACGATGTGCCCGGTTTCTCTCCAGCCACGTGCTGCTGGATTTCGACCGTTGATCGCCGCATCCACCGCCGCATGCCGGATCACTGTTGCACGACACCGTGTTTCGAGAATTTTCAGGAGGGGCGATGGTTTCCTACATCGTGACAGGCGGTACCGGATTTCTGGGTCGGCGAGTGGTGCGGGGGCTGCTCGCCGCCGACCCGACGGCGATCGTGCACGTGCTGGTGCGCGCCGAGTCGCTGGCCAAGTTCACCGCGCTGACCGCGCAGCATCCCGACGGTGATCGGGTGTTCGCGCTGGTCGGCGACCTGACCGCCGACGGCCTCGGCCTGGGCGACGAGCCGCCGCGCGCCGATCACGTGCTGCATCTGGGCGCGGTCTACGACATGACCGCCGACGAGGAGACCGCGCACGCGGCCAATGTCGCCGGCACCCGCTCGGTGATCGAGCTGGCGCGCAGGCTCGACGCCGTGCTGCACCACGTGTCCTCGGTGGCCGTCGCGGGCGATCACCGCGGCAAGTTCTTCGAGGAGGACTTCGATCTCGGCCAGAACCTGACCTCGCCGTATCACCGCACCAAGTTCGCCGCCGAGAAGCTCGTCCGGGAAACCACCGACGTGCGCTGGCGGGTGTACCGCCCGGCGATCGTGGTCGGTGATTCGCGCACCGGCGAGATGGACAAGATCGACGGCCCGTACTACTTCTTCGCCGCGATCGACGCCCTCTCGGCGCTGCCGGCCGAATTGCCGCTGCCCCTGCCCGATCTGGGCGCCACCAATGTCGTTCCGGTCGACTACGTCGCCGAGGCGATGGTCCGGCTGGTGCGCAAGGACGGACTCGACGGGCGCACGTTCCACCTGGTCAACCCGGAGCCGCAGCCCTTCGGCGAGATCTACCGCGCGCTGGCCACCGCCGCGGGTGGCCCGGTGGGCATCGGCACGGTCCCCGGCAGTGCCCGCGCGCTGTCGGGCCTCGGGCACGTGCCCGGCGCCCACGCGGTGCGCGACTTCCTGTTCGAACAGGCGGGCATTCCCGCCGAGGTCGCGCCGCACGTCGGTTTCACCGCCGAGTTCGTCGCCGAATCGACCCGCGCGCAGTTGCCCGGCCTGACGGTGCCCGCCTTCGACACCTACGCCCAGCGGCTGTGGGACTTCTGGCGTGCCAACCTCGACCCGCATCGCGGGCGGGTCCCGGCCGACGCCGACCGGCTCGCGGGCCGGATCGTGCTGATCACCGGCGCGTCCTCGGGCATCGGCCTGGCCACCGCGCACGCGGTCGCCCAGCGCGGCGCCACCGTGCTCATGGTGGCCCGTGGCGTCGAAGACCTCACCGCCGCAGCGGAATCCGTGCGGGCCGACGGCGGCACCGCCTTCGCCTACCCGTGCGACATCACCGACGCGACGGCCGTCGACGGCCTCGTGCAGCAGCTGCTGAGCGAGCACGGCCATGTCGATTACCTGATCAACAACGCGGGTCGCTCGATCCGTCGCTCGGTCGCCAACTCGGTGGACCGCATGCACGACTTCGAGCGGACGATGGCGGTGAACTACTTCGGCGCCGTGCGGCTGATCCTGGCGCTGTTGCCGTCGATGCGGGAGCGCCACTTCGGCCACATCGTCAACATCTCTTCGATCGCGGTGCAGACCAAGGTTCCCCGCTTCGCCGCCTATGCCGCCAGCAAGTCGGCGCTGGACAATTTCAGCGATATCGCCGCCGTCGAGAACCGTGGCGCCGGTGTCACGTTCACCTCCATCCGGATGCCGCTGGTGCGCACCCCGATGATCGCCCCCACCGATCTCTACCGCGCCCTGCCGCTGCCCGACCCCGAGCGCGCCGCCCGGATCGTGGTGCGCGCGATGCTGGAGCGGCCCGACCGGATCGATACCCCGGTCGGCACCTTCTCGCAGGCGGTCGAGATGTTCCTGCCCTCGCTCAAGCGGACCATCATGCACACCGGCTTCCGGCTCTTCGGCGAATCCACTGCGGCACAGGGCAAGCCGGTGCTCGCCGAGCCCGCCCCCGAGCCGGCGGCGCCGGTCGAGCCCAGCCGCAACGCGCTCACTGTCCTGGCTCCGGTGCTCACCCCGCTGATGGTGATGCCGGGTTCGGCGGCCCGGATGAGCCGTGTGCTGCCGGGCGTGCACTGGTAGTCGCCCTGGATCGACGACACCGGGCCGCGCACGATCACCTCGTGCGCGGCCCGGTTCGTCGCGGTCGCGACCGGTCTCGCGATCAGTGCGTGGGCACCGGCGCCGTGGCCTGCCAGGGCTGTCCGGCCGCGATGAGCGGACGGATCGCGCGCAGCTCCCGGGGCCTGCGCATCGCGACGGCTCCGACCGGGCGTCGATCGCGCAGAGCGACGGCGAGGAAGTCCTTGCCCGCCAGATCCCCGTCGACGACCAGTTCGTCGTGCGGGTGAATCCAGCCGGCGAACTGCATCGAGACGCCGTGCTGGTCGGTCCAGCCCCACGGCACCTCGGCGGGCGCGGCCGGGTGCCCGAGCATCGACAGGGCCGCCGCCGCGCCGGCGGTCATGGCGGAGTTCCAGTGCTGACCGCGTTCGAATTCCCCACGCAGCGGGTGGAATCCGGTGGTGGCGTCGCCCGCGGCGAACACCCCCGCCGCCGAGGTGCGGTAGTGCTGGTCGACGACGATGCCGTCGTTGACGGCGATCCCCGCGGCCTCGGCCAGCGCCGTTTCCGGCACCGACCCGACGGCGACCAGCGCGGCGGCGGCCGACCAGGTGCGCCCGTCGGCAGCGGTGGCCGTGACGCCGGTGCCCGCGTCGACCACCTGGGTGGTCAGCACGCCGTTCTCCACCACGACGCCGTGTTCCTCGTGCAGGCGCCGCAGCACGTCCGACACCGCCGCGGGCACCACCCGATCCATCAGCGCGGCTCCGGCATCGAGCACCGTCACGCGGGCACCCAGACCCCGCACGGTGGCGGCGACCTCGCAACCGATCAGCCCACCACCGATGATCAGCAGCGAGCCGCCCGCGGTGACCGCCGCCTGGAGCGCGGCGATGTCGGCGCGGGTGCGCAGGGTGTGCACCCGGGTCGAGGTGGTGTCGATCGTCCGCGCCCGAGCCCCGGTGGCCAGCAGCAGGCTGTCGTAGCCGAGCACCTCGCCGGTGCCCGATCGCACTGTCGCACGGTCGATATCGATCTCTTCCACCCCGAACGCGGGGCGCAGATCGATCCGGTTGTCGACCCAGAACTTCACCGGTTTGAGCAGCGCGCGATCGAACGATCCGGTGCCTGCCAGCAGTTCCTTCGACACAGCGGGTCTGCGGTAGGGCAGGTCCGGTTCGTCGCCGACCAGGACGATCTCCCCCGCGTAGCCCTCGCGCCGCAGCGTCTGGGCCGCGGTCGCGCCGGCGACGCCGGCACCCACGATGACGATCCGGCCGCTCATCCGCGGCTCACCTCGAGCATCTCGAAGTCGGCCTTGGCCGCACCGCAATCCGGGCAGGACCAGTCGTCGGGGATGTCGTCCCAGCGGGTGCCCGCCACGATCCCGTCCTCGGGCCAGCCGAGCGCCTCGTCGTACTCGAAACCACATTGCACGCAACGGAACAGCTTGTAGTCGCTCATCGTGACACCTCCTCACTCGGCGCGAAGTCGAGCTTCTCGCGGACCCCGCAGTCCGGGCAGCACCAGTCGTCGGGGATCGCCGCCCAGGCGGTCCCGGCCGGGAAGCCCTCGCGGGGCGCGCCTGTGGTCTCGTCGTAGCGGTAGTCGCAGACCGGACAGGTGTAGGCGGCCATCAGCGCGCTCCGTACTTCGCCAGGACCTTGTCCCGCTTGGCGGGCTGGATGTTCACGCGGGTGATGTCGCCGTCGTAGTGCGCGAGCACGCGCGGGTCCATCACCTTGCGCCACAGCGGTGTGAGGTAGGCCAGGCCGATCAGGCTGGCGTAGCCGCTGGGCAGTTCGGGCGCGCCGTCCATGTGCCGCAGCGTCTGGTAGCGCCGGGTCGGATTGGCGTGGTGATCGCTGTGCCGCTGCAGGTGGTACAGGAAGATGTTGGTGACGATGTGGTCGGAGTTCCAGCTGTGCTCGGGGGTGCACCGCTCGTAGCGCCCCGAGGCGGTCTTCTGCCGCAGCAGACCGTAGTGCTCGAGGTAGTTCACCGTCTCCAGCAGCGAGAAGCCGTACACGGCCTGGATCAGCAGGAACGGCAGGATCACCGGGCCGAACACCGCGACCAGCGCCGCCCACAGCACCACCGTCATCAGCCAGGCGTTGAGCACGTCGTTGTGCATGCTGAACGGTCCCTTGCCGAGTCGCTCGAGGCGGGTGCGCTCGAGTTCCCAGGCCGAGACCAGGCTGCCCCACACACTGCGGGGCAGGAACGTCCAGAACGATTCGCCGAAGCGGGCGCTGGCGGGGTCCTCCGGCGTGGACACGCGCACGTGGTGACCGCGATTGTGCTCGATGTAGAAGTGACCGTAGCCGGTCTGGGCGAGGGTGATCTTCGACAGCCAGCGCTCCAGCTCGTCCTTCTTGTGCCCGAGCTCGTGCGCGGTGTTGATCCCGATGCCGCCCATCGCGCCGATCGTGAAGGCCAGGCCGATCTTCGACACCAGGCCGAGGCCGCCGTCGATGCCGAGCCAGGACAGATCGTCGGCCGTCCACAGGTAGCAGGCGAACACCAGGCTCACCAGCTGCAGGGGGATGTAGGCGTAGGTGCAGTACCGGTAGTACCGATCGTTCTCGAGCAGCTCCATGGCTTCTTCCGGCGGGTTCTTGCCGTCGGGGCCGAAGAAGCGATCCAGGATCGGCAGCAGCACGTAGAGCAGGATCGGCCCGAGCCACCACCAGACCGGCGCGACCGCGGTCCAACCCAGCTGGTTGAACGCCCACACGAAGGCGACGGCCAGCAGCGTCGCGCTGGGCGCGATCAGGCCGAACAGCCAGAGGTAGCGCTTGGGGTCGCGCCAGTGCAGGACTGCCGTCGACCCTTCGTGGTCGTCGATGCGAGATGTCGTCATTGTCATTCTCCTGATCGCCGAGACACCGGCTCGGTCATTGCTGTGTTCGTTTACAACATAGCGCGATGTGTTCTCAGTGAATACACTTTAGGAGGAATTGTCAATGAACGAGCAGATTCGATAGCACATGTACGATGATCGAGTGGCCGAATCGCCGAACTTCCACGCCGAGATGCGTCTGCTGTTGCGGGACCGCATGCTCGATGCCGCCCGCACCATGGTCGTCACCGAAGGGTGGGGCGCGGTCAACATGTCGCGCGTGGCCAAGGAGGTCGGCGTCAGCAGGCCGGTCCTGTACAAGGAAATGGGGACCAAACAGGCCCTTGCCGACGCCCTGATCGAGCGCGAGCTGGGCATCTACCTGGCAGGCATCGCCGACACCCTGGCCGAACACCCCACCGACGCCATCGCGGGCATGACCGCCGCCGCGGACTACGCGCTGCGCAACGCCGGGGACAACACTTTGATCAAGGCCGTGCTCGCGGCCCGAGCGGACGGCGACACCGCGCTGCTGCCCGCGTTGATGAGCGATCCGGAGCCGGTGTTGGGCCGCGCGGTCGCCACGCTGACCGGCACCGTGCGGGAGCACTACCGGCTCGACTCGCTGTCCGACGACGAACTGACCTCGTTCGTCGAGATCATGGTCCGGCTGACGCTGAGCCATCTGTTCCAGCCGACCGGCAGCGTCGACCGCGCGGTGGCACAGATCGGCGCAGTCCTGAACGGGGTACTGCCCGCCGTCTGACGACGACGGGCAGCGGGCTCACAGCCGCGCGTCGACTTGCCCGACGGCGTTGGCGAAGGCCCAGCTGTAGGCCCCGTGCGCGGTCGGGAAGACCCCACCCGCGCAGACGGGATCGCCCGCGGTGCAATAGTTCGCGGTGCGGTCGGCGTACCACGGCGCGACCGTGCCGCCGACGAGCCGCAACGGATCACCGAACAGCAGCACCGCCACCACCCGCGAGGACACCTCCGGCGGCAGCACCCACATGCCGGGCAGGATCATCATCGCCGGCGAGCCGAGGACTCCGTGCGTCACCGCCGCGCCCTGCGAGTAGCCGACGAGCACGAAACGCTGGTCGGGGCAGGCCGCGGCCTGAGCGAGCACATGCGTTGTCATCGCCCTCGTACCGTCGCTGACCGAGGAGGGCACCAGCAGATCCGCCGGGTACTCGACCCGATGGGCGGTGGTGTCGACCGATAGTTGCGCGCTCAGCACCGCGTAGAGCGGGTCGCCGACGACCGAGCCGAGATAGCCGGGTTCCTGTGTCCCACGGGCGACCACGACATCGAGCGTGGCGCAACTCTGCGCCATCGCCGTCAGTCCCGGTGACATCGCTGTCCCGATCCCCGCGGCCAGTAGCAACACCGACAGCGCTCGCGCTGTATGTCCTGCGACGATACGAATTACCTTCCGGTTGGTCATGGCACCCACCCACTCACGCCGTTGTGAGAACTAGAGAGACGAGCGATCACCGTCCACCGCAACGGTATTCGGCGTGCTCACTGGTGGGATACCCGCTGACCTGCATCGACTCGACGCGAAGTCGGCATCTCTTGCGCCACGGTCGGGTCTCGGATCATCGTGCGGCACAAGGCCGCAGGCGGATCAGTGCTTCTTCGGCTTCTTCTTCTTCTTGGGCTTGTCGTGGTCGGGCTCCCACTCGTAGCCGGGAACGCCGCGCTCGCAGTAGGAGTTCTCGACGAGGACATCGCCCTGGTCACGCTCGCACCACCGCTCCGACCGCGAGCAGGAGGTGGCGCCGAGACCGGCGAGTACCGTGAACACGAGCAGGGCAGCACCGGTACGGGTTCGGACTTTCATGGATTCCCAGACCTCTCTCGAACGAAACGCCGCTGGTCAGAGCATTTTCCAACACTTGCCCCCGGCCACCGACGCACCAATGCTACGTTCCGTGGATGTCGAGCACAGTGTCAGAGCCCACCGACGACTTCACCCCCGACGCGATCGTCGTCGGCGCAGGCCTCGCCGGGCTGGTCGCCACGCACGAGCTGGTACTGGCCGGCCGCAATGTCCTGGTGGTCGACCAGGAGAACCGCGCCAATCTCGGCGGCCAGGCGTTCTGGTCGCTGGGCGGGTTGTTCTTCGTCGACAGCCCCGAGCAGCGCAGGCTCGGGATCAAGGACTCCTATGAACTGGCACTGCAGGACTGGCTCGGTTCGGCCGGTTTCGATCGCGAGGACGAGGATCGGATGGCGCGCCAGTGGGCACAGGCCTACGTGCGGTTCGCTACCGACGAGAAGCGGGACTACTTGCACGCCTTGGGTCTTCGTGTCACGCCGCTGGTCGGCTGGGCCGAGCGCGGCGGCGGACTGGCCGACGGGCACGGCAACTCGGTGCCCCGCTTCCATCTGACCTGGGGCACCGGACCCGAGGTCGTGCGGGTCTTCCTCGAGCCCGTGCTCGTCGGCGAGGTCCGCGGCCAGGTGCGGTTCGCGTTCCGGCACCGAGTCGACGAGCTGATCGTCACCGACGGCGCCGTCACCGGGGTCCGCGGCAGCGTCCTGGCCCCCAGCGACACCGAGCGCGGGGTCGCCTCGAACCGGGACACGGTGGGCGAGTTCGCCTTCCACGCGCCCTCGGTGCTGGTGAGTTCCGGCGGCATCGGGCACGCGCACGACCTGATCCGCCGCAACTGGCCCACCGAACGGCTCGGTCCGTGCCCGGAGACGATGATCTCGGGCGTGCCCGCCTATGTCGACGGCCGGATGCTCGGCATCTCCGAACAAGCCGGCGCGGCGCTGGTCAACCGAGATCGCATGTGGCACTACACCGAGGGGATCAACAACTGGGATCCGGTCTGGCCCGATCACGCGATCCGGATCATTCCCGGACCCTCGTCGCTGTGGTTCGATGCGAACGGAATCCGCATGCCCGCACCGTGTTTCCCCGGTTTCGACACCAACGAGACGATGCGCCGGATCCTGTCGACCGGGCACGACTACTCCTGGTTCGTGCTCAACCAGACGATCATCGAGAAGGAGTTCGCGCTCTCGGGCTCGGAGCAGAATCCCGACATCACCGGCAAGGACCTCAAGCTCACGCTGCGCAGCCGCGTCGCCAAGGGCGCTCCGGGTCCGGTGGAGGCGTTCAAACAGCACGGTGTGGATTTCGTCGTCGCCGATTCGCTGACCGAGCTCGTCGACGGCATGAACGACATCGCCCGGGGACCGAAGCTGGACGCGGCCGCGCTCGAGCGCCAGATCGTCGCCAGGGACCGTGAGGTCGCCAATCCCTACACCAAGGACGCGCAGATCTCCGCGATCAGCAACGCCCGCAAGTACTTCGGTGACAAGGCGGGGCGCGTGGTCAAGCCGCACCGCGTTCTCGATCCCGCGCACGGCCCGCTCATCGCGGTCCGGCTGAACATCCTGACCCGCAAGACGCTCGGTGGCCTGCAGACCGATCTCGATTCGCGGGTGCTGCGACCGGACGGCGAGGTGTTCCCCGGCCTGTTCGCCGCGGGTGAGGTCGCCGGCTTCGGCGGCGGCGGCGTGCACGGCTACAACGCGCTGGAGGGCACGTTCCTGGGCGGGTGCATCTTCTCGGGTCGCGCGGCGGGTCGGGCGATGGCGCGGCGGGCGACCGAGTAGGCGCTAGACGGGGCGGCCGTGCCGGGGGCCGAGGGCGCGTGCCGCTTCCTTGGCCACCTCGGCCAGCGCCCGCGCGAGCCGGGCGGTGTCGAGGGCGCTGCGGTCGCCGTGCACCGTGCCCGACAGCGAGATCGCGGCCAGCGCGACCCCGCGGCCGCGGATCGGCACCGCGACACAGCCCACACCGGGCAGCGATTCCTCGGTGTCGACGGCCACGCCCTGCCGATTGCGGATCCGGGCCAGTTCACGATGCAGTTCGGCGCGATCGATGATGGTGCGGGCAGTGCGCGGCACGGTGACCCCGCGCAGCGAGGCCTCGGCGATGCCGGGTTCGAGGGTGGCCAGCAGCGCCTTGCCGACCGCGGTGCAGTGCGCGGGCAGTCGTCCGCCGACCCGGGTGGGGATGGCGACCTGGCTGCGCCCGCCCGCGCGGTCCAGGAACAGCACCTCGCGTCCGTCGAGGACGGCGAGATGACCGATCAGGCCGGTGCGCTGGCTCAGGTCGTAGAGCAGCGGACCGACGACTTCGCGCAGCTCGTTGTGCTCGGCGGCCAGTCCGCCCAGCTCCAGCACGCGCAGCCCGAGCCGGTAGCCGCCGGGGGTGTGCGCGAGCCAGCGCAGCCGGATCATCTGGTCGAGGATCCGGTGCACCGTGGAGCGCGGTAGCCCGGTGCGTTCGGCCAGGCCGAGCAGTGTGAGGGTGGGAGTGGTCGAGTCGAACGCGTCGAGGATCAGCGTCATCCGCTCGATCATCGACGTCGGCGGCGCACCGGCGGCCCGGCCCGATCCGGTCCACAGGTCCTCCGGCGCCGGCTCGGTCACGATCTCGACCGTCATTGATCCAACCTCCACAGTGTGTAGCGGATACAGACTAGAGCCGTCCGTGTCGCTTACGCACCATTTCGCTGTACCGAGCGGTTCATCGCGGTCAGGGCGAGGCGTCTGCCGGTCAGGGGTGCGCTGGTGGGGGCCAGGATCGCGGCGATGTCGGCGACGGCGCGGGCGGCCGCGGATTCCGGGGCGGTGTGGGTGAACGGAGCGCCCTCGTCGCCCGCCGCGCAGACGCCCGGATCGAACGGGATCCGGCCGAGCACCGGACAGTAGGTGTCGAGGAGCGTACTCAGCGCCCGGCTGACGGCAGTGGCCCCGCCCGCGCCGAACAGGGTGTGCCGGGTCCCGTCCGGGCTGTCGTACCAGGACATGTTCTCGATGATGCCCGCCACCCGCTGCCCGGTCCGAGCCGCGACGGCGCCCGCCCGTTCGGCGATGCGGGCCGCCGTGCGCTGCGGCGTCGTGACGACCAGCAGCTGGGCGGCGGGCAGCAGTTGGGCCAGGGAGATCGCGATGTCACCGGTGCCGGGCGGCATATCGATCAGCAGGATGTCGAGCTCACCCCAGTAGACGTCGTGCACGAACTGCGCCAATGCGCGATGCAGCATCGGGCCGCGCCAGACGACGGGGGTGTTGCCGTCGGCGAACATGCCGATCGAGATGACCCGGACACCGAAGGCGCTGGGCGGCATCATCATTCGCTCGACCAGGGTCGGGCCGACGGTGATGCCGAGCATCGCGGGGACCGAATGCCCGTGCACGTCGGCGTCCATGATGCCGACCCGCAGACCGCGGCGGGCCAGCGCGACCGCCAGATTCACCGTGACGCTGGACTTTCCGACACCGCCCTTCCCGGACACGACGCAGTACACCGTCGTCGGCGACGCCGGGTCGGCCGGCCCGCTCGCCGCTTCGGCGTCCGGCCCGCGCAGCTGGACGCGCAGCGCCCGGCGCTGGTCTTCGCTCATCACACCGAAGTCGATGTCGACACCGGCGACGCCGGGGAGCGCGGTGACGGCGGCCCGGATGTCCTCGCTGATCCTCGCCCGCAGCGGGCAGGCGGCGACCGTCAGCAGGACGCGGATGCCGACGTGGCCGTGAGCGTCCACCGCGACGGCCACGACCATGTTCAGTTCGGTGAGCGGACGGCCGATCTCGGGATCGCAGACGTCGCCCAGGGCGGCGATGATCTGTGTTTCGGTCGGGGTGCTCGGTGGGGGCATGGGTGTGTCCTTCACCGGCAGAGGCTGGCGCGCAGCATGTCCGCGCGTTCGACGACTTTGACCCGTTCCCGGCCTTCGGGCGCGCCCAGCGCGCGCTCGTGCGCGTCGAGGCGATACCAGCATGCCCAGGTGGTGAACGGAATGCCCGCGCCCGCGAGGAATTCCAGGACCGCGCCGGGATCGGGACGAGCGGGGCGGGTCGAGGTGGGCCGGTCTTCGAGCAGGCAGGCCACGGTCTCGTTGGCATCGCCCTTGGTGTGGCCGATGAGGCCGACCGGGCCACGCTTGATCCAGCCCGTCACGTACACACCGGGCAGCGGTCCGGTGGCGGTGAGGACGCGGCCCGCCTCGTGGGGAACGGTGCAGGTGTCCTCGTCGAACGGGATGTCGGGCACCTCGGTGGAGCGATAGCCCACGGCGCGGTAGACGGCCTGCACGTCCCACTGCTTGAACTCGCCGGTGCCCTTGACGTTGCCGGTGCCGTCGAGTTGGGTGCGCTCGGTCTTGAGACCGACGACCTTGCCGTTTT
>NZ_LPNR01000040.1 GCF_019266065.1 Nocardia sp. MH4 | reverse complement strand
CGGGTGGCGGGCGCGGGCGGCGGGGCCGCGGGCCGGGCGGGCATGCCGGGCATGGGCGTCCCCGGCGGCAGGGGCGCGGGCAAGGACGACGAATCCACCAAGGGCATTCCCGACTACCTGGTCACCCAGGAACACGGTGACGAACTCACCGGTCTGGACAATCCGCCCAAGCTGGTGCCGCCCGTCATCGGCGCCGACTGAATCGCGAAACCTGATGGAACAGAGTAGATCCCCCGTGCGCACCTGGCATCTCACCGCTCTAGACTTCCGCACCCTCTGGGAGGCGGCGGGACGCGACGTGCTGCCGTACCCCCTGCACCACCGCCACGTCGGTGTCGAATCCCGGGCGGAGGTCCGCCGGCTGCGCGGCAAGGCCGCCGAGAACATGATGGCCGAATTCGACAGCGACCTCGACGCCGCCATGGCCGCGCTGTTGGCTCCGCACGCGCGCGTCGAAGTGGCGGGCGGTTCCGGCAGCACGAGAACGATCCGCGCACACGGTGGAACCCGGGACACCTACGCCGCCTTGGCCGTTCAGGCCCCCGGCGAAGACTCGGACCCGGGCGACATCGCCCTGTACTTGATGGCCCCCGACGACCTCGCCGCCGCGGTCCTGTCCACCCTCCCGAAGGTCGGTCCCGGCTCCGGCCGCGAAATCAAGGTCACCGCAGCCGAACTCGCCGCTCCCCGCCCGCATGTCCGCGACCTGTGGAACCCCACCCCGCGCGAACAACTCGAAACCTTCCTCGCCAAACCCACCGACACCCTCACCCACATCGGCGTCTACGCCCACGCCAGCGTCGACAACCGCCACACCGAGGGCCGCGACGACTTCCAGCTCCACGACCTCACCAACGACGGCCGCTACGTCTTCTACGGCGAAACCACCTTCATCGCCAAACCGACCACCCCCACCCGCCTCCATTCGACTCTTGCCACGATCCTCACCACCACCGCGACCAGGGCCAGATCCGGCATCTACCGCCCCCGCTGACCTCGCCAGTGCTCGCCGCCGGTGCCCCGACCGCGCCACTCGACAGCCGAATGATCTGCGGCCCGATACATCGATGGATCGCCTTCGTCGGCTGGAATCAGATGGCCAGGACAGTCTTTCCGCGAGCGCTGCCGGCGCCGAGGACGGCCGGGGCGGCTTCGAGGGGGACGGTGGCTTCCACGGGAACGACCACGTCGCCCGAGGCGACGCGGGCGAGCAGGCGGCTCAGTTCGGGTCCGCGACCTTTGGATTCGAAGTTGCCGCCGGCGATGTCGTGTTCGCGCAGGGTGGGCTCGTCGGCGGCCCAGACGGTGGAGTAGGCGCGGCCGCCGCGGCGGACGAGGGTGGCGTGGGTGGCGAAATCGGCGGGGCTGCTGACCAGGTCGAAGAGGACGTCGATGCCGTCGGGATGGGTGAAGCGGACGGCGCCGGTGATGCTGGAGTCGCGCTGGGTGGCGGGGTCGGGGTCGACCACAGTGGGATCGGCGGGGCGGATCTGGGTGTAGTCGATGGTTTCCGCGGCGCCCAGGCGGGCGACCTGGTCGGCGGCGTCGCCGCGGGCGGTGGCGATCACGTGGGCGCCGGCGATATTGGCGAGCTGGACCAGGAAGGAGCCGACACCGCCGGTCGCGCCGACGATCAGCACCGTCTGCCCGGGGCGGATCCGGGCGGTGTCGACCAGGTCCTGGGCGGTGACGCCCGCGACCGGGAGGGCGGCGGCGGTGACCGAGGTGACGCCCTCGGGGATCGGCACCAGCGTGGCGTCCTCGGGCAGGGTCGCGTACTGCGCCCAGCTGCCGTGCCCGGCGGGTGCGGTGAGGAACTTGCCGACCACCCGGTCACCGACGGCGAACGAGCGCACGCCCGCGCCGACCGCCGAGATCGTGCCGGCGCCGTCGACGCCGAGGATCATCGGGAAGTCGGTGGGCATCTTGCCCTCGAGGATGCCGTCGGCCATTTTCAGGTCGAACGGGTTGACCCCGGCGGCGTCGAGCGCGACCTGCACCTCCCCGCGCCCGGGCTCCGGCACCGGCATCTCGGCCAGTTCGGGAGTGGCACCGAACTTCTGAACCACGATCGCGCGCATCGGTCGGCTCCTCTTCCTCGGGTGGTCCGGGCACGGCAATCCTAGGCGGACAGCCTTGCGACGTGCGGTGATTGATCGTCTTCGGTGGTGTCGCGGCGTAGCGTGAAGACCGATTCGGTGCCCACCGGAAAAAGTTGGAGTTGAGTGGAACAGACTCAACTTTGTGAGCGTTGAACCAGTCGATACCTGACCTACCCGAGGAGATCTGTGGACTCGTTCAATCCCACCACCAAGACACAGGCGGCGCTGACCGCCGCCCTTCAGGCCGCTTCGGCGGCAGGCAACCCGGAGATCCGTCCGGCGCACTTGCTGGTGGCGTTGCTGGATCAAACCGATGGCATCGCCGCCCCGCTGCTGAAGGCCATCGGCGTCGACCCGGCGACCGTCGAGCGCGAAGCGGGCGACATCGCCGACCGGCTGCCGCGCGCGACCGGTGCGACCACCACACCGCAGCTCGGCCGCGAGGCACTGGCGGCGCTGGCCGCCGCGCAGCGTCTGGCCACCGAGCTGGGCGACGAGTATGTCTCGACCGAGAATCTGCTGGTCGGCCTGGCCGACGGCGACTCCGAGGTGGCCAAGCTGCTGCGCAGGCACGGCGCGAGCCCCGAGGCGCTGCGGGATGCCTTCACCACGGTGCGCGGCAGCGCGCGGGTCACCAATCCCGACCCGGAAGCCAGCTACCAGGCCCTGGAGAAGTACTCCACCGACCTCACCGAGGCCGCCCGCGCGGGCAAGCTCGACCCGGTGATCGGTCGCGACACCGAGATCCGCCGCGTCGTGCAGGTGCTCTCGCGGCGCACCAAGAACAACCCGGTGCTCATCGGCGAGCCCGGCGTCGGCAAGACCGCCATCGTGGAGGGTCTGGCGCGCCGGATCATCGAGGGCGACGTCCCGGAGTCGTTGCGCAACAAGAAGGTCGTCTCGCTCGACCTGGGCGCGATGGTCGCGGGCGCGAAGTATCGCGGTGAGTTCGAGGAGCGGCTCAAGGCCGTGCTCGACGACATCAAGAACAGCGCGGGCGAGATCATCACCTTCATCGACGAGCTGCACACCATCGTCGGCGCCGGCGGCACCGGCGACTCGGCGATGGACGCGGGCAACATGATCAAGCCGCTGCTCGCGCGCGGTGAACTGCGCCTGGTCGGCGCGACCACACTCGACGAGTACCGCAAGTACATCGAGAAGGACGCGGCACTCGAGCGCCGGTTCCAGCAGGTCATGGTCGGTGAGCCGTCGGTGGCCGACACCATCGGCATCCTGCGCGGCATCAAGGAGCGCTACGAGGTGCATCACGGCGTGCGGATCACCGATTCCGCGCTGGTGGCTGCCGCGACCCTGTCGGACCGCTACATCACCTCCCGGTTCCTGCCCGACAAGGCGATCGACCTGATCGACGAGTCGGCCTCGCGACTGCGCATGGAGATCGACTCCCGGCCGGTCGAGATCGACGAGGTGGAGCGGGCCGTGCGCCGCCTCGAGATCGAGGAGGTCGCGCTGGAGAAGGAGACCGACGAGGGCTCCAAGCAGCGGCTCGAGAAGCTGCGGCAGGAACTGGCCGACGACCGCGAGAAGCTCAGCCAGCTCACCACCCGGTGGCAGAACGAGAAGAACGCGATCGACTCGGTGCGCGGGCTCAAGGAGCAGCTCGAGGCGCTGCGCGGGGAGTCCGAGCGCGCCGAGCGCGACGGTGACCTGGGCAAGGCCGCCGAGCTGCGCTACGGCCGGATCCCCGCGCTGGAGAAGGAGCTCGCCGCGGCCGAGCAGGTCAGCGGCGCGGCGCCGGACGGCGACGTGATGCTCAACGAGGAGGTCACCCCCGACGACATCGCCGACGTGGTGTCGTCGTGGACGGGTGTGCCGGTCGGCCGGATGCTCGAGGGCGAGACCGCCAAGCTGCTGCGGATGGAGACCGAGGTCGCCGGGCGCGTCGTCG
Organism: Nocardia sp. MH4; assembly: GCF_019266065.1. Lineage (GTDB taxonomy): Bacteria > Actinomycetota > Actinomycetes > Mycobacteriales > Mycobacteriaceae > Nocardia > Nocardia canadensis. Next base: position 16,763 of record NZ_LPNR01000040.1, on the reverse strand, counting down.
GGCAGGAAGAAGCGGTGCAGGCGGTGTCCGACGCGGTGCGCCGGGCGCGGGCCGGGGTCGCCGATCCCAACCGCCCGACCGGGTCGTTCCTGTTCGTCGGTCCGACCGGCGTGGGCAAGACCGAGCTGGCGAAGTCGCTGGCGGACTTCCTGTTCGCCGACGAACGCGCCATGGTCCGCATCGACATGAGCGAGTACAGCGAGAAGCACTCGGTGGCTCGTCTGGTCGGCGCGCCGCCCGGATACGTCGGCTACGACCAGGGTGGCCAGCTCACCGAGGCGGTGCGCAGGCGGCCGTACTCGGTGGTGCTGTTCGACGAGATCGAGAAGGCGCACCCGGACGTCTTCGACATCCTGCTGCAGGTTCTCGACGAGGGCAGGCTGACCGACAGCCAGGGCCGCACGGTCGACTTCCGCAACACGATCCTCATCCTCACCTCCAACCTGGGTGCGGGCGGCGATCGGGAGCACGTGATGGAGGCGGTGCGGCGCGCGTTCAAGCCGGAGTTCCTCAACCGGCTCGACGACGTCGTGATGTTCCACGCGCTCGACGCCAAGCAGTTGGAGTCGATCGTCGACATCAACCTGCGGCAGCTGCAGAAGCGGCTCTCGCAGCGGCGGCTGACCCTCGATGTCACCGACGAGGCCAAGCAGTGGCTGGCGGTGCGCGGCTACGACCCGGCCTACGGTGCGCGGCCGCTGCGCAGGCTGATCCAGCAGGCCATCGGCGACAGCCTGGCCAAGGAGCTGCTCTCCGGCGCGGTCGTCGACGGCGACACGGTGCGGGTGAGCGTAGACGACGCCACCGACACGCTGGTCGTCGGTCGCGAGGCTGTCCACAGCTCGTGAAATATCCACAGCGCGGTGCGTAGGGACCTCCCAACGCACCGCGCTGACCTACGCTGGAGCTCATGACGAACCCGAACGATCCGTGGGGGCAACGCCCGGAGGATTCGCCGACCGAACGGTTGGGTTCGCCGGGCATGGATTCGACCAAGCCGTACGGAGGCGGTGGATTCGACGAGTGGGGGCAGCCGTCGAACCCGACGCAGGCCTTGCCTCCGCACGACGCGCAGTGGGGCGCCTACGAAAGCGGTTATCCCGCAGCGCAACCGCCACCACACCAGCCGCCCCCCGGCTACGACCAGGGCTATCCGGCCCCGCCGCCTCCGGGCTACCCGCCCCGGCCGCAGGACGGTGACCAGGGCGAACCGCCGAAGCGGCACACCGGTTTGTGGATCGCGCTCGGCCTGGGCGTGCTCGCGCTGATCGCGGTCGGCGGTGTGCTCGCCGGCCTGGTGCTCAGCGGCAACTCCTCCGATGACGACACCACCGCGTCGGGGCTGACCACCAGCCAGGTGGCGCCGCCGACCAGCAGGCAGACCACTCCGGTCGTGCCGCCCAGCGCGAGTGGCCTGCCCGGGCTGCCCGGTCTCGGCGGTGGCGACGATCTCGGTGCCACGATGGGCAGCATCACCGCCAACACCGGCACCGAGATCACCATGAGCACCCTCGGCGGGTCGACAGTTCGGGTGCTGATCGACGATGCCACCCAGGTGATCTCGCTGACCAGCACGAAGGCGAGCGAGCTGCCCGTCGGCGACATGGTTATGGTGCAGGGCGACAAGAACCCAGACGGGTCGATCCACGCCAAGATCATCATCAGTACGGCGTTGCCAGGCGGCCCCCGATGAGCGACCCGCGCGTCGAAAGCCCGGCACTGCCGGGCGATCACGGCGACGGCTGGATAGGCTAGGCGACGATGACGGCTATGTGGTTCGGGTTAGCGGCGATCGCACTCGTGGGTGCGGTCGTACTGCTGTATTTCGATCGGGTCCAGCGACAGCGGACCGGGCACGCCCGCCAGGTCTGGGCGAAGTCCCAGGGCTATACCTATGTTTCGGTCGAGCCCGCGCTCGCCTCGACGTGGCGTCGGGGCGCACTGGCCAAGCTCGGCTATCTCTCGGCGGTCGACGTGGTCTCCGGCATCCGCAAGGGCGAGAAGTTCGTGCTCTTCGATCTGGAGGACGCGGCCACCCTGGTGGCGGTGCGCAGGCAGATCGGTTCCGAGATCGACGTCGACATGCGGCTCAAGACCGCGTCGCCGCCGAAGGACCACGATTTGGAACTGCTCGGCGCGATCGGTGACCGGGTCGTCTTCGCGACCGATCCCGAGATCGCCAGGCACGCGGTCGATCAGCGGATGGTCGGCTTCATCGAGTCGCTGACCGACACCGTGCAGATGCTGTGGAGCGAGGGCAACTGGACCCTCGGCATGCTGCCCGTCGGCAGCGGCGCCAAGGACTGGGAGACCGCGATCGACGCGGTGCTGCGCCTGTCCGGCCTGCTGCACGTGCTGCCGCCGGTCGCCGAGCCGAGCGAGTTCACCCGGCCGCGCAGCAATGCCGACCAGCCGCTGGGCACGGGCCCGCGGCCGGTCTACGACGAGGACGACGTCGACGACGACCGCGCGTCCGGCGAATTCGCGCCCGCCCGCCCGGTCACCGAGGACTACTCCGACCACGGCCGCACCCGGTTCCCCGGCCCGGACGACGAACTCGACGCCGACGACCGCTACCGCGACGAGCCGGGCTTCGGCTCCCGCGGCGCCGCCCCGCAGGCGGCCGGCGAGCCCGACGACTACGCCGAGTACAGCCGTCGCCCGGCGGGCAGGCCCGCCTACACCGCCGACGATTACGACCCCGACCTCGACGATCCCGAATTCGAGGATCAGCCGGCGCCGGGCCGCCGCCCGCTCGGCGAGCCTCCGAAGCGGCCGTCGCTGGCCGTGGTCCCCGAACCGCGTCCGCGCGTAGAACCGCCGCTGCCGCACGCCGAGGAGTCCGAATCCGGACAGCCCGGCGGCCCCTTCCACCCCGGTTTCCGCCCGTACCAGGGGCCGGTACCGAAGTGACCAGTGCCGCGGCGATCGGCGCCGCGGCAGCCTACTCGTCTCGACCGGAATCGACCTGCGATGACTGACAGCCCAGTGCGCCTACCCGGCGTGCACCGTCCCGTGGCCATGATCACCGGACCGACGTCCGGGATCGGCCAGGGTTTCGCCCACCGTCTCGCCAGCCTCGGCTACGACCTGGTGCTCGTCGCCAGGAACGAGGAGCGGCTGCGCGCGCTCGCCGACGAGCTCGGCCGCCGCTACGCCACCTCCGCCGAGGTGCTCGTCGCCGACCTCGCCGACGACGAGGACCGCGCCCGGGTCGCCGACCGCGCCGCCCAGGGTCTCGAATTCCTGGTCAACAACGCGGGTTTCGCGCACTCGGGGGAGTTCTGGACCATCGAGCCCGCCGAGTTGCAGGCCCAGCTCGACGTCAACGTCACCTCGGTATTGCAGCTGTGCAGGGCCGCGCTGCCCGCGATGATCGCCGCGGCCTCCGGGTCGATCGTCAATGTCGCGAGCGTGGCCGGGCTGATCCCCGGTCGGGGGTCGACCTACTCGGCCTCCAAGGCCTACGTCGTATCCTTCTCGGAGGGGCTGGCGGGTGGATTGTCGGGCACGGGTGTCCGCGTCCAGGCGCTGTGCCCCGGGTTCGTGCACACCGAGTTCCACGAGCGCGCGGGCATCGAGATGGGTTCGCTGCCGAAGCGCCTGTGGCTCGACGTCGACCAGGTCGTCGACGGGTGCCTGCAGGATCTGGACTCCGGCAAGGTCATCAGCGTGCCCGGCGTGCAGTACAAGGTGCTCACCGCGGTGGCGGGTTTCGTCCCACGAACCCTGGTGACGCGCCTCAATCGCGGACTCTTCAACGCGCGCGGACGGACCTAGGCCATGAGCGCTGGGCCGAAACGCGGCGCGTAGCGTTAGCACCGGCCCGGCTCATGACCGAAAGGACACGCAAACGATGATCGACCAGGCACGTCAGGCGCTCACCGAGGCGGATCGCGACCAGCTGGCCGCGCTCGTGCGCGAGCTCGCGGTCGTGCACGGCAAGGTGACGCTGTCCTCGGGCAAGGAGGCCGACTACTACGTCGACCTGCGCCGCGCGACGCTGCACCACCAGGCCGCCCCGCTGATCGGTTCGCTGCTGCGCGAACTGGTCGCCGACTGGGACTTCGACGCCGTCGGTGGACTCACCATGGGCGCCGATCCGGTCGCGATGGCGGTCATGCACGCGCCGGGTCGCCCGATCGACGCGTTCGTCGTCCGCAAGGCGGCCAAGGCGCACGGTATGCAGCGCCAGATCGAGGGCCCCGACATCGTGGGCAAGCGGGTGCTGGTCGTCGAGGACACCACCACCACGGGCAACTCCCCGCTGACCGCGGTTCGCGCGCTGCGCGACGCGGGCGCGATCGTGGTCGGCGTCGCTACTGTCGTCGACCGGGAAACCGGTGCTGACCAGGTCATTGCCGCGGAGGGGCTGGAGTATCGGTCCATCCTCGGGCTCGATGACCTTGCTCTGGGTTAGCCTGAACAACGCCAAACCTGGATGACGATGTGGTCGTCCGGTAAGTCTGAAGGACGTGTGAGTCACCTGTGGTGAGCATTGCAGTTAACAAGAGTCGCGACAACGTTGCGATGCTCGGGATCGGTGCGTACCGACCGCAGCGCATCGTCAGCAATGCTGAAGTGTGCGAAAAGCTCGACTCGACGCCCGAGTGGATTTTCGAGCGCACCGGTATCCACAACCGTCGCTGGATCAGCGGCGACGAGACCATCCGGTCGATCGCCGCGGCCGCCGGTGACCGCGCGCTGAAGAACTCCCCGATCGAGCGCGCCCAGATCGGCGCGGTCATCCTGTGCACGTCGAGCTGGCTCAAGCTCACCCCGCACGGCGCGCCGTCGGTGGCCTCCGATCTCGGCCTCAACGGTGTGGCTGCCTTCGACCTCACCTCCGGCTGCGGTGGCTTCGGCTACGGCCTCGGCGTCGCCGCCGACCTGATCCGCGCCGGTTCGGCCGACTACGTGCTGGTGATCGGCGCCGAGACGATGACCGTCGGCCTCGACCCGACCGACCGCGGCACCGCGATGATCTTCGGTGACGGCGCGGGCGCCGTCGTCGTCGGCCCGGCCGAGGAGAACGGCATCTCGCCGACGGTGTGGGGCAGCGACGGCGAGAACGCCGAGGCCATCGCCCAGGACGTCGACTTCCTCGCGTACATGAACAAGGCCCAGGCCATGCAGGGCACCGACCCCGAGGTCGAGCCGATCGGCCGGATGTCGCTGCACATGGAGGGCCCGAAGGTCTTCCGCTGGGCCGCGGTGACTCTGCCGCGCGCGCTGTCGGCGGCGCTGGACGCCTCCGGCGTGGCCAAGGAGGACATCGAGGTGTTCATCCCGCACCAGGCCAACGCCCGGATCAACGAGCTGATGAAGAAGAACCTCGGCCTGGCCGAGGGCATCCCGATGGCCAACGACATCGAGAACACCGGCAACACCTCGGCCGCCTCGATCCCGCTGGCGATGGAGGAGATGCTGGTCACCGGTAAGGCGAAGGGGGGTCAGCTGGCGCTGTTGCTCGGCTTCGGCGCCGGGCTGAGCTACGCGGGCCAGGTCGTCACCCTGCCGCCCGCCCCGAAAGAAACGAGCTTCTGACGTGCGACCGCTGCGCGCCGGATACCTCGCGGCGGCGGCGGTCACCGTCTTCGGTGCCGTCACCGGTCGCGAACGGCTGCAATGGCTGACCAAGCCGCTGCTGATGCCGCTGCTGGCGGCCGACACCGTCACCAGCGGTGTCGAGCTCGACCCGGCCGAACGCCGGATCCTGCTCGGCTCGCTGGCCGCGGCCACCGTCGGTGACGTGCTGCTGATCGACCCCGACGACGACAAGCGCCTGATCGCGGGCGCCTCCTCGTTCGCCGTCATGCAGACCGGCTACTCGCTGCTGTGGTGGCGGCGCGGTGCCCGGCCGCGGGCCGCGATCGTCGCGCCCCGGCTGGTGGCGTGGGCGGGCGCGGCCGGTCTGCTGCGGGCCAAGGCCCCGGTGCTGGCGGTGCCGTTGACCGCCTACGGCGCCACTCTCGGCACCGCCGCGACCCTGGCCTCGGACCCCGCGCTCGCGCCGGGCGCCCGGAATATCGCCGGATTGAACATCCCGAACGGCGACCCGCGCAGTCGGCTCGGTCTCGGCGCGCTGCTGTTCACGGTGTCGGACGGGCTGATCGTGCTGCGTCGCCTGTTCGCGCGCGAGGAGCGGACCCGCCGGATCAGCGAGGGCGTCATCCTGGCGACCTACGCCGCCGCGCAGTATCTGCTGACCGATCCCGCGGTGGGCACGCCCCGCCGCGGTGCCTGATACTCCCTGTCACACAGCGCTTACCTGGGTGTCCTCCGGCGGCAACACCCGCCGCGCACGCTTCGAAGATGACCGGGGAAGTGCAGTTCATCGAGGTGCACGGCTATCGCCGCGCGTTCCGGATGGCGGGGTCGGGGCCGCCGCTGTTGCTCATTCACGGCATCTCCGACAGTTCGGGGACCTGGGCGCCGGTGTTCGACGCGCTCGCCGAGCACTTCACCGTGCTCGCGCCCGACCTGCTCGGCCACGGCGAATCGGACAAGCCCCGCGCCGACTACGCCGTCGCCGCCTACGCGAACGGCATGCGTGACCTGCTCAGCGTGCTCGGCATCGAGCGGGTCACCGTGGTCGGGCACTCGCTCGGTGGTGGGGTCGCGATGCAGTTCGCCTACCAGTTCCCGGAGAAAGTGGAGCGGCTCGCGCTGGTCTGCCCGGCGGGGATGGGCGCGGGGGTGCATCCGGCGTTCAGGCTGGCCACCCTGCCCGGCGCTGGTCCCGGGCTGATGGCCGTGACCAGCTGGCCGGTGCGCACCGTCGTGCGCGCGGCGATCCCGGTGGTCAACAGCCTGGGCGGTCTGGGGCTCGGCCCGGACGTCGACTACGTGCTCGGCCTCTACGGCCAGCTGTCCGACACCGCCGCGCGCAACGCGTTCCTGCGCACGATCCGGGCCGCCGCCGATCGGCGCGGTCAGTCCATCACCATGCTCGACCGGGGCTACCTGGCCGCGCACCTGCCGACGCTCATCATCGGCGGCACCCGCGACACCGTCATCCCCTCCGGCCACGCCGAACGCGCGCACCGCGCGTTTCCCGGCTCGATGCTCGAGATCTTCGACGGCGCCGGACATTTCCCGCACCATTTCGACCCGGACCGTTTCGTGAAACTGATCCGGGCCTTCATCGACAGCACCGAACCGGCGATCTTCGACCCCCAGCGCTGGCAGCGGACCTTGCGTCGCGGCCGCCCGATAGTGGCCCTGCCCTCGGCAAACGCGGCCCCCGGCTGACCGGTTGGGTAACTCGCCGGGCACGGGCTGACCCGACCCCACGCCGAACCGGCAGCCGCCTGCTCAGCCGACGACCGTCCTACGTCTGGCCGGAATCGCGGGAAGGCGGAAGGAGCATGATGCGGTCGCGGTTCCTCGGATCGACGCGGATCGGAATGGTCTGACCGATCGTCATGCGCGGTCTGTCCACCGGCATCACGTCGACCACGATCGTGCCGTGATATGTGTCGGACCCCGGCACGGTCAGTTCGACGTCGAATTCGGTGAGTTCACTGGAATGGTCGGTGCGTGCCAGCGCGCGCATACCGTCGATACGCGCCCAGCCCTCCAGCCCGTGCCTGCGCAGTTTGCGGTCGGCCCTGGTCGGCATGGAGGCGATCGCCATGGCGATGCCCGCGCCGGAACCGAACAACCCGACCATGATGAGGACCTGGTAGGGCATCGTCCCCGGCGGCGTATGCGGGGCGAGCCAGCCGAGCCAGACCGCGAGCGCGACGACATACATCGCGACGACGCAGCTCAGCGCCTGAACAATGCGCGTGTGCTCCATACCGACAACCACCCGTGAGCCCTACGCCCTCCAGGATAGGTCGCGTCACCACCCGGTTCGGGGCGTCCGCGATTACGATTCGCGCATGAGCACTCCGCCCCCGCCCCAGGGATATCCCGGCTACGGGCCGCCGCCGGATCATCCGCAGGCGACCACGGTGCTGATCCTCGGCATCCTCGGACTGGCGCTGTGCGGCATCCTCGCGCCGTTCGCCTGGGCCAAGGGTCGCACCGTGCTCGGTGAGATCGACGCGTCGCAGGGCCGGACGGGCGGGCGCTCGCAGGCCTACGCGGGCTACATCATGGGGATCGTCGGCACCGTGGTGCTGGCGGTGTCGCTGCTCGTCGGTGTGGCGAGCGTGGTGGTGTTCTTGCTCGTGGGGGCAGCCGAATCGTCGGCGTAACCCGGGCCCACCTAGCATTCTCCGGGTGAACGAGTCAGTGCCATCGCCCGAGGTCGAGGTCGCGGGTCCGACCGAATGGGGCGAGCATCCGCACGGACTCGGGCCGTGGGAACAGGAATACGGCACCCCGGCGCCCACCGACGAACGCTACGACCCGGTACTGCTGGCCGAGGGTGACCGGCGCAATGTCGTCGACGCGTACCGCTACTGGACCCGCGAGGCGATCGTCGCCGACATCGACGCGCGCCGTTTTCCCTTCCACGTGGCCATCGAGAACTTCGGGCACGACGCCAACATCGGCACCGTGGTCCGCACCGCCAACGCCTTCGCCGCGGCCGCGGTGCACATCGTCGGCAGGCGGCGGTGGAACCGGCGTGGCGCGATGGTCACCGACCGCTACCAGCACCTGGTGCACCACAGCGATCTGGCCGAGCTGCGCGCCTTCGCCGACGCCGAGGGACTGGCCGTCGTCGCGGTCGACAATGTGCCCGGCGCGGTCCCGCTGGAGACCGCGCAACTGCCCCGCGACTGCCTGCTGCTGTTCGGCCAGGAAGGCCCCGGTGTCAGCGACGATGCGAAAGACGCTGCCGCGCTGACGGTTTCGATCGCCCAATTCGGCTCGACCCGCAGCATCAACGCCGGCGTCGCCGCCGGGATCGCCATGCACGCCTGGATCAGGCAGCACGCCGACCTGTCGCTGGCCTGGTAGCGGTCGGTTCCTGACCGTCTTGATGTGTGTATCGGCCCGGTTGTGATCGAATCAGCCTCGAATCGGTAACAGAACGGGCGCGGAAACCGGGCAGCAACTGGCACCATGGTCCTATGACCTCGCGCAGCGGCCGGCGCCCACAGCCCACAGAACGCGCCGGATCCGTGCCGACATCGGCGTTGTGGTCCGAGCGCGCCGACATGGCCGAGTCCGCGATCATCTCGCGGCACCTGCGCATGCTGTGGGGTTGTCCCGGAACGGAATTGGGAGTCGTCGGCTGGCCTGCCACCCGGCGTGAACGCGGCTTCGCCGGCTGGCACTACTGGTGGCAGGCGCATCTGCTCGACATCGCGGTCGACGCCGCCAACCGGGTCCCCACGCCCGCGCGGCGGCGGCGGATCGGCGCGATCGCCCGCGCCATCCGGCTCCGCAACATCACCGGCTGGACCAACCGCTACTACGACGACATGGCCTGGCTCGCGATCGCGCTGGAACGCGCCGAGCGCACCCAGGAGCTGACCACCGCCCGCCGTGCCCTCGTCGCGCTCGAACAGCAGCTCTACGGCGCCTGGGACCCGGAGACCGGCGGCGGCATCCCGTGGCGGGTCCGCTCGGACTTCTTCAATGCCCCCGCCAACGGCCCGGCGGGCATCGCGCTGCTGCGCCTGGGCAGGGTCGAGCGCGCGCAGCAAATGGCCGACTGGATCGACGCCACGCTGCGTGACCCCGAGTCCGGCCTGATTCTCGACGGCATCCACCTGCCGTCCGGCGAGATCGAGCGCCCGGTGTTCAGCTACTGCCAGGGCGTCGTGCTCGGCCTGGAGACCGAGCTGGCCGTGCGTATCGACGACGACGAGCGGCACCTCGCGCGGGTCGGCCGCCTGCTGGCCGCCGTCGAGGAACACATGACCACTCGCCTGGTGATCTCCGGTGGCGGCGGCGGCGACGGCGGCCTGTTCAACGGCATCCTCGCCCGCTATCTGGCGGTCGTCGCCCTGATGCTGCCCGGCGACGGCAAGCAGCAGGAGACCGATCGGCGGACCGCGGCGGCCATCGTGAAGGCGTCGGCGACCGCGGCCTGGGCCAATCGCCTCGAGGTCGAGGGCGAGCCGCTGTTCGGCCACGACTGGAGCAAACCCGCCCGCTTACCCGGCGGCACGGCCGGTGCGGGCAAGTTCACGGCGGGCGGCTCCGTGACAGCCTCGGTCGTGCCGGAACGCGATCTGTCGGTGCAGCTGTCCGGCTGGATGCTGATGGAAGCCGCCTACCAGGTCACCGCGGCCGGGCTGTGAGCTGTCAGCGCTCGGCTTCGCCGACGACGCTGGGCGCCCGGTCGATATCGAAGTCCTCGGCCGGCTTGGCCATCTCCTGCCGGTAGTGGCGCAGGCCCAGGATCGTGCCGATGATCAGGCCGACGATCATCGTGCCGATCACCGCGGGCATCAGCCACGGCACCTGCTCGAGGAACTCGCCCGCGTAGTAGCCGATCAGCAGCAGCACCGGGGCCCAGATGATCGCGCCGAGGGTGCTGGCGATGGTGTAGCGGCGGTGATCCATCTTGGCCGCGCCCGCGACCATCGGGCACAGCGTGCGCACCCACGGAATCCAGCGCGCCACCAGCACGGCGAGGAACCCGTGTTTCTCCAGCAGCGCGGTGACCTTGGCCAGATTCCTGGTGTTGATATAGCGGCCGTTCTTGCGCGCGACCAGGTGATGCCCGGTGCGCTGGCCCACGACATAGCCCACCTGATTACCCGCGATGGCGGCCACCATGGTGCCCACCGACAGGGCCCAGACCTGCGCTTCGCCGTTGGCGTGCGAGGCCATCACGATGCCGGCGGTGATCAGCATGGAGTCACCGGGCAGGAACAGCCCGATGATGAACGCGCATTCGAGGAAGACGAAGACGAGGACAACCGTCCAGACCACGGCGGGGCCTGCCGAGATCAGTGGCTCGAAGCTGCCCAGTGCCAGGGTCGACGGTACTGCGGTCACTTGCTCAGCGGATCTCGTTCGCCGAAGCGGCCAGCTCGGCGGCGGGCGCGTCCTCGGTGGGCGCGGTACCGCGACGCTTGTCGAGCACCTTCTTACCGACGGTGATGATCGCGGGCAGGATCGAGACGAACACGATCAGCAGGAAGATGCCCTCGATGTGGTCCCGGATGAACGGCACGTTGCCCAGGAAGTAGCCGAGCACCGTGACACCGCCACCCCACAGCACCGCGCCGACGATGTCGAACGCCACGTACTTGCGGTAGCTCATCTTCGACACACCGGCCAGCACCGGCATGAACGTGCGCACGATCGGCACGAACCTGGCCAGGATGATGGTCTTGGGGCCGTGCTTCTCGAAGAACTCGTGCGTCTCGATGACGTACTGCTTCTTGAAGAAGCGGCTGTCTTCCTTCTTGAAGATGGCCGGGCCGATCTTGCGACCGATCCAATACGCGCACTGGTCGCCGGCGAAGGCGACGAGGATCACCAGGGGCACCAGCACCCAGATGGAGACCGGCGGGTTCGGCTGCGCGGCCAGCATGCCGCCGGTGAACAGCAGCGAGTCACCGGGCAGCAACGGGAACAGCAGGCCGGTCTCGATGAAGACGATGGCCAGGATGGCGGGTAGGACCGCGTTCTTGAGCCAGGTCTCCTGGAGCAGATACATCGGGTCCAGCAACTGGGTCAACGCAAGGTTGTTCGTCACCGCATCGGATACCGCCAGCAAAGTCACGGCCCCCACAGTACCGGGCGAATCTGTGACATGAGTGGCCCACAGTAGGCTGACGCCTGACAGAATTGGTTTTTCGCTCCCCACACACGGAGGTCACTGCTGTGCCTATCGCGACTCCGGAGGTCTACGCCGAGATGCTCGGCCGGGCCAAGGCGCACTCGTTCGCATTCCCGGCTATCAACTGCACTTCGTCGGAGACGATCAACGCCGCCATCAAGGGCTTCGCGGACGCGGGCAGCGACGGCATCATCCAGTTCTCGACCGGTGGCGCCGAGTTCGGCTCCGGTCTGGGCGTGAAGGACATGGTCACCGGCGCGGTGGCGCTGGCCGAGTTCGCGCACGTGGTCGCCGCGAAGTACGACGTGACGATCGCGCTGCACACCGACCACTGCCCCAAGGACAAGCTGGACACCTACGTGCGTCCGCTGCTCGCGATCTCGCAGGAGCGGGTGAACAACGGCCAGAACCCGCTGTTCCAGTCGCACATGTGGGACGGCTCGGCCATCCCGATCGACGAGAACCTCGAGATCGCCAAGGAGCTGCTGAAGCTCTCGAAGTCCGCCAACATCATCCTCGAGGTCGAGATCGGCGTCGTCGGTGGCGAGGAAGACGGCGTCGAGGCCGAGATCAACGACAAGCTCTACACCTCGCCCGAGGACTTCGAGAAGACCATCGACGCGCTCGGCGCCGGTGAGAACGGCAAGTACCTGCTGGCCGCCACCTTCGGCAACGTGCACGGTGTGTACAAGCCGGGCAACGTGGTGCTCAAGCCCGAGGTGCTGGCCGAAGGCCAGCGCGTCGCGGCCGCCAAGCTGGCGCTGCCCGAGGGCTCGCAGCCGTTCGACTTCGTCTTCCACGGTGGCTCGGGCTCGCTGAAGTCCGAGATCGAGGACTCGCTGCGCTACGGCGTCGTGAAGATGAACGTCGACACCGACACCCAGTACGCCTTCACCCGTCCGGTCGCCGGCCACATGTTCGCCAACTACGACGGTGTGCTGAAGATCGACGGTGAGGTCGGCAACAAGAAGGTCTACGACCCGCGCAGCTACCTCAAGAAGGCCGAGACCTCGATGGCCGCGCGCGTCGTCGAGGCGTGCAACGACCTGAAGTCGGCCGGTCGTTCCGTCAGCGGTTCCTGATCGGCCTTTCGCGACAATCAAACGGGGCCCGAGCTCATGAGTCTTGATGTCCGTGTGCTCGGGCCCGTTCGACTGCTGGTCGGCGGCGAGCCGGTGGCGGTCGGCGGGCCCAAGCCGCGCGCTCTGCTAGCCGCGCTCACCGTCAACCGACGGCGCGCGGTGTCTTCTGCCGTGCTGGCCGAGATGGTCTGGAACGAGGATCCGCCGGACTCCTACGCCGCCAGCCTGCAGGTGTTCGTCTCGAACATCCGCAAGGCCCTGCGCAACGCGGGTATCGACTCGGCTCAGGTCCTGCGCACCGAGGGCGCGGGCTATCGGCTCGAGATCCCGGATACCGCGTGCGATCTCGGCCGGTTCGAGAACGCGCGCGAGGCGGGCACCCGCTGCCTGGAGGTAGGCGATCACCCCGGCGCGGCCAACCTCTTCGGCGCCGCGCTGCGGGAGTGGTCCGGGCGCGCGCTGGCCGACCTGGCCGGTCTACAATTCGCCGACGGCTTCGCCACCGCGATGGACGAGGAGCGGCTGCTGGCCGTCTCCGCCCGCGTCGACGCCGAAATCGCCTGCGGGCGGGCGTCTTCGGTGATCGGTGAGCTGGTCTCGATGACCAACGAGCACCCGCTGCGCGAGCCGCTGTGGGGTCAGCTGATCACCGCGCTCTACCTGTCCGGCCGCCAGGCCGACGCGCTGGAAGCGTGCCGCCGGGTGCGCAATGTGCTGGCCGAGGAACTCGGCATCGATCCCGGTGCCGCGCTGATCGAGCTGGAACAGCGGGTGCTGCGGCAGGAACCGCTGAATGTGGTGGAGGCCAAGCGTTCCGAGCAGCTCGCGGCGGCGATGACCGAGACGGTCACCGAGGTGCCGCGCTCGATCCGCAACGGCAACCTGCGCTTCGCCGACGGTCGCACCATCCCGATTCCGCACGGCGGCTTGCGGATCGGCCGGATGACCGACAACGAGCTGGTCCTCGACGATCCGAAGGCCAGCCGCTACCACGCCCACATCATGCCCAGCCGCGCCGGCCTGCTGATCAAGGATCTGCACTCGGCCAACGGTGTCTACGTCAACGAGGTGCCGATCGACAGCGGCGCGCTGCTCGCCGACGGCGACCTCATCCGCATCGGGGCGACGATTCTGACGTTCATCGCGGTGGCCTAGGCGTTTCGCCCCGGCCACCGGCGACGACGTCTCAGGTGAGGCGAACTTCGGCGACGGCGCGGCCGAAGAGCTTGCGGCCCTCGGAGATTCCGCTCAACAGGATGGTGGCGCCGCGGCGCTGCGGGTCGATCGACTTGACCTTGCCGGAGAACTCGATGACGCCCGCCGCGGCAGGCGGCACCGGGACGAAACCGGAGAAGCGCACGGCCAGCTTCGCGATCGCGGTCGGGTCGCCGAGCCAGTCGCTCAGGTACTGGGCGGCCAGGCCCATGGTGAGCAGGCCGTGGGCCACCACCGTCGGCAGGCCGGCCAGTTCGGCGGCGCGATCGCTGAAGTGGATCGGATTCGGGTCGCCGGAGACACCGGCGTAGTTGGCCAGGTCGCCGCGGGTCACCTTGGCGATGCCCGCGGGCAGCTCGTCGCCCTTGGCCACCGAGCCGAACTCAGGGACGGTGTTGACCGGCGCGAACTCGCGTGCCGGGGCGACCGGCGCGGGGCCGGTGCGGCGGATCAGGATGTCGTCGGTGTCGACCCCGGCGATCGCGGCCGGGCGCGCGTGCATGCTGATGTTCTCGACGGCCTCGACGATGTTGGGGTCCACCTCGACACCGCGGCGGGCCACGATGGTGGTGGTGCCTTGCACGGCGATCTCGTCGTCCTGGTTGACCAGCGTGAAGCCGACGTTGACGAAGTCGTTGTCGCCGAACTGGCGGATCGACTCGATCTCGATCTCGGTCCTGATCCGGTCACCGGCCAGCATGGGCCGGTAGATCTCGAAGACCTGGTCGGTTTGCAGCACCTGGGAGAGGTCGTACTCGGTGAGCACGCTGTCGAGCAGCGCCCTGGTGGCGCTCATCCCGATCACCGACGCGAAGGTCGGCGGCGCGATGACGCCGTCGTACCCGAGCTTGCGCGCGTCGACTTCCTGGTGGTGGGCGGGGTGCGTGTTCTGCACGGCCCTGGCGAATTCCCGGATCTTCTCGCGGCCGACTTCGTAGTGATCGCGGAAACCGAAGCGCTGGCCGACCAGCGACGCATCCGGGACCACAGCTTCGGTGCCCGGCTGCGACACTGTCTGTTCCCTGCTCATGATCCGGAAAATGTTACTCGAGTACCCAACCGGATGACCAGTTATGTGTGACCCGTCATAGCGGTCATCAACTGCCGCTACGACGGGTCGACACGCCGCTACGGGGTGCCCGCGGGGTCGCAGACCTTCCAGTTTCCGTCGGTGCGCTGCAGGTCGAAGGTCCGCGCGGTCCGCTTGGACGGATCCGCCGATGTGTAGACGGTCGCCTCGGCCAGCGCGGTGTCGCCTGTGATGCGCACCGCATCCACGCTCGCGACGACGGGGATGGAACCGCGCTCGGTCGAGAGCTGATGCACGCCCTTGAACTGGTCGGCGGTGATGCCCTGATAGAAGTCGTGCAGCTGGCCGCACGTGCTCGACCGCAGGTTGTCCAGGTCACCGCTGCGCAGCGCGTCGGCGTAGTCGCCGATCGCGGTGCGGACCTGGCCCTCCGGCGAGTTGTCCCCGCCGGTCATCAGCGCCACCACGGTCGCGATCAGGGCGATGACCAGCACCGCCGCGCCGGCGACGGCCAGCAGCCAGCGCTTCGAACGCGCGGGCTTGTCGGCCGCCGGTTCCTGCGGCGCCTCGATCCGCTGCGGGGGCGCGACCGGTCGCGGCGCGTCCTGGCGCTTGCCCTCGGCCAGCTGCTGCGCGGGCCGGGTCGGCTGGATGTCGGCGGGCGACGGTGCCGACGCCTGCTTGGGCGGCGCGCTCGGTCCACGCGGCGGCGACGGCTGCGTCTCCTCGATCCCCGGCCCATGCGGCCCGGCGGGCCCCTGATGCCCCGCCTGCCGAGGCCCCGCGGGACCCCGTGGCGTATTCGGCGGCGGCGTCATCGGCCTGCCACCCGCGGACGGCACCACCCGATCCGTGTTCTGCGGCCGCTGCACCGGCATCGCGGTGGTCGGCGCGTCCGCCGGATTCACCACCCGCATCGCGATGGTCTGATCCTCCGACGCGGGCACCTCACCCCCGCCCTTCCGCAACGAAGCCGCTCCAGCGGCGGCCGCCGCGCCCGGCCGATCACCCGCGCCGCGTGCCTCCCCGCCGGGACGGCCCGCTGACGTGCCCTGGCCGCCGGAACCCGCTCCGGTCTGGAACTTCTCGGTCGCGTCGGCCCCGCCCGACCGCGAAACATCCTTGTCGGCAACGACTCCGGACACGGTGGGCGCGTCGGCATCACCGGAGCCCGGCTGCGCGGCACCGGAGTCCCGCGAACCCGCAGGGCTCGCACCCGTGCCGCCGGCAGCGCCCACGGCCTGGGAGCCGCCACCGGCTGCCGCCGCGGCGTCTTCCACCGGTGTGCCGGTGGCCGGGCGAGCCGACTGGGTTGCGGCCGAGCCGGCGGCTGCCGCAGCGCCCGCCGCCACACCGCTTGCGGAGGAGTTCGCCGCGTTGCCTGTGGGGGTGCCTGGCGTGCCGCCTGCGGGGGTGCCTGGCATACGGCTCGCTGCTGCGGAGCCTGGCTCGGTCGCGGTGCCGCGATCTGTTGCCGTGGAGCTGGTCGCGTCGGTGCCCCCGGCAGGGGTAGTCGCGGCATCCACCGCCGCACCCGCGCCCGTGGGAGCGTCTGCTGCCGTGGCATCGGCGCGCGTGGGGCCGCTCGCTGCCGCGGAGCCTGCTGTCGCCGCGGCGCCGTGGTCTGCCGCGGAGCTGGTGGTAGCGGTCGAGTCGGCGGAGGAGCCCGGTCTGGCCGCCGGGGCGCCCGCTGCGGCATCGGTGCCCGGCGCGGGTCCGGCGTCCGGTGCGTCCG
>NZ_LPNR01000039.1 GCF_019266065.1 Nocardia sp. MH4 | reverse complement strand
GCCCGCCGCCGTGGTCCCGGCGGCCGCGCCGCCACCGGGGACCGCGCTGCCCGCAGCGGGCGAACCCGGCGAGCCGGAGCCGGGAGTTCCCGCGCCGCCCGGTGATCCGGACGGCGACCCGGATCCGGGTGCGGCACCGCTCGGAGTCGTGGCGGCCGGGGTGGTCGTGCCGGGATCGGTCGACTGCGGTGCGGTCGAATCGTCGTCGGTCGTGTCGTCGCCGGTTGTCGTGTCGTCGCCGGTGGTGTCGTCATCGGTCGGCGTGGTCGATGCCGGTGTGGTGGACGCGGGGTCGGTCGCCGGCTGCTCGGTGCCCGGGCCGGACGAATTCGGATTGTTCGAGTTCGGCCTGGTCGATCCCCCGTGGTCGGCGGGATCGCCGCCACCGTTGTCGAGGGTCTTCGGGAGGGGAATGACCGGAACCCTGGTATCGGATTCGAGAATCACCGGGGCGTAGACGGACGTCAGGACGCGCACCGCCTCGACTCGGGCGTTCTCCTTGGCGACATCGTCATTACGCCAGGCGCGTCCGGTGAAGAGCCCACCGAAGTTGTCGAGGCCGCTGCGATGTTCGGGCTCGAACGGAACAAGGCGCTTGGTCGGTTCGAGGCCGGTGCGCAGTTCGTCCAACTTGCTCTTGGTGAGCGCGGCGGCGGTGGTGACCCTCTTGCCCGTGGCATCGTATGCCGCCACGGTTTCCGCTGCCGCGGTCGCGGCGGCGCCGGACCAGACCTCGGGTGCCATGCCGCGAGTGAGCTGCTTGCGGAACTCGTCGAGCGAGGTGCTGTTGCGGGTCGCGATCTCGTTCCACGCGCCGATCAGGTCGTTGACGGCGTCGAGGTCGATCTTGTCCACCTTGGCCCGCAGCTCGGCTACGGTCCCCTCGAAGTCGTCGGTCTTCGTCACCATATTGGGCCGGTACTCGCCGTCGAATCCCAGCTCAGCGGCCTTCTGACGGTTCGTCGTGCGCTGATCGTTGTACCGATCCTGGATGTCGGCGATATCGGCGGCGTCGAGTTCACCGTCATCGCCGAACGGGGACAGGACGAAATTGCGAAGACCGCCGAAGAGGTCGAGTCCCGCGATATCGGGCTGCATCTACTTCACCTGCTCGGTGGTGTAGTCGAGGGCATCGGCGTTCTCGATGTCCTGGCCGGTGAGGCGTTTGAAGGACAGGGAGAAGACTTCGCGCAGTTGTTTGACCGCTTCGATGTCTTTCATGATGACGGCGTCGACGGAATTGTCGTCGCCGGTGGCTTGCCGGAGGAACTGCTTCTCCAGCTGTCTCGCCATGTCGAAGTCACCGAAGCCGCTGACGGCCTGCGCTCGAATGGCCACGGCGCGTAGCGAATCGAGGTCGGTGAGCCGCTTATCGCAAGCCTTGTACATGTGGTACGCGGCCGCGTCGTCGTTCAGGTAGACCTCGCCCGCGCGAGTCTTGCCGAGCAGGTCCGA
Source organism: Nocardia sp. MH4 (assembly GCF_019266065.1). Lineage (GTDB taxonomy): Bacteria > Actinomycetota > Actinomycetes > Mycobacteriales > Mycobacteriaceae > Nocardia > Nocardia canadensis. Next base: position 19,111 of record NZ_LPNR01000039.1, on the reverse strand, counting down.
ATACGGGGATTCAGCCATGACCGTTTCGCCCCCTCAGTTCGGGAATGTCGGCACGAGGGTCTCGCCCACTCGCGCCAAGGACACACACGGATCCGTCAGCCCGTCCAAGCTCGCGCGATTCAGGATCTGCAACTGCACGACGCCCTGCGCGACCGGGAACACGGCATTACAGTCGAGCTTCTTCGACGCGCCGTCGACGCGGAACTCTTCGCCGGTTCGGCCGGCGATCGTGACAGCGCGGAAGTCGGCATTGCCGGGCTTGGACTTGAACTGATCCACCGTCTTGTTCGTGGCGTAGACGGTCACGGCGAATGTCGGGCCATCCCATCCACAGATCTCCCACCCCGACTGCGGAACCCCCGCGACACCCTTTTCCTCACTCGCCGGATCCACCCCCGCCGCCGTCAGCGCGCCATCGGAAATCTCCGTGCACGGATTCCACAGCACCGGCTTCGCCGTCGTGGTCGCGCCGTTGGACGAGCTCTCCCCCGCGTCGCACCCCGCCAGCCCGACCACCGCGAGCCCCGCCACGATCACTGCCGTACCTGCGCGTTTCAATCCCCACCCCTTCTCGCCGTCCACTGCTCTGACCTGGGACATTAGCATGGGAAAGGGGGCTGGAGCGGGGCCGCGCAGGTGGGCCGGCCACGAGTGGACTTCGACTTTCGGCGCCGTTCGGCGGGCGCGATCCGAGGGCAAACCGGTGGTGAATCGGCCCGGTCCGCACCCGCTGATCCGCGATCGAATACCGGCTCCTCTCCCGCACGCGCCGGTGATTTCGAGTGCGCGCAGCTCGGACACCGACGACTTCGACGCGCGGGTTCGGGATGTGCCGTCGAACTTCCACACCGACGGTGTGTTCGGGCGGCCGGGGGCGGCCCTGCACCACCTGCGCTCGTACGGGGTGCCGCCGGAGCCCGCGCTGGTCCAGCACATCGTCGGCAAGAACGTCGGGATCGAGGAGGACGCGCGGCGGTCCGGTTGATCGTCGGCTGATTCAGCGGCGGACGAGGCCGGGAACCTCGCGTCCGGTGAGGAGCAGGAGCAGGTCGAGGGTGGTGCCGCGGATCTCGGGGCCGGAGCCGACGGTCCAGGACGAATCCTCGGCCACGAGGGTGACGTCGCCGAGACGGCGCTTGGCCCAGAACGGCCAGCCCATGGTCCAGACCCGTTGGGCAGCAACGGCTGCCGCGGCCGGGTCGACAGCGATAGTGCGGCCGAGGGGGCGGGCGATGTCCTGGGCGTGCACGATGACGTCGAAATGGATGTTGCGGTAGTTGGTGACCGCGGGCAGGCGGCGAGAGTCGGCGACGGCCGACAGTTCGGCGGCGAGGTCGGGGGTGGCGTCGGCGTGGCGGACGGCGAGGTCGTGGTTGAGGCGGTGGAAGCTGCCCCGGGCGCGGGCGGCTTCGCGGAGCATGCCGAGGGGACCGGGTGGTTGTGGGGCCAGGGCCACGTGCGCGGCGACGTCGCGGATGCGCCAGCCGTCACAGCGGGAAGGACTGTCCAGCTCCGCGGGGGTGAGGGTGGTGAGCAGGTGCGCGATGGCGCGGCGCTGCTCGGCGATGATCCGCCAGTGCTGATCGACATCCATAACCACGGCCTCCAATTCGTCAGCCTTTCTGACTAATATAGTCAGTGAAGCTGACCGGATCAAGGAGTGAGATGAGCGACGACGCACTCAACCTCGGGGTTCTCCTCTTCGTTCCCTACCGGGAGATGGAGCGGCGGGTACTCCTCGCACTGGCCCAGGGCGGGTTCGACGATCTCACCCCGGCCCAGGCACGCCTGGTCGCGCGGATCGGGCCGGAGGGGTCGCGCCTGACCGAGCTGGCCGCCCAGGCACAGATCACCAAGCAGACCGCGAAGGTGCTCGTCGATCAGCTCGTCCGCAACGGATACCTCGAGCGGCATCCCGACCCCAGCGACGGACGCGCCCGGCAGCTGCGCCTGGCCGAGAAGGGCAGACGCGCCGTGGAACTGGCGAACCGGACAGCATCGAAGGTAGAGGCAGAGTGGATCACCCATCTGGGACAACCCGCCGCCAACGACCTACGGCACACCCTGATCGAACTCCGGCGGATCACCGATCCGTACCACACCGAACCAGAGCAGCGCACGACTCCGAGATGACCCGCATCATCGACGGGCATTCCGCCGCCGCGTTCTGCCCGTCCATTCCCACCGCTACCCGGGTGCGCACCCGGGCCAGGCCGTGGAAGGCATCGACACTGCTCGTGTAGAGCGGCAGATCGTTCGCGGAAGCTATCGCGGCGTGTGGCCAGGTCTCGCTTCGGGCGGAAGATCACCGACCCATATCGATGACGGCGACATCGTGCCAACCCGCGATCGACGGCTTACGATCCGTCCGGCGAATGGGACCGTGACGAGCATCCCTGCACCCAGCGGCATGTTTCGGGGGATACTTGAGGAGGCACCCGTCGCGAGGCGGGGCCACATCGCAGCAATTTCAGGGAAAGGGAGCTTGACGACGTGGATGCGCGTTCGCTTGCGCTGGTCCGCGCCGATTTCCGCGGGGTGTCGGAGACACCCGGTGGCCCCGAGCGGCTGATCAGCGCTTTCTACGGTCACCTGTTCGCGCAGAACCCGGCGTTACGGGAGCTGTTCCCCCCCGCGATGGACATGATGCCCAAGCGCCTGGTGACGGCGCTGCAGTATGTCCTGGACAACCTGGAGGACTTCGAGCGCGCGCAGAAGTTCCTCGAGCAACTGGCCCGCGACCACCGGAAATACGGCGTCGAGGCGGACCACTACGACATGGCGGGCCGGGCGTTGCTCTCGGCGCTGCGCTCCTTCCACGGCAACCGGTGGACCAGGGAACTGCACGAGGGCTGGAGCGATATCACCATCCTCGTCTCGGCCTCGATGGCGATCGGCGCCAACGAGGACAAATCGCAGCCGTTCTGGGGAGCGACGGTGGTCGGGCATCGCAAGGTGCTCGACGATCTGGCCATCGTGCGGCTGCAGGCCGACGGGCCGATCCCGTTCAAGGCGGGCCAATACGTGCCCGTGCAGGTGCCGCAGCGGCCGAACATGTGGCGCTACTTCTCCCCCGCGATCCCCGCGAATCCGTATGGCGAGATCGAATTCCATGTGCGCCGGATCAGCGGCGGCTGGGTGAGTCCCGCGATCGTCAACGACACCAAGGTCGGTGATCGATGGAAGATCGCCGGTCCGCTCGGCGGCCTGCACGTCGACCGGGAGTCCGGGCGCGATGTGCTGTTCATCGGCTCCGGCACCGGTATCGCGCCGCTGCGCGCGCAGCTGATCGAGATGAGTCAGCGCGGCATCAATCCGCGCGTGCACTTCTTCGTCGGCGGGCACTTCCCGGGCGACCTCTACGACGTCGACAACATGTGGCAGCTGTCCCAGTCCAACCCGTGGCTGACCGTGGTGCCGGTGTGCGAGGAACGCGACGACCCGTGGTGGTATCCGCAGCGGCCCGCGTCCGCGCCGAGCGGCATGTACCGTCGCCTGGTCGGTAACCTGGGTGCGGTGGTGACCAGCTTCGGCGCGTGGGCCGACCGGCAGATCCAGCTCGCCGGCTCACCCCGGATGATCGCCGACACCCGCCGCGCGCTGATCCGGGCCGGCACCCCACCGGAGATCATCGCCGCCGACCCCGTCGGCTGAGAACCCTTCCCGCACTACCCGTTTCGCGAAAGAGACCGATGAGCGAGATTCCCGATCCGGCCTGGACGGCGACCGTCGTCGGCCACCACCGCCTGCGCAACGACCTCGCCGTGATCCGGCTGATCGGCGACTTCGTGCCGTTCGCGGCGGGCGGTTCGGTCGAAGTCGAGGTGCCTCAGCACCCCGGCGTGCGGCGCAGGCTCTCGCCCGCGCTGCCGCCGTCACTCGACGGCAAACTGGAGTTCCATGTGCGCACGGTGCCCGGCGGCTGGTGCTCGAGTTCGATCGTCGCCGACACCAAGCCCGGCGACCAGTGGCGGATCAACGCGCCCTACGGCATCTTCCACATCGATCCCGAGGCCACCGAGGTGGTGATGATCGCGGGCGGCACCGGCCTGGCGCCGATGCGCGCGCAGATCCTCGACCTGGCCCGGCGCGAGAACCCGCCGCGCACCTATCTCTTCTACGGTGGCCGCTCCCCGCGCGACCTCTACGCCGCCGACATGCTGTTCCTGCTGTCGGGCGAATTGCCCTGGCTGACGGTGATTCCCGTGGTCGAGAGCCCCGACGATCCGCCGATCCGCGACGAATGGCACGAGCACTCCCGCGTCGACATCGGCTTCGCCCCCGCCGAGATGCTGCACGGCACACTCGCCGACGTCGCCGCCGCGCACGGCCCCTTCGATCAGCACCAGGTCCTGGTCTGCGGCTCCCCCGCCATGGTCCGCACCACGGTCGACCGCCTCATCGAAACGGGCACTCCCCCGACGAACATCATCGCCGAGGGGGCCTAGAACAGGGCCCACTGCCCGCAGAAGGGGATCATCGGACCACGGATCCCCGGATACTTCATACGGGTCACCCAGCTCGTTCAGACGCTTACGACCAGCCGATGTGATCGCCGCACGAAAAACTTCGCTCGATCCAATCTCAGCATCGGAAATCTCGAGATACCCGGTCGAATTGTTGAACCCCTCCGCGATTCGGCGAATCCCGTCTAGGACGTTGCGGCGTCCTGGTTCTGGAAGTTGTCGGCGGTGACGCCCAGCTTCTCGGCCATGCTGGTCAGCGCCCAACAGATCTGAGTCCCGCCATCATTGGTTTCGGTCCAGCCGGTGCGGAAATCATCGGCCAGATCCCCGGTCCATCCTCCGGTGAGCAGTGTTTCGACCTCGCGGCTCGCCGAGCCCAACGCCGTCCGCAGCGCCTCCGCGACGCGTAGACATATCGACCGACATCGCGCACTTCGTCGGAACCACCGACAACGACTGACCGTTCGCTCCCCCAGGAGTACTCATCGGGTGCGACGCTATCGGACACCGGTATGTGCCGCGAGCGCTGCAGATCTCGATCGTCGACCCCGAAGTTCACCCATCCGAGCGAACCTCGGGCCTAGAACAGGGGGTCGTGGCGGATCGACTTGGCCTGGGTGCCCGCGGCCATCAGGCGGAACTTGGTGGTCTGGACCATCGAGGGGGAGCCGACGATCTGGACGTCGCGATCGGCCCAGGGGCCGTAGCTGGCGACGACCTTGCCGATCTGGCCGGTCATCCGGGGCTCGAGGCCGGGTAGGTCGGCCTGCGGTTCGCCGGAATCGTAGTACCACCAGGGGTTCTCGTCGCTCTCGCTGACGGGGGTGACGGTGAGCCACTTGTTGGCGACGGCCAGCTGGCTCAGCACCTGCAGGTCGTAGAGGTCGCACGGGTGATGGCCGCCGACGAACAGGTGGACCTTCGGGTTCACCCGGCGCTGGGCCATCGACATGATCTGCGCGCGCAGCGGCGCGATGCCGGTGCCGCAGCCGACCATCAGCATCTTGCGTTTGGTGTTGCGCGGCACGCCGAGCCCGCCGAGCGGAGAACCGAGCAGCCATTGGTCGCCGACGGTGGTGTGCGAGACCATGGCCGGGCTCACCCAGCCGCCGAGCACGCTGCGCACGTGGAACTCGATCTCGCCGTTGGCGTTCGCCGGGTTGGCCGGGGACAGGTAGCGCCACATCCGGGGCCGCGCGGGCACCTGGACACTGAGGTACTGGCCGGCCGCGTACTGCATGGGCTGTTCGAGCTGGACCCGGATGACCGCGAGGTTGCGCAACACCTCCCGGCGTTCGACCACGGTCGCGCTCCAGGCGGCGGGGGTGGTCTCCTTGTCGGCGGCGCTGATCATCGCGCCGCTGATGGTGGCCAGGCCCTCGTCCCAGGCGCTGGCGACCTCGTCGGTCCACATCTCGGTCCCGGCGAACTGGCGCATGGCCGACTTCAGCGAATTGGCGACCGCCACGTAGTGCGCGGGTTGCACACCGTACTTGCGGTGATCGCGCCCGAGCTGGGCCAGGAAGGGAAGCAGCTTGTCCGGTTCTTCCAGCCGGTCGAGCGCGTAGGAGATCGCCTTGACGAGCCGGTCACGCTGGGAGTCCATGGCGGCCGGGAAGTAGTCACGGATTCCGGGATAGTCCGTGAACAGGATCGAGTAGAACGACCTGGCTAGCTTCTCGGGCCCACCGTCTTCCGCAGCAACCGCCTTGAACGTAGTTCGGATCAAAGCGACAGTCCGCGAATCCATATGTGTCACAACCTCGTTTCGCCATCGAACGCTAGCCGCGCCGGCGAGTGACGGGCTGGGAGGACACTCGTCAGCAGCCGATGCGAGAAGTCTAGGCGAGGTTTGCCAGCTTCGGAATCGTACTCTTAAACATCACGCATGTAATTCTGTGAAAACCAGATAGTACTCATCAGTATCACCTGAAAACATACCCCAAGATCGTTAAGGGCCGGTGAACACGACCTCACGCTTTGCTGATCTTGCCCGCAAAAGCACCGATCTCGCACCAATGTGCCTGGTAGAGCGACTCTTCCGCTACGAATCCGGGGCCCCGAAATCCGACGCGCCGTGCCGCGACACGCGGGCACGGTGTGTCGGAGAGCTGCGATTCTCCTGCGGAAACAGGCTCCGATTGGTCCGAATTCAGCGTCCTTCCAGCAAACTTCCGTGATGGTTCCGAGATATATCCGCACCTCACAGCGTTGCGCCGGGGTAGGGGATGAGCAAGATCACGAATAAAGAGGTTGCTGGAGAATCACCAGACGGTCGCCGGGGGTTGACCGACCGACGGCCGAGCCCCCGGCCCGCGACCGCGGGAGCGGATCGCGAACCGGGGGCTCGGCCGAAACGTGGACCTCAGCGCCGATGCCGTGGCTGCCAGACCACGAGCGCGGTGCTGCGCTGGGGCGGCGACAGGTCGGGCCGGTAGCCCGCCCGCAACTGCTCCAGCTCGGCGCTCATCTCCTCTACGCGCTGCTGCAGCGCCTCCACCTGGTTGGTGAGTTCGATGATGCGCTTGATGCCGGCGAGGTTGACACCCTCGTCCTGCGACAGCCGCTGCACTTCGCGCAGCAGCTCGACATCGCGGGCCGAGTACCGGCGTCCGCCACCCGAAGTGCGTTGAGGCGTGACCAAACCCAGCCGGTCATAGGTGCGCAACGTCTGCGCGTGCATACCCGCCAGCTGAGCCGCCACCGAGATCATGAAGAACTCGGCACGCGAGGCCCCACCCGACGCGGACTTCGGATTATCGGACATCGTCAAGCACCCGCCCATCCCGCACGCGGATCGAAGCCACCCGCCTTCTCCGCCTCCTGATAGCGCTTGAGCGCATCGGTGGCATCGGAATCCAGGTTCTGCGGAACCGCGACCTTCACCGTGACCAGCAGGTCACCGGCGCCGCCCGCCGCGCCGCGCTTGGGCACACCGCGACCGCGTACCCGCAGGATACGCCCGTCGGCGGTGCCCGGCGGCACCTTCACACCGACCCGGCCGTCCAGCGTCGGCACGGAAACAGTTGTCCCCAGCACCAATTCGCTGTAGCTCACCGGGAGCACCAGGGTGAGGTCGTCGCCCTGACGGCCGAACACCTTGTCCTGGCTGACGTGCACGGTCACGTAGAGGTCGCCCGAGGGCGCCCCACGCAAGCCCGCTTCGCCCTGCCCGGCCAACCGGATCTTCTGTCCGTCACTGACACCGGGCGGAATCCGGACGGTGATCGTGCGGGTGCGGTTCTGGATGCCGGTGCCCGAGCAGTCCGTGCACGGATCGTCGATGATCGACCCGGTGCCGCGGCAGTCGTCGCAGGGCTCGCTGAAACCGAACGCGCCCTGATTACGGCTGACCACACCGGAACCGTTGCAGTGCGGACACACTCGCGGGCTGGTGCCCGGCTTGGCGCCGCTGCCGTGGCACGTGGTGCACGGCGACGGACTGGTCATCCGCAGCGGGACGGTGACGCCCTGGGCCGCCTCGCGGAAGCCCAGCGTCGTCTCGGTCTCCACATCGGCGCCCCGGCGCGGACGGCTCGCGCCGCGCGCGCCACCCCGGTTGAACAGCCCGCCCAGCAGATCGCCGAGCCCGCCGTCGCCGGCACCGGCGCCGCCGGCCTGGCCGAAGATGTCACCGATGTTGAAGTCCTGCGAGAAGCCGGCGCCGGCGCCGGGGGTGAACCCGCCACCGCCGTAGCCACGACCGCCACCGCCCGCGAACAGGCGGCGCGTCTCGTCGTACTCCTTGCGCTTGGCCGGATCCGACAGCACGGCATTGGCCTCGCTGACCGCCTTGAACCGCTCCTCGGCCTTGGTGTCACCCGGGTTGGAGTCCGGATGCAGGTCTCGGGCGAGCTTGCGATAGGCCTTCTTGATCTCGTCCTGCGAGGCGCCGGAGGAGACACCCAGCTCCTTGTAGAAGTCCTTCTCGATCCACTCCCGTTGGCTCACCGGGCATCTCCTCCTCTCTGTGTTGAATTGCGCCGCTCTCGGGGCCCTGCGTGGTTACGCTCCGCTACCGCCTCCGGGCCCGTCGTTCGCGGCGCGTTCCTATTGGTTGTCGCCGTCGGCATCCGAATCCGATGCCCCCACGGCCTCGGCATCGGTTACCCCGACCAGCGCGTGCCGAAGCACCCGTTCGCCGAACCGATAGCCCTTGCGCATGACCAGGCCGATCACCGGATCCGCGCCCGAACCCTCGTGCTGCACGGCCTCGTGCAGCGTGGGGTCGAACGGGTCACCGACGCTGCCGAATTCGACGAGACCCTGCTTGGTCAGCGCGGTCTCGAGCTTGTCGGCGACGGCCTTGAGCGGGCCGGTCTCCAGGTCGCCGTGCGCCCTGGCCCGGTCCAGATCGTCGAGCACACCGAGCAACTCGGTCACCACCGCGGCCTTGGCCGCGTCGATGTTGGCCTGACGATCCCGCTCCACCCGGCGGCGGTAGTTCGCGTATTCCGCGGTCAACCGCTGCAGGTCGGCGGTGCGCTCGGCCAGCTCGTCGCTGACCGGCGCCTCGGCCTCGCCGTCGGTGGTCGGCTCCGCCGCCACGTCGGCGGCGGAGTCGGCATCGGTGACGATGTCTTCGATCAGCTCCTGTTCGGAGTTGGCCTCGGTCACTTCTTCTCCGTGTCGACCGGCTCGTCCACGACCTCGGCGTCGACGACACCGTCGTCATCGACCGGGCCCGCGCCGTTGCCCTCGGCGGCGGCGTCGGCGGCCTGCGACTCGTAGAGCGCCTGGCCCAGGGCCTGCGACTCGGTCGCCAGCTTCTCCACCGCGGTCTTCACGGCCGCGATGTCGGTGCCGGCCAGCGCGGTGTTGGCCTCGGCGATGGCCTCTTCGACCTTCGACTTGATGTCGGCCGGGACCTTGTCCTCGTTGTCCTTGATGAACTTCTCGGTCTGGTGCACCAGCGACTCGGCCTGGTTGCGGGTCTCGGCCTCCTCGCGGCGGGCCTTGTCCTCGGCGGCGTGCGCCTCGGCGTCCTTGACCATCCGGTCGATCTCTTCCTTGGACAGGCCGGAGCCGTCCTGGATCTTGATCTTGTTTTCCTTGCCGGTGCCCTTGTCCTTGGCGGTCACGTGCACGATGCCGTTGGCGTCGATGTCGAAGGTGACCTCGATCTGCGGCACGCCACGCGGGGCCGGGGGCAGGCCGGTCAGCTCGAAGGAGCCGAGCAGCTTGTTGTGCGAGGCGATCTCGCGCTCACCCTGGAACACCTGGATCTGCACCGACGGCTGGTTGTCGTCGGCCGTGGTGAAGGTCTCCGAGCGCTTGGTCGGAATGGTGGTGTTGCGCTCGATGAGCTTGGTCATCACGCCACCCTTGGTCTCGATGCCCAGCGACAGCGGGGTGACATCGAGCAGCAGGACGTCCTTGACCTCGCCCTTGAGCACACCGGCCTGCAGGGCGGCGCCGACGGCGACGACCTCGTCCGGGTTCACGCCCTTGTTCGGCTCACGGCCACCGGTCAGTTCCTTGACCAGGTCGGAGACGGCGGGCATACGGGTGGAGCCACCGACGAGCACGACGTGGTCGATGTCGGCCACGTTGATGCCGGCGTCCTTGATGACGGACTGGAACGGCGCGCGGGTGCGGTCCAGCAGATCGGAGGTGATCTTCTGGAACTCGGCGCGGGTCAGCTGCTCGTCGAGGAACAGCGGGTTCTTGTCCGCGTCGACGGTGATGTAGGGCAGGTTGATCGAGGTCGACTGGCTCGACGACAGCTCGATCTTCGCCTTCTCGGCGGCCTCGCGCAGACGCTGCATGGCCATCTTGTCCTTGGTCAGGTCGATGCCCGAGGACGCCTTGAACTTGTCGACCAGCCAGGACACGACCCGCTCGTCCCAGTCGTCGCCACCGAGGTGGTTGTCACCGGAGGTCGCGCGGACCTCGACGACGCCCTCGCCGATTTCCAGCAGCGAGACGTCGAAGGTGCCGCCACCGAGGTCGAAGACCAGGATGGTCTGCTCTTTGTCGCCCTTGTCCAGGCCGTACGCGAGCGCGGCCGCGGTGGGCTCGTTGACGATGCGCAGCACGTTCAGGCCGGCGATCTGGCCGGCTTCCTTGGTGGCCTGACGCTGGGCGTCCTCGAAGTAGGCCGGGACGGTGATGACCGCGTCGGTGATCTCCTCACCGAGGTAGGCCTCGGCGTCGCGCTTCAGCTTCATCAGCGTGCGCGCGGAGATTTCCTGCGGGGTGTACTTCTTGCCATCGATCTCGACGTTCCAGTCGGTGCCGATGTGGCGCTTGACCGAGCGGATAGTGCGGTCGACGTTGGTGACGGCCTGGTTCTTGGCAGGCTGACCGACGAGAACCTCACCGTTCTTCGCGAACGCGACGATCGACGGGGTGGTGCGCGAGCCTTCCGAATTCGCGACGACGACCGGCTCGCCGCCTTCGAGAACGGAGACGACAGAGTTCGTGGTCCCGAGGTCGATTCCGACCGCACGAGCCATAGTGATTCCTCCTGTTTGACGAACTTAGGGGCAACAGTCTCAGTAACACTGAGCGTGGTGGGCTCAATCCTGCCCTCGAGATCCCTCGCGAGTCAACCTAGACTTGAGTCACTCACGCTCAATGTTGTCGATCTGCACAACCAGCAGCTGCGGCGATTCATTCCCGCCGCCCGAAAAAACTTCCCGAACCCGGGCCATTCTTGCGCCGACCTCGCTCAACCGCAGCACCCGACGCGACATCGTGACCCGCCGGAGACCTCCGTCCGGCTGAGCTGGAACAGCGTCCGATGGGCCTCGAAACCGAAATCGTCACAGTATGGAAGAAGGCGGAAGCGCTCGACATCCTCGACCGCGCGCAGGTTCGCCCGCTCGTCCTCGGCGGCGGCGTCGAGACGGAGTCACGGAACACACTGACCGCCGGGGCCGACGAACGCGGAACAACCGTGGTCGCGGCGAAGCGCGCCGGACGCGGAGTCGAGCAGTACCTGGCCGAGGAGATCGTGCCCCTCCTGCGGGCGTAGGAGTTCTGTCCGGCCCGGTGGGCATGCGCTGATCGGGACCCGGGAGTTCCTCGGGGAGGAGCGTGCTTATCCGACCGGGCCCGACAGTTCGGCCAGAATCCCCTCGGCACTGCGGGCCGCCGCCCGGCAGGCGGTCGCGGTGGCTTGATCTGCCAGCGGATGGGCGGCCCGGGCACGCCACGTGCGCACCGCGCTGAATGCCGTGGCACGCACCGTCTCCAGGTCGACGTCGGCGGGTAGTCCGAGACGCAGGCGGGCGGCCACGCCCGCACCACCCAGGATGCGATGGAGGTCGGCGAGAACCGGTGGCGGCAGCGGGAGTTCGTCGGTGCGGAGCCGACCGAGCAGCCGCAGTTCGGTGAACCCGTGCACGTCGGCGAGCCGGGCGCGGACCCGTGGCCGCAACAGGTCGGCCTCGGTGCCGGAATAGGCGACGAGGATGCGGTCCAGGGTGCTCAGCGCCGAATGCGCCTTCAATTCCTCGGCGCGCTGGCCGAACTGGACCTCGAGCACCGAGCGCAGTTCATCGATACCACTACGGGCGGCCAGTTCCGCGGCGAGCGAGGACGAATCCCGGACCCCGAGGCGGATCAGCATGGTGGCCATGCGGATACCGAACAGGCCGAAGCGATCCGCCAGCTGCGCACGCAGTTCCGGCGCCACCGGCAGCGCGATGTCGGCGCGGGCGAACCGGTCCGCCGAGAGCAGGGCGACACCGAGATCCTCCGCGGGCACCGTGGCCAGCGCCTCGAACGCGGCGAACTCCGGCTGGCGCAGGGTGGACGCGGCGAACGCGAGCAGCCCCGCCACCGGAATCACCGCCTGGCACAACCCGGTCCGTTCGAGCTCGCCGGCGAAGCGGGCCGCGACATCACGCGCGGAATGCAGCGCATCGATGCGGCCCGCGCCGATCTCGTCGGCGCGCGACACCACCCCGATCACACCGAGCGGTCCCCCGCCACCGGCGCCGGCGCCGATCTGTTCGAGGAACTGCACGTCGGTGGCGTCGAGGCGGCGTAGCAGGTAGACCACGGCGTCCGCGCCGGGCGCCGTGATGGCCGACCCGCGCGCATCGGCGCCGGCCACGGCGGGCGTGAGAAGCCGCGCGGTGCGCAGCGACACCTCGCGCGAGAGCGACGAGGTGCCGGGGGTATCGATGATCGTGGTCTGGGCCAGCGCCGCCGAGGGCCACCCGACCTCGAGATGATCGACCTCATGGGGACGTCCGCCGTCCCAGTTCAAAGCGCTCAGGTCGAAGGTGAGGCCGTGCGCGCCGGTGCCGCGGCGCACGATCACATTGGCGCGGGCCCCGTCGGCCGCGTGCGCGGTCACCGTGGGGGTGGCGCCGTCGCGGTACCAGGTGACCACGCGGGTGCATTCCGTGGCATCGGTCGGGGCGACAGCCTGCCCGACCAGCGCGTTCAGCAGCGTCGACTTGCCCGCTTTGATCGAACCGGCCAGCGCGACGCGGAGCGGCTCCCGCAGACGGTACTCACACTCGGCGAGCAGGGCGCGCGCGTACTCGTCCCGGCCGAGTATCCGCGCCGCCGCGCCGACCAGCTCGTGCGCTTCGGCCAGGATCCCGGGTTGGGCCTGCGGCGCGGCGGTGTCGAAACGGTGGGTCACCCAGATACCGTACCGTCGGCCCGTCCCAGCTCGGCTTGCATGGAATCCGCGTAGCGACGCAGCTCGGCGACGGCGGTCAACTGACGTTCCAGGACGACGGTCCGCTCGGCGCGGTGCGTCGCGGCCATCGTCGCCGCGTCCTGCGCGGCCCGCAGCGACGCATCGATCGAGCGCAGGCTGCGCTCGGCCACCCCGGCGAAATGGTCACGCAAGGCGCGGTGGATACGGTGGAGCCGGTCCTTGGTGTCCTTACTCGCCTGGAACGCCACGTCGTCGAGGAACCGGCGCACCTCCGCGTTCCCCTCGATCCGGCGACGAGCCAGGCGCGCGGACTTGTCGTCGCGATAGGCCTTGCCACCCACGATCAGTCCCGCGCCGAGGGAGATCGGGTTCAGCATCGCCAGCCCGGCGAAAGTGGTGGCCAGGCCCACCATCAAGACGCCGCCGTAGGAACCACGCATACCGACCAGCACTTTGCTGGTGAAACCGATGTCCGGTTCGAGGTCGGCGAGGGAGCCCGAGCTGGCGAGCTGGCGCTCGTCGTCCATTCCGGCGTGGACGTCGGGCAGATCGACGGCACCGACCTCGGCGAAATGACCCGCGATACGTTCGGCGAGCAGTTCGGCCCGGCGATGGGTGAGCAGGAGGTTGTCACCGAGCGCGGTGTCTACGGCGCCGGTGAGCCATTCGGCGATCGCGCCCCAGTGCCGCCCGGGGTCGTGCTCGTCGATCCATTCCTGGCCGGTGCGGGCAACACCGCGCAGGCGCTCGCGCAGGTCATGATCGACATCACCGACGAGATCGGTGATGCCGTCGGCGAGAGTCTGCTGCCAGCTCGCGGTTCGCCGCTGCAGGTCCTCGGCCGCCGCGCGGGCCGACTGCAGCTCGTTGACGGCGGCCGAACCGAGCGCGGGATCACGCAGCGTGACCAGCTCGCTGCCCAGCGCGAGCGCCAGATGTTCGGCCGCCGAGGACAACTCACGGGCGACCGCATGGCGCGTGGCGGCATGGTCGCGGGCCACCACGCGATCGCGCAGGAAGCCGAACAACACACCGAATCCGGACTCCGCGCCGAGCTGCGCGTCCTGCAGACGCAGCGCGTGCGCGCGCAACAGCGCCGAGACCGGGATCAGGGCCACATCGGCCTCCGCGCGGGTCAGGTGCGCGCGATCGGCCTCGAGCACCTGGTGCCAGTGCGGGTACAGATCGGTCTTGGTGAGCAGAACCGCTACCGTGGGGCACAATTCGCGGATCTGACGGAGGAAGGTGAGCTCCGGCGCGGTGAGCTCGGTGGAGGCGTCCGACAGCACGAGCACGGCGTCGGCGGCGGCAGCGATACCGAGAACACCTGCGGCGCAAGCATTTCCGTGGCCTCCGACGCCGGGAGTATCGATCAGCACGACGCCGTCGGCCAGCAGCTGGTTGGGCAGTTCCGCCTCGATCCGCACCACCTGACGGCCCTGGGCCAGTGCGCTGCGCTGATCGACCTCGCCCAGCTGGTCGAACGGGATCTCCACCCGCGTCTCATCGGCACCGGGGGCGGTGAGGACCAAGAACGCGCGCTGCTGAGCACCATAGGACAGTTGCAGTGGGAGCACCGTGGTCGTGTCGTCACCCACCCGGCATACGTCCAAGCCGAGCAACGCGTTCACGAACCGACTCTTGCCCTGGCCGAGTTGCCCGGTGACCACGATCCGATGGCGCGGATCGCGCACCCGAACCGCGACCGTCTCCAAGCGCCCGACCAGATCGTCACGGCCCGCGGCACGGGCCGCTGCGACGGTGTCACTCAACACCGTCGTCAGCGGCACCGCGTTCGGTGCGAGAGTCCCCATCGCAGCGCCCGTTTCGCTCAGTGGAACAGTCCGTCGGTGTGGGTGTCCACACCGGTTTCGGCGACAGTACTCGACTCACCGAACAGCGACGCGTCCCCGCCGCCGAGAGACGAACCATGCAGGCCGGACCCGAACGCACTGGACACGTCGACCGAGGACCAGGTGTCCGCGGCGGTGGTCACCGCCCCCTGCGCGGTGCCACCGAGCGCGCCCGACGTGTCGGTGTGGGTCGTCGAGGTTCCGGTGAGATCGCCGGTCACGGCGGTGCTGCCCTGGGTCGCGCCGCTCACCGTGCCGCCGAGGCCGCCCGTGAACTGCGAGCTGCTGCTCGCCGCGCCGGACAGGCCCGTATCGGCGAAGCCACCGAGGCCCGCGCCCGCGTCGGCGGCACCGTCCAGGCCCGCCTGCGCGCCGGCGGCCACCGAACCCGACAGACCGGTGCCCGCGTCGACCACACCGCCGAGACCGGCCTGAGCGCCAGCCGTGGCCGAACCCGCAAGGCCGACACCGGTTTCCGCCAGACCCGACAGACCCGACTGCGCACCGCTCGCCACCGAACCCGACAGCTCCGCACCAGCGGTACCGGCCAGGCCGAGGCCGGAATCCACGGCCGCGCCGAATCCGGTCTGGGCACCGGCGGTCAGATCGGCGCCGAGGGTCGCGGCGGTGTCGAGGCCGCCCTGCAGACCGGCACCGGTCGTCGCGGACAGGCCCGTGTCCAGCCCGGTCGAGACCTCGCCGGCGCCGGTGATCAGTCCGTCGATCCCGAAGCCGCCGCCCGCGCCGCCGGACAGGTCACCGAGCAGTCCGGTACCGGCCGACGCGGCACCACCGAACCCGGTCTCCAGGCCGGTGCCGAATTCCGCGCCTGCGCCGACGGCGCCGTCGAGACCGGTGATCGCGGTGGTGGTCGCGGCCGCGCCGAGACCAGCCGCCGCCTGCGCCCCGGCCGAGGCCGCCGCGCCCAGTCCTCCGACCGCCGTGGTCGCGCCGCTCACGCCGGCGTTCAGCCCGCCGCCGAGCTGAGCGCCCGCATCCGTGCCGATACCCGTGGCGCCGTCCACCAGCCCGTCGAACCCGGCGGTGAGGTCACCACCGGCACCGACGGCCCCGCTCAGGGCCGTGTCCAGCCCGATGCCGAGAGCGCCACCGGCACCGGCCGCACCGGTCAGCGCGCCATCGAGACCGGCGCCCACCGCGCCGTTCAGGCCGGTGGCGAGATCCGCCCCCGCACCGACCACACCGTCGAGACCAGCGGTCGAATCGAGCGCGCCCTCGAGACCCGCGGCCACCGCGCCGTTCAGGCCGGCCGCGAGATCCGCCCCCGCACCGAGGGCACCATCGAGACCGGCAGTCGCACCCAGAGCGCCCTCGAGACCCGCGCCCACCGAGCCGTTCAGGCCGGTGGCAAGGTCGGCGCCCGCGTCAACGGCACCGTCGAGACCCGCGTCTACCACGCCATTCAGGGCGCCGCCCGCACCGGCAACCACGCCAGTGCCCGCACCGACCACACCATCGAGACTCGCCCCCGCACCGAGCGCGCCCTCCAGGCCGGCACCTACCGTGCCGTCCAGGCCGGCAGCGAGGTCCGCACCCGCACCTACCGCGCCGTTCAGCGCACCGTCGAGACCCGCGCCAGCGCCGATCGCACCGTTCAACGCACCACCCAAACCGGCAGCGAGGTCAGTACCGGCGCCGACCGCGCCATTCAGCGCACCGCCGAGGCCGGCAGCGAGGTCAGTACCCGCGCCGACCGCACCATTCAGCGCACCGTCGAGGCCGGCGGCGAGGTCCGCGCCCGCACCAACTGCGCCGTTGAGACCGGCGCCGATCGTGCCGCCCAGGCCAGCGGCGAGATCAGCGCCCGCGCCGATCGCGCCATCGAGGCCGACGCCGATCGCACCGTTCAGCGCGCCGCCGAGGCCGGCAGCGAGATCCGCGCCCGCGCCGACCGCGCCGTTGAGGGCGGTGTCCAGGCCGATGTCAGCGCCGAAGACGGTGGAGAGGTCGGTGGCCAGGCCGGTATCGATGTCCACGTTCGCGCCGGTGACAGCCGACAGGGCAGCTTCGAGACCCGCGCCGACCTGGGCCGCGGCTCCGGCGACGGCCGAGGCCGCCGCGCCCAGGCCGACGTCGAGGCCGATGCCGAGCTGGGCGTCGGCGCCGGTCGCCGCCGTCACGGCGGCGGCCGCGGTGGCCGTCGAGGCGAGGGCGGCACTCGTGCCCGCCGCGGCACCCGCCGCCACGATCGCCTGCAACTGGGAGCCGCCGCTGACCAGCGCGGATTCCGCCACCATCGGGGCGACGGCGGAAATATCCTCGGGCGTCACGTCGAGCCCGGCCACGGTCAGTGCCTGGCACGGGTTGGCGCAGTAGGCCGCGGCGGCCTCACGGTCACGCAGCAGGTTGAGGATGAATTCCAGAATCGCGTTGGGTGTCATCGAGATCAGCTCCTCCAGATCATGGGCGGTACTGCCCGATCCGTTGTCGTTGGAATGTCTTTCACGCTAGGTCGGCACGTCGTTACAGGTAACGGGGCGAATGCCTAGTTCACGGTCGACGGTGCCCGTTAGGGGGACACCACCGATTAGGGGAATTTCCCCGTACTTGCCCCAGCACAGGTAACAGCTGCCCCCTAGCAACCGACAGTTCGAGTGGGACGCCGACCACCCCGGCGATCTCGTTGTACTCAACATTTCCGGTCCGCCGGAAGTCCTGCGAACGGGGTTGTCCAATGACAGAGCGGCTGGCGCTCGGCATTACCGTCGGGGCCGCGAATTCGGTCGCCGCGGCCACCACGGCCGACGGATCCGGAACCACCGTTCGCGCGCACCACAGTGCCCTGCTGCTGGGCGCCGACGGCTCGACCGGCTTCGCCGACGCCGCCCAGCACGCGCGCGGCGTGGTGGTCGACGACTACCTCTCCCGGGTCGGTGACCCGGTGGATCTGCTGGCGGAGGACGGATCCAGCCACAATGCGGCCGATCTGGTCGCCGCCGCGACGCAGGCATTGGTCACCGAGCTGGCCGGCCCGGGCACCGAGGCGACGATCGTGTCCTGCTATCCGGCGTGGTGGCCGGAGCGGTCGGTCGAGACGACGCGGGCGGCCCTCACACGCGCGGGCCTGCCCGAGGTGACGCTGGTGCCCGAGCCGATGGCCGCGGTGCGCCGATACGAGATGGAGAACGGCCTGCTCGACGACGGCGCGCTGGCCGTGTACGACTTGGGCGCGAGCGGCCTCACGGTCACCGTGTTACGCACCGGCGACCAGGCCGGGATGCTCGGCGCACCCCTGCACAGTACGGCTGTCGCCGGGATGGAATTCGATCTCCTGACGATGCGCTATGTTCTGGCAAACGCGCTGGGCGATCGGGATATCGATCCATTCGACCCCGTTGTCGAAGCGGAATTGTCGGCATTGCGAGCCCGCTGCAGAAATGCGAAAGAAGACCTCTCCAGAATTACCGCGACGGTGATCCCGGTGGGCATGCTCGCCGCCGGACACACCGAACAGGTCCGGCTGACCCGCGGCGAACTCGAAGATCTGCTGCGCCCGATCCTGCTCGACTCGATGAGCCTGCTGCACGACGCGGTGCGCCGCGCCGGACTCGCCATGGGCGATATCGGCCGGGTGCTGCTCACCGGCGGTGGTGGCGCGATCCCCCTGGTCGCCGAGCTGATCTCCACCGAGTTCGGACTGCCGGTCGCCGCCTGCGCCGATCCGGCGTCCTGCACCGCGCACGGCGCGGCCGAGATCGCCCTGGACGTGGCCGCGGTCTCCGTGCCTACCGAGGCCATCCCGGCCGCTGTCGTCGCGGCGCCGATGGCGGCGGCTCCGGTGGCGGCGGCTCCGGTGGCCGAGGGCATCGCGCTCCCGACGACCGAATCCGCCCCCACCCGGATGTTCACCGCCAAGCGGGCAGCGATCATCGCCGCGGCCGCGGTCACGATGGCGGCCTTGGCCACCGGCACCCTCGCCCTCGGCGGTGTCACGCCCTCCGCGCCGACGGGGCCCGCCGCGACGACGAGCGCGCCACCGGTGCCCGGCGCCGCCTCCACCAGCACCGGTGGAGCGTCCGGAACACCCGCCGGAACCGACTCGACCGTCGCCGACTCGACCCGCCCCGGCGCGCCGGGCACCGCATCGCCGACGGGTGCGAGCCCGGTGGGCGCTACCGAGGCGGGGACGCCGAGCGGCGCGCCCG
>NZ_LPNR01000038.1 GCF_019266065.1 Nocardia sp. MH4 | reverse complement strand
CTCAACTCGTCCGGATATTTCTTCGGTGCTGCCACTGATCGACTCCTTCCGGTCCTATCGGACCACGGGTTGGAGCTCTCCGTGAAAACGGGGGAACCTCAGCCGGTCGTGGGCGCTGTAGATGGGCAAGAGCAGGGCGCCCCCGATCCCACCCGCCGATCCGCTCCAAGGGCCTCTAGCGCGTCGCGTCGCGGCTATCTGCAGATGGAGTCGCGTTGCACCAGACACCTGTCGCAGCAACACGATACGACCGTCCGCCGCCTACGAGCACGAATTCAGGACCTGTGCAGCAGCAGGATTCCGGCCGACAAGATCGAACCTGACACTACTTCGTGACCTGCCTGAAGATCATTCGCGCCTACACTGGATCGCGGAAGAGCCATTGATCGGGACCCCTCACCTAGGTGCCCCATGGACTCTTCTCGATTCTCCCCCTCCCCGGATTCGAAATCCCCGCGACCGTTTCGCCGGTCCCAGACCCGCACAGCGGGACTCGGTCGAGACGAATCGCCGCCCCCTCTACCAGCGCCGGCCATCCCGTCTGGAGCCAACTGCCAAGAGCGCCACCGCGATCAGGCAGGGCACGATGTCGCGTCGGCGTGACACCCAAGTGTCAGCGGGTAACGACCGGCGCGGTGTCGAGGCGGAGTGCCCCGCTGAGCTGCCGCCAGTCCCCCGGTCAGTAGGCCGTGCGCTTCTGCGCCTATTGCTCCATTCTGCGCGCGGACTTGATTCCAAATGCTCTGACAACAAGGAAGTCTCGTGACAATCGATAACGCGTGGGCGGTCCTCGACGACCTGTACGGACTCGAAGCCACCGACCTCGATCCGGTAGGCGAGGAAGAACTGGCCTTCTACGGTCGCTGCAGCACCGAGGACAACCAGGACCCCGAGACCTCCTACCAATGGCAGCTCGGCAACGCCGAGAAGTTCGTCAACGGACGAATCGTCACCAGCTACTTCGACGTCGGGCAATCACGCTCGGTGCCTTGGCATCGTCGCACCGAAGCCGCCAAACTCCTCGACGACCTGCGCAACCCTGACCGAGGCTGGACCGGCATCGTTGTCGGTGAAGGCACCCGCTGCTGGTTCGGCAACCAGTTCAGCCTCGTCGCACCCCGCATCCACGCCTACAACGTCTCCATCTGGGTGCCCGAGCTCGGCAACCGCTACGACCCCCACAACGTCACCCACACGATGATGATGAACATGCTCGGCGGGCTCAGCGAGTCCGAACGCCAGCATGTTCAGCAACGCACCCGCGCCAGCATGAACGCGCAGGTCCTCAACGAAGGCCGCCACCAAGGCGGACGTCCGCCCTACGGATACCTTGTGGTCGACGGCCCACCACACCCCAACCCGAACCGCGCCGCGGACAACTTCAAACTCCGCATCCTGTCCATCGATGCCGCCACCGCACCTGTCGTGCAACGGATCTTTCGCCTCTACCTCGAGGGCCGAAGTGATCGCGCCATCGCGACCGAACTCAACCGCGAGAACATCCCCTGCCCGTCCAAGCACCGCCCTGAACAGAATCGGCATCGTGCCGGTGACGGTTGGCAGGCCACCACCGTCGGGGCGATCCTGCAGAACCCCCGCTACACCGGCTACGCCGTCTTCGGGCGCTGGACCAAGAGCGAACAGCTGCTCGACCCTGACGACGTCGCCGCCGGCAACATCGTCAAGTTCAAACGCTCACCTGCACAACGCATCGTCCGCTCACGCAAGCCTGCACACGCCGCGATCATCTCGGTCGAAACGTTCACTCAGGCCACGCTCGAGCGGAAGAAGCGCGCCGGGGCCGGCAACCGTGCCCGCAGCCGCCTCGAACGCACCAGGCCGATCAGCTCCGGCAACATCTACCAGTTCCGAGGTCGGGTCTACTGCGACATCTGCAACCGCAAGATGCAGGGCGAGATACTGCGCAAGGCGGTCTACTACCGGTGCCGAGCCCGCACACTCCCGCCCGGTAGCCCCGTCCGGGAGATCCATCCTCCAACAGTGAACCTCCGCGAAGCCGACATCACCGAACCCGTCGACGAGTGGCTGTCCACCCTGTTCCATCCCGACCATCTCGACCGCACGATCGAGGCACTACTCGCGGCACAAGACGACATCGACAGCGACACACGCAGAGCCTCTCTACGCCGACGCATCGAGCACGCGTCCACACGGGTCGAACGCCATCTAGCTGCGATCGAAGCGGGTATCGATCCACAGGCAGTACTCGACGCGATGAACGCCGCCCAAGCGGACGAAGCCTCCGCACAGGTCGAGCTGAACAACCTGCCCACACAAGAACAGTTCACCGAGACCGAGCTCCGCAAGCTCATCGAATCACACGGCGACGTCCGCCTCATCCTGGCTGGAGGTGCCCCGGAGTACAAGAAGGACCTCTATAACGCAATCGAGCTCCAAGTGCGCTATGCGCACTTGGAGCATCGAATGATCATTACGACATCCCCTGTTGGGGATAGCGCTGGTGTCCGGAGGGGGACTTGAACCCCCACGCCCTAATACGGGCACTAGCACCTCAAGCTAGCGCGTCTGCCATTCCGCCACCCGGACTTGCTGGTGTGCCAAAAGATTATCCGACGCGGTGTCGGAAACCAAATCGCCTAGGTGACCTGCTGTTTTGCCCACTCGGCCCACTCCCGGTTCATGCGGTAGAAGCGCTTGCCCCACTCGAGGGCGATGTGGCCGTTGATGGAGAAGGGGTTGGCGGTCCAGTCGATGGCGGATTCGAGGGTGAGGAGTTCGGTGAGGGCGGCGGCGGAGCGGGACTCGAGGGTGGTGAGGTAGGTGATCGCTTCGGCGGGGGTGAGGGCGTCGAGGAAGAAGACGCGCAGGAGGGTTTCGTTGCGGGTGATCGGTTTGGGGGCGACCTCGGTGAGCCAGTGGCGGAGGTCGACGAGGCCGGCGGGGGTGATCGTGTATTCCTTGCGGCCGCGGGGGCCCTCGTCGGAGACGGTGATCTCTCCGGCGTCGGCGAGCTTGGCGAGTTCGGTGTAGATCTGACTCTGAGTGGCGGGCCAGACGTTGGCGAGGGATTCCTTGAAGCGGTGGATCAGGTCGTAGCCGCTGGCGGGGCGGTCGGCGAGCAGGCCGAGCAGGGCGTGACGGAGGCTCATGTCCATTATCTTACCTTCCACTCTTGACATGTCTGAATAGGAACATCTAATTTCGACCTGTCTGAATTGGAATGTCGCGTCTACCGCGTACTCAGGGAGCCACCATGTCCTACCTGCGCACCTTCGCCCCGTGGATCGTCTACGCGCTCGTTCCCGGCCAGTACTGGGCGTGGGCGGCGCTCGTCGCCGCGGCCCTGGCGCTCGCCGAGGTGGTGGGCCGCAGGCGGAGCGGAGCCGGGTTCGACGCGCTGATCATCGAGGTCGGGACGCTGACGTTCTTCGTGGGGCTGACCGTGCTGGCGTTCGGCGACCCCGACACCGGACTGCACGCCTACTCCCCCGCGCTCTCGCACACCGCGCTGGCACTGATCGCTGGTGTCTCGCTCGCGGTCGGGATGCCGTTCACCCTCGGGATCGCGAAACAGACCACCCCGCAGGAGGTCTGGGAGGAGCCGCTGTTCGTGCGGACCGGGTATGTGCTGACCGCGGTGTGGACGGCAAGTTTTGCGGTCGGTGCGGTGCTGCTGGCGCTGCTCGCGCACGCCGACACCTGGCCCCGCACACTCGCGCACGCGCTGACGTTCGCGGTGCCGATGGTGTTCACCGTGCGCTACGTCGCCTACATCCAGGCCAAGGCGGCCGCGTTCGACGCCGTGTGAGCCGATCAGGGCTGCCTGGCAACGGTTTCCACGTGAGGCTCGGACGTCGGCGGACGTCCGGGCCTCACGCCGTCGGCGGAGCCAGCGGATGAGGGCGGCGGTCGGAGTTTCGGTGGCCCAGGCGACGATGCCGTCGGGGTGGGCCGGCAGGCCGGTTCCCGGCGTGGGATCGATCGGTGCGGCCGCGACCGCGGGGAGGCGGTCCGTCCACGGCGCTGCGGCGACTCGGAGGGCGACGGAGTCGGCCAGGTCGAACAGGACGGTGCGACGTGAAGAAGTCGGGGCGGTGTCGGTGCCGTCGGCCGGGTCGAGAAACGACGCCGAGGAGGCGGTGACCCGCGCCGAGGTCGTAGCAGGTCCGTCGGCTGCCGCGGCAGAACGCTGGGCGGCCGGACCCCCACGGCCTTCGCGCGACTCAGCGGGCGCGCGCGGGTTCCTCGACGACGGTGGGCTCCGTCGCCTTCGCGGCGGCGGTGTGGCGGCCGGTGACCAGGAACAGCACGACGAGCCCGACCGCGAGCCACACATAGGTGTCACCGACGACGTGCTGCCACCACGCCCACGAGGTCTCGCGGTGTTCGCCGTCGGGCAGGAAGCTGTGCGGCGCGATGACGAACACCGCGGCCACCACGACGGCCGTGGCGTACCAGCCGCCTGCGCTGGCGATCGGCAGAGTGCGCGCGTGGCAGACGATGGCCAGCAGCGCGGGCGCGATCCACACCCAGTGGTGCGACCACGAGATCGGCGAGAGCAGCAGTGTGAAAACCGCGTTGAGGGCCAGCGCGATCGCGGGGGCGTCGGCGGCCTTGCGCATGGCGGCGACGACGAGGACCAGCAGCAGGCCACCCAGGACCAGCCAGAGCGCGTCGAACGGCAGCCCGGTGACGTGCAGGCGAGCCAGCACGGCCTGGATGGACTGGTTGGTGTGGAACGCCGAGCCGCTCAGGCCAGAGACGTTGCCGAGGCCGCCGAACCAGTAGCGGGTGGATTCACCGGGCAGCAGCGCGAACGAGGCGATGGTGGCGACGGCGCCGGTGGCGGCGGCGGTGGCCGCGGCCTTGTAGTCCTTGCGGACCAGGAAGAACAGCACGAACGCGGCGGGCGTCAGCTTGATGGCGGCGGCCAGGCCGATCAGCATGCCGCGCGGATAGCGGGTCTTGGGCAGCAGGCAGTCGGTGGCGACGAGCACCATCAGCAGCAAGTTGACCTGACCGAAGTCGATGGTCGAGCGCACCGGTTCCAGCAGCATCGCGGCGGGCAGCGCGCACGCGGTCACCAGCAGCGCGGCCTGACGGTTGTCGCGGTGGTAGCGGCGGGCGACGAGGAACAGCGTCCAGCCGAGCGCGGCGACCGAGGCCACCACATAGAGGATCTTCGCCGCACCCCAGGGCAGCAGCGCGAACGGCGCGAGCGCGATGGCGGCGAACGGTGGGTAGATGAACGGCAGACCGATCCCGATGGAGGTCTTGGGCAGCTGGCCGTACATGTCGGCGCCGTCGCGCATGGCCTCGATGCCGAGGCGGTACACCTGCAAGTCGATGAAACCGCCGGAGTACTGCTCGAACGGCCAGAGTGGGATGCGCACGCACGCGATCGAGACCACGGTGAGCAACACCGGCACCAGCCACCATGCTCGATTGATCGGGCGTGGGGAAGGCTGCTGCGCAGGGTGGGTGGTGTCACTACTCATCCGCGGCGACTATACCGACTCGCGGGCCGCACCGCGCCATCGCCCGTCGGCGGTGGTGACCCGCGCAATAGCCAGCGGGATGCCCGATCGGGCTGGTCGGAGCGATTCCGGCGCCGACGGCGGGGTGCGTTCAGTCGCCCCGGTTGTAGCGGGTGAGCAGGGTCGCCAGAGCCGTGACGTCCGCGTCGGTCCAGTCGGCGAAACGCTCGGTGAAGGCCTCGCGGCGGCGGCGCTCGGCCTCGCGCGCGACGATCCGGCCGGACTCGGTGGCGTGCAGCAGGTGATTGCGCCGGTTGCCGGGGTCGACCTCGCGGGTGAGGTAGCCGAGCCGCTCGAGCGCGCCGACCTGCCTGCTGACGGTCGACTTGTCGAGCAGGAACTGTTCGGCCAGATCGGTGGCCTGACACCCGCCACGCTCCAGGATCAGATCGAGGATGCTGTAGGCGACCAGACTCAGTTCGGGGTGCAGCTCGGCGGCGCGGCCACGCGCGCGGCGGGCGAAGGCGGTGAGCTCGCGCTGGATGGCGTCCACGGCGGCGGTTCTTGTGTCGGGCGCATTCATAGTTGTATGCTACAACAATCATAGTTGCATTTACCAACTGTTTGGAGATCTCCGTCGATGACCACCACCCAGCTCCGGCATGTCGCCGGACATCTGCTGACTCCGTTGCTGATGTGCCTCGGTATGGCGTTCGCGTATCTCGGCGCGTTCCACCAGCCGACGCCGAACCATCTCGAACTGGCCGTGGTCGGCGAGTCACCGCAGGCGATGGTGCTGGCGCAGACGATGAAGGACAAGGCGGGTGACGGCGTCGACATCATCACCGTGCCCACCCGGGACGCGGCGATCGAGGCGCTGGGCAATCGCGACCTCACCGGCGCCTACGTGCCCGACGAGCGGCGTCCGGAACTGCTCGTCGCCACGGCAGGCTCCGACACCACCGCGATGGCCGCCGAGGTGGCATTCCGGCGGGTGTCCGATCATCAGGGCGTGCCGCTGGTCGTCACCGATGTGACCGCGAAGGCCGACGGCGATCCGACCGGGCAGGGCCTGTTCTTCCTGCTGGTCGCGTTGAGCGTGGGCGCCTACGGCAGTGTCGCGGTGATCGGGGCGGCGGGCGCGATGCTGTGGATGCGGGTGCGCGCCGCGATCGGTGTGGTGACGGCGTTCGTGGTGAGCCTGATCGGGATTCTCGTCGCGGGCCCGGTGTTCGGGGTCGTCGACCACGACTACGCGGCGGTGTTCGGGGTCGCCTGGCTCTACAGCGCGGGGATCATCCTGATCGGGATCGGGTTGCACACCTTCCTGAAGCGCTGGACGACGCTCGCGCTCATCACCCTGTTCGTGATGCTGAACTTCACCACCTCCGGCGGCGTCTACGGACCGCAGCTGCAGAACGGGTTCTTCGGTGCGCTGCACTCGTTCTGGAACGGCGCCGACTTCGTCGAGGGCCTCCGCACGCTGCTGTACTTCGACGCCGCCGCCGGGTTCGGGGCGCGTTTGCTCGGTCTGTTCGCGTGGCTCGCCGTCGGCGTCGTGCTCGTCGTGGTCGCGGGCCGCCACGAGGCGCGCATCGCGCCGAAGCCGGTCACGCCCGCGGCGATCGAGGAGGAGATCGGCGAATCGGTCGCTGTGTGACCCGCAGGCCGGGCACGCCCCGGCGAAAATCGTTGCCGAGACTTCGGATCCGACTCCGGACGCAGGTCAGCGAGTTCGCCGGGACGTTGCGCGGAAAGGGTCGCGGTATCTCGTAGACGCGAGTACGGTGTAGCGCGCAACCGCGGCCAGCGTCAGGCGCCGCATGGGGGTCGAACGCGGAAAGGGTGGGCTGCACCGATGAATCATCCCGGCGCGCGACCTTTCGGCGACCCGATTCCCCTCGAACAGCGCTACACCAGCGCCGACCCGATCGATTGGTGCGGCGCCGAGGTATATCCGATGTACGCCGAGGCGTTGCCGGCCGGAACGACGGCGGTGCGGTTGCGTGCGGTCTCGGTGCTGGCGCCGCCCGAGGTGACCGGGCTCGGCCTCGGCCTGACCGTGCAGGGCGGGTATGTGCACCTGAACGGGAAATCGTTGCAGGGCGTCGACATCTGGTACGACGCGCTCGCCGACGGCGTCGACATCACGGTCACCGTGGACGGGCCCGAGCCGCTGTTCACACTCACCCCGGTCTGGGTGGCCGGGTCGGGGAGCCAGCAGTCCTGGACCGGCAACTACGGCATGGTCATCGATCTGTTCCCGGGCGGCGCGTCCACGCTGTGGTGCAGCACCGGGCCCGGCACACCGGATTTCAACGAGCTCGTGGTGGAGCTGACCACCTTCCCGGCGCCGGACCCCGCGCCGTTCGTGGCACCGGCCTCCGCCCTCGCGCCGCCGTCGATCCGGGCCGCCACGGCACACACCCCGTTCGCGCCCGTCACCATGCCGCCGACTCCCGCCATCACGGCCGCGATGCTGGCGGCGGCCCTCCCAACAGCCGATCCCCTGGCGCCGTCGGTGTTCTCGCGAGCTGAACCCCCGGCTTCCGCGTTGCCGACACTGTCGGCAAATCCGAACGCCAGGCCACCGGCAACCGGCGCGGAGCCGACAGCTGAACCGCCGGCATCGGCCACGGTCCCGACTACCAGGCCCCCAGCAGCTGTCGCGACGCCGACGCCCGAAGCGTTGGCACCCACCGCATTCCCGTTTGCGATGCCCCCGTCAGCAGCTGCGATGCCGACACCTGAGCCTCCTGCGCCCACCGCATTCCCGACCATGGGGCCCCCAGTGGCGGTTGCGGCGCCGACAGCTGAACCTTCGGAAGCGATCACGAGGCCATCGACCAGTTCGCTGGCAGCGGCCTTCGCTCAGCTGGCTGCGCCTCCCCGGCAACCGATCTCAGGTCCACAGGAACCGGCATCGGCGGCAGCGGACGAGGTCGTTCCCGCCTCGGCGGTCCTGCCACCGGCGACCGGCATGCGACCGGCGGCCGATCCACCGACCGTCCTGCCGTCCGAACCGCCGATGTCGGCAGCGCGCGACTTCCGGTCAGCGGGCCACCCGGCTCCCCCGCCGCCGGAGATCCGACCGGATCGGGACGTCGAGTCGACACCGGTGATCGCGGCGCCGACCCTGCGCGCGCCGCAGACCTCGGGCGGGCAGAGCATCGGTCGTGCGCTCTACGACCTGGGGACCGCGATGAACGAACGCGGCGAACACGATTCGGCGCGCACACTGCTGACGCAGGCCGCCGAGGCCGGGCACAGTGCCGCCGCCTACGACCTGGGGGTGCTGCTGCTGCGCGACGGTGATCGCGCCGGGGCCGAACACTGGTGGAAGGCCGCGGCCCACGACGATCCGCGGGCCGCGGCCTCCCTCACCGAACTTCCGCGCTAACGCGCCTGGTCCGCCAGCACCGACACCACGTCCGGACCCGCCTCGCGCACCGGAGCCACCTCGCGGGACGCGATGTGCGCGGGCCGGTGCCGCGGCGCCGCGTACGGCTCGTCGAGCGCGTTGTCCACGCTGTTGAACACCAGGAAGATGTTCGAGCGTGGGAACGGCGTGATGTTGTTCGACGAACCGTGCATCAGGTTCGAATCGAACAGCAGGGCCGACCCGGCCCGCCCGGTGAACTGCGTGATGCCGTAGCGGGCGGCGAGGAAGGTGATGTCGTCGTTGGTCGGCACACCGATCCGCTGCTCCTGCAACGATTCCCGGTAGTGCCCCTCGGGCGTCTCCCCCAGGCACGGCACGAAGGTGCGGTGCGAGCCGGGCATGAGCATCAGGCTGCCGTTGAACGGGTAGTTGTCGGTCAGCGCGATCGACAGGCTCACTGCTCGCGGCGCGGGCATGCCGTCCTCGGCGTGCCAGGTCTCGAAATCGGAGTGCCAGGCGAACCCGCTGCCACCGAACCCGGGCATGTAGTTGACCCGGGTCTGATGCAGGTACACCGCCGAGCCGAGGATCTGCTCGGCGAGCCCGACGATCCGCGACTCGGCCACCAGCTCCGCGATCGGCTTGCTGAGCCGGTGCACCTGGAACACCGAACGCACCTGTCCGGCCACCGGCTCCACCACCACCCGGTCGTCGCCGTAGAGCACGGGATCGGCGGCGAGGTGGCCGATCTCCGCGCCGAACGCGGCGACTTCGTCGGGGCTGAGCAGGTCGGGGATCACCGCGTAACCGTTGGCGTCGAAACCTGCCAGCTCGGGCGAGGAGACCCGGCCCCACACTGTCGGATCGGAGCGTTCGATATGCGGGGCCGGTTCGATCAGCCGGGTCGGGTAGCGGTCGAGCCGATCAGACACGGGCATCCTCCTCCTCGACGATGAGCGGATACACCCCGTTCTCGTCGTGTATCTCGCGGCCGGTGACGGGCGGGTTGAACACACACAGCATCCGGAGCCGGGTCCGGGCGTTGACCTGATGACGTTCGTTGCCGTCGAGCAGGTACATCGACCCGGGGCCGAGCTGGTAGACGGCTTCGTTGTCGAGGTCGAGCAGGCTGCCCTCACCCTCGATCAGCCAGACCGCCTCGACATGGTTCTGGTAGTGGAACTCGTGGACGGTGCCCGCCTCGATGGTGGTCTCGTGGAAGGAGAAACCGACCCGGTCCCCGGCCAGCACGATGCGCTTGCTGCGCCAGCCGGGGCCTGCCACGTCGCGTTCGGTACCGGTGATCTCGGCAGTGGTGCGCACGATCATGCGGCACCTCCACACACGGTGTCGATCGAGGACGACAGGACCGACAGGCCACGGGCGAGTTCGTCGCTGCCGAGTGTCAACGGCGGCAACAGTTTCACCACCTCGTCCATCGAACCGGAGGTCTCCACCAGCAGGCCCTGCTCGAAGGCGGTGCGGCAGACCTTGCCCGCCTGCGACGGGTCGTCGAAGACGATGCCGTGCACCATGCCGCGACCACGGGTCGTGACGCCGTCGTAGCGATCGGCGATCGCGGACAGGGTGCGCCCGACGTATTCGCCGTTGGCGGCGGTGCGCTGGGCGAGCTTGTCGTCGCTCCAGTACTCGCGCAGCGCGGCCGTCGCGGTGACGAAGGCGGGGTTGTTGCCGCGGAAGGTGCCGTTGTGCTCACCCGGCGCCCACTGGTCGTGCTCGGGCTTGAGCAGCACCAGCGCCATCGGCAGGCCGTAGCCACCGATCGACTTGGACAGCGTGACGATGTCGGGGGTGATGCCGGCGATCTCGAAGGAGAAGAACGGACCGGTCCGGCCGCAGCCCATCTGCACGTCGTCGACGATCAGCAGGATGTCGCGCGCGGCGCACAGGCCGGCCAGGTGCCGCAGCCATTCCGCGCGGGCCAGGTTCACCCCGCCCTCACCCTGGACGGTCTCCACGATCACCGCGGCGGGGCGGTCGAAACCGGAGGAGCTGTCGTCGAGGACGCGCTGCATCCAGCCGAAGTCCTCGATGGTGTTGTCGAAGTAACCGTCGTAGGGCATCGGCGTGGCGTGCTCGAGCGGCACACCGGCGCCGGCGCGCTTGGCGGCGTTGCCGGTGACCGACAGCGCGCCCAGGGTCATGCCGTGGAAGGCGTTGGTGAAGCTGAGCACCGTCTTGCGCCCGGTCACCTTGCGGGCCAGCTTCAGCGCGGCTTCGACGGCATTGGCGCCGGTCGGGCCGGGGAACTGCACCTTGTAGTCGAGGCCGCGCGGCGACAGCAGCGTGTCGCGGATGGTCTCGAGCAGCTCGCGTTTGGCCACGGTGGACATGTCCAGGCCGTGGGTGATGCCGTTGCTCGCGATGTAGTCCAGCAACGCCCGCTTGAGCACCGGGTTGTTGTGGCCGTAATTCAGCGCGCCCGCGCCGGCGAAGAAGTCGAGGTACTCGCGTCCTTCCTCGTCGCGCAGCCATGCGCCCTCGGCGGTGGCGAAGACAGCGGGCCAGTCACGGCAGTATCCACGCACATTCGATTCCATCGCTTCGAAGATGCTGGTGTCGGTGGTCGTGATCATCGTCGTTCCTCCTGGCGCTGAGCGGGTGCGATGACGTACAGCTGCTCGGCCTCGTGTGAATCGGGGAAATCGTGCGTTTCGAACAGAGCGACGGTGCGTAGACCCGCACCGCGCTCGCGGGCCACCGCGGCGAACAGCGCCTGGGAGGCGGTGTTGCCGGGTGAGATCGTGGTTTCCAGGGTGGTGATGCCGGCGGGGGCCACCGAATCCAGCAGCGCGTGCAGGATCCGGGCGGCCAGGCCGCGGCCGCGGAACTCGGTGTCGACGGCGATCTGCCAGACGAACACGGTGTCCGGCGCTTCCGGGCGGACGTAACCGATGACGAATCCCACCGCCCGGCCGTCGCTTTCGGCGACCAGCGAGGTGGCGGCGAAATCGCGACACCACAGCAGGTAGGCGTAGCTGGAGTTGACATCGAGCACCTGCGAGTCGCGGGCGATCCGCCACAGCTGGGCTCCGTCACCCAGCCGCGGTGGGCGCAGTCTCGGTTCGGAACCGAGAACCGCAGGGGCGGAAGCGGATTCGATGGACACGGTGGACGAAGGCATATCTCTACAGTGTCGAACCGACTTTGCGGTCTCTGTGTCGAGCTCTTTGCAGTTGTATGACGAGTCTTTTACTACGCTTGCGGATCGAGCCGATAGCCCAGGCCGCGCACCGTGACCACGATGCGCGGGTCGGACGGGTCGCGTTCGATCTTGGTGCGCAACCGGCGCACGTGTACGTCGACGATCCGCTCGTCGCCGAAAAAGCCCTGGTCCCAGACTCTTTCGAGTAGGACGGCACGACTGAGCACCCGGCCCGGGGTCTCGGCGAGTTCGCACAGCAGGCGGAACTCGGTGACCGTGAGGTGGATCTCCTCGTCGCCGCGGCGGACCGCACCCGCGTCGGTGGCCAGCACCAGCGGCGCCACCGGGTCGGCGTCGAGGACGGACTCGGGCGTGACGTCGCGATCGGCGGTGATCCGGGCACGCCGGCGCAGCGCGCGCATCCGCGCGGTGATCTCCTTGATCTCGAACGGTTTGCTGACGAAATCGTCGGCGCCCGCCTCGAGGGCCGCGACGACATCGTGGGTGTCGTAGCGGGTGCTGATCACGATGATCGGCACGTCGTGGTCGCGGCGGATCTCCCGGATGCAGTCGAAGCCGTCGGTCTCCCCGCGCATGAGGTCGACGATCATCAGGTCGGGCGGTCCGTCGCTGCGGAGTTGGTCGAGAGCGTCCTCGGGGACACCCGCCTCGGCGACGGCGTATCCCTCGTCTTCCATCGCACGGCGCAGATCGCCGCGCATCTGGACGTCGTCGTCCACGATCATCAGGTTCGCACTCATGCCCGGACCTCGCTTTCGGCCGGTTCGGCCATGACCGCGTGGGTGGCCGCGTTCGGCCACCGTTCGCTGCGCTCGCTCATGTGCACATCCTTTGCTGACACGCCGGGACGTGCGCCGGATCACCTCGGGGAGTTCGCGTCCCCAGACCGACACGCCATCCCGTCTTCGAGCTCGTTACCGATCTGTTATTTACCCAGCCTCAGGGCTGCGTAAACCCGCCGTAACAATTCGCCCGGTCAGCAGGGGGTCCGGAGCGCCTTCGACGGTGCTGTGGCGATGGCATAGTCGAGGAGTGACACCGACCTATGACGACATCGAGGCCGCCGCCGCCAGGATCGACGGACTGGTCCGCCCGATCACCGTCGCACCGGCCGCTCCCGGCACCGATCCGCTGACCTTCGCACTGGAGTTCCTGCAGTTCACGGGCTCGTTCAAGGCGCGGGGCGCGCAGAATTTCGTGCGTGCGCACGCGGCCGCGGGAACGCTGCCCGCGGCCGGTGTGACGATCGCCTCCGGCGGCAACGCGGGGCTCGCCTGCGCGTGGGCCGCGCGCGAAGCGGGGGTACCCGCGACGGTGTTCCTGCCCGACACCGCTCCCCCGGTCAAGATCCGGCGATTGCGTGACTACGGCGCCGAGGTACGACTGATCGGTCCGGAATACAAGCAGGCGCTGGCCGCGTGCCAGGAGTTCGCCGCGACCAGCGGCGCGCTGTCCTCGCACGCCTACGACCATCCGCTCATCGCGGCGGGGGCGGGCACGTTGCTGCGCGAAATCCACGCGCGCGTGCCCGATCTCGACACGGTGCTCGTCGCCGTCGGTGGAGGCGGGCTGTTCACCGGAACGGCCGTCGCCGCACAGCATCTCGGGATCCGCACGGTCGCGGTCGAGCCGGTGGGCTGCCGCTCGCTCGACGCGGCGCTCGCGGCAGGCAGGCCGGTCGAGGTCACCGTCGACTCGGTGGCCGCCGATTCCCTGGGCGCGCCCAATGTCTCGGCCATGGCGCTGGCCGCCGCGCAACACGAGAGCGTGCGCTCGGTGCTGGTCGACGACGAGTTGATCCGGCGGGCGCGCAGGCAGCTCTGGGACGAGCACCGGATCGCGGTCGAATGGGGCGCGGCGACCGCGCTCGCCGCGCTGCTCGACGGTGGTGCCGGCGCGGCGTACCGGCCCGAACCCGGCGAGCGGGTCTGCGTCATCCTGTGCGGGGCCAATACCGACCCCAGCGATCTGGTGCGCTGAGCGAGGTCAGCGGCGCAGGGTCGTCGCCTGTTCGATCCGGGCCGGGCCTGGCCGGGTGCGCATGGCGTCGAGACCTGCGACCAGGCCCTCGTCGGCCCGGACCGCGACGACGGAATTGATCGTGCCGGTCCTACGTGCCCGGGCACGAGGTCGCCGCGTCCTGATCCCGGCGACATCGGTTCGCGCCCCGGATCATTCGATCCGGGGCGGTCGGTCAGCGGACCAGGGCGTTCTTGGCGGCGTAGCCGGACATGGCCGAGTTGAGGCCGCGCATGGCCAGGGTGTAGCCGTAGGGGACATAGCGCTGGCCCCAGTGCGCGAGCTGGATGTCGCGAGAGGTGTAGACCCAGTAGCGGTTGCGCTCCACGCCCTTCACCACGGCGGTGGCGGCCTGCTCGGGGGTCACCGCGTGGCGCAGGAACAGCCGCATCGCCTTCTGCAGTGCCGCGTTGTCGCGATCGACACCGGCGATGTCGACGCTGTCGACCATCGGGGTCGCCATCGCGCCGGGCAGCACCAGGCTGACACCGATCTTGTGCCTGCGCAGGTCGAACCGCAGCACCTCCGACACACCGCGCAGGCCGAACTTGGTGGCGCTGTAGGGCGCGTGCCAGGGCAGACCGAACAACCCGGCCGCCGAGGAGACGTTGACGAGGTGACCGCCGCGGCCCGCCGCGATCATCGGCGGCACGAACTCCTCGATGACGTGGATCGGGCCCATCAGATTGATGTCGACGGTGCGCCGCCACTGCTGGTGGGTGAGCTTGTCGACGGTGCCCCAGGTGGCGATGCCCGCCACGTTCATGACGATGTCGACCCGGCTGACCGCCTCGAAGGTGTGCGCGGCCAGACCGACCACGGCGGAATGATCGCTGACGTCGGCGGCGTGCGCGAGAGGCACCGTGGCGCCGGCCGCGCGCAGCTCGGCGGCGGTCTCGGCGAGCGCGTCGGCGGTGATATCGGTGAGCACGAGGGCAGCGCCTTTGGCGGCGGCCGCGAACGCGGTGGCGCGGCCGAGCCCGCTGGCGGCACCGGTGATCAGGCAGGTCTTCCCGTCGAACTTCGTCATGGTCCCGACCCTACGGTTCGGCGAACGGGTTCGTCTATGGTCCCGTGTCGATCACTATGGTGGTCCACCCGCCGACGTGGATCCGGCTGCCCGCGCGCAGCTCGACCGCGATCTGCGACGGGATCGGTTCCTCGGCGCCGTCGAGGCTGGTCCCGTTGGTGGAGCCGAGGTCGGTGACGGTGAGCCCACCGGCCGGGTCCGCCCGGATCAGCGCGTGCGCGCGCGACACCCCGAGATCGGCCGGGGCGATACCCAGGTCGATCTCGGGCACGATGCCCTGCGAGGTCGAGCGCTTGCCGATCAGGAACTGGTTGCCGCGCAGCGGGATCCGTCGTTCCGGATAGAAGTCGGGGAACGCGACGCGCTCGGCGTCGGGCCCCTTGCGGGCCTGGACCCTGGTGTAGAACTCGCGGTCGGCGAAGACCCGCGCGACCCAGACCCGGGCCGGTGAGTCCGCGCGTGGCCCGTCCACGCGCACGAGCGTCGGGTCGGCGCGGCGGGGGTCGGGCTCGGGTCGCGCGGGCGCGGGCAGGGCCGAGTCGTACCCGCAGACCTCGCAGAACCGGCCACTGGTCGGCGTGGCGCAGGACGGGCACAGCCGCAGCTCGGCCGGATCCGATGCGCCGGTACCGGTCAGCGCCGAGCCGCACACATCGCAGTAGTCCAGGGAGCGCGACTGATGCCCGTCCGCGCAGATGGGCATGTCAGGAACCCTCCGGCCGGACCCGCGCGGTCTTGGTCGAGCGGATGTCGAGCGCGAGTTCGTCGGCGGCGGCGACCTGGCCGCGCAGCTTGACCGTGCCGTCGCGGTCGTCGACCTCCACCACGTTGCGCAGCAGCTTGGCGGTGGACTCGTGCCCGGAGGCCGCGGCCAGCTCCACCGCGCGCCGCAGTTTCGCGGTCGCGGTGGTCAGATCGCCGTTGCGGCGCGCGGCCAGCCCCTCCTGGACGGCCTGGGCCAGTTCGACCTGCCCGGTGTAATGGGCGACACGGGTGCTGATCCGGGTGGACAGGGTGGTGTCGGTGGTCCAGACCGCTCGCACCAGCCCCTGACCGAGCACCTCGTCACCGGCCAGCACGCTCAGGCGCGCGGCCAGTTTCTCGCGGCCGGGCGCGGCCGGTTCCAGCTCGATCTGCACGTGGTATTCCCGCTCCTCGGCGGCCCACGACGAGAGCGGGTACTCCCCCACCTGCGGGCCCGCGTCGGTGCGGCGCGCGGTGAGGTCCTCGAGCACCGGCGCGACCTGCTTGACCATCCGCACCCGCGCGCCCGCCGGGGTCCACACCTTCAAGGTGAGCTCCGGGATGACCCGAGCCACCGAGGACCGCATCATCTTCGCGAAGTCGGCGGCCAGATCCTTCGGATCGGCGA
Source organism: Nocardia sp. MH4 (assembly GCF_019266065.1). Lineage (GTDB taxonomy): Bacteria > Actinomycetota > Actinomycetes > Mycobacteriales > Mycobacteriaceae > Nocardia > Nocardia canadensis. The sequence goes on along the minus strand of NZ_LPNR01000038.1, from coordinate 3,746 downwards.
CCATGTCGGCGTCGCCGGACAGCTTCGAGGAGATCTTGTGCAGGTCGGCGGCCATCCAGTCGTCGCCGACGCCCCGGCAGTCACAGACGAAAAGGCCTTCGGCGCGGTCGAGTTCGGTGGCCAGCTGCTCCGGCGTCTCGTGTTCGTTCTTGCCGTCGGTGAGCAGGATGGCGTGCGCCTGCGCGCCGGGATGCGCGGCGGCGACCTGACGGGCCAGCGCGAGCCAGGAACCCATGGCGGTGCCGCCGTCGGGGCGCAGCTTGTCCAGCGCGCGCCGGGCCGCACCCCGATGGCCGGGATCCGCCGGCGCCGACAGGACGCCGGTCGGGTAGATCATCCGCGCGGACTCGGTGCCCTCGATGATCGCGAACGCGGTGCCGTCGGGGATCTCGTCGAGCGCGGTGCGCGTGGCGGTGCGCGCGTTCTCGAATTTGCGCTTGTTGCCCATCGACCCCGAACAGTCGATGATCAGGATCTCCAGCCGGGGCGGCGGCGTGGCGACGGCGGCGAGTTCGGGGCCGGTGGCCACCGTCAGCACGGCATCGACCACGCGCGTGCCCTCGGCGAGGAACTCGTTCTGGTCGACGGCGATCGATATTCCTGCGGTCTCGGCTGAGCTCATGACACTCCTGGATCGTGCGGAACGGCAGCGGGCGCGGGGACCGGGGCCAGCGCGACCGTGATGTTGTCGCTGCCGCCGCTGTTCAGCGCGAAGTCGGCCAGCGCGCGGGCCGCGGCCTGCGGTGAGGTCTCGACGGTGAACCCGGCGAGGGCGACGGCGTCGGGCAGGTAGTTCCACAGACCGTCGCTGCACAGCAGCAGCGTGCCGGGTTCGGTGACGACCATGCTCTGCAGGCAGTTGGCCGACCACGGCGCTTCCCCGCCGTCGGCGCCGAGCCAGCGCAGCAGCGTGTGCGCGCGCGGGTCGTGCATGGCGGCTTCCTCGTCGAGGGCGCCCGCGTCGACGAGGGCCTGGGCCCAGGAGTCGTCGACGCTGAGCCTGCGCGAGGCGGTCGGGTCGCCCGCGGCGAGCCAGAAGGCCCGGCTGTCCCCGACATTGGCGACGGTGATCTCGGTGCCCTCGACGGTCTCGCGCACGATCGCCGACACGTAGGTGCACGAGGGCGCGTACTCGCTGCTGCGCGACATCCCCCGCACCGCTGCCGTCGCGGTCGCCAGGCCCGCCATCACGGCGTCGCGGGCGGAGCGGCCGTCGGCGAGCGCGGCCAGCGCGGCGTCGACGCCCGAGCGGGCCGCGGTGCCGGAGGCAGCCTGCGGGTCCTGCGAGGTGGAGACGCCGTCACTGACCACGATCACGCGGGTGCCGTCACCGTCGCGCACGGCCGCGGCGACGGCGTCCTCGTTGCGCGCGTGGCTGATTCCGCGGTCGGTGAGCAGATACACCGCGCCCAGATCGTCCTCGAAGCGGTCGGGGACCGGCTTCGGGCTGCCGCACTGCGCGCACAAGCCACCCTCGTAGCGGCGTTCACCACAGGTCGAGCACTGCGGCGTCGCGGCCGGATCGTGCACCGGCAGCGCGACCTTGCGCACGCCGAGTTCGCGCCCGCACCCCTCGCAGAAGCGGTGCCCCGCCCTGGCCGACCCCACGCAGTCCGGACACCCCGGCGCGCTCACAGCGTGGTCCTCGGCCGCACCGCGTTGGCCTGATCCACCAGCACGAAACGGGTCCACATGTCGTCGGCTTCCCGAGCCAATGTCCGCAAGCATCGTTCCAACCCCGTCCGCACTCCCTGCTCGGTGAATTCCACGTCCAACAGCTTGCCTGGCGCACTCGGCCGCTGTCCCGACCGGATCCAGTTCAGTGCCGCCTCCAGTACCCGCATGCGCACTCGTGCGGTCCGCGTGCGCGAGTCCAGGCTGAGTCGTTCGACCCGCTCGCCCGCCTCCCGCAGCAGCGTCTCGTCCAGTTCGCCCGGCGCACGGCCCGCCAGCAGGGTCTCCACGGCGGAAACCCTGGCCTCGGTGAACATCGACGACCCGCGGTCGACCTGGTCGAGCACCGCGACGGCGCCCGCGCGGTCCGCCTTCGCGCGCCGCAGCCGAGCCGCGCCGAAGGCGGCCGACAGATACGTGTGGTCGGTGCGCCACACCAGTTCGTAGAGCGCCAGCGCGCGATCGCGCTGCGCCGCGGCCGCTTCGGCCGCCACCGCGCCCAGTTCCAGCGCGGCCGCCAGGGCCAGTTTCGGCGCGGGCTCGCCGGGCAGCGCGGCGTAGACGGCCTCGAAGTCGGCGGCGGCCGAGGCGTGGTCGCCGGTCAGCAGGGCCGCCTGCGCGCGGTACCAGATCCGGCGCCAGTCGTAGTCGAGTTCGACATCGGAGGCGGCCAGGCGCGCCAAGGCGGCCTCGGCATCGCCTGCCTCGAGTTCGGCGCGGACCAGCCGCAGCGGAATCTCCACCGACTCACCGGATCCGGTAACCACCGCCCGCAGGCCCGCTGTCAACGCCGCCTCCAGTTCGGCGGGCGTCGCGGCGTCGGTGGTGGCCAGCAGGGCGGCGCCGCTGTCGGCCGGATCGACCAGCGGGGCGGGCAGGCCGGCGATCAGCGCGGCGGGTTCCGGGGTGGCACTGTCGATGCCGAAGACCGCGCGGGCCGGACCGAACGAACTCGACATGCCGGGACGCGGCAGTCCGTCGTCGGTGGCCAGGACCTCGCGCAGGACACCGGTGAGCTGATCGGCCATCTCCGACATCGACCCGAAGCGAGCCAGCGGATCCTCGTCGGTGGCGCGCAGCAGGAACCGATGCAGGGAATCGTGCCGGGCGAGCAGGGGTTCGGCCTCGGGCGAGGGCAGCGGGCCGAGTTTCCCGTCGACGGAGGCGATCCGCATCATCAGCACGGCCAGCGTGCGGCCCGCGGTGTAGACCTCGGTGGCCACGGTGGGGCCCGTCTCGGCGATCTCGGGCGCCTGGTAGCCGATGGTGCCGTAGATCGGGCTGGTGCGGTCGTCCATCGCGATGACGGCGCCGAGGTCGATCAGCTCGAGCCGTTCCTCGGTCTGCATCACGTTGTCGGGCTTGAAATCGCAGTACGCCCAGCCGCGCGCGTGCAGATAGCCCAGCGCGGGCAGCATTTCCAGCACATAGGCGATGGCCTGGGCGGGCGGCAGGTAGCCGCCGTGCTCGGCGCGATGGGTGCGCAGGATCTGCTTGAGCGAGGTGCCACCGACGTAGGCCATCACGATGTAGCCGACCGGATCACCGTCGGCGTCGGCGTGTTCGGTGAAGTTGTGGATCTTGACGATGTTCGGGTGATCGACCTCGGCCAGGAAGCGGCGCTCGGCCACCGCCGCCGCCAGCGCGTCCGGGTCGCCGGTGTCGATCAGGCCTTTGAGCACCACCCAGCGCCGGTTGACGCGATGGTCGACGGCCAGGTAGATCCAGCCGAGGCCGCCGTGCGCGAGTGCGCCCGCCACCTCGTACTGACCGCCGACGACATCGCCGGCGCGCAGGCGGGGCACGAAGGAGTAGCGGGTGCCGCAGTGCGGGCAGAACCCGGAGGTGCGCCCGGCCACGCCGTCGTGGCTGCGGCCCACCGGCTTGTCGCATTTGCCGCAGAACCGGTCGGTTTCGGGGACCTGCGGGTCGGTGAGCACCGCGGTGGCCGGGTCGACGCGCGGGATCGGCGGCACCTCGACCAGCCCGGCGCCGAGCCTGCCGCGCGCGGCCGAGCGGGCCGATCCGGACCGGTGCGTGCGCACCGAGCGGCTCGAGGTGCGCCCGCTGGC
>NZ_LPNR01000037.1 GCF_019266065.1 Nocardia sp. MH4 | reverse complement strand
GCTGCCGCCCGGCGGCGATCCGACGATCCGGCGCGGAAACCCGCAGGCCGGACGCGTGCCCGCGCCCGACGAAGGCCCGACGGTGCGCTACAACCCGGCCCAACGGCGCGAGCGACCCGCCTCGCATATCGAGCCGACCCAGGTCCTGCACCGCGACGGCCGCGGCGATCAGCCGCTCGCCTATTCGCAGCTGCCGCGCGAGCAGGCGAAACCGCGCCAGCACGCGCCGACCCCGCGCCCGATGCCGCAGCGCGAGCAGGTCAGGCACGCGCCGACCCAGCGCCCGGTCCCCCACCACGACGCCGTCCCGCCCCGGCGGCGCACCCCGCCGCCCGCGGATGCCGGCGGACAGGTCCAGCCGCCACGACGACGCCGCAAGCGTCATCCGTTCCGGTGGTTCACGGTGATCGTCGTGCTGCTGATCGCGGGCCTGATCGCCGCGGTGATCCACCTGGACAACTCGCTGACCCGCATCACCGCGCTCGCCTCCTACAGCGACCGGATCGGCGATACGCCCGGCACGAACTGGCTGCTGGTCGGTTCCGACGGCCGCGGCGACCTGTCGACCGAGCAGGAGCAGGAACTGGCGACCGGCGGCGACACCGGCCCGGAACGCACCGACACCATCATGCTGGTGCACATCCCGTCGTCCGGGCCGACCACGATGGTCAGCCTCCCGCGCGACTCCTACGTCAGCATTCCCGGCCACGGCAAGGACAAGCTGAACGCCTCGTTCGCCTTCGGCGGCGCGCCGCTGCTGGTACAGACGGTGGAGGAGGCCACCGGGGTGCGGATCGACCACTACGCCCAGATCGGCTTCGGCGGCTTCGCCGGCGTCGTCGACGCGCTCGGCGGCATCGAGATCTGCCTGGACGAGCCGATCGTCGACCCGCTGGCCGGGCTCGATCTGCCCGCGGGCTGCCAGGAGCTGAGCGGGCCAGAGGCACTGGGCTTCGTGCGCACCAGGGCGACCCCGCGCGCGGACGTCGACCGGATGAACCATCAGCGGATGTTCATGTCGGCGCTGCTGAAGAAGGCGACCAGCATGGGCACCCTCGCCAATCCGTTCGCGCTGTGGCCGATGGCCACCGGGGTGGCCGGCTCGCTGAAAGTCGATGACGGCGACCACATCTGGAACCTGGCCGCGCTGGGCTGGGCGATGCGTGGTGACACCGTCACCACCAGCGTCCCGATCGGCGGATTCGACGACACCGACGTCGGCAACGTGCTGCTGTGGGACAAGTCGAAGGCGAGCGGTTTCTTCGACGCCCTGGCCAAGGATCAACAGATTCCCGAGGACCTGCTGACGCGGTAACGTCGTGGTATGGCCGAGGATCGTTCGTTCACCGAGCTGCTGCGGGACCAGATCCGGCACGGGCTGACCACCGCACAGCAGTATCTGGCCGCCGCCGTGTACTTCGACGCGCAGCGACTACCGCAACTGGCCGCGCAGACCTACGCCCGCTCGGCCGAGAACCGGGGCCACGCGATGCGGATGGTCCAGTATCTGCTCGACCGCGATGTCGCGGTGACGATCGGCGGGCTCGACGAGCTGCGCTCGGAGTTCGATTCGCCGCGCGCCGCGATCGCCTTCCTGCTCGACCGGGAACGGACCGCCACCGCGCAGATCAGCGCGCTCGCCGGCGCCGCTCGTGCGGCGCAGGATTTCCTCGGCGAACAATTCGTGCAGTGGTTCCTGAAAGAACAGGTTGCCGACGTCGCGGAGATGAGCACGCTGCTCACCGTGCTGGACCGGCAGGACAATCTGTTCGACGTGGAGGAATTCATCCGGCGCGAGCTGGCAGGCGTTGTCCCGGTGGACAACACGGCGCCCAGAATGGCGGGCACAGGGAAGCTTCAGTAAGGGAATACTTGGTTAGGAAATACTTCCCTCAATAAGGTTGCACTTGGATGACAACCCACTTTGACCAGGTCTAATGTTGCGGCCATGTCGATTCATCCGGAACCCCCGCGCAGCAAATTCCACAGCCTGCTCCAAGACCAGATCCGGCATGAGTTCAACGCCGAACATCAGTACATCGCCATTGCGGTGTGGTTCGACAACAACGACCTCCCGCAGCTGGCCAAGCGCTTCTACGCCCAGTCCGTCGAAGAACGAAATCACGCGATGATGATCGTGCAGTATTTCCTCGACCGGGACATCAGCGTGGAGATCGCGGGCATCGACGCCGCGAAGTCGAACTTCGAGACCGCCCGCGAGCCGATCGAACTGGCCCTGGCCCAGGAGAAGACGGTCACCGACCAGATCATCCGGCTGGCCAGCACGGCCCGCGAAGAGGGCGATTACCTCGGCGAGCAGTTCATGCAGTGGTTCCTGAAGGAACAGGTCGAAGAAGTCGCGCACATGACGACGCTGCTCAATATCGCCGATCGCGCCGGGTCGAACCTGTTCGATCTCGAGGCGTTCATGTGGCGCGAGCTCAGCACCCCGAAGGACACCTCGGGCGCACCGTCCGTCGCCGGCGGCAGCGTCTGACCAGAGCCACCCGGATTCGGCTCGCGAACGCGAGCCGAATCCGTTGTGCGCTTCACCAGCCGGAGCCGGAACCGCCCGAGCCGGTATTGGCCAGAATCGTGCCGATCACCATCTGCGCGAGACCGGCGACCGAACCGAGAAACTCCATTGTTATCCCTTTCCACTGCGCCGATTGGCCGGCGTAGGCGTGAACCTAGCCGACCCGGCATGTGAAAGGGGATTATTTCATTTAGTTCAGGATGGAAGAGTTCAGCGCAGGGTGACCTGACGCGAACGCAGCCCGTCGCGCGAACGACGCTCTTCGCTCGACATCGGGGCATCCGAGGCCAGCGCCTCCGCCAGCCGCGCACCGAATTCCCGTGCGGGCGTTTCCCATTCGGTCGGGTGCCGCTCGGGATCGAGATCGAACACCGGCACCAGCAGACCGTGTGTGCGGAACGAGCCGGCGAAGCGCGAGCCCTCGCCCATGTGCAGCCCGCCGCCGGCGTGCACCCGTGCCAGCGCCAGCATCAGCTTGTCCTCGTCCTCGGGACGCACCCAGCGCACGTGCGCCTTCTCGCCCGCGTCGACCCACCAAGCCGCGCCGACGCCGTCGGCTCCGAGATCCAGCCGCGCCGAGGGCATGATCGCCTGCTTGGCCTGCTCGATCGTCGCCGCCACCTGCGGATCGGGGGTCACGCCCTCGGGCACCCACCAGTCGAAGTCCTGGTGCACGGTGAGCTCGAGGTCGGCGCCCGGATCGATGACGTCGGCCAGGCGCGGACCGCCCTGGACCGCGTCGGCCGAGTTCAGCGACTCGCCCGGCTCGGCGGACTGGGTCCACAGGATCGCCGCGGCGATGTCGGCGTTCGGGTCGGAGCCCTGGTACTGCATCTGCGTGCCGACGAAGCCGACGGGCTCGTCACCGGCGCGCACCAGCGCGGCCACCGCACCGGGCAGCACCGTCGCCAGCGTCACCTCGCGCTGCGCCGCGACACCGGGCGCCAGCTTCAAGGTCGCGGTCGCCGACGGCACGAACTCCCGCAGCGCCACCAGATCACATTCGGCAGCAAGCCCCTCGAACGGCCGCGTCACGGCCGCAGATGCCTGCTCCTGCGCCGCACGCCGCTCGGCGAGACGCTGAGCCCGATTACTGTCGGGCTTCGGACTGTTCCGCTTGCTTTTACCCACGCACGGAGTTTATGGCCGGGCGACTGTGGACCACTTCTCGCCCCACCCAGCCACCACGCCCCGACCCGAGGAGGGGCAGGCCGACGCAGTCGGCCGGCGCGGCCGTCCCGTCGATCAGGCGCCGTTGCGTCCGCGACGAAGGAGCAAGCAACGGCACCTGATCGACGGGACAGGAGGGGCCGCGACCTCGAGCGCGCCAGCGCTCCAACAGCACAGCTCAGACGCCGGCCAGCAGCGACTTCGTGCGGCCGGGATGGTTGGTGGCGACCCAGCTGACGCCCAGGTCGGCGCACAGTTTCACGTCGTCGGGATCGTCGACGGTCCAGCAGTAGGTGGCCCGGCCCGCCGCGGCGGCCTTGTCGACGAGTTCGGGGTGTTCGCGCAGCGTCTTCACCGACGGGCCGACGGCGGTGGCGCCGACGGTGGTCGCCGCGCCGCCGCCGAGGAAGCGCGAGGACTCACCGAGCAGCACGGTCGGCAGCAGCGGCGCGGCGCGGCGGATCCGCCAGACCGCCGTCGCGGCGAACGACATCACCACGGCGCGGGAGTGATCGGCCGAGGCGGGCGTCGCGATGCCGAAGCGCTGCAGTTCGGCGAGCACCTTGTTCTCCACCAGGGCGCCGTAGCGCACGGGGTGCTTGGTCTCGATGAACAGCTTGGTCGGCCTGCTGCGCCAGTCGAGGACCAGACCGATCAGATCGCTGAGGGCGAGCACGCCCGACGGCGCGTCCTCGGTGCCGAAGTTCATGTCGCGCAGCTCGGCCAGGGTCAGCTCGCTGACCAGGCCGGTGGCGTCGGAGGTGCGGTCGACGGTGCGGTCGTGCACGCAGACCAGATGCCCGTCGCGGGTCAGCCGGACGTCGCACTCGACGCCGTCGGCGCCCTCCTCGAGGGCCAGCTCGTACGCGGCGAGAGTGTGCTCGGGGCGCGCAGCGGACGCACCACGGTGCGCGACGACGAATGGCGCCCGATTGCCCTGGCTCACTTGGCCACAACCTCCTCCTGCGCATTCTCGCCTGTTTCGACGGAATCCGCGCGTTCAGTGTCATCCTGCCCGCTCGCGGGGGCGCCGGGCTGCACCGGGGCGATGACGGCCTCGGCCGGGTCGGCGGCCATCACCCAGCGGTGCGCAGAGCGCGGCGCGCCCCGCAGGTCACGGCCTTCGAGCAGCCGCACGGTCCACAGCGTGAGCACCGCGAAACCGGCCGCGCACAGATCGCTGAACGCGGTGAACGAGACGCCGTCGGCCTCGGCCTGCAGTGTCGACGCGTCGCGCCAGAGGGTGGCGCCGACCAGGATCAGGCCGCTGACCACCCAGGCCGCCCACCAGATCCGAACGGCCCGCTGGGCGCGGGGATCGGGTGCGGACCCGAGCAATTCGGTGAGGAAGACGCCGGGCCAGATCAGGTTCACACCGGGCACCAGGCAGCCGAGCACCAGCGCCCAGCGGCGCCGTGGATCGCGCCTGCCCTGCGCGGCGAAGGCGCTCTTGCGCGCCTCGATCAGCCAGGCGATCAGCGCGAGCGCGGTGGCGAGGGCGCACAGCGGCGCGATGACGCCGAACACCCACACCGACATGTCGGAGATCACCAGCAGCCAGTTCGGGATGAGGGTGGTGCGGTTGCGCAGCAGGATGAGATAGCGGCCGTACTCGGCGCAGGCGGCGACCAGGAAGGCCAGCGCCGTCACCACGAGCAGGACATCGCGCGAGGCCGCCAGGCCCCACAGCGGTCGCTCCGCGGCGCGGGCGGGCGCGGGCGGCGCATCGAGCAGGCCCCAGCGCGGGATCTCGGTGTAGCGCGGGGTGGGGCCGACCGGCGCCCGTACGGTGGCGGCCGCGGCCTTGCGCGCGCGATGGTCGGGCCTGCGGGCGATCCAGCGGTAGTTGCGCTGGGCGGCGGGCGCGTCGACCTTGCCCGGCGACAGCAGCACGCCACGGCACCGGGGGCACCAGTGCATCGGCGCGCCCTGCACAGCCCATCGCGCGCCACAGCGTGCACATGGTTGCACCACCGAACTCACCCGCGCACCCCGTTCCGGACTAGTAGATCTTGGCTTCGTGCTCGCCGTCGGCGACCACCGGACGGCCGGTCTGCTGCCAGGCCACCATCCCACCCGCGACGTTCACCGCCTCGTACCCGATGTGGGCCAGATACTTGACGACCTCGATCGAACGCCCGCCCTGCCTGCACACCACGTACACCTCGGCGTCGATGTCGATCTCGTCGAGCCGGGCCGGCACGTCGACCATCGGGATGTGGATCGCGCCGGGCGCGTGCCCGAGCTCCCACTCGTCGGGTTCGCGCACGTCGAGCAGCTGGGCGCCGGGGGCCGGTTCGGCGTGGTCGAACGCGGCGGGTACCGCACCCACCGGCACCGTGGGCACATCGGAGCTCGTCACGCCTCGATCCTGCCATGCCGGAAGCGACGCCGGGCGGGGCAATGCGCGGTCTGGGGATGGATCCCGGTTATCCACAGAATCCACAACTTGATCCACAGGTCTCAGCTATCGGTCAGCACACAATCGTGAGGCGGTGGCTATCAACCGAGGTGACATGGCGCGAAGTCAGCGGCGGAACGGCCGATCCGGGACTCCCCTCCATGTCATCCCGGAGCGGCCGTTCGCCGCTGACGTCGGGATTCCGACCTCCCATCGGTCCCGACATCTACTTGGACGCGAGCCGGGCCGATTCGGTTCCATAAAAACGACATCAGTAGAGAAAATCCTAAATCCTGGGATCTGGGCGGGCCGATCGGTAGCCTGAGCGCATGAACGTGAGCAGGGGGCTACTCGACAGTTTCGACATCAACGGCCTGAATACCGCTTTGTCCGAATCAACCTGTCTCGGAGTAGAGGTGGACGCCGCCGCGGGGCGGCTGCAGCTCGCTCTCGAGGTGCTGACGCTACCCGCCGACGGCGAGACGCCGATCGACACCAAAGTCCTGCTCACCTTCACGGGGGTCACCCGGGTGGCCGCGTCCCTGCGCATCCAGCGCTGGGACGACATCGACGCCCGCGTCCTCCCCCTCACCCTCGAGCAGCTCGACGAGGCCATCGAGAGTTTCGGTGGCGGCGGGCTGCACGGCTGGGAATTCATCGACCTCGACGACAGCGGCTGGACCCTGTGGAGCGAGTTGCTCAGCTTCGACACCGTGCTCGACAACCGGATCGCGGCGCACGTCATCGAGTTCTCCCAAGAAGAGGGCATCGACCCGCGCGAACTCGACGTCCGCGTCTGGTTCGACCGGATCACCGTGACCGACCCGGCGGGCCGGGAGATCCCGATGGCCGATTTCATCGCGGGCGGCAAGCGCTGGTGGGCCGCCCACGATTCCGGCGATCTGCGGGCCTCCAAGGCCGACGTCGCACCGCCGCTGTAGGTACCGCCCGCGGACACCTGGGTTTCCTCCGGCGTGATTCGAAGGGAATGCGGGGCCGACCGTCCGGGGTTGCATCGAGCGGGTGTACGAATGATGGTTGGTGTGCTCGTCCGAATGGGCGCACACAGCCCGACATACGGAAAGGGACATCGTGGCCGTCTACACGCTGCCGGAACTGGACTACGACTTCGGCGCACTGGAGCCGCACATCTCCGGTCAGATCAACGAGATCCACTACACCAAGCACCACGCCGCCTACGTCGCCGGCGCCAACAAGGCGCTGGAGCAGCTCGAAGAGGCCCGCGAGAACGGCGACCTGGCGAACATCCTCCTGCTGGAGAAGAACCTCGCGTTCCACCTGGGTGGTCACTACAACCACTCTGTCTGGTGGAAGAACCTCTCCCCCAACGGTGGCGACCAGCCCGACGGTGACCTCGCCGCCGCGATCGCCGACCAGTTCGGTTCGTTCGACAAGTTCCGCGCGCAGTTCACCGCTGCCGCGAACGGCCTGCAGGGCTCCGGCTGGGCCGTCCTGGGTTACGACACCCTGGGCCAGAAGCTGCTGACCTTCCAGCTGTACGACCAGCAGGCCAACGTGCCGACCGGCATCATCCCGCTGCTGCAGGTCGACATGTGGGAGCACGCCTTCTACCTGCAGTACAAGAACGTCAAGGCCGACTACGTGACCGCGTTCTGGAACGTCGTCAACTGGGCCGACGTACAGGATCGCTTCGCCCGCGCGGTGTCGCAGGGCAAGGGCCTGATCTTCGGCTAGTCCGGCCCGCGTTCTCGCTTTCGCGAAAGACCTCCAGCGTCCGCTGGGGGTCTTTTGCGTCTTTTGCCCTGTTCCTGGCACTCAGTGGTACTTGTGTGCCAGATGGGTTTCGGGCTATTCCTGACGTACCGGGCAGCGCAGCCCCCGGAAAATCGGGAGGCCATCATGACGACACAGGGTCCGATCGGGATCACGCCCTTCCAGGCGCGCGGTCATCTGCAGGGATTCGTGGTTTCGGGCCGCTGGCCGGACACCACCAAGGAATGGGCGCAGGTCCTGGTGCTCGCCGTGCGGGTGGCCTCGATGCCCGGCCTGTTGACGACCTCGACCGTGTTCGGGGTGCGCGAGGAACTGCCCGACGACCCGGAACCGGGCACGGTCGGGCTGGTGCTGGCCGAGGGGCCGGTGCTGGGCGAGGAGGCGATCGAGCCGGGCCGGTTCGCGGCGCACGTGCCGCCCGCGTTGCTGATGCTGCATCCGCCGTCGGAGACCCGGCCGTCGCTGCCCGAGTGCACCGGCGCCGCCTCGGGCTGCGTGCTGCTGCCCGGCGTGCCGCATCTGGGTCTCGAGCATCGCGCGGCCTGGGCCGAGGCCGAGCTGGACGGCACGGTCACCTCGCTGGTGAGCCGGGTCGGGATGGATCTGATCAGCGATCCCGACACCGCCGTCCTGGCAATGCTGCTGGCGGCCTGAGGCTTTCGCGACACCGGCCCGGCGAATACCCGGCAACGGGCATCCGCGACGCCGAAATCAGGGATACCGAACTATTCGGGCCGCGCAGCCAAACTTATTGCGGCCATAGCGATTTCGCTAACAATGAGTTGGCATACCGCCAGCTATCGCGCTAGGGTGGACACCAGCGAAGGGGAGTAGCCCGCAATCGCACAGTCGACATACTGATCGGCGCCACATTCGGCGCGGTCCGGCTGCGTGAACCGGTCACCACCGGTGGGCGAGACCTTCGGCCACGAACCGATCCGTCGACCGGTGTGGCTGGAGGCGCACCCGTTTCTTCAGCCGCAGGCCGGAGTATCACCCTGGGAGCTGAATTCATGATCGCCACGATCCTGCTGAGCTTCGGCGTGCTCTTCCTCGCCGAGCTGGGCGACAAATCGCAGCTGATGGCGCTCACCTTCTCGCTGCGTTATCGCTGGTGGGTGGTGCTGTCGGGGATCACCGTGGCCAGCGTCGCCGTCAATCTCATCGCCGCCGGTGTCGGCCATTTCCTCGGTACCGCGCTGCCCGCGAACGCGATCGCCGTCGTCACCGCGCTCACGCTGCTGGTCGTCGGCCTGTGGACGCTGCGCGACGCCCTCGGCTCCGCCGACGAGACCGACGACGCTCCCCCGCCCAGCACCCGCAACGCCTTCCTGGTCGTCATCTCCGCCTTCATGCTCGCCGAGCTCGGCGACCGCACCATGTTCGCCGCCGCCGCGCTGGCCTCCAAGAACGGCTGGCTCGCGGTGTGGATCGGCTCGACCCTCGGCATGGTCGCCGCGGGCGCCCTCGCGATCCTGGTCGGCAAGCTCGCGGGCAAGCACCTCCCCGAGCGTGGCATCGCGTTCGCCTCCGGCCTGCTGTTCCTGTTCTTCGCCGCCAAGACGATCCTCGACGCGTTCGTGCCCGGCCTGGGCGGCTGGGGTTCGACGGGGTCGGCCCTGGCCGTCCCGGTCGTGGTCGGCCTGGGGATCGGCGCCTGGCGGTTCACCCGGACCGGCAGGGCCGCCGCGCCTGCCGAGGATCAGCCGGCGAACGCGTTGCCGTAGACGACGCCGGAGCGGCGGGCCAGGTCGATCAGGGGTTCCTTGAGAGCGCGCAGGCCCACCAGGTCGTCGGCGGCGATCTTGCCGGTGACCATCGCGCCGATGGCGGCGGCCAGCGTGGCGCAGGCGAACTGCTGCTCGTCGGTCTGGGCGCCGAGCATGGCGGCGACGACCGCGACGAAGCGGCTCTGGAGTTCCATCCGCGCCCGCACCGCCGACGGGCCGACCGCGTACACCTCCATCAGGAACAGCCTGGCCGAAGCCGGGTCGTCGATCATGTGGTCGAAGTAGGCGGTGAGGATGGCGTCCATCCTGGTGAACGCGTCGGCCTCGGCGGTCTCGGCGATGACCTCCTGGAGTCGCCCGGCCAGCAGGCCGGAGACCCGGTCGAAGGCCGCGGCGAAGCAGTCCTCCTTGGAGCGGAACAGCTCGTAGAACGTCTCCCGCGAGACCCCGGCCCGTTTGAGCACCGCCGCCACCGGCGTGCCGACGTAGCCGCCCTCGGTCATCGCCTCCCCCATCGCGACGAGGATGCGTTCCCGCTGGGAGGCGACCACTTCTTCGCGCGAGAGGTGGTGCCGTCCGCGCGGGAGTTGGCGCAGGGTGGATGCCGAATCGCTCATCGTCGAACTCCGTGCTCGAGGTCAGGCTTGCCGTTCCATTCTGCGTGGTCGGGCAGGCTGGGTGGTGGTGAAGGGGGCGTCCTCGGTGCGCGCGATCTCGATGGCGCGAGCGACTCGGTTGCCGAGCAACCGCTGCACCAGCTGCTGAGCCAAGGGTCGCACCGGCAGCACGAGCGATACCCACCAGGGTGAGACGACGCTCTTGCGCCTGCGCGCGATCGCCCGGACCAACGCGTCCACCGCGGGACCGATCGGCGAGGTGCCGGTCAGGCTGAGCTCGCGCAGGCCGGTGTGCGCCGCCGCGGTGCCGAAGCCGCGCCGGGTCATCTCGGTATCGATCTCGGCGAAGTAGCTGACGCCCACGCGCGCGCCGGTCGGACGCAACTCGCAGCGCAGCGTGCCCGCCAGCGATTCGACCGCCGCCGCCGAGGCGCTGTAGGCGCCGGCCAGCGGCAACTGCACCGCCGTGGAGATCGACGACATCATCAGCACGTAGCCGCCTGGACGGGCCAGGTGGGGACCGGCGGCCTGCACGGCGTACGCGACGCCGAGCACGTTGACGGCGAGGGTCTCCTCCAGCACGCTCGGATCGCCGCCGATCATCGGCATCTGCTTGGCGATCCCGGCGTTGGCGACGAGCACGTCGAGCCCGCCGAGTTCGCCGACCAGCGCCTCGACCACGCGCTCGACCTGGGCCCGGTCGGCGACGTCGCAGTAGCGCCACGGCGCGTCGCCGCATTCGGCGGCCACCTCGGCCAGCAGTTCCGGTTCCAGTCCGAGCAGAGCGACGTGGGCGCCCTGGGCGGCGAGTTTGCGGGCGAGTGCGGCCCCGATACCGCGCGCTGCCCCGGTGATCAGGACCTTGCGTCCGGCCACCGTCGGAGCGGCGAACGATCTCATGAACGCACGTTACCACCGGAAAACAGCCCTGTTCGCTGGTATTTTCGCAGCTGATCCGGCAGCGTCGGTGGGCGTGATGGGCACCTCACCGGAAACCCGCTAGGGTGCCAATTGACGAAGTGCCAACTAGTAGTCATGAACGAGAGGACCATCGTGGAGATTTCGGGTTCCGCCGCCATCGTCACCGGAGGCGCATCCGGCCTCGGTGCCGCCACCGCCAAGCGTCTCGCCGACGCGGGCGCCACCGTCTTCGGCCTCGACGTCCCGGCGTCGATCGAGCGCGCGGGCGACAACGTCCCCGCCGGTGTCACCCTGATCGCGGCCGACGTCACCAGCGGCGACGAGGTGGCCGCCGCGATCGCCCAGATCACCGAGGGCCCCGCCCCGCTGCGCATCGTGGTCAACTGCGCCGGTGTCGGCTGGGCCGGTCGCATCCTGTCCAAGAACGGCCCGCACGATCTGGAGCTGTTCCGCACCGTCATCACCGTGAACCTGCTCGGCACGTTCAACGTGATGCGCCTGGCCGCCGACGCCATCGCCAAGACCGAGCCGGTCGACGAGTACGGCCAGCGCGGCGTGGTCATCAACACCGCGTCGGTCGCCGCGTTCGAGGGCCAGATCGGCCAGATCGCCTACTCCGCGTCCAAGGGCGGCGTGCACGGCATGACCGTCCCCGCCGCGCGTGACCTGGCCCAGTTCGGCATCCGCGTCAACACCATCGCCCCCGGCATCATCGACACCCCGATGCTGGCCGGTGTCACCGAGGAGTACCGCAAGGGCCTCGAGGCCGGCGTCCCGTTCCCGTCGCGTCTCGGCCGCCCCGACGAGTACGCCCAGCTCGTCGAGTACATCGCGAGCCACGACTACCTCAACGGCGAGACCATCCGCATGGACGGCGCCCTGCGCATGGCCCCGCGCTAGGCACTACGCGCTGTGGAACGACTGCCCGTCGCCGGTTTCGGCGGCGGGCAGTCGTCGTTCAGGCCGGGGGGACGGTGCCGATGCCGAACAGGGCCGTGGTGGACAGCGCGGTGTTCGCGCGGTAGGTGACCGTGAGGTGCTCGACGGCCGCGTCCGTGCGGCGCTGCCATTCCGCCTCGCCCACTTCGTGTCTGAGCGTGGTCAGCGGGGCGCTGCTGCGAGTCATGGTGTCCCACAGCGCAGCCGCGTTCGGGAAGCTCACCTCGACCGTGTGCGGGCGGATCGTCACCGCGTCGAAGCCGGCCGCGCGCATCTCGGCCGCGAAGACGGCGGGGTTCTCCAGGCCGCGCGAGTTGGGCTGCGGTAGCGCGGCGTTCGGGTCGCCCGCGCTCAGCGCGCCGAACAGCGCGCGCATGAGCGAGGAGTCGACCGCGGGCGCCCAGGCCGAGACAACGGCGGTGGCGCCAGGACGCAGGACCCGGCGCAATTCGGCGAAGCCCTGGGGCCGGTCGGCGAAGAACATGAGGCCGAACAGCGAGAATCCGGCGTGGAAGCGGCCGTCCGGGTACGGCAGGTCCTGGCCGTCGCCGACCTGGGCGGTGATCGTGGTGCGCCCGGCGCGTTCGGCGGCCGCGGTGAGCTGTTCGATCATCGGCGCCGAGACGTCGATCGCGTCGACACGCGCCCCTGCGGCCGCGGCCGCGAGACTGAGCAGTCCCGTTCCCGCCGCGACATCGACGACAATGGAATCCGGTTCGAGAGTGACGAATTCGAGCGCGCGCTCGGCGAACGGACCGAGCACGGTCGCCGCCGCTGCGGCATAACCCTCGGCCACCAGATCCCACGGCTGTGCCGTGACCGATGTCCCCTCCGACATGTGCGACCGTTCCTCTCACTCCGCGATCGATGCCCGGACCAAGATTACGGTTCGGTGGCCGTGTGGTGTCAGAGAGTTCGTTCGAAGGTGATCAGGGCGTGGCCGGGGCCGTTGTAGTCCGGCACCGGGCCGGTGACGGTGAACCCGAGGCTGCGGTGGAA
This sequence comes from Nocardia sp. MH4, assembly GCF_019266065.1. Taxonomy (GTDB): domain Bacteria; phylum Actinomycetota; class Actinomycetes; order Mycobacteriales; family Mycobacteriaceae; genus Nocardia; species Nocardia canadensis. Next base: position 6,929 of record NZ_LPNR01000037.1, on the reverse strand, counting down.
ATCGATCGAGGTGAAGTTGGCCGGAGAAGTGATGGCGGTGACCACTTTTCGGCCATCGGCCCTGGCCAGCTCGAAGAATTCGTCGTAGAGGGTGCGGCCGAGGCCGACCTTGCGGGCGTCGGGGCGGACGCCGACGAAATGGATGTAGGCGGCGTCGGGGTCGGACGGGGAGCCGAAACCGATGAGGAAGCCGGAGATTCCGTCGTCGTCGGTCGCCACCAGGCTGGTGCGGTGGAAGTGGTCGAGGAACAACCTCGGCAGGCTGGGCACCACGGTCCGGCCCCACCAGTGGTCGACCACCCCGATCAGGCCGTCGTAGTCACCGGGCCGCGCCCGGCGGATCAGATGCCCCGCCGCCATCTCTCCATAGTGCGGCCTGCGGGGCTGGTCGGCACCCGTATTCCGCACAGCGAATCCAGCTCTTGCCGCAGGGCGCGATGGCCGCCTCGGGCGAAGCGGCCATCGCGGGGACCTCAGACGGTGCGGGTCAGCCGGTCGGTGAGCAGCTGGGCGAAGCGCGCCGGATCCTTGAGCTCGCCGCCCTCGGCGAGAACCGCGGTGCCGTAGAGCAGTTCGGCGGTCTCGGCGAGCTCGGGAACCTTGCCCTCGTCGGCATCGGACTTGCGCGCGTCGTAGGCGTCGCGCAGGCCGGTGACCAGCGGATGGGTCGGGTTGAGCTCGAGGATGCGCTTGGATTCCGGCAGCGCCTGGCCCGAGGCGCGGTACATGCGCTCGAGCATCGGGGTGAAGTCGAAGACGTCACCGACCAGGCAGGCCGGGGAGGTGGTGAGCCGGTTGGTCAGGCGCACCTCCTTGGCGACCTCGTCGAGGGTCTTGCCGAGCCAGCCGAGCAGATCGGCGAAGTCCTTGTCCTGCTGCTCGCGCAGGGCTTCGGTCTCCTTCTTCTCGTCCTCGGTCTCCAGGTCGACCTCGCCCTTGGCGATGGACTGGAACTTCTTGCCGTCGAACTCCGGCACCGAACCGACCCACATCTCGTCGACGGGGTCGGTCAGGATCAGCACCTCGCGGCCCTTGGCCTTGAACGCCTCCAGATGCGGCGAGTTCTCCACCTGCGCACGGCTTTCGCCGGTCATGTAGTAGATCGCGTCCTGGCCCTCCGGCATCCGCTCCACGTACTGCTTCAGCGTGGTGAGCTCGGACTCCGAGGCGGTCGAGGCGAAAGACGACACGGTGAGCAGGGTTTCGCGGTTGTCGGTGTCGGAGAGCAAGCCCTCCTTGAGCACCCGGCCGAACTGGGTCCAGAAGGTCTGGTACTTGGTCTGATCCTCGGCGCCCTGCAGGTCCTTGACCGTCGACAGCACCTTCTTGACCAGCCGCTTGCGGATCATCTGGATCTGGCGGTCCTGCTGGAGGATCTCGCGCGAGACGTTGAGCGAGAGGTCCTGCGCGTCCACCACACCCTTGACGAAGCGCAGGTACTCCGGCATCAGCTCTTCGCAGTTGTCCATGATGAACACCCGGCGCACGTAGAGCTGCACGCCGCGCTTGTGCTCGCGGGTGAACAGGTCGAACGGCGCGGTCGACGGGATGAACAGCAGCGCCTGGTATTCGAAGGTGCCCTCGGCCTTCATCGGGATGATCTCGAGCGGCTCGTCCCAGGCGTGGCTGACGTGGTGGTAGAACTCCTTGTACTCCTCGTCGGAGACCTCGCTGCGCGGGCGTGTCCACAGCGCCTTCTGCGAGTTGAGGGTCTGGTCCTCGACGATGGTCTTCTCGACCTTGTCCTCGCCCTCGCCCTCCATCACGGTGCGCTCGACCTGCATGCGGATCGGCCAGGCGATGAAATCGGAGTACTTGCGGACGATCTCGCGCAGCTTCCATTCCTGCGTGTAATCGAAGAGGTGATCGTCCTCGTCGGCGGGCTTGAGCTCGAGGGTGACCGCCGTGCCCTGCGGGGCGTCGGCGACGGTGTCGATCTCGTAGGTGGAGCTACCCGCGGCGGCGCTCCAGCGGGTGCCCTCGGCCTCGCCCGCCTTGCGGGTGGTCAGGGTGACCCGGTCGGCGACCATGAAGGTGGAGTAGAAGCCGATGCCGAACTGGCCGATCAGCTCCTCGGCGGCGGCATCGGACTTGGCCTCGGTGAGCTTGCGGCGCAGCTCGGCGGTGCCGGACTTGGCGAGAGTGCCGATCAGATCGATCACCTCGGCACGGGACATGCCGATGCCGTTGTCCCGGACGGTCAGGATGCGCTTGTCGGCGTCGACCTCCAGCTCGATGTGCAGGTCGGAGGTGTCGGCGACGAGGTCCTTGTCCTGGAACGTGGCCAGCTTCAGCTTGTCCAGTGCGTCGGAAGCGTTCGAGATCAGCTCCCGCAGGAACGTGTCTTTGTTGGAGTAGACCGAGTGGATCATCAGCTCCAGGAGCTGGTGGGTTTCGGCCTGGAACTCGAGGGTTTCGACGTGCTCTGTCACGCCCCCGATCGTATTACCGTCCGAAGTCGGCCAGGGAGGGAACCTCGTCGACGGCCCGTTGCGTCATCCAGTCGCGCAGCACCTGGGTGGCCCGCACGTCGTCCTCGTTGTATTCGAACAGGCGCGTGCGCTGGGACAGGTCCGATTCCGCGTCGTAGCCGACGGCCCGGCGGTACCAGCCCATCGACGCCTCGCCGCCGGCCTCCGGGTCGCGCCAGCCGAAGCCGGCGACCGGGGCGATCTTCTTCAAACCCTTGCCGTTGGGGCAGATGAACTGGTCGGTGACGGCCTGGAACATGTCGACCCACTCGGGCGAATCGACGAACGCGCGCACCTGCTCGTGCGTCGGCACGCCCGGCCTGCCCGCGAACCGGCGGGCCGACTCGTAGAGCCATTTGTCCTCGGCGGTGCGCGAGTAGCAGTAGGCGGCAAAGGTTTTGCCCGCGGCGTGCGCCTCGGCGCGTACCGCCATGAGCCAGGTCCAGAACTCGCCGAAGGAGCGGCCCTCGTCCTCGGTGGGCAGCGGGTCCCAGGTGACGAACGGCCGGTAGACGCCGTCGAGCAGGGTGCCCCACAGGTAGGCGCCGTCCTCCTGGTAGCTCTCCAGGTCGACGTCGACCTCCACGTCGGCGCGGCGCACGCTCACCGTGTCGAAGCGGCGCACCAGCGGCGCGCCCTCGATCCAGGCGCGGGCGGTGACCACGGTCTCGGAGAACGGGCCGTGCTGCCAGTCCTCCGGGTCCTCGCCTTCCCAGGCGGCCAGCTCGTCGACGGTCTGCACGCCGTGCACTCGCAGCACGTCGGCCCGGGAGCCGGGCGCCACCAGGCTGACGTCGCGCATCAGCGCCAGCTGACCCTCGCAGCTGGGCTCGCTGCCCGCGCCGCGCACCCACCACGGGCACTGCCTGCACTCGGGCACCTTCGACGGCTGGGTCGGCAGTTCGCCGCGCACCACCGCGATGCGGTCGCCGTAGCGCTGGTCGTAGTCGGCAAGGACATTGGTCAGGTCGTGCACGAGGATGCGGTCGAGGGCCAGGCCGATGGCACCGCCGAGCAGGGCGGGGCTGGCCATGCCGTGCCGCTGCAGCATCCGGTACAGGTGCGCGAGGCGCTGCTGGTCGCGCGGCTGCGGACGCAGTTTCACGTGCTTGTCGCGGCGGGGCTGCCAGCGGAACAGGTCCGAGGTCAGCGGGTGGAAATCGGCCGGATCGGGCCTGCGCGGGTCGGTGACCTTGTGGTTGACCACGATGATCGGGATGTAGCCGCCACGGTCGTCGTCGCGGAGCAGGAACTCGGCGCCACCACGACGGCCGGTATCGGGTTCCTGCGGCAGCAGCCCGCCCCAGATGCGCGCGGCGCCCGCCGCCATCGCGGCCATCGTCGCCGCGGCCTTCTCCCCCGCGCGCAGCTGCGGCTCGATCACCACCCAGTCGGCGGGTGCGGCGGCCACCAGCTCGTCGCGGACCTTGAGACGGTGCGCGGCGGCGGCCTCCCGGCGCTGCTGAACGCCCGGATCCTCCCTGACCTCGGCGATGGTCCCCGGATGCTCGGCATCCAGGCGCAGGCGGTGCCTGCACCCGATCAGCGAGCGCGCGTCCAGGAAGGCGATCCGGGACTCGGCGAGCCCGGTATCGGTACCTCGATCGAGCGCAGCGGAAGCGGGGGCCGGGCGATGCACCGGCCCGCCGTCGAAGTCGTCCTCGGCTGCACGCACGCAAGCAGTATGGTCCCTCCCCCCGACACAATGCCCAATCGCTACCCTCATCCCACTACGCTACGAAGTACGGCAGGCCGCTACCCCGGCACTGCCTCATGACTTGGCGAGCATGACGGAGGGCCTGATCTCATGGGGTTGTTCAGCAAGCGCAAGCGGCGCCCGAGCCGACGCGCTGAGGCGAAGGCGCTCAAGCACAAAGCCGCCGTGGAGGCGAAGCTGAGCGCCAAGAACGAGCGCAAGGCCGCCAAGGCGAGCGAACGCACCACCCGGCGCGCGGCCAAGGCACAGGCCAAGACCGAGGCCAAGGTGGCCAAGGCGCAGATCGCGACCCTGCAGGCCGAGGAGAAGGCCGCCCAGAAGCTGGCGGCCAAGGCCGACCGCGAACTGTTCAGCGCGAGCCAGATCCGCAAGTACATCGGCGTCGCCCGGGTGCTGGTCCCGGTGCTCGCGCCGCTGGCCTACCGCGGCGCCACCTACGTGCGCGGCCAGCTCGACGCCCGCAAGGCACAGCAGCTCGGCATCGGGCTCGATCAGCTTGGCGAGTTCAGCGGTCACGGCGCGCGCCTGCAGGCCCGCATCACCAACACCGAGAGCGCGCTCGACAAGGTCGCCGCCGACGCCCCCGGCGACGCCGACACCAAGAAGTTCGTCGAGGCCGCCCGGTCCCGGCTGACCGACCTGACCGTCGCGGTGAACACCGCCGAGCAGATGCCCGCCGCGCGCCGCAAGGCCGTGCACGCGTCCATCTCGGCCGAACTGGGCGTGCTGGAGACCGACGCGCTCGCCCGGCTCGGCGTGCGCTGATCCCGTCGTGACCACGCCGCAGCTCACCGCCCGCCTGCGCGGGGGTGGCTGCGGCGTACTCGTCGGCGCGCTGGCCGTCGCCGCGCACGGCGGTGCGGGCGGTGGCGTGCCGCGCTCGGCCGATATCGCCCTGCTGCTGCTGGTTTCGCTCGGCGCTGGCATCGTCGCGGGCGGATCGCGCGTGCGATCCGGTGGCGCGCCGCTGCTGCGAGCCGGTGCGGTGCTGCTCGGTGGGCAATGGGCCGGGCACTTCGCGTTGTCGGCGTCGCTCGCGCACCACGACGAGCTGCTCCACCTGCCCAGCGCGCCGATGGTGGCCGCGCACACGGTCGCGGCGTTCGCCTGCGCCGCACTGATTCTCGTCGCCGAGCGGCTCTATCTCGTCGCGTCCAGCGTGGTCAGGGCCGTGCTCACGGCGCCGTCGACCGCGATCGTCCAGCGCGCGCCGCGCTGGCGCGGCCTGGCGTTCGCCGGGCCGGGCCGCCCCGCGCGGGGCACGCGATGTCCGCGCGCGCCGCCGCTGTCCGCCTGATTCGTCACGACATCAGCATCTCTTCGGACAGAAGGCTTTCCATGCACAACTTCATCACCCGTAGCACCGGGACCGCCGCCGTCGCGGCCGGTCTGGTGCTCGCCGCCTGCGGCTCGGCGGCCGCGCACGTGACCGTCGACGCGCCGGGCGCCGCCCAGGGCAAGTACACCGTCGCCACCTTCAAGGTGCCGACCGAATCCGAGACCGCGGCCACCACCGCGCTGCGCGTCGCCGTGCCGAACTTGAAAAGCGTGCGCACCGAGCCGATGCCGGGCTGGACAGCCAAGGTCGAGCGCAACGACAAGGGCGAGGCCGTCGCCGTCGCCTGGACCGCCGACCCGGGCAACCCGGGCGTCGGCCCCGGCCAGTTCCAGCGCTTCGTGCTCTCGCTGGGCCCGCTGCCCGCGCAGGACACGGTGAACTTCCCCGCCACCCAGACCTACAGCGACGGCAAGGTCGTCGCCTGGGATCAGCCGAGCACCGGCGGTGCCGAGCCCGAGCATCCGGCACCGTCGATCACGTTGGGCGCCGACGGCGGTGACGCGGGCGGCGACCACAGGGTCGCTTCCGGTGAGACCAGCGTCGCGGAGACCGACACGGTGGCGCGCTGGCTCGGCGGCATCGGGCTGGCCCTCGGCCTGTTCGCGGCCGCGCTCGGCCTCGGCCTCGTCTTCCGTTCGCGGCGGTCGTGATGCGGGCCGATCATCTCGTCGCCGACATCAACCGATCCGCGCGGCTGCGCATCGGACGCCGGGTGCTCGCGGTGCTGATCGCCGGCCTGTTCGCCGCGATGTTCGCGGCGGGCACGGCGAGCGCGCACTCCGGTGCCGTGAGCAGCGTGCCCGAGGACGGCTCGACCGTCGAGGCCGGGCCCGCGCGCGCCAGCATCACCTTCAACGAGGAACTGCAGCAGAACTTTCCGTCGCTGACCGTGGTCGGCCCGGACGGTCGCCTGTGGTCGAAGGGCAAGGCGCTCGTCGAGGGCCGCACCGTCAGTGTGGAACTGGGCGAGCTCGGGCCGGTCGGCGAATACACCCTCGCGTTCCGGGTCACCTCCGCCGACGGGCACCCTGTCAGCGGGACCCGGCATTTCACGCTGAGCAAGGCGGGTACCGGCACGCCGGGACCCAAGCCTGGTGCGGACACGGCCGACAGCGGCGACTCCGACGGCGGCGTGCCGGTGTGGGTGTTCATCGCCGGTGGCGTGGTGCTGTTCGGCGCGGGCCTCGCGGTCGCGCTGCTGTCCGGCCGCAAGAAGTAGCCACCATGACGACCGGTCGCCGGGTACCCGCGACGACGCTGCGGCAGTGGCGGGTCCTGGTGCCGGTCGTGGTGGCCGCCCTGGCCGGGGTGGCGCTGGCCTGGCTGCTGCGCCGCGGCGGCGGTTTCCCCTGGTCGGCGGGCGCGCGGGTGCTCGCCGACGGCGCGGGCGCGGTGGTGCTCG
>NZ_LPNR01000036.1 GCF_019266065.1 Nocardia sp. MH4 | reverse complement strand
GGGTGCTCGCCGACGGCGCGGGCGCGGTGGTGCTCGGGCTGGCGGCCCTGCCCCGGCTCGACGACCGGCTGCGGGTGGCCTGGCGGCCGCTGGCCGCGCTGGCCGGCGTCTGGTTCGCGGCCGAATTCGCCGTGCTGGTGGCCGAGGCCGCCGAGGTGGTCGGCGTGCCCGTGACCCGGCTCGGCGCGGGTGAGTTCGGCACCTTCCTCACCAACCTCAGCGGCGGGCAGATCGGCATCGCGATCCTGTTCTGCACCGGCGCCGTCGCCTGCTACGCGGCACTGGCCTTCCGCAGGCCCGACGCGGCGTCGGCCGATCTGGTGCTGGTGTTCGCCGCGGTCGCGCTGGCCCTGCGCCCGATCACCGGCCACATGTCCCAGCAGATGTTCGGTTCGGTGCTGGCCGCGATCCACGCGCTGGCCGCGGCGTGCTGGCTCGGGCTGCTGCTGGCGATGGCGGTGGTGCTGCGCACCCGCGGCGGCTGGGCGCGGACGCTGCCACGCTATTCGGCGCTGGCCGCACCCCTGGTGCTGGCGGTGGCCGCCACCGGGACGATCGACGGACTCGTCCGTATCGGCGGCATCGAACCGCTGTGGTCGACCGGCTACGGACGGATCCTGCTGGCGAAGTTCGCCGTCCTCTGCGCGCTGACCGGCCTGGGCTGGTGGTGGCGGCGCAGCTGGGTGCGCCGGGCCGCCGACCACCGGGTCACCGCCGAGATCTCCCTGCGCAACGCCGCCATCGAGGTCACCGCGATGGGCCTGGCGTTCGGCCTGGCCGCGACCCTGGCCGTCACCGCGTAGCCCGATCGGTCGCGGCGGACCATTAAAGTGGCCGCTATGACCGAAGTGAGGATCGTCGAAGACTGTGCCGCGTCCGCCGAGACGGCGTTCGACTACGTCAACGACTACCGCAACCTGCCGCATTTCCTGTACGGCATCGAATCCTTCGTCCCGGTCACCGACCAGACCGACGGGCTCGGCGCGACCTTCGACGGCCACATGAAGCTCGGCCCCGCGTCGCTCAAGTCCCGGGTCGAGGTCGTGAAGTGGGAGAAGGGCCGCGTGATCGGCATCAAGTCGATCAAGGGATTCGAGATCATCTCGACATTCCACTTCTATCCCAAGGGCGACGCGCTGTGCACCGTCGACGCGACCATCGAGTACTTCGTGCCCGGCGGTCTCGCGGGCAAGATGCTGGGCAAGACGATCGAGCCGTTCGTCAAGATCGCGGTGAAGCACACCACAGACAGCCTGGTCAGGGAGATCGCCAAGGCGCATGTCGAGGGCGCCTGACAGAATGCAGGCCATGACCGAATCAGCGCATGTTGTGGCCACCGCCGATCTGGCCGACGAGATCGGCCCCGAGATCCGCAGTTGTGACACCCAGTTCATCCAGTTCGGTGGCCGGGCCGCGTTCGCCGGACGGATCACCACGATCCGGTGCTTCCAGGACAATCTGCTGGTCAAGCAGACCCTGGGCGAGCCGGGCGAGGGCAAGGTCCTCGTGGTCGACGGCGGCGCGAGCGTGCACACCGCGCTCGTGGGCGACATCATCGCCGGCCGTGGCGTCGACAACGGCTGGGCCGGCGTGATCGTCAACGGCGCCGTGCGCGACTCGGCGATCCTGCGCACCCTCGACATCGGCGTGAAGGCGCTGGGCACCAACCCGCGCAAGAGCACCCAGACCGGCAGCGGCGAGAAGGACGTGACCGTCGAGTTCGGCGGCATCACCTTCGTGCCCGGCGAGATGCTCTACAGCGACCACGACGGCGTCGTGGTCCGCGCGGAGTAGTTGGAGCGCTGGCGCGCTCGAGGTCGCGGCCCTTGGGTCCCGCCGGTCAGGCACCGTTGCTTGCTCCTGCGTCGCTTGCGCAACGGCGCCTGACCGGCGGGACGGCCGCGACGGCCGACTGCGTCGGCCTGCCCCTCCTCGGGGTCGGGGCGTGCGGGGAGGTTGGGTAGAACGGTCAGTTCCCCGATACCCGCACCTTGTGGCCCGCCAGCACGACGACGTCGCCGACCTGCAGTTGCCTGCCGCGGCGCAGCTCCACCTCATCGTTGACCCGGACCAGGCCCTGGGCGATCACCGTCTTGGCCTCGGAGCCCGAATCGATCAGGTTGGCCAGTTTCAGGAATTGCCCGAGCTTGATGACCTCGTCATCGATCGGCACATCGACTGGTTCCGACATGCGCTAATACTTACCCTGCGGCGAAAATCCGGTCGCCACCGGCCCCACTACCGGCGCGCGTGACGAACACGCCGCAGCGTCCGCCACACCGATCCGGCCCGGATGCACGCACACTGGATCGGTGACCACCACGCAGGCCGAGCAACACCCCATCGTCGAGGCACCGCAGAGCCGCGCCACCGTTCCGCACCGTGGGCACGGCAGGCTGGCCGAGGTACCGCACATCACCGGGCTCGTCCTGGGCGTCTTCGCGGTGCTGCTGTTCTTGTGGAGTCTCTCGCCCGCCCTGCGCTATCTGACGCAGGTGCCGCGGCACTACGTGGACGTGTACTACTTCGACGCTCCCGACACCAGCCTGGTGTGGGCGGTGGTGGTCGGCCTGCTGGCCGGGGCGATCGCGAGCCGCAAGCGCGTCGCGTGGTGGCTGCTGGTGGTGTACCTGCTGCTCTACGCGGTGTCCAACATCGCGGACTTCGTCGTCGACGACGACATCGACGCGCTGGTGGCCTGCATCGTGCACGTCGTCGTCATCGGGATCCTGATCGCGGCGCGCAACGAGTTCTATACCCGGGTCCGGCCGGGGGCGCTGTGGAAGGCGATCGGCGTGCTGGTGGCCGGGCTGGCGCTGGGCTGCCTGATCGGCTGGGGGCTGGTGGAACTCGCGCCCGGCACCCTTCCCGAGGGGGTGCAGCGCCCGCTGTGGGCGGTCTACCGGGTGACCGCGGCGGTGCTGGTGAACAACGAGCATTTCGACGGGCACCCGCGTCCGTGGGTCAACTTCCTGCTCGGCCTGTTCGGCGCGATCGCCCTGCTCACCGCCGTGGTGGTGCTGCTGCGCTCGCGCCGCGCCGACAACGCGATGACCGCCTTGGACGAGTCGGCCATCCGCGGGCTGCTCGCGGCGGGCGACGTCGAGGACTCGCTGGGTTACTTCGCCACCCGCCGGGACAAGGCGGTGGTGTTCGCGCCCAACGGCAAGGCCGCCATCACCTATCGCGTCGAGCTGGGCGTGAGCCTGGCCAGCGGCGATCCGATCGGACCGAAACAGGCCTGGCCACAGGCCATCCGGGCCTGGCTGGAGGAGGCCGACCGGTTCGGCTGGGCGCCCGCGGTGATGGGCGCCAGCGAGATCGGCGCCACCGCCTACCGCAATGCCGGGCTCGCGGCACTGCGCCTCGGCGACGAGGCGATCCTCGACACCCGCACCTTCTCGCTGGCCGGGCCCGAGATGAAGCAGGTCCGCCAGGCCGCGAACCGGCTGCGCAAGAACGGTCTCGGGGTGCGGGTGCGCAGGCACCGCGACATCCCCGCCGCCGAGTTCGCCGACATCGTCGCCCGCGCCGACGCCTGGCGCGACACCGAGACCGAGCGCGGCTTCTCGATGGCGCTGGGCCGTCTCGGCGACCCGCTCGACGGCGACTGCCTGCTGGTCGAGGCGGTCGACCACGACGACCGGGTGCACGCCATGCTCTCGTTCGTCCCGTGGGGCCGCACCGGTGTCTCGCTGGAACTCATGCGCCGCGACCCGCAGAGCCCCAACGGCGTGATGGAGCTGATGATCTCCCAGCTCGCGCTGAACTCCGACCAGTACGGAATCACCAAGATCTCGCTGAACTTCGCGGTGTTCCGTTCGGTGTTCGAGGAGGGCGGCCGGATCGGGGCGGGCCCGATCCTGCGCGCGTGGCGCGGTGTGCTGCTGTTCTTCTCGCGCTGGTGGCAGCTCGAGGCGCTGTATCGGTCGAACGTGAAGTACCACCCGCGCTGGGTGCCGCGCTTCTTCCTGTACGAGGAGCGCAGGCAGTTGCCCCGGGTGGCCACGGCCAGCGGCCTGGCCGAGGGCTTCCTGCCGCGCATCGGCAAGGAACCCGACGCGGCCGTGCACACCGGGACGCACACGGCGGTGCCGGCGAGCGTCACCGGGCTGCACGCCGACGGCAGCGCGCCGGACGCGCCGGCGGGCGAGGACGCCGACCAGGGCCCACGCAGGCCCGAGCAGGTCCGCGTCCGGATGAACAAGCTGGACCGGCTCACCGCCGCCGGCGTCGACTCCTACCCGGTGGCCTATCCCCCGACGCACACCATCGCCGACGCCCGCGCCTGCCCCAAGGGCACGACGGTGCGAGTGGCGGGCAGGCTGCTGCGCATCCGCGACTACGGCGGGGTGATCTTCGCGGTGGTCCGCGACTGGACCGACGAGATCCAGCTCGTCATCGACCGGGAGCGGGTCGGCGCCGACCGCAGCGCCGAGTTCACCGAGTTCTTCGACCTGGGCGATCTCATCGAGGTGAGCGGGCAGCTCGGCACCAGCCGCAGCGGCGAGCTCTCGCTGCTCGCCCAGGACTGGCGGATGAACGGCAAGTGCCTGCACCCGCTGCCCGACAAGTGGCGCGGCCTGGCCGATTCCGAGGCCAAGGTCCGGCAGCGCTACGTCGACATGGCGATCAATCCGGAGACCCGCGAGGTGATGGCCAAGCGCAGCGCGGTGCTGCATTCGCTGCGCGACTCGCTGTTCAACTGGGGCTTCCTCGAGGTCGAGACACCGATCCTGCAGCAGGTACACGGCGGCGCCAACGCGACCCCGTTCCGCACCCACATCAACGCCTACGACCTCGACCTGTACCTGCGCATCGCGCCCGAGCTGTACCTCAAGCGGCTGTGTGTCGGCGGGATGGAGAAGGTCTTCGAACTCGGCCGCACCTTCCGCAACGAAGGCGTCGACTTCAGCCACAATCCCGAGTTCACGATCCTGGAAGCCTATGAGGCGCACAGTGATTACCTGCGGATGATGCAGCTGTGCCGTCGGCTGATCCAGGACGCGGCGATGGCGGCCAACGGCGCCGAGGTGGCGCTGCGACCGAACGACGACGGGGGATTCGACGCCGTCGACATCTCGGGCGAGTGGCGGGTGAAGACGGTGCACGGCGCGGTCTCGGAGGCCATCGGCACCGAGATCACCACCCGCACCGAACTCAGCCGCCTGCGCGAGCTGTGCGACGAGGCGGGCATCGCCTACCAGCACGGCTGGGACGTGGGCCAGGTGGTGCTGGAGATGTACGAGCACCTGGTGGAATCCCAGACCACCTACCCCACCTTCTACCTGGACTTCCCCACCTCGGTCTCCCCGCTGACCCGCTCGCACCGCAGTATCGACGGCGTCACCGAGCGCTGGGACCTGGTCGCCTGGGGCGTCGAATTGGGCACCGCCTACAGCGAACTCACCGACCCGGTCGAGCAGCGGCGCAGGCTCACCGAGCAGTCGATGCTGGCGGCGGGCGGCGATCCGGAGGCGATGGAACTCGACGAGGACTTCCTGCAGGCGCTCGAACACGCGATGCCGCCCACCGGCGGTCTCGGCATGGGCGTGGACCGGGTCGTCATGCTGATCACCGGACGCAGCATCCGGGAAACGCTGCCGTTCCCGTTGGTGAAACCGCGCTGATTCGGGGTACACCGTTACTCGTGTAAACGAATCGTGGCCGCGCCGCGATCAACAACTGCTCCGGGACGCCGCGAGGCTTTCGCACCGAAAGCCACACCAACGGCGCTAGTCTCGGAGTTCCGGCACCGGGAGGATGCCGGGCCAACGACACCTCGGGATGGGACTACATGTATCTGGATCTGCTGACCACGGCCGCCCTCGTCGACCCGCACCTGCTCACGAGCAGCTTCGACACCCTGGCGAGCTCGGACACGGTCAACACCGCGCTGGAGCTGGCGGCCAAGAAGAAAAAGAAGAGCAGCTCCGGCCTGATCATCGGCGGCATCTGCTGCCTGCTCGTCGTCGTGCTCATCATCGGCGGCATCTACCTGCTCAAGAACAAGAAGAAGGACAACGGTCAGCCGCCCGCCCAGCCGCCCTACGGCGGTCCCCAGGGTGGTCAGCCGCCGTACGGTCAGCCGCCCTACGGCCAGCCCTGACCTGATCGAGGGACTCGCGGCGATATCCTCGCCCGATGACGAGGCATCCTCGCGAGTCCTCGAACGAACGCCGGCTGGCCCATGGGCTGTCCGCGACCGGTGTCGCCGGCCTGTTCCTGCTGCTGCGGCTGTTCGCGGTCACCGATTACGACTGGAACGCCGCCTTCTCGCTACTGGGCACGCTCGGCATCGGCGATGTCGCCGCCATGGTGGTCGGCACCCTGATGGCCAGTCCGCTGCTCGGCGGGATCGCCCTGTCGGTGTTGCTGCCGGAGGCGGTGATCCATCAGATCCGGCTCGGCAGACCGAGCTGGACCAACGCGGGCAATCTGACCTGGCTCGTCGTGATCGCCCTGTTCACCGGCGCGCTGGTGTGGACCTACCGGGTGTGGTGGGTGCTCATCGTCGCCGGTGTCCTTGGTTTGGTGCTGTTCGGGCTGCTGCGGGCGGACAAGCGCAATCCGGAGGGCGCGAAGTTCGCGCACTGGTTCGTCGGCAGTTCCGCGCTGATCGTCACGCTGGCCGCCCTGATCCTGGCCGCGACCGTGCAGGTGCCGTGGGTTTCGCGGGAGCACATCCAGACGAAGAACGGCGTCGTCGACGGGTATGTGATGGAGAATCCGCCCGGCTTCCTGAAGGTATTGCTCGAAGACGGGCGCGAGATCGTCATCATCGATACCGCCGACGTGACCGGTCGCGAGGAGATCGACCCGGAGCCGTGAGACCGCCCAACCGGGCGATACGGCAGAGTGTGTGAGCGTGCAGCTCATTCTCGTGCGTCACGCCCAGCCCGAACGCGTCATCGGGGACACCACCGCCGCCGACCCCGGCCTGACCGAGATCGGCGGCCAGCAGGCCGACCGCGTCCCCGCCGCGCTCGCCGCCCACGAGATCGCCCGGATCGTCAGCAGTCCGCAGCGGCGGGCCCGCGACACCGCGGCCCCCACCGCGGCCGCGCGCGAACTGCCCGTCGATGTCATCGACGACCTCGCCGAGTACGACCGCGACCTGCCCGCCTACATCCCCATCGAAGACGCCAAGACCGATTTCGCCGAGGCCTACGCCCGGATCAAGGCAGGCCTGCTACCCGAGCAGATCGACGGCCCCGCCTTCACCGCCCGCGTCCTCACCGCGATAGACGGCCTGGTCGCCGCCGCGGCCCCCACCGACACCGTCGTCGCCTTCGCCCACGGCGGCGTGGTCAACGTCCTGCTGGCCGACATCCTCGGCCTGGACCGCCCGCTGACCTTCCCGATCGACTACTGCTCGGTGACCCGAATCCTCTACTCGCGCACCGGCTCCCGCACCGCCGCCACCATCAACGAAAACGGCCACGTCTGGGACCTGCTCCCCCGCAACCTCTCCCGCACACACCCCTGACCGATCACCCCAACCGCGCCCGCCCGACCGGAGGGGCCGTCGGCGGCCGTCCCGCCGGTCAGACGCCGCTGCCCAAGTGGCGATCGACCAAGCACCGGCACCTGACGGACGACACCCGAGGGACCGCCGACCAGAGTAGGCCGACGCTCCAAACCAACCACGCACGCCCGACCCCTAGGGAGGGCAGGCCGACGCAGTCGGCCGTCGGCGGCCGTTCCGCCGGTCAGGCGCCGTGGCGTACGCGACGAAGGAGCAAGCCACGGTGCCTGACCGGCGGGACCCAAGGGGCCGCCGACTCGAGCGCGCCAGCGCTCCAAAAACTCAAGCCTGCTGGGCGATCCAGTTGTGCATCCAGGTGATGGCGGTCTGGCCGCCACCCACGGGGTAGCTGCCGTAGAGGGTGTGGGCCTGGGAGCGGTAGAAGCGCTCCAGGTCCTTGGCCCGCTGCTGGTTGGCCGCCTCGGAGAGCTGTGCCTGCAGGGTCGGGACGCCGCCGTGGGCCATCAGGTCGTTGACGATGGCGCCCGCCTCGATCTGGTAGCGCCACATGTTGGCCGGGTTGGCGTCCGAGCTCTGCGCGAGGAAACCGGCGAAGCGGGTGACGAAATCGTCGGTGGCGGTGGCGCAGTACAGGTCGTCGACGGCGCAGATGGTGCGCACGCGGTCGCTGATCCAGCCGAAGCCACCGGGCCGCGCGCCACCGGCGCCCGCGCCCGCGGCGATCGGGCCGACCTGCACGTCGGTCGGCGAGCGGCGCGGATCGGAGATCAGGCCGACGGCCTTGACCTTGCCCGGCGCGATCGGGCTGACGCCGGTGCCGATTTCGGCGGCGAGGTCACCCGCCGCGTCGGCGCCTTGGCTGTAGCCGACCAGCGCGATGTCGGTGTCGCCGCACGCGGCGAGCTTGGCGGTGATCAGTCCGCGCGCGGCGTCGACCGCCTGCTTCTTGGACTGACCGTAGACGTCGCCCTCCCACGGGAACGCGGTGGCGGCGTAGGTGACATAGTCGACGTCGGTGTTGCGGGGCAGCCCGTTGGTGACGCCGGAGAGCATGCCGGGGCCGGGGGCCTTGTCGTGGCCGGTTTCCCAGGTGCCCGGGATCGCGACGACATAGAGACTCGGGCAGCCCGGCGCCGCCGCCGCACTCGTGCTGCCGACCATGACGCCGGTGGTCATCGCCGCGGCCGCGCCCAGCGCCGCAACAACCTTCTTCAACCGCATACCGCTCCAGTTCAACCTTGCTCGATACAGAGCAAACCCCGATAAGTCCCTGTCAAGGTGGGTGAACCCGGCTAGTGGCCATGCTGTGTCTCACCCAGACCTCGCCGCGAATCACAATAGGCGGACGAGCCCGCTGATGCCACACGACGACTCGTCCATGTCCGATTTCCGACAGTCGGCTTCGACACAGGCGGCGCGGGATGTCGGCGGCCACGCGGAGTCGCCGACACTCTCCTCCGCCGCGGGGTGGAACTCACACCTCCAGATCTTCCTCGATGCCCTTGAGACGGTGCCGAGCCATGGCCAGATTGGACCGGCCGCGATCGAGCGCGAGGTAGAGGAACAGACCCTTGGACTTGCGGCCGGTCATCGGTCGGATGACGTGGTACTGGGTGCCGAGGGTGATGAGCACGTCCTCGATGTCCTCGTTGAGGCCGAGCTGCTCGATGGTGCGCATCTTCGCGCGGACCACCTCGGTGTTGCCCGCCGCGGCCACCTGCAGATCGAGCGCCTTGGTGCTGCTGAGCATTCCGAGCGCCATCCCGCTGCTGTAGTCGACGACGGCGGCGCCTATCGCGCCTTCGATCACCATCATGTCCTTCAGTGCCAGGTCCATGTTCGACATGTCTTGCCTTTCAATCGGTTTCTTCCTTGGATTGCGCCGCCGCCAGGTGTTCGGCGATGGCGCGCGCCACCGGTCGCGACTCCAGGTGGAGCCGGCCGACGTTCACTTCCGGGCCGGCGAGCACGGTCAGCGAGGTGTAGCCGGCGGCGTAGATCACCACCTGCCCCTCGGTGCCGAGCACGACGACCTCGTTGAATCCGCCGCCGTGCGCCGTGGTCGCGAGCCGATACGACAGCGACAGCTGCGCGGCCGCCATCGCGGCCATGCCGGCGGGTTCGATGTGCGGGGGTAGGTCGTGTTCGATCAGCAGCCCGTCGCTGGAGGCCACCACCGAACCGGTCAGGCGCGGGACGCGCTCCCGCAACGACTTCAGTTCGGCCAATACGGCCGTGTTCCGTTCGGGCACCGGCATCGCCACCTTCGTCCTTCCCCTCCATTCACCGAGCAGCTTCTTCCGCACGGTCACGCAAGCTCCTCCAACGCCGCCCTGAGCCGGATGAGTACATCGCGGTCGACCTGTCGCCAGCGCTCGGGTTCGTACGGTGCCGCGCCGGTGCGGTGTCCGCGATGCCGGGCGGGTGCGGTCGCTTCCTCGTCGACCGCGTGCCGACCGGTTCGCTCGCCCGTCCCCGCGTACACCGGGCGGGGCGGACGAGCCGTTCCCCCGCCGCCGAGCGCGGGCGGGACCCGCCTCGGCAGCGCGGGCACGCCTGTGGAAGGCACCTCCGGTGCCGAATGCCGGTGGCGCCCAGTGTCTTCCACAGGTGCGGGCGCCAGCGTGAGGTGCCGCACGGCCGGTGGCGACTGGGGCGCGTCGGCCACGGCGGGCGCCACGACCGGTTCCGCCGCCGCCGGGTCGGGTTCCTGGATCAGCCCCGCGGTGGTGAGGTCGCGCACGGCGACCAGGCAGCCGTAGGTGGTGCGGCCCAGGTCGCGGGCGATCTCGGCGATGCTGCGCCGCTCGTCGGCGGCGGCCAGCACCTCGGCCTGGCCGCCGGTGAGCACCACCCGATGGCGGCGCACCCGGCGCGCGGGGACCACCGGCACCGCGGCGACGAGGTCGGCGGGCCAGGGACCCCACTCCGAATCACTGCGCCGGGCGCATTCGTGCAGCAGCGTATGCGGCGCCACCCGGCAGACAGGGGCGAGCCAATGTTCGGGCGCGGGCAGGAATTCCGGCTCGGCGGCCGAGGCGAGCAGAAAATAGGCGGCGTCGAATACCGACAGCAACGCCAGGGTTTCCAGTCGTGGCCGGTGCAATAACGGACCGGGATCGCCCGCGCCGGCCCGGCGCCAGTCCTCGGCCGTGGCCACACCCGCCTCGACCACCAGCCGGTCCAGGCCGATGGTGCGCCGGCAGCCCGCCGAGGCGATCGCGCCGCGCGCCAGATGGAATTCGCCGTCCCCGGCCCGCAGTACCCCGGTCGATCCCTGTTCCTCGAGCCGGTGCAATTCCTCGGCGAGGGCCAAGCTCATCGATCGCCGCCCGTCAGTTCCTCGAGCGCGGCACGGAGCTGATACCGGGCCATGCCGAGATTGCCGGTGTCGCCGTCGAAGACGACATGGACGAACAGCCTGCCGTCGAAATCACCCTCGACCAGGTGCAACAGGTGGAAGCCACCGGTGCGGCAGACCACGATCTCGGTGATGTCGTCGTCCGCGCGTCCGGTCGCCAGCGCCGAACACCCGAGCGCGGCCCGCACCACATCCGTGGTGCCCGCCGCATCCTCGTGTTCGTCGACGACGTCGTGCACTCCAGCGGCGGCGATCGCCAAACCGCTGGCCCCATCCACCAGTGTCACGCTGCACGCACCGGGAATATCCATGATGCGTTTCAGGCAGCCGTCGAGAGAATTCACACGCCCCGGCCTGTCTTCGAGAGGTTATCGGAACGTGACGCTATACCTCCCGGCAAATTCCCGCACGCCGAACGCCGGAAAATTGCTGCGCCCCATAATGTTTGCTGAGGTTTGCTGGAAAACCGCTCGGTATCAATACTTTTGGGTAACTTCGCGCCGGTTCGCTGCCCGGCCGATAAACCCGGTGCTCAACCACCCTAAATGGATCGGCGACCATCTCGCGAACATCACGAACAGAACGCGACGAATCCACGAACCGGTCGGTTCGTCAGCAGAGTTCGCTCAGCCGGCCGCGCGGCGGTACCAGGACTCGGCCTCGCGGTGCGCGCCCTGCGACTCCAGCAGCGCGGCGAGGTTGGCCATGGCGCGCGGGTGGCCGAGATCGGCGGCCCGGCGGAAGCAGCGGCGCGCCTCGGTGAGTGCACCGCGATGCCGCAGCAGCATGCCGAGGTTGTTGACGGCGTCGATATCGCCGTTGTCGGCGGCGTCGCGATACCAGGCCTCGGCGTCGTCGAGGCGGTCCTGGTCTTCGCACAGGCGGGCGAGGTTGTACATCGCGTCGACATTGCCCGCGAAAGCGGCATGGTGGTACCAGGTTTCGGCGCCGCGCCGGTCACCGCACTGGTAGAGCAGAGTCGCCAGGTTGTACATGGCGTTGACGTTGCCCGCGGCGGCGGCCCTGCGGTACCACGACTCGGCTTCGTCGAACTCGCCGAGCTTGTCCAGCAGAACGGCCAGATTGTTCATCGCGCGGGTGTGCCCGGCGGCCGCCGCCCGGCGGAACCAGTGCTCGGCGGCGTCGAAATCGCTGTGGTCGTAGTAGATGTTGGCGAGATTGTGCATGGCGGTGCCATCTCCGCGCTCGGCGGCGCGATGCAGACTCGCCATCGTTCCCGGCGGTAACGGCACTTCTCCCCCTCGGGTCATCACCGGTTACACATCGATAACGGAAAGTCTATGTGCTACAACGGAGATCAGCCACGTCGTTTGCTTCGGCACCGAAAACACTGTGCGCGTGCCGTGTTCAGACCCCTACGCACGTCCTTTCGACGGCCCCGCCCCGGGCCGGTGCAGAACCGGAAGACGCTACCAGAGCTGCCCGGATACCGAAATATCCTGCGGCACAACGACAGAGCGCCCGTGGACATCTGTCCACGGGCGCTCCGAAGTAGCTGATCAGCGCTGGGCGACGGCGGTCGGCGGGATCGGCGCGGGCAGCGCGGTCTCGCCTTCCAGGAACTTGTCCACCGCGGACGCCGCGGCGCGGCCCTCCGCGATCGCCCACACGATGAGCGACTGGCCACGGCCCATATCGCCGGCGACGAAGACGCCGGGGATGTTGGTGGCCCAGTTCTTGTCCCGTTGCACGTTGCCACGGCCGTCGTAACCGACGCCGAGGTCGGTCAGCAGGCCCGGCTTCTGCGGGCCGACGAAGCCCATGGCCAGCAGCACCAGGTCGGCTTCGAGGGTGAAGTCGGTGCCTTCGACCTTCTCGAACCGGCCGTTGGCCATCTTGACCTCGTGCGCCTCGAGACCGGTGACCTTGCCGTCCTTGCCGACGAAACGCTCGGTGTTGACGGAGAACACGCGCTCGCCGCCCTCCTCGTGCGCCGAGGACACCCGGTACATGAGCGGGTAGGTCGGCCACGGGGTGGAACCGGCGCGCTCCTCCGGCGGACGGGGCATGATCTCGAACTGGTGGACCGATTCGGCACCGTGGCGGTGCGAAGTGCCCAGGCAGTCGGCGCCGGTGTCGCCACCACCGATGATGACGACCTTCTTGCCCTTCGCGTGGATGGGCGGCAGGCCGTTCTCGTCGGTGATGTCGTCGCCGAGCTGGACGCGGTTGGCCAGCGGCAGGAACTCCATCGCCTGGTGGATGCCGTCGAGCTCGCGGCCCGGGATCGGCAGGTCACGCGCGATGGTGGCGCCACCGGCGAGCACGATCGCGTCGAAACGCTCCCGCAGCTCCTCGGCGGTGATGTCGACACCGACGTTGACGCCCGGCTTGAAGATGGTGCCTTCGGCCTCCATCTGCGCGAGGCGACGGTCGATGACCGACTTCTCCATCTTGAATTCCGGGATGCCGTAGCGCATCAGACCGCCGATGCGGTCGTCGCGCTCGAACACGGTCACGGTGTGGCCCGCCCGGGTCAGCTGCTGGGCGGCGGCCAAACCGGCCGGGCCCGAACCGACGACGGCGACCTTCTTGCCGGTCAGGCGGGTCGGGTACACCGGGGTGACCCAGCCCTCGTCGAAGGCGTTCTCGATGAGCTCGACCTCGACCTGCTTGATGGTGACCGGCTGCTGGTTGATGCCGAGCACGCACGACGCCTCACACGGAGCCGGGCACAGGCGGCCGGTGAACTCCGGGAAGTTGTTGGTGGCGTGCAGGCGGTCGATGCCCTCGCGCCAGGCACCCTTGTACACCAGGTCGTTCCACTCGGGGATCAGGTTCCCCAGCGGACAGCCGTTGTGACAGAAGGGGATACCGCAGTCCATGCAGCGGCTGGCCTGCTTCTGCAGGGTGTCGTGCGAGAACTTGTCCTCGTAGACCTCTTTCCAGTCGAGCAGTCGCAGCTCGACCGGTCGGCGGGTGGGCAGTTCCCGTGAGGTGTGCTTCAAAAATCCCTGTGGGTCAGCCACGAGCCGCCTCCATGATCGCTTCGTCCACGTCCTTGCCGCTCTTCTCAGCTTCGGAGATGGCGAGCAAAACCTTCTTGTATTCGCGGGGCATGACCTTCACGAAGTGGTTCACCTGCTGGGACCAGTCGCTCAGGATGCGTTCGGCGACAGCCGAACCCGTTTCGTCGCGGTGGGTGGTGATGATGTCGCGCAGCCAGGTGAAGTCGTCACCGGAGAGCTGCTCGATCGCCTCGGCCTGATCCGGGCTGACGCGCGATGCGAGCGTGCCCTCCGGGTCGTAGACGAAGGCGACACCACCGGACATACCGGCGCCGAGGTTGCGGCCGGTGCCACCGAGGATCACCACGCGGCCACCGGTCATGTACTCGAGCGCGTGGTCGCCCACACCCTCGACGACCGCGGTGGCGCCGGAGTTACGGACGGCGAACCGCTCGCCCGCCACACCGTTGATCAGGATCCGGCCGCTGGTCGCGCCGAACATGATCACGTTGCCCGCGATGATGTTGTCCTCGGCGACGAAGCCCTCCGGCGCGGTGAGCGCCGGGCGGACCACGATGTGGCCGCCGGACAGACCCTTGCCGACGTAGTCGTTGGCGTCACCCTGCACGCGCAGCGTGATGCCGGCCGGGACGAACGCGCCGAAGCTGTTGCCCGCCGAACCGTTGAAGGTGATGTCGATGGTGTTGTCGGGCAGGCCCGCGCCACCGTAGAGCTTGGTCACCTCGTGGCCGAGCATGGTGCCGACCGTGCGGTTCACGTTGGTGATCTTGGTTTCGATCTTGACCGCCTGGCCACGCTCGAGCGCGTCGGCGCTCTGCGCGATCAGCTCGTTGTCCAGCGCCTTGTCCAGACCGTGGTCCTGGGTGCCGGTGCACCGGGTGTCCTGGTTCATGAACGCCGTCTCCGGCATGTCCAGGATCGGCGACAGGTCCAGCTTGGCGGCCTTGAAGTGCGCCTTGGCCTTGCTGGTGTCGAGCAGGTCGACGCGGCCGATGGCCTCGTCGAGCGTGCGGAAGCCCAGCTCGGCGAGCAGCTCACGCACCTCCTCGGCGATGAACAGCATGAAGTTCTCGACGAACTCCGGCTTGCCGGAGAAGCGCTCGCGCAGCACCGGGTTCTGGGTCGCGATGCCGACCGGGCAGGTGTCGAGGTGGCACACGCGCATCATGATGCAGCCCGAGACGACCAGCGGAGCGGTCGCGAAACCGAACTCCTCGGCGCCGAGCAGGGCGGCGATCATCACGTCGCGACCGGTCTTCATCTGACCGTCGACCTGGACCACGATGCGGTCGCGCAGGCCGTTGAGCAGCAGGGTCTGCTGGGTCTCGGCCAGGCCGAGCTCCCAGGGGCCACCCGCGTGCTTGAGCGAGGTCAGCGGCGAGGCGCCGGTGCCGCCGTCGTGGCCCGAGATGAGCACGACGTCGGCGTGCGCCTTGGACACACCGGTGGCGACGGTGCCGACACCCGGCTCCGCGACGAGTTTCACGTGAATCCGCGCCTGCGGGTTCGCGTTCTTCAGATCGTGGATCAGCTGCGCCAGGTCCTCGATCGAGTAGATGTCGTGGTGCGGCGGCGGGGAGATCAGGCCGACGCCCGGCGTGGAGTGCCGCACCTCGGCGACCCACGGGTACACCTTGTGCGCGGGCAGCTGGCCGCCCTCGCCCGGCTTGGCGCCCTGGGCCATCTTGATCTGGATGTCGGTGGCGTTGGTCAGGTAGTGCGCGGTGACACCGAAGCGACCCGAGGCGACCTGCTTGATCGCCGAACGACGCCAGTCACCGTTCTCCTCGACCTCGAAGCGGGCCGGGCTCTCGCCGCCCTCACCGGAGTTCGAGCGCGCGCCGAGGCGGTTCATCGCGATCGCCAGGGTCTCGTGCGACTCGGCCGAGATGGAGCCGTAGCTCATCGCGCCGGTCGAGAACCGCTTGACGATCTCGGCGGCCGGCTCGACCTCGTCGATCGAGATGGACTCGCGCTGACCGGTCTTGAACTTGAACAGGCCACGCAGCGCGGCCAGCCGCTCGGACTGGTCGTCGACCAGCTTGGTGTACTCCTTGAAGATCGAGTACTGACCGGTGCGGGTCGCGTGCTGCAGCTTGAACACCGTGTCCGGGTTGAACAGGTGGTACTCGCCCTCACGACGCCACTGGTACTCGCCGCCGACCTCGAGCTCGCGGTGCGCGCGCTCGTTGCGGTTCTCCAGGAACGCGGTGCGGTGGCGGATGGCCACCTCTTCGGCGATCTCGTCCAGGCCGATGCCGCCCAGCGGCGAGCGCAGGCCGGTGAAGTACTCGTCGACCAGATCCTGCGCCAGGCCGATGACCTGGTACAGCTGGGCGCCGTTGTAGGAGGCGAGGGTGGAGATGCCCATCTTCGACATCACCTTGAGCACGCCGTTGCTGGCCGCGGTGCAGTAGTTCGCGACGGCCTTGCGGAAGTCGGCGGCCAGGTCACCGGTCGAGCCGGGGATCTGCAGCGAGCC
Source organism: Nocardia sp. MH4 (assembly GCF_019266065.1). Lineage (GTDB taxonomy): Bacteria > Actinomycetota > Actinomycetes > Mycobacteriales > Mycobacteriaceae > Nocardia > Nocardia canadensis. The sequence continues at coordinate 3,393 of NZ_LPNR01000036.1, read as the reverse complement.
GCGCTCGAGCATGTCCTCGATGGTCTCGAAGGCCATGTACGGGTTGATCGCGGCGGCGCCGAAACCGACCAGCATCGCCATGTGGTGCACCTCGCGGGCGTCACCGGCCTCGACGACCAGGCCGACCATGGTGCGGGTGCGCTCGCGCACCAGGTGGTGGTGCACCGAGGAGGTGAGCAGCAGCGACGGGATCGGCGCCAGCTTCTCGTTGGACTCGCGATCGGACAGCACGATGATCCGCGCGCCGCCGTCGATGGCCGCCGACACCTGGGTGTTGATCGCGGCCAGGGCCTTGCGCATGCCCTCGCCGCCCTCGGCGACCGGGTACAGACCGCGCACGACCACCGAGCGCAGGCCGGGGTGGCTGCCGTCGTCGTTGATGTGGACCAGCTTGGCCAGCTCGTCGTTGTCCAGGATCGGCTGCTCGAGCGCGATCTGCTGGCACGACTCGGGGCCGGGGTGCAGCAGGTCGGCCTCGGGGCCGATGTTGCGCTTGAGGCTGGTGACGACCTTCTCGCGGATGGCGTCCAGCGGCGGGTTGGTGACCTGCGCGAACAGCTGGGAGAAGTAGTCGAACAGCAGACGCGACCGGTTCGACAGCACCGCGATCGGGGTGTCGGTACCCATCGAGCCCAGCGCTTCGCCGCCGGTCTTGGCCATCGGGGTGATCAGCAGGTTCAGGTCCTCGGTGGTGTAACCGAAGATCTGCTGACGGATCAGCACGCGGTCGTGCGACATGTGCACGTGCGGACGGTCGGGCAGGTCGGCCAGGCGGCTCACGCCGGCGTCGAGCCACTCCTGGTACGGCTGCGCGGCGGCCAGCTCGGACTTGAGCTCGTCATCGGTGACGATGCGGCCCGCCTCGGTGTCGACCAGGAACATCTTGCCCGGCTGCAGGCGGATCTTCTGGACCACGGTGGAGGGGTCGATGTCGAGGACGCCGACCTCGGAGGCGAGCACGACCAGGCCGTCCTCGGTCACCCAGATGCGACCGGGGCGCAGGCCGTTGCGGTCGAGCACGGCGCCGATCTTCTTGCCGTCGGAGAAGCAGACGGCGGCGGGGCCGTCCCAGGGCTCCATCAGCATGGAGTGGTACTCGTAGAACGCCCGCCGCTGCGGGTCCATGTTCTCGTTGCGTTCCCAGGCCTCGGGAATCATCATCAGGATCGCGTGGTGCAAGTCGCGGCCGCCGAGGTGCAGCAGCTCCAGCACCTCGTCGAAGCGCGCGGTGTCACTCGCACCCGGCGTACAGACGGGGAAGATCTTCTGCAGCCGGTTCTTGCCCGCCTCGTCCTTGCCGAAGACGTCCGAACGCAGCAGCGCCTCACGGGCGCGCATCCAGTTCTCGTTACCGGTGACGGTGTTGATCTCACCGTTGTGGGCGACCCGGCGGAACGGGTGCGCCAGCGGCCACGAGGGGAAGGTGTTGGTGGAGAAGCGCGAGTGCACGATGCCGATGGCCGACTCGACGCGCTCGTCCTGCAGGTCCAGGTAGAACGCGCGCAGCTGCGGCGTGGTGAACATGCCCTTGTAGATGAAGGTCTCGCCGGACAGGCTCGGGAAGTACACCGATTCCTTGCCGACGGTGCCCTCACCGGGGCCTGCCTTGCCGAGCTCGTGCTCGATCCGCTTGCGGATGACGTAGGCGCGACGCTCCAGGTCCATGCCGGAGAGCTGCTCGGCGGAGTTCTTGGGCGAGCCGATGAAGATCTGCCGGAAGGTCGGCATGGCGTCGCGGGCCAGGGCGCCCAGCGAGGACTCGTCGATCGGCACTTCGCGCCAGCCGAGCACGGCCAGGCCCTCTTCGGTGACGATCTTGTCCACGCCGTAGGCGGCACGCGCGGCCTCACGACGGGCCTGGGGCAGGAAGGCGATGCCGGTCGCGTAGGAGCCGACCGGAGGCAACTCGAAGTCGACGATCGCGCGGAAGAACTTGTCCGGGAGCTGGATCAGGATGCCCGCGCCGTCGCCGGAGTTCGGCTCGGCGCCCGCGGCACCGCGGTGCTCCAGGTTCAGCAGGGCCGTGATGGCCTTGTCGACGATGTCTCGGCTGCGTCGTCCGTGCATGTCGGCGACGAACGCGACGCCGCAGGCGTCGTGCTCGAATGCCGGATCGTAGAGCCCGGTGGCACCGGGTGACCTGTGGCCAGGAAGTTGCGTCATGCCTCTGCCTTCAAGAAAGTCGGCTGTCGATGAGATCGGCCGCTCAGCGAGCTGAGTTGGGCCCTTCGTCGTTTCGCCTCCGTCAAGACTGCGTCCGTACGATCCGAAACCAGCGGCGATGATGGTTTGCGGCGTGCAGTCACGTCTCCAGTTGTCCACCCGCTTCGTTGACGTAGTGGGTGCTCAGAGGTAACGGAACGCTTACACATCCCTTACCTCCGCGCGGGGGTTCACCCGCTACTCTTGGCCCGGTTTCACCGGACCCCGAAACAGGTGGTTGTACCGAACAGGGGTGCGTTCGGCGTAAGAGCAAACGATAAGTCAGACCGCAGACCCAACCAACTAAGGTCGTGCTAAGAAACCTGTCTAGCTGGGGTTTGTAAAGGCGGCATGCTTCGTCGCGCGCGTCGTCCAGTGTAAAGCAGAGCGAGGGCCGGATCGATCCCGGACAACCCGCGCCGACCTGCGCGAACACCGCGGCGAAGCAGGCCAGAACCGGCTGCCGACCCAGGGCCGAAAGCTGAACTCACCTGCACCGCAGCAGAATTCCCCGACAATGCCCAGGTCAAACCTGTGCGCTCCGCTAACCGGGACGGAAGCGGTGAGATATTTCCGACAGCGGCCCCGACGTGGCATCGCAGTGATCCAACCGTTCGGTCTGTATCGAGTTTGTGTGCCACAGCACACCTCTGGCTAATTCTGGAACAGTGGCGTTCGCCACAACAGGGGCTCTACCAACCGGTAGGTACGAATCGCCGACGTCGACACGCCGGGCGGGCCTGGGCATCCAGCCCGCGCCACCGACTCGCACCGATGCCGGGCTCCTACTACTGTGAGGCTGACCACAAGGGGGTCGTCGGCACTCGGTGTGTCGGGTCGCTGCCTGTCACGCTGACACAACGAATCCATGACAGTTTCGCCATGCCCAGTGGAGCGCACGACCCGGGGAGAACCTATGACCGGCACACTCACCTGGCTCGGCGGAGGCCTCGCCTCGCCCCGGCGCCGGGATCCCGAAACGGGCTCCGACCTGGCCTACAACCATGAACAGGGCGGCTACGTCGTCACCGGTGCCGCCGTGCTGTTGTTCGCCGCGGTCGCCGGGATCGTCACCGCCGCCGCCCTGGCCGCCGCCGACGGGATCGGCGCGTTCGCCGTCGTCGCGCTCGCGCTGGTCGTCGCGGTGGCCGCCGCCGCGCTGGGCCGCGCGCTGGCCACCACCAGGCCCGG
>NZ_LPNR01000035.1 GCF_019266065.1 Nocardia sp. MH4 | reverse complement strand
CCACCTGATGGGCGCCCAGGAGCAGCCGACCGAGCTGTACAAGGTCGGCCTGGGTTCGGTCCGCTTCCTGATGGCCGTCGGCGACCTGTTCATCGGCTGGCGCCTGCTGGTCAACGCCGAGGTCGCCCTGGCGGCCCTCGACGGCGGGACCGGGGAGCGGGACTTCTACGACGGCAAGGTGGCCGTGGCCGCGTTCTTCGCGCGCGAGGTCCTGCCCCGGTTGACCGCCGATCGCGCGGTCATCGCGGGGCTGACCGACGACGCCATGGCCGTCGCCGAAGCCGCGTTCTGACCCGAGTCGGCGCCGCGGCGAGACCTCGCGTCTCGCCGCGGCGCCGACCCCGCGGCGGGATTCTCCGGAACCGCCGACCGATCGTCGGTAGCTTGGTGCCGACAGCACAGGGGCTACCGGCCGAGGCGGGCGCCCCGGAGAGGACGACCGTGCGCTCGACCTTGATCTCCCGCCGGGATCTGGACTTCCTGCTCTACGAATGGCTGCGCGTGGAGGACCTGACCAGGGCAGCGCGGTTCGCCGAACATTCCAAGCAGACCTTCGACGGTTTCCTGGAGCTGTGCGAGGACATCGCGACGCGCTACTTCGCCCCGCACAACAAGCGCAACGACAGCCACGAACCCACCTTCGACGGCACGACCGTCACCATGATCCCCGAGGTGGGCGTCGCGGTCGAGGCGTTCACCAAGGCCGATCTCATCGGCGCGAGCATGGACGAGGCCCTGGGCGGGCTGCAACTGCCCGCGACCGTGCAGGCCGCGGGCATGAGCTGGTTCCAGGCCGCCAATGTCGGCACCACCGCCTACGTGTTCCTGACCATCGGCAACGCGAATCTGATCGCGGCGCACGGCAGCGCCGAGCAGATCGACCGGTTCGTCCGCCCGATGATCGAGGGAACGGCCACCGGCACCATGTGCCTGTCCGAGCCGCAGGCGGGCAGTTCGCTGGCCGACATCGTCACCCGCGCCGAACCGCGGGACGACGGCACCTACCGACTGTTCGGGTCGAAGATGTGGATCTCCGGCGGCGATCACGAACTGACCGAGAACATCGTGCACCTGGTGCTGGCGAAGATCCCCGGCGGGCCCGCGGGCACCAAGGGCATCTCGCTGTTCATCGTGCCGAAGTTCCTCGTCGACGAGGACGGCTCGCGCGGCGAGCGCAACGACGTCGTGCTGGCCGGGCTCAACCACAAGATGGGCTACCGGGGCACCACCAACACCGCGCTCAACTTCGGCGAGGGCCGCCACACCCCCGGCGGAGCGCCCGGCGCCGTCGGCTACCTCGTCGGCGAACCGCACCGCGGCCTGTCCTACATGTTCACGATGATGAACGAGGCCCGCCTCGGCGTCGGTCTGGGCGCCACCGCGCTCGGCTACACCGGCTACCTCAAGTCCGTCGAGTACGCGCGCAGCCGCCACCAGGGTCGCGCCCTCACCAGCAGGGACCCGGCCAGCACGCAGATCCCGATCATCGAACACCCCGACGTGAAGCGAATGCTGTTGGCGCAGAAGGCCTACAGCGAGGGCGCGCTGGCGCTGCTGCTGTACTGCAACCGGCTAGTCGACCTGGAGCGCACCACCACCGACCCCGATGCCGCCCGCGCGCACACCCGGCTGCTGGAAATCCTCACCGGGGTGGCCAAGAGCTGGCCCTCGCAGTGGTGCCTGGAAGCCAACAATCTGGCGATCCAGGTCCACGGCGGCTACGGCTACACCCGCGAGTACGACGTCGAACAGCACTACCGCGACAACCGGCTCAACCCCATCCACGAGGGTACCCACGGCATCCAGGGCCTGGACCTGCTCGGCCGCAAGGTGATCCAGCACGACGGCGCCGCCCTGCTGCTGCTCAGCGAACACATCGCGGCGACCGTGACCGCGGCCCGCGAAGCGGGCGGACAGCCCGCCGAGCACGCCGAACGACTCGACGCCGCGTGGCAGCGACTGCTCGCCGTCACCGCGGCCATGTTCGCCGCGGGCGACCCGGCGGCGGCCATGGCCAACGCCGCCGTCTACCTGGAGGCGTTCGGCCACCTCGTGGTCGCCTGGATCTGGCTCGAGCAAGAGCTGGCGACCGTCGGCAAGGACGGCGACTTCTACAACGGCAAGCGCGCGGCGGCCCGCTACTACTTCCGCTACGAACTGCCCAAGACCGCACCGCAATTGGATCTGCTCGCCGCGTTGGACCGCACCACCCTGGAGACCGACGACACCTGGTTCTGACCGCAGGTCACCCACGTAGGCGCAGGACCGCGAGGACCCGGCGGTGGTGGGTGTCGGAGGGCGGCAGGTCGAGTTTGGTGAAGATGTTGCCGATGTGCTTCTCGACCGCGCGTTCGGTGACGGTGAGGGCGGCGGCGATCGCGTTGTTGGTCAGGCCCTGGGCCATCAGTTCCAGGACCTCGCGCTCGCGCGGCGTGAGGCGGGTCAGGGCGTCCTGCTGCCGGGACGCGCCCATCAGCTGCTTGACCACCTCCGGGTCGAGGGCGGTGCCGCCGGTCGCGACCCGATGCAACGCGTCGACGAAATCGGCGACATCGGCGACCCGGTCCTTGAGCAGGTAGCCGACACCGCCCGCACCCGCGGCGAGAAGTTCGGTGGCGTAGCGGGTTTCGATCCACTGCGAGAAGACCAGTACACCGGTGCCCGGGTACGCCCGGCGCAGCTCGATCGCGGCCAGCAGGCCCTCGTCGGTGAACGTGGGTGGCATCCGCACGTCCACCACCGCGACGTCGGGCCGCTGGGCGCCGACCACCTCACTCAGGGAGGTGGCGTCGCCGACCATCGCGACCACGTCGTGGCCGCGCTCGGTCAGCAGCCCGGCCAGGCCGTCGCGCAGGATGGCGCTGTCCTCGGCGATCACCACCCGCAGGGGTCCGGGCGCGTTCACCGGGGACCCGCCATCGGCAACACCATGGTGACCACCGTAGGCCCACCGGCCGGACTGTCGACGCTCAGTGTGCCGTCGACAGCACGGGCGCGGGCGGCGAGACCGGCCAGCCCGCTGCCGCCCGCAGCGTCGACACCGGACGCGAGCGCGCCGCCGATTCCGTTGTCACGCACGGTGATCGCCAAGGCGCGCAGACTGTCGGGCAACACCGTGACGGTGGCCGCCGTCGCCCGCGCGTGTTTGACGACATTGGTGAGCAGTTCGGCGACCGAGAAGTAGGCGATCGCCTCGATCGCGGGGCTCGGTCGGCGCGGCAGTTGCACGCGCAGTTCCACCGGCACCGCGCACCGGGCCGTGAGTGTCTCGAGGGCGGGGCCGAGGCCGAGTTCGAGCGCGGGCGGGTGGATGCCACGCACCAGTTCCCGCAGCTCGGTCAGCGCTTCCTTGGCGCCGGCACGCGCCTCGGCGATGAGGTCGCCGGGATCGCCGCCGGTGGCCAGGCGTTCCTCGGCCCGGCCGAGCGCCATCGCGATGGTGACCAGCCGCGCCTGGGTGCCGTCGTGCAGGTCGCGCTCGACCCGGCGCAGTGTCGCGGCGGCATCGTCGACCGCGGCCCGTCGGCTGGCGCGCAGCTCGGCCAGCTGCCGGTCCCGCGGTGTCGCCGCCAGCAGGTGGGTGATCAGCATCCCGTGCACCCAGCAGACGCCGCGGATCAGCCACGGCAGCGTGAAACACAGGGCGACGCCGATACCGGCCATGGCCAGTGACCGGGGCCAGGTGTCGATATAGAACGAACCGAACTGCGCGAGGCTGTGTCGCTCCACGCCGCTCTCGTCCACCTGGACCGGGTCGAACAGGACCCAGGGAATCGGCGAGATCGCCGTGAAGACGACCATCGCGGTCACGACGAGCACGACGTAGCCGACCACGACGCCCAGCACCGACTGGGCGAGCAGGAACAGCGTCGCGCGCCAGCTCACCCGATCGGTGAACGCGCTCCTGAGGAATCCGAGCAGGCCCGGTGCGCGGACGAAATCCGGGGGCGCCTCGACCCGGACGCCGAGCAGTCCTCGCCCGAGCGAGCGGTAGATTCGCCCCCACACCCGGCCACCGAGCAGGATCAGTGCCAACAGCGGGATGCCGACGAGCAGGATCGACGCGTACAGCCCGCCACCGAACCCGAAGAACAGGTAGCACACGACCACGCAGCCGAGCACGAACGACAAGACGAGGTAGCCGAATTCCTTCCAGGTCTGCGGCTGGAAGGGTGCCCGTGCCACGGTGGCGAGGACGCCGCGACGGCGGGCCGGGTCCGCGGGTGGTCCAGGATCGATCACCTCGGTCTGCGCACCGGGACCAGGGATGATCAGGGTCGGCTCGGCTGGAGTGTGGGTCATGACTCCCATGGTTGTCGTGGCGGACCGGGATCTCGATGGAGCTGCCCACCGGTTTGCCGGTGTAGCCAGCCACACCCTTTCTACCTTGGGCCGCCCGCCACGAACCACCCGCGGAAGTGTCGGCGGCGCGCCTGTTCACGAGTCGGCCCGCACGAACGATGATCACCGCGTGAGCACCCTGTGGTTCGTCGTCGTTCTGGTCGCCGGGATTCTCGCGGTACTCGCGATCGTCTCGATCCCGATCATCGTCTGGTTGCGGCGGCGCGGCGCGCGCGTCACCGAGGAGCTGACCCGCGACCTGCGCCACGACGTGCTCGTGCGCGGACCGGAGCAGGCCCTCTATCGGGGCGCGGCCGCGCCGGGGTTCCCGGCGGCGAAAGGCAACGGCGTCGTCGCCCTCACCGCCACCGAGCTGCATTTCCGGCCGTACCTCGGGTCGTCGTTCGCCGTGCCGGTGGCCGAGATCGTGTCCGCGCACGAAGCGAAGGTCTTCCGGGGAGCGGTGACCGGCGGCCGCACCCACCTGGTCGTAGACACCAGGGCGGGCGAAGTCGGCTTCTTCGTCGCGGACAACGCCGCCTGGCTACACGCGATCGAGCAGGTCACCGGGCGATAGCTCCCGCGCCGCCCCGGGCCCGCACACCGATATGGCATCATGAACTAGAACGCGTTCTAGAAATGTCGAGGAGGTCTTCGTGGGATCCGCGCGATCAGTACGGACGGGACCGTTCGTCGTGCCCGCCGTCGACGAGATTCCCGGTGGACGGATGCTCGACCTCCCTGGGCGTGGCCGGACCTACGTCGTGGACATCCCGGGACCGGCCGGCGCACCGGTCCTGATCCTGCTGCACGGCACCGCCTGCACGGCCGTCCTGAACTGGTTTCCGGCGCTGGCGACACTCAGCGCGCGATATCGCGTGGTGCTGTTCGATCAACGCTGGCACGGACGCGGGATCCAAGCGACACGGTTCCGCCTCGACGACTGCGCCGACGACGTGGTCGCGGTCGCCGACGCGCTGGGCCTGGATCGTTTTGTCTGCGTGGGCTATTCGCTCGGCGGCATCGTCTCGCTGCTCACCGCCCACCGGCATCCGGACCGGGTCGCGGGGCTGGTGCCCTGCGCGACGCCGTATCGCTTCCAGGAGAAGTGGCGCGAGCGGGCGTTCCATCGCGGTTTCGCCACCGTCGCCGAATCGCTGGGCGACTATCCGTACCGGCGGGCTCGGCGGCTGACGCGCGCCCTGCCGGAACTGCCGCCCGCTCTGGTGCCGGGGCGTCTGCGGCAGTGGGCGGTGGGCGAATTCCGCAGTACGAGCGGATGGGCCCTGGCGCCGGTCTTGGCCGAGATCGGGACGTTCGACGCCACCGCGTGGCTGCCGGAGCTGCGGGTGCCGACCGCGGTGGTCATCACCACCAAGGACCGGGCGATCCCGGTGTACCGGCAGATCGAACTCGCGGCCGCGATTCCCGGATCGAGTGTGCATCCGGTCGCGGCGGGTCATGCGGCGTGCGCTGTCGCGCCGGACCGGTTCGTGCCGGCGCTGGCCGACGCGTGCCGGGCGGTGTCCGCGCGGCGGTAGTCGACGACCCTGTTCGACGCCGGTGGCGAACAGGGCGGACATTCGGGTGGGGCGATCAGCCCCGCGCGCGGGCCGCGGCCAGCAGTTCGTCGATCACGGCGGGCACCGCTTCGGCCAGCGCGTCGACGTCGGGAACCAGGTCACGGCAGGCGATGAAGCCGAAATCGAGATCCCCGCAGTTCGACAGCACCGTGACAGTGAGCCCGGCGCCGTGGAAGACCGGGCCGAACGGGTACATGCCGTCGACCCGCACACCGAGGAAGTACAGCGGCATCGGCGGACCGGGCACGTTCGAGACCACCAGGTTGTGCACCACCGGGTGCCGCTCGGCCAGCTTCAGCGACGAGTAGACGCGCGAGGCCAGGCGGAAGGTGTTGGGCGGGGCGTACTTCGACCAGTCCTGGAGGAAGTCGGCGCCGATCAGGTCGTGCTCGGCTTTGGCGTCGCGGTTGGCCACGGCCAGCGATTCCAGTCGCTCGACCGGATCGGCGATATCGGTGCCCAGACGGCAGAACAGGGTCGAGACCTTGTTGATCCCCTCGGTGTGCCGGGTGGACTCGTGCACCGACACCGGCACCGAGGCGACCAGGGAGCGATCGGGCAGCTCGCCGTGCTCGGCCAGGTAGCGGCGCAGCACGCCACCGACCACGGTGAGCACGACATCGTTCACCTTCACCCCGAACGCGGCCTTGATCTCCTTGATCGCGCCCAGGTCGGTCTTGGTGAACGAGACCGCTCGCGTCCCGGTGACGGCCTGGTTGAACGGCGTGCGCGGCGCGGAGAACGGCAGCGCCATCCCCGCTTCGTTGTTCCGCCGCCGCTGCGCGAAGCCCGCGACCATGCCGAGGGTCTTGGGAACCATGCCGAGCATCCCGGCCCTGGCGGGAAACCGGACCGCGGCACGCGCGATGAGTTCGAGTTCGCCGGGCACCGGTTCCGGTTGCCACGGTTCGGGTTCGGGACGGCTCAGTCCCGGCTCCAGATCGCACAGGTGCATCATCATGTTCGTGCCGGTGATGCCGTCGACGGCCGAATGATGGTACTTGCACACGACCGCCACCTTGCCGTCGTCGAGCCCCTCCACCACCGACATCTCCCACAGCGGCCGGTTCTGATCCATCGGCCGGCTCGCGATCTCCCCGATCAGCGCGGCCAGACCGGCGTGCCCACCCGGCTCCGGCAGGTCGACGCGCCGGATGTGGTTGTCGATGTCGAAGTCGGCGTCGTCGACCCACAGCGGGTGGTCGAGGTTGAACGGCACCGGGTGGACCCGGTGGCGCATGTGCGGGATGAGCGGCAATCGCCTGCGGAGTTCGTCGCGGAGGTGGTCGAACGAGTACGGCCCGTCGGCCGGATCGAGAATCAGCAGGGCGCAAACGTGTAGATGCTGGGTATCGGTCTCCAGATAGAGGAAACTGGCATCCAATCCAGTGAGTCGTTCCATAGCCGAAGCCTACTAGAACACGTTCTATTTTTACCGGCGCCCGCGGCCGAATTAGACGATGCTCACAGCCCGGGCGCCCACGGGGCGCAAGCCGGGCAGCAGACCACCCGGCGAGCGCCGCCGCGACAATGCAGCGGCTCACAGGGGGCCGCTCCCCCGAATCCGGCGAAGTGCGGTCCCGCGGTCAGGCCGGGTCGGGTTCGGCACTGCCGCTGCCGATCTCGTAGATCAGCGCGCAGACCGGCCCGTTCGGTTCGGCATCGCAGAGCAGGATGTAGAGCGCGCCGAGCGGGAAGGTGATCAGCGGCGCCAGCGAGGAACCGCTGTCGCCGGAGCCGGACCCGGAGCCGGACTCCGCGATCGGGGCGACCGAGGACACTGCGGCATGCGCCGGACCCAGCGCGGCACCGACCAGGGCGACCGAAAGGGCACTGGTGGCAAGAGTTTTGGCGAGTACGTGATTCATGAGTACCTCCTGGGAATGTGATCGCCGACACTAGTCGCGTCCCCGGGATGTGAAATACCCAAATTTTACTGTCTGTCGCCCGCCGTCGACCCGTGAGAACGTGCGGAAACCCGGTCTGTCTCCCGCCCGCCCCGGCGGCGCAATACAGTGGGCGCATGCGTGGACGATCCCGAATCCTGCTCCGTTCGGCGGCGACAGTCGCGGCGGCACTGGCGTTGACCGCCCTCCCTACCGCGGCCGCCGAGCCGTCCGCAGGCCCGACCGGCTGCGCGCAGGTCCGGGTCGTCACCGTTCGTGGCACCCTCGAACCGCAGATCGGCAGCCTGCTCCTCACACCGCTGGGCAGCCGGATCGCCCTGGAGTTCGGCCGCAGCACCACGGTGACCGAACTCGAATACCCGGCCTCGATGGCTCCCGACAGCGCCGTGCGCGGCGTCGAGAACCTGACCGCGCTGCTCAACGCGACCGCCGCCGCCTGCCCGGACCAGCAACTCGTACTGCTCGGCTACTCCCAGGGCGCCCGGGTCATCGGCAACACTCTCAACGCGCGCACCGCGGTGACCGACCAGGCGGCCGCGCGCATCGACGCCATCGCCCTGTTCGGCAACCCACTGTTCAACGGCGGCGAGCCCTACAATCGCGGCAGCTTCGACCCCGCCCTGTCCGGCACCGGCCCCCTTCCCTCGGGTGCACTCGCCGAATTCGCCGACCGGCTGCGCGACTATTGCAACGCGGGCGACCGGGTCTGCCAGGGCGGCAACCCGGCCGCCGGCTTCGGAAACGCCCTGAGCTATGGGCATTTCGCGTACTTCGTCAACGACAACCGCGACCAGGCCGCGGCCTTCGTGCACGACCGGCTCGGCGCGTAGCCTCAGGGGCGATCGACGTCGGCCAGAATGGTCTCGGGCTTGAAGATCACCTTGTAGCGATACCGGCTGACCTCCGCGGACTCGAGCTGTTCGACGAAGTAGCTCACGTTGTCCGAGAGCCCGAGGAAGTGCTTCTTGTACTCGTCGTCACCGGTCTTGCAGGTGACCTCGAGCTGGTTGTTCTCGTCCTTGATCGAGCACTTGCCCTCGATCGACAGCAGGTACTTGTCGGTGATCCCGTTGAAGAACACCACCCGGCGGTCGATCTTGAACTGGTCCGATTCCTTGGACAGGTTCTTCGACACCACATCGGCGTCGCTCGAACACCCGGTCGCGACGACCGCACCCACCGTGAGCGCCAGCACAGCGGTGATGAGTTTCGGCTGCATTTCCTACCCCCTGTATCCCGAGAAGCCCGGACGACGATCCCACGCTCCTTGTTCTCGAAGATAGACGACCGCAACACTTTTCGGCCCCGCTCCGCAGTCGATCGATTCAGCTGATCGCGGACAGGGAAGCGGATGCGCCGAGGTGATCGGCCCGGCCTACCCGGACAGCTACGATGACGACCGGGGTCGGCGACCCGAGGGATGGCCCAGCACTCGTCTAGGAGGCGCTCATGCGTGCGACGGTGGTCAGCAAAGGTGAGTTTCGCGTCGAGGAGCTGCCGACGCCGGAACCCGGACCGGGCCAGATACTCGTCTCGGTGACTCGCTGCGGCATCTGCGGCTCGGACCTGCACGCCCGGGTGCACTGCGACGAGCTCGCCGACCTGGCCGCCGCCACCGGCTACGGCAACTTCATGCGGTCGGACCAGCGGATCGTGCTCGGGCACGAGTTCACCGGCGAGATCGCCGACTACGGGCCGCGCACGCACCGTCGCTGGAAACCGGGCACACCCGTCGTCGCGATGCCGATTCTGCGCAGAGACCGCGAGCCGGAACTCACCGGACTGTCCGCCCACGCGCCCGGCGGGTACGCCGAACAGGTGCTCACGCAGGAATCGGTGACCTTCGAGGTCCCCAACGGGCTCTCCCCCGACCTCGCCGCACTCACCGAGCCGATGGCGGTGGGCTGGCATGCCGTCCGCAAGAGCCGGATCACCCAGGGCCAGACCGCGTTCGTCATCGGGTGCGGGCCGATCGGACTGGCCGTCGTCACCATGCTGAAGGCCGCGGGCGTGCGCACCGTGGTCGCGAGCGACTTCTCGCCGCGCCGCCGGGATCTGGCCCGCGCCTGCGGCGCCGACGTCGTGGTCGACCCGGCCACCGAATCCGCCTGGGAGGCCGCGCCGAAGCCGCCGCGCATCGCCGGTGCCGCGGACATGCTGAACCTGGCCTTCGACGTCATGGAACGCGTGCGCCGCGTCCCGAAGGTCCCGTGGTGGTACCTGTTCCGTGCGGCACACACCCTCGATCGAGGCCCGGCCGGTCCCGTGGTCTTCGAATGCGTCGGGGTGCCCGGCATCATCGACCAGATCCTGACCGCCGCGCCGCCGTCGACCCGCGTCGTGGTCGTGGGAGTGTGCATGCAGCAGGACACCTTCCATCCCGCCAACGCCATCAACAAGGAGATCGAGCTGCGCTTCGTCCTCGGCTACGACCCCGGCGAATTCCGCGACACCCTGCACATGATCGCCGATGGCACCGTCGACCCCCGCCCGCTGATCACCGGCACGGTCGGGCTCGACGGCATCGACGCGGCCTTCGCGGCACTGGGCTCCCCCGAGCACCACGCCAAGATCCTGATCGATCCGCGCAGCGACAAAATTGCGCCCTGAGGCCGGGGCAAGGGTGTCTCTCGTGCGCCACGACGACTGAAACGCAAATAGTTCAAAAGTTCTGCTAAGCAACGGGTTTCGTTGATACCGTCGCGCGACCGGGCCGACATGTCCGGTGCAGCTCGCGAACCGTCCAGGCGGACGATCGTGAGATGCGTTCTCCCGCTTGATGAATCGAGACCGCCATGTCCTCCACCCTGCGCCTGCGCCGCGCGCTCGCCGCGATCGTCCTGGCCGCGCCGATGGCCGCCGCGCTCACCGCCACCGCGCCCGCCCACGCGAGCACCACCACCTGGACAGTCGTCAACCCCAACGGCAACGGCGCGTTCTCGGCGGTATCGGGTCAGCTGACCGTGAAGAACAAGAGCGGCGCGACGGTCTTCACCTGTCCGAGCCTGTCCTCGACCGGCTCGCTGCCCGCAGGCACCCGGACCACCTCCGGGCTGGGCGCCATCAAGAGCACGAATCCGGTCACCTGCACAAGTCCGGACGGGACGTCGTGGCAGGGCATGTTCACCGCGGCCGCGGGGCCGTCCAACTTGACGGCCACCTCCTACTCCGCGGCCACCGGCACCACCTCGATCACCAATGGCGACCAGTTCAACTCGATCAACCTGGTCTTCCGGACCGCCGTCGGCTACTCGTGCGCCTTCTGGACCCATCACACCGCGATGACCTACACCAACGCCACGTCCACCCTGAAAGCCACCACCGCCGTCGTCAAGCTGGCCACCGACGACGGCGGCGCCACGCTCTGCCAGGGACTGCTCACCCAAGGGGAGACGATCACCTTCGCCACCGAGTACAAGCTCACCCCGGCGATCACGATCACCGCCACCGTCAGCTGACCCGCGGTCCGCGCAGCCGGGCGGCCGACGGGCTACCGACCAGGATCGCCCGACGGTGACGCATCGCCGTCACCGCCCGGCTTCGTCTCGCCCGCGCCGATTCTGCGCGGGCGCATCGCCGGCCGAGGGCCGCCGGCAGACGCATCCGTGCCGGTGCGTTTCCGACGCGAGGCGCCGAGATCGATGACGTTGCGTTCGTGCTCGGCGGTGCCACCCGCCGGTGCCGCGGGCCGACCCGCGGCGTCGACCGGCCAGGCCCCGGTCTCGCCCTGCAATTCCGCGCGAGTCACCGGGCGGGTGGGCGCCGGGTCGTACACGGTCTCCGGATACCAGGTGCGACGCCGGGCGTCGCCGCTATCCTCGCGACCTCGCCGCGGCCGCCTGGGCAGCCGGACGACGTTCGACGCCCCGCCCTCGGCACTCGAGCCACCGTCGGCGGCCTTCGTCTCTTCCCACTTCCGACGCAGCTGCTCCACCGCGTCGAAACGGCTTCCACCAGGCCCCGACCCGGCTTCCTGGTCCGACATCGAACTAACCGCGAACAGGCGTCGCGACACCCATCGATCCCACAGCGGCCACTCCGAACTTCCTCTCAGGTCTATCCTTCACCTTCACATTCTGCATCAACGCGCCCATGACTCGTCTTCGACCCGTCCGCACCGGGGCTCGGATCACGCGGAAACGGTCGGCCGCCGGTCGGCTAGGTCCGGGTCTTCGGTGTCGTCGGCGGCGTCCTGGCCTCGCTGCGGTACTGGTCCCACCACGAGGCGCTCTCGCTCGGCGCGACGTTCGGGTCCTTCGGCGGCGACGACGGGCTGGGGATGCCGAGGGCCCGCAACCGCCAGTCGTCCTCCCGGATGGCGGCCACGATGCGCACGGGGACGACGGCGGTGAGCAGCAGGTAGTTACCCACACAGATCATCAGGCAGACCGGCGGAATGGCGACCACCGTCGCGATCCCGAAGGTCCCCAGCTCGATCGGCCCACGGGAGATGGCCACGACGTTTCCGCAGATGCTCGCCAGCACGGCGGCGACGAGCAGCAGCTCATAGACCCGGACCAGACCCGTGGCCTTCTCGTCGCGAATCCCCACGAGCGTGATGAAGGTGCAGGCGACCAGCGCGACGGTGAGACCGGCGACCACCGGCCACAGCCAGGTGAGGTCTTCGGGTATGCCCGCCACCTGGGCGAGCGTGGAGGTGAAGGTGAACGACGCGATCGCCGCGGCGACGACAAGTACTAGCCCTAGGCCCACAAGCAGCTTCGGCACGGTGAACGGAACAGGTCGAGGGAAAGGGTCCGTGTGGTCCATCAGGCTCCATCCTACGGGCTACGGCCACCAAACATGCAGGCCCTCAACAGAGTACGGCCACACACGCACTAGACGCCGTACGGTCACGAGCCCGAGGCGGCCGGGACCCGCCGGTGACCCGAAGACCGGTCCCCCGGCACGGACAAGGGAGCATGCTGGGGCATGTCGCACGACCTCACGCCCGACGCCACGCCGACCCCGCGAGCTTTCGATCATCCGGACTCCGCTCACCTGCTACGCGACTACGCCGTCGAGCGACGCGCGATAGTGGGCTTCGGCACGTGCTCGCACACCTCGAATCCTTTGCCGACACCCAGGGCATCCGACGGATCCTGCTGGAAACAGGCTCCCACAACCGAGCAGCCACCCAGCTCTACCCGTCCGCCGGATACGACCCGATCCCGCACTCTGTGCCGGGCAGACCCGACTTCAACAGGGCCTACGCGAAGATCCTGAGCGAGCCCGCGGTTGGGGACCCGGGTACGTGGCGCTCAGCGTGAGCTGACGCAGACGACGTAGCGGCGCTCGTCGTAGACGACGCCGCGGTCGCCCGCCGTGCAGACGTTCACGTCCGTGGTGTCGTGGCGGATCTCGAGGACGCGGACCCGGCCGGGAACGGCGGCAGCGCATTCCACGTGCCGGACCGCGTCGCCGGACAGGTCCAGGCAGCCGCCGACCGTCCAGTCGATGTCCAGGCACAGAGTCTCCTGGACGCCACCGGGGAGCGTGCGCGACTGGGAGCGGTCGACGTCGCCCGGGCAGTGACCGCCCGCCGACGCCAATTGCGTCACTTTGTAGTGAGAATTCGCGCTTCCGCACGCGGCCTGCTGAATATCGGATGCGCCCACATCCACGCAATCGCCGACACTCAGATCCACCCGGGGAATCCGGGACGCGGATTTACTCAATGTGGACGCCACACCGCCGGATAGCTCGAGAATAGTACCCAGCGGCTGAGTTGCCGAAACCTCGGACAGCGAAGCAGTTGCGGGAGAATCATTCTCGGGCGGTCCGGACAGCCGCGCACCGAACCCCGCGATGACGGAAAGCGCGCCGTAGAAGGCCCCAGCCAGGGCGAACACCGCCACTACCGACACACCGGCCACGGCAATGCTCTTTCGACGCGCCATCTGTGTTGTTCCTACTCATCCGCTGGGCGCCCCGACCGACACCCCACTCGCCTGACAGTTCTTACACGGCCGGACACGAACGTGTCGAATTGTGAATCTGCGCAGTTTTACAGCAGAAAGCTGGTCCAGCGCCCAATTCGGGACGGATAACTCTCCGCCGGAAAAGAGTGCTAGGGTCTGCCCGATCTCACTGGCGGACACCACGGTTCGTGCCCTCGCGCACGCCGGTCGGCCGCGCAGTCTTCGTCATGCGTAAAGGAAATCCCTGATGAAACTCGGTCACTTCCCCGCTACCGCGCTCCTGGTCGGCGCCGCCGTCTGGATCTCCTCCGGAGCCGTCGCCGCGCAACCGACGGCACCGGCGCCCCAGGCCACCGCGTCCGGGGTCGAGCAGTCCGTGCGCTACGAAGCGACCCTCACCGAGTTCTCCCGGGTGCTGACCACCACCGTCTCCGGCGGCACCTTCACCACCACCGACGACAACACCGCGGTCACCCTCACCTCCGACGCGGGCGAGGTCGTCGCCCGCATTCCGCTCACCTACCAGATCTCCGGTGCGACAATGCGAGTCGCGCAGACGATCTCCGACGGCGGTCGCCACCTCGTGCTCGCCCCGCAGGCGAACGCCACCGAGATCGGCGAGATGCAGACCATCAGCCCCATGTCCCAGCTGACGAACGAGATCAACCGCAATGTGGTCGGCGTGGTCGTCGGCGGCCTCCTGGGCGGCCTCATCGGCACGGTGCTCGGCTTCGGTTTCCTCAGCATCATCACCGGCCCCGTCGGCCTGGTCCTCGGCGCGATCGCCGGCGGCTACGCCCTGGGCGGCCAGCCCTTCCTCGACGCCGTCACCGCCGTCGTCAGCGGCCGGCCCTGATCCGCCTCCTCGCCGACGATCGACACCGCCACCGCGCAACGCGCCGCGCCCGCGTCGCTGCCATCGCGGCGGCGCGACGCGGGCCATAGTGGTCGTATGGCTAACCAGACCACGGTCGCTGCCGCGTTCGAGCCTCTGCTGCGAGCCAGCTTGGGACCGCGCCCCGCGATCGGGTTCGAATTCTGGGACGGCAGCGCGATCCTGCCCGAGGGTGCGAGCCCCGGCACCATGCGCGTGCGGTCCGCGGAGGCGCTGCGTCACCTGATCTGGTCGCCCGGTGAGCTCGGGCTGGCGCGCGCCTTCGTCTCCGGCACCGTGGATCTGGACGGCGACATCTTCCGGATGCTGCGGGCGCTTCAGTCCACCGCGCCGAACGACGCCCGCCTCGGTCTCGGCGCGGCCTGGCAGGCCATCGGCGCGGCACGGCGACTCGGCGCACTCGGGCGCCGCCCGCAGCCTCCCGCGGAGGAGGCACGGCCGCGGCGCGGACCGCTGCACACCAAGCGCCGCGATGCGGCGGCGATCAGCCATCACTACGACGTCGGCAACGACTTCTACCGGCTGGTCCTCGGTCCGAGCATGACCTACTCGTGCGCGCGGTTCGTGCCGGAGGACGACGGCTCCCTCGAACACGCCCAGCGCGCCAAACACGACCTGGTCTGCCGCAAGCTGGGTTTGCCCGAGCGGTCGGGCATGCGCCTGCTCGACGTGGGCTGCGGCTGGGGATCCATGGCCATGCACGCGGCCTCGACCTACGGGGCACAGGTCGTCGGTGTCACGATCAGCAGTGCTCAGGTCGAGCTGGCGCGGCGGCGAGTCGCCGAGGCGGGATTGTCGGACCGGGTCGAGATCAGGCTCGCCGACTATCGAGACCTGCGCGGCGAGACGTTCGACGCCATCTCCTCGATCGGCATGTTCGAACACGTCGGCTCCCAGCGCGCCGCCGAGTACTTCGACACCCTGCGCGCCCTGCTGCACCCCCATGGACGACTGCTCAACCACGCGATCTCCGCACCGGGCGGCTCGGTCATGCAGAAACGATCCTTCATCGGACGCTACGTGTTCCCGGATGGTGAACTCGTCGATGTGGGCGAGGTCGTCCTGGCGATGCAGCGTGCCGGCTTCGAAGTCCGTGATGTCGAGGCCTTGCGCGAGCACTACGCGCGCACCCTTCGCCAGTGGGTCGCGAATCTGGAAAACGGTTGGGAACAGGCGGTTTCCCTCGTCGGCGACGGCCGCGCCCGAATCTGGCGACTCTATATGGCCGCCTCCGCGCTGGGCTTCGAGGACGGCGGACTCGGAATCCACCAGGTACTCGGCGTCGTCCCGGAACCGACAGGAGAGGCCGACATGCCCGCGACCCGGCGCGCCTGGGGATAGATCGCGGGACGGCCCACCGCGGGCGATACCCCGCCGGGGTGGCCGAGATCGTCCTGAATATCGGCCACGATCTGCGGTAGGTGAATCCGGAACAGATCGTCCTCCCCCGGGTTCTTGATGTTCGTCGAAACCCCCGACCCGATCCGGGCCCGACTCCCCACACGGCGCGGCACACTCCGGCCGGGCCACTTCCACCGTTGGCCGGAGCGTGTCGTGCGAGTTCAGCCCACCCGAGCGCGGTCGGTGGTGGCGCGGACATCGCCAGGTACCGTTGGCCGGTGAACCCAGCTGACGCGCGCATCCTCCAAGACGGCGATCTCGAGACCCGCGAGGAGAATCTGCGACTGCTGCTCGCGCGGGCGGCCGACGGCGACGCCTCGGCCGCGCAGGCATTGCGCACGTTGGTCCGCGACTATCCCGACTATCACCGCGCGCTGTACAGCCGAGCCCTCAACCGGGCCGCGGTCTTCGGCGACGACACTCTCCGGGAGCCACTGCTGGCGGCACTGGCCGACACCCGGTACAACTGCCAGGCGTGGGCGGCGATGGGCTGCGCGGCGCTCGGATTCCGGGAGGCGGTGCCCGGCCTGATCGCGATGCTGGATCATTCCCAACAGCTGGCGCGAGAGCAAGCGGTGATCGCGCTGGGCGTACTAGGCGACGAGTTGGCCGTCCCAGCGCTCACTCCCGTGCTGGGCGACTCCATCGCGGGAATGCGCGAGCGGGCCGCCGAGGCCCTCGGCCGGATCGGCGGCGATGCCGCCCTGGCCGCGCTCTGGGACGAATTCGAGAATCGCCGGTACTACCGCATCGGCTATATCGCCAGCGCGCTGTCCACCTTCACCCCGGAGGTGATCCCACGGCTGTGCGACGCGGCAGGCAGCGACGACCCGGACCAAAGGTATTGGGCGGCAGTCGCACTCGGCTCGACCGGCGACGACCGTGCCGTGCCGACCCTGGAACGGCTGATGGCCAACGACCGTGGTTCGACCGTCTTCGACGGCATGGTGAGCGTCGCCGCGAAGAAGGGCCTGCGCACCCTGCGGCGGATCCAGGCCGCGATCGCCGCGCGCGAATCCTGACTCCGATCCAGCCGGGCACGACCCGCGGCGAGCCTGCCGGAATCGTCGGCCGCCGCCAGAATGGAACCGGGCACACCGAGACCTAGCGCTTGAAGGCGTCTTTGATCTTGGCGCCGGACAGTTTCAGGTTGCCTCTGATTTGATCGGCCCGGCCTTCCGCCTGGAGGGTTCGGTTACCGGTGGCCCGACCGAACACCTTCTTGATCTTGCCCTTGGTCGCCTCGGCGGAATAGGCGATCTTCTTGCTGATACTCATGGCACTTCTTCCTCGGGCCTGCAGCGCCGACGAGCCGGCAACGCCTCCGAATTCATGGTCGTGACAGGCGTCGACGACCATCGTGTCGTTACCAGTCAACGCGCCCCATCCACCGGAGTCAACGGCGTCTGTCCTGCACCGACCAGTCGAGCGCGGCGTCGGCACAGGCGCGCCCGCGCAGCCGGTCAGGTCGGCGGATGGTCGGCGGTGCCGCGTTCGTCGAGTTCGCGCTGCAGGTTCGAATTGATGCGCTGCGCCTCGGCGAGTTGGTCCTCGAGAATCACGATCCGGCACGACGCCTCCAGCGCGTTGCCCGCATCGACGAGTTCACGGACGCGGGCGGCGATGCGCAGCTGGTAGCGCGAGTAGCGCCGGTGCCCGCCCGCCGAACGTTGTGGGGTGAGCAGCCGCGCGGCGTCGAGGCCGCGCAGGAACGCCTGGGTCACGCCGAGGATCTCCGCGGCGCGGCCCATGCTGTAGGCGGGGTAGTCATCGTCGTCGAGTTTGTCCGCCGGGCTGGTGCCGTCGGCGGGATTGATGTTCGGGTGCTGCACGAGACCTCTCGGATTCAACGCCGGAAGGCCCCGGCGCACTGAGCGCCGGGGCCGTGATTACGACTGAGGGATTGATTTCACTTGCGTACACCGGCCACCGAGGCCGGTCTGAGACACCGCATCCGACAACTCCCGGGATGCGGGACTGGTAAATGACTACTCAGTGGCCACCACCTCCAATTCGTCGGTTCTCCTGCGGTCGTGCGGGGGTCTTGCGGTCTTCGTCCCCTCCGGCGGTCCGGCCGAGTGCACCGGATTCGCTTCTCCGCCGGAGGGGACGGTCGAACTGTCATCCCGGGCAGTTCGCCTGCCCGGCCACCTGACTTCATCTTGCAACGACACCGACTGTATACCCAGTCATCGATAATGTCTACACCCGCCGCTACAGATTTCTTCGACCTGCGGCAGCGCTATCCGATCAGCGCCGCGGGGGCGGCGGCACGCCGTCCATGATCTCGGTCCACCAGGTGTCCAGCGGGCTGGGGTCGGGCCAGATCGCACTCGGCTCGACCCTCGCGACGGGGTCGGTGTGCCGGTCAGTAGGCGAAGCAGGAGAAGTCGTCGTCGACACAGGGAACACTCCAGGCTTGGTCGATACGGTCGGACAGATCAGCGGTGTCGACCGCATGCTCGCCGACGCGCACTGCGGTGACATCGAGGCCCAGGTCACGGTCGGCGGTGCAGACGAAGGTCTCCTGATCGGCGCGATCGGCCTGGGTGGCTGTCGGTAAGACGGTCATCGGATCCTCCTCAGCGATCGGACGGATGGGTCTTGCGGTGGCCGGGCGGACCGGCCACCGGGAAGTCGACTTCGGGTCATCGGAAGAGTCGTTCGCGACGTTGTCGATACACATCACCTCTCTTTCGCTTCCCCTCGTCACACCGGGCGAGGTCGGGTGGCGGGAGCGAGGCTGACATCGTCGACCTCCACCCCCGGCTCAGGCGTCGATGGCCTGGAGTTCGCTCTCGCGAGAGATCTCGATCTTGCGGGGCTTGGCCTTCTCCGC
>NZ_LPNR01000034.1 GCF_019266065.1 Nocardia sp. MH4 | reverse complement strand
GCTGGGTTGGCGGTCACCCGACGAGTACGAAGCCAGCTACCATGGCCGGGTTCCAGCCGGAACCAGGTAATTCGCTCTCCGGCTCAGCGGGGGAACCTCAGATGAGGCGTATCCAGGAACACTGGCGTCGCGGCATCTATCATCTCCGCAGTGTCGTCATTGGCACGCCGCCGGATGTCGTCAAGGGTCCATCCGTCGGGGAGCGTGTTCGTCTCTGCCATCGGATGATTCTGTCTGATGCAAGTCGGCCGCGTTGACCGGGCTGGGGTGCATCGCCTGTCGAGTCGGGCTGGCCGACCTCTGGATGCGCGCCCCCATCCGATGCGGGCTGTCTACCGTGCGATACCCATCGCCCACATCGCGGCAGCGGGTTCGGGCATCGAGACGGTGATTGTGCGACCGCTGGTCAGGCGCAACCGCAGTGCGGGGCCAAGCCTCGGCGTCAGCCGCCAACCGTGTTTCACACCCCATCCGACCCCCTCGCCGCTCCACAACGTCTGTGGCAGAAAGATCATCTCGGCGTGGGCAATGCTCGCGCGGGAAACTCTGACCCTGGGGACGCCGAAGGGGCCCAGGCTCACGGTCAGGCCGGCGGGACCAGCGGCGACACGCTGACTTATCGCGACGAAGGTGACCACGAGATTGAGGGGGAGGAGGGCAATGAGAAGAACCGACCACCACGACAGGCCGGTCGGCAACGTAAGAGTGCCGATCAGCGAAACGAGGTACACGACGTTGATCCAGAACATCGGCCAGTTCGTGACACGGCAGGTGTAGACCATCGCGGCGGGCATTACATCAACTCCTCGATCAAGCCGAGCACCTCGGACTTGCTGTAACCATGGGCATGCGCGGCATCGATCAGCTTGCGGGCGGCTTGCTCGACCGGTGCCACCGACGGTGCGGTCGCGGTGATCCGGACGCCACGTCCACGGCGGAAATCGACGAGCCCTTCCTCCCGTAGCCGCCGGTAGGCGGCAAGGACGGTATTGCGGTCGACCGAGAGCGCCTCCGCCAATTCCGTTGCCGGTGGCAGCTGTTCGTTGACCGCTACCTCGCCGGCGGTGATCGCGCGTCGGACGCACGCCGCTATCTGGTCTTGCAGGGACACCCTGGAAGCCTGCTCGATATGCCACAGCATGATGCTAATGAAACTAGCATCATTTCTGTTCGCTCGCTCGCCTCGCGTTAGAAGTCAGGCACCACCGACACCGCTTCGGTGTCCAGGACTTGCACCACGGCTCGGTTGGCCCGCAGCCATTGATCGAGGGCTGTGAAGTCCTCGTCGCTGAGTTCCCGGAACGACTCGACGTGCTGTCCGGGTGTGAACGGCGAGCCGTCAGCTAGCAGGCAGTGTTCGAGGATCTGCGCTGCGGTGTTCTCGATCGCGCCGGAGGCGGCCCGGTTGAAGGTCGGTGCGGTGCTCGACATCCGTGCACTATCTCGGCCCTGTGGGTGACGGGAGGATCGACCGGCCCCCTCGCGGTCATCGAAGCGTTCCCAAAACCCCGCCGTCGGCGACCGTTCCTCACTGGTTCGAGGGAGATCGGAGGGCTGCTGTTACAGATCACCGATAGTCTGTGGCCAAGCCGCTGTGATGTGAGGGGAGAGTCGTGGAACCCAACCACGCGGTCGGCCAGGACGAGATGGGCGCTCCCGCGCCTGTCGACGCTCTTCGAAAACCGGCCGGTGGCGCTCTTCGAAAATCAGGCCACTTGATGGTTGTTCAGTCTGCCTGGTTGTCGCCCCGCATGGAGGGCAGTGTGTCGATTTCGGTGTTGCGGAGCCGGTAGCTGTTGCCCTTCAAGGTCAAGGGACTGCTGCAAGATCAGGTGACAGGTTCGGTCACGCGGCCTGACTGGCCGGTGGGGTCATGATGGTTTCGTATTCGATGGGTGTCAAACGGCCGAGGGCGGCTTGCCGTCGGCGGCGGTGGTAGGTCCGTTCGATCCAGGTGACGATCGCGATGCGTAATTCCTCACGACTGCACCAGGATCGGCGGTCGAGGACGTTCTTCTGCAGCAGCGCGAAGAAACTCTCCATAGCGGCGTTGTCACCGGCCGCGCCGACACGGCCCATCGATCCGGACATGCCGTGACGAGTCAAGGCGCCCACGAACTTCCGGCTTCGAAATTGCGAGCCGCGGTCGGTGTGCAGGATGCAGCCTGCCACCTCACCGCGGCGGCCCAGCGTTGTTGAGGGCGCGGACTGCGAGGCTCGATTTCATCCGAGAGTCGATGGAATAGCCGACGATCCGGTTGGAGTACACGTCCTTGACCGCGCAAATATAGAGCTTGCCCTCACCGGTCCGATGCTCGGAAATATCGGCCAGCCACAGGCGATTCGGGGCGTCGGCGGTGAAGTTGCGTTGCACCAGATCGTCGTGGACCGGCGGACCGGGTCTGCCCTTGCCGGTGCGCTTCTTGCCGAACACACTCCACCAGCCGTGGTCCGAGCAGATCCGCCAGGCGGTGCGGTAGGCCATCGGTTCGCCCGCGGCGCGGGCCTCGTCGGCAAGGAATCGATATCCGAATTCGGGATCGTCGCGGTGGGCGTCGAACAGGGCGTTGGCCCGATAGGCCGCCTCGAGGTCGGCGTCTGTGACCGGTTCGTCGAGCCACCGGTAGTAGGGCTGGCGGGCCAGATCCAGCACCCGGCACGTCACCGCGACGGGAATCCCGTCTTCGGCCAGCTCGCGGACGAGCGGGTAGGTCATTTTCCCGGCAGGTTCGCTTGCGCGAAATAGGCGGCGGCTCTCTTGAGGACCTCGTTTTCCTGCTCCAGCAACCGGATTCGCCGTTTCGCCGCCCGCAGCTCGGCCGACTCGCTGGTGCTGGTGCCTGGTTTGGTGCCCTCGTCGACATCGGCTTGGCGCATCCATTTCGACAGCGTCATCGGATGCACCCCGAAATCGGCGGCGACCTGCTCCAGGGTCACGCCGTCGTCGCGGTTGCGAGCCACGCGCACGACATCGTCGCGGAACTCACGAGGGTAGGGCTTGGGCACAGCGACATCCTTCCAGCCCACCCGAAGGCAAGCCAAATCAGTTGTCACCTATCCCTGCAGCAGTCCCCCCGTCCGGACACACTAGGTAACCCACGGGTGATGGCGCTTCGGCGATCACCACCCGTCTTGCTCGCTATCGGTGAGCGCGAGCTGTCACCGTGGCGGTCCTGATCTGTTCGAGCACGGCCGGTTTCCGTCGACGGCGTGTCTGCGCCCTCGTCAACGAGTTCGACCATTTCCTCGATCTCTGATTACACCGCGGCCCGGACGTGTCCTATACGAGCCACACGATGTGGACCGCTCACCACGGGCGCCGAATGCAGTTCCGGCGGAAGCACCGCGGCCTTCCCCGGAAGGTCAGAGTCGGGCGATGTCGAACCGTTCCCACGGACCCACCGCGACTCGGTCGCACAGCAGCCACGAGTCCCCGCCTTGCGCCGACCAGTAGTGCCCGCCCAAGGCCATGATGGTGCTCGCGCCGCCGGAGGTGGTCAGGACGAACTTCTCCCACGGGCCCAAGGTCGTTCCGCCGACCCGCAACCACTCGCCGCCGCCGTCGAGCGCCATCACGTACCGGCCGTCGTGCGCTCGAATCGACACCACCGTCCTGATCCCGTACGAGGAGTAGTAGGCGAGTTCGCTGATCGTGAAAACCGTTGCGGGCGTAGGCAGGTACTCGTCAGCGATCAGCAGGTCGCGGGTCAGTGGGTCGTCGCTGACGCGGACGAACCGACCGCCCGAGGCGACGAGGCGGGCCTGGTATCGCACCCGTTCCTGGATGTCGGTTTGGACGACATCGGGGTCGAAGGAACGGGTGATGCGGTGGATCTTGCCGTCGGCGACGGCGAACACATCCAGGGTCGTGGGGGTGCGGAATACCGCGGCCACCGTGCGGTTGTCGGTGCCCGGCGGCTGACCGGGGACCCGTACCGGTTGGCCGGTCCACGCACCGTAGGCGTAGGAGCGTGCGGCCAGTGGACTGGCCGCGGCGACGAGTTCGCTCACCCCGGGCGTCGACCGGGCCGCCGCGATTCCGCCGTCCTCGGCCAGGCCGACATCGAGATGGGGCTCCCACGGGGACGGCCACTGGCCCGGTTCGCCGACGATGGTCCAGATCCGCCCGTCGCCGGGGCCCTCGGTGACGGCGCTGACCTGGATCGTGTCACCGGACAGCGTGACGGCGGCGACGCTGCCGGCCCGGGGCAGCGGCGGCAGCGGTCGCCACGTCGCGGCGGCATCGGTGACCGTGGTGTGGATGACGGTGCCGTCGGCATCGCCGGCGATCAGCTCGATTCGCCCCGGCGCGGTCGCGGTCGCGGCCAGTGCTGAACGCGGGCCCAATCCGCCGCCTGCCAACACCTGCCAGTCCGGTGCCCACCGATCGTCGATCCACCGGCGTCGGCGCACCAGGTGATCGCCCGTGCCGACAACGAACAGGTCGATCGTGTTCGTCGTCGAGCTGGCCGCGGCGATGCCCGCACGTGGGTCGAACGCGCCGGGGTCGGTGAGTGCTCGCCACGACACCCATACGTGGCCGGTGAACCGGGTCTGCAGCACCGCGCCGTCGAGCCCGACGACGAAGACGTCGATCTCGCCCTCACGCGCGACGGCCGCGATCCGGGCCGCCCGATGCAGCGGTGGGGATTCCAGCACCGACCACAACCGCCACGGATCCGCCACCACATCGATCTCGGCCACGGCGTCGCCTCCGCCGCGAACATCGAGACGCAGCGGCGCCCGGCCCAACCGCATCGACGCTCCCGGCTGGACCGGTACCTGGGCGAGCAGGAACGTGGCACCGCTGCGCGCCAGCTCCTGCGCGACGATCTGGCGTTGCATGCCCTGCGGGGTGAGCGTGCGAAAGCCGCGGTCCCAGACGCGCGGTGAGCGAAGCGAGATGTAGACGTCGGCACCGCCCGGAGCCATCGCGTGGGCAACAGCCACCACCGGAGCCCCGGTGTGGCCCGCGGCCGGGACGCCGGGCCAGCGTGCCAATTGGATAGGGCCCGCCGGTTGTCGCGGCACCGCTACCGTGGCCGTCGGGTGGTGGGGGTCGAGCCAGCCGATCGGCACCGTCGCCGCCGGGCACATGGCGGGCCCGGTCAGATCGTGGCCCGGTGACGCGTGTGCCAGCTGCGGCTCCTGCGCGGCGAGCGTTCCGACCGAGCCCATGATGCAGGTCGGATCGGCGTAGTCGAGCCCGACGTGACCGTTGAACGTACTGGCGTGGCCGCCGGGCTGGTGATTGCGACGCTGGTAGTAGTGGCCCAGCTCGTGGCACAGCAGCGAAGCGCTGAGCTGGGCAGCGGCGAATTGACCGTCGTAGCCGAACTGGCCACCGGTGGCGGCCGCCCAATCCTGAATCACCACCAGGACGGCGCCCTTCGGGAAGGGCGCCCCGTCGGCCGCGGCCTTCACGCGCACCGCGGCGGCGAGTGCGTCGGCGTCGGCGTAGGGCTGATCGATCTCGACCGGTGGATGTACCGACCAGGTGTGCTCCTCGCGAAATCCGGACATATCTCGCCAGAATCGGCGTACTTCGTCACCGCAGGCCAGCAGCCACGCCTCCGTGAAGGTGTGCCCCGACCGTGTGGCATCGCCGCTCACCCAGGCAATCACGAAGACAAAGTGTGTGTGCGCCATCGAACTACTTCCGTCGTCGAAGCGGGGGATCTCTTCCTGATATCGCCTGGCGAGCGGAGACCATTAATCGACGGACCGATCGCGAGCCTGCGGCGCTTCGATCCGAACGCCGGTGAGCTGCGAGGGTTCCGGCCGTTCGCACCGCTACGGTGTTCGGCATGAGCGACGCGATGGTGCGCGACCGCGACGGAAGGCCGTTCCTGTTGCTGGCGACACGCGCCGAGAACGAGGCCGCCGACCAGGAATACGAGGCTTTCCTGCGCTGCGGCGGGCTCGCACCGCGCCGACTGCACCGGCGCCGTCTGGAACGCGATCCGCTCGGAGAGATCGACCTCGACCGCTACGCGGGCATCATGCTGGGCGGGAGCCCGTTCACCGTCTCCGACCCGCCCGACACGAAATCGCCGGTGCAGCGGCGAGTGGAAGCTGAGTTGCGCGAGCTCGTGGCGGCCGTGGTCCGTCAGGATTTCCCGTTCCTCGGCGCCTGTTACGGCATCGGCGTGATCGGCTCGGTGATCGGCGCTGTCATCGACCGAACCCATCCCGAACCGGTCGGCCCCACCACCATCACTCTGACCGATGCCGGGCGGGTCGACCCGCTGCTGTGCGTGCTCCCGCGCGAGTTCGACGCGTTCGTCGGTCACAAGGAGGCCGCCACCGAGCTCCCGGCGGGGATCGAACGGCTCGCCACCTCGACCGGCTGCCCGATACAGGCATTCCGGGTGGGCGCCAACGTGTACGCCACGCAGTTCCATCCGGAGTTGGACGCGCAGGGCATGAGCATCCGTATCGACGCCTATAAGCACCACGGCTACTTCGACCCCGTCGAGGCCGAAGCGCTCAAGGAAGTAGCCCGCTCGGGCAACGTCGTGCACCCCGGCGCGCTGGTGCGTCGGTTCGTCCAGCTGTACGAGGATTGACGTTCGGCTGGACTGTCACCGTCGGGTCGAGTTCCGGCGAACGCCGGCACTCGCGCTCTCGTCCGGTTCGGCGCACCGACGACTATCGGTGCGCCGAACCGGACGCGTTGTCGGTGGTCGGCGCTACACCGTCGCGGGGGCTGCGGCGACGTCCACATCGCAGGACACCTGGTGCCACGCCGCGAGCTCATCGCGTCGCCGCCGCAGCGCGGCGTCGATCTCGGTGACGGCGAAGCCTCCGGTGACCAGGCGCACCGGGGGAGTGTCGCTGTCGACCGCGGTGAGGATGGCGGCCGCGACCCGATTCGGATCGTTGAACGCCGTCGGCGGCAGCTCGCCGATCTGTCGCTGTACTTCGCGCACGGTTCGGTCGTAATCGTCGATCGGCCGGGCGTGATGGAGGTTGGCCAGGAACGGGGTTGCGGTCGGGCCGGGCTCGACGAGTGTGACGTCGATACCCAGGGGAGCGACTTCGTCCAGCAGCGCGTCCGTGAGTCCTTCGATGGCGCACTTCGTCGCCGCGAGAAGGCCTACGCCGGCGTGGGCGGTCTGTCCGTAGTAGGAGGAACCCTGCAGGATGTGACCGGCGCGCTGTCGGCGCAGGATCGGCAGGGTAGCGCGAAGCACGGTGAGCACTCCGAAGAAGTTGGTGTCGAAGATCTCGCGGGCCTGCTCGTCGTCGACTTCTTCGACTGCTCCGAAGAGCCCGTAGCCGGCGTTGTTCGCAACCACGTCGATGCGCCCATACGTGTGCAGCGCGAGCGCGACGGCGTCATCGATCGACGATTGCCTGCGCACGTCGGCGGCAACGGGAGTGATCCGGCCGCCATGAGCCGCGGCCAGGGGCGACAGGGCATCGATGTGCCGCGCCAAGGCCACGACATTGTCGCCGCGTGCGGCGGCCGCCTCGGTCAATGCCAGGCCGATGCCGGATGAGGCGCCGGTGATGAACCATGTGATGGGAGCTTTCGACGTGTTGATCATGTTGCGAGCGTAGGTTGTTTACTAGCAACAAGTCAACGCTTGATGTGGAAGTTGTTCCCATCGAAATTGGCTAGCCGACAACCCCGAGGTAAGTTCGCGGTATGGGCGATGGGTCGGAAGCAGCACTGGCGGTGATCGCGTTCGCGAATACGCACGCCGATGGTGGTGGGGGTGTCGAGCAGTTCGCCGACGCCGACGGACTGCGCACGTGGTTGCGGAGCACCGGGCGACAGGTCACCGGTGCGGTCACCGACGCGGATGCGGCCGAGGCGCGGCAGTTGCGCGATGCCGTCGTGACCATCCTGCTCACCCACTCCGCGGACCCGAACGTCTCCGCCGTCGCGATCGAGGAGAGCGAGGCGTTGCTACGGCGGGCGGCCGACAGGTATCCACTCCGCGCGACGATCGACCGAGACGGAGTGGAACTGCGACCGATCGCCGACGGCGTGTCCGCGGTGCTGGCGGCGATCCTCGCCGCGGTGACCGAACTCGCCTACACCGGTTCCTGGTCGCGGCTCAAGGCATGTCGAAATCCGCCCTGCCACTTCGCTTTCTACGACCGCACCCGCAATACCTCGGCCGCGTACTGCAGCAACGCCTGCAGCAGTCAGGTCTCGATGCGCGCCATCAGAGCACGACGCCGAGCACAGGCGACGGACGCCGACGCGGATACCCAGTCCTGATGCGGGGCTCCGCCGGGATCACTTCGACAGTCGACGGTGCCACCCGGATTCTCCTACCTGTGCCGGAGCACGGCGTCGCCGAATCTGTTACATGTCACAATATTTGCGGGGACTGCGCCCTCGACCGGCCCGGTGATGGCTAGCGTCGGACAATGTCGAGAGGGTGGCGTCCGCGCAGACGCGACGTGTTGGCGTTGGGAACCGCGATGGCGGGTGAGCTGATCCTGGGAACCACCGCACCGGCACAGGCGTCGCCGGTTGTCCGCTATCCGGGGTATTCCGCACAGGATTGGGCCCAACCCTACGCGCGGTTCATGGCCCACCGGACCGTCGCCCCTCCCGCCGCGGTCGCGGCGGCATTCCACGGGCCGGCGACTCCGGGCGGCATGATTCCTGCGTTCTCCGCGGTGACGTCGGACCTGTCGATCTCGGGCTATTCGCCGGTCGAAACCGGGTACGGCCGCAGCGACGAAGGTCTGGTGTGGACCGCGGTGCGCACCGAGATGCCGGGTGTGACCGCGGCGATGTGGGATTGGTGGTTCGGCTGGCACTCGGCGGAGTCCGCCCGGTACAAGCTCTGGCATCCTGACGCGCACCTGTACGCCGACATCAGTTCGGATCGCAGTGCCGAGGCGATGCCCGACCGGGCGAAATACGTCGGCACCATCTCCTACGTCGACGAGTATGTCGGGGCGAAATTGCAGCAGCTCGCGATCTCGTTCGTCGACCCGGTGGCGCACGGCTTCGAAGTCCCGGCCGGGCATACGGTGATCCTGGGACGGGTCGGGAGCAGCATCGCGCCGGTGGAGCTCGGCTGGCTTGCCCATCAAGTGCGCCCGATCCCCGGTGGCAGCGAGATGCGTAGCCGCTTCTACCTCAACCGCTACGGCCTGCGCCTGCCCGACCCTCGCCAGGCCGCCCAAGCGTTGGGGCGTGGCGCCGCGCTCGATCCCGCGGATCTGGTGCTCGGTCTGGGGCTGGCACGTGATCTCCTGTTGCACTGCGGTCAGGAAATGGCGCACCTGGCGGGATTCCTACCCGAGCTGTACAGCGAGTTCGCGGGCGGAGCAGACTCCGCGAGCTCGGAGTAGCCGCGTTGCCGATCTCGAATGCGTTCGAGGGCGAGCGAAAGGCGCGACTCCGGATCAACTGTCCGCGGGACGGTCGGCGCGATGGTGGAAAGCCGCTACCGCGGCCTCGACGGTGGGATAGAAGTGCGTTCTGTCGAACCGGTCACCGACGCCGAAGCGGATCAGCTTGTCCTTGATCGGTCCTTTCATCTCGGCGAACTTCAATTGGATCTCTTTGCCTTCGAGGTAATTGTCGAGGTCGACGAGTTCGTCCACGGCGGTGGTGTCGAGATCGGTGATCGGTTCGGCGGCGATGATGACCCACTCGATCGGGGACGGGGCGTCGGCGACGACCGAGCGGACATAGTCGTCGAATATCTGTCCGTTGGCGAAGAACAGTGGTGCGTCGAACCTGACCAGCACCAAGCCGGGAATGCGCAGGCCGTCGGGGTGACGTTCGATGTCGTGGTAGCCGGGGCGGTCCGGTGTCCGGACGAGTTCGGTGCGGTAGGGCTGCCAGGCTCGTGCGACCACCGCGACGAAGGAGAGTCCGATCGCGACGATGATGCCCTGCAGCACGCCGACCAACGCGACCCCGACGAACGCGGCTGCCGCCAGGGCGAATTCGACCGAGCTCATCCGCCACATCCGGACCATGCCGCGGATGTCGATCAACGCGGTGGCGGCGACGATCACGACGGCCGCGAGCGCGGCGTCGGGCAGGTACGCGGTGAGACCCGGAGCGAGCAGCACGAAGAGCAGGACGGCGATCGCGCCGACGACGCCGGCCAATTGTGTCCGGGCGCCGCTCTGTTCGGCGACCGGGGTTCGTGACCCGCTCGCGGAGACGGGAAATCCGCCGAACAGCCCACCCGCCACATTGGCGACTCCGATCGCCTTCATCTCGGTGCTGCCGTCGACGTCTTCTCCGTGTCGGGCGGCGAAGGTCCGCGACAGGACGCCGCTGTCGGCGAACGCGATCAGCGCGATGCCCGCCGCGGGTCCGATCAGGTGCCCGATGTCGTCCCAGCCGATGCCGTCGATGGAAGGCAGCGGCAGGCCTTCGGGCAGGGCGCCGACCATGCCGATGTCGTCGGTGAGTCCGGCGGCGGCCGAGATCGCGATGGCCACCGCGACCGCGACCAGCACTCCCGGCACCGCGGGTAGCCACCAGCGAAAGGCCACGATGACGGCGAGGGTGCCGAGGCCGAGAGCGGCCGCGATGGGATCGATCTCGCTGTCGACGACGGCCTTCCCGATCTCGGCGATCTCGGCGAGAACGCCGGTGGCGTCGACGGAGAACCCGAGCAGTTTGGGAAGTTGTCCGACGACGACGATGAGCGCGATGGCGTTCAGGTAGCCGAGTCGGATGGGCTTGGACAGCAGTTCGGTGACGAACCCGAGCCGAAGGAACCCCCCGACGAGCAGGATGAGCCCGACGAGGACCGCGAGGACTCCCGCGAGAGCCAGCGCACGGTCGGGGTCGTCGACGGCGGCCAGCGGCAGCACCGCGGCCGCGATCAGCGGAGCGAGCGAGGAATCCGGGCCGAGCACAAGGATCCTGGACGGCCCGACCACCGCGTAGGCCAGCAGCGGCACGATGGTGGCGTAGAGC
Source organism: Nocardia sp. MH4 (assembly GCF_019266065.1). GTDB lineage: Bacteria > Actinomycetota > Actinomycetes > Mycobacteriales > Mycobacteriaceae > Nocardia > Nocardia canadensis. The sequence continues at coordinate 7,951 of NZ_LPNR01000034.1, read as the reverse complement.
CCGGCATACGCGGGAAGCCCCGCCGCCTCGGCGTAGCCCATGCCGGCGGGGATCAACAACGCGGTCAAGACGAGGCCCGCGGTGACATCGGCTCGCAGCCACGCCCGACGATAGCCGCGGGCCGTCGCGATCCCGGGTAAGGCGCTCACTCGCTGCTTCCACGACATGGTCGGGGCCTCAGCGTGCTCGGGCGCGAGCGGAGGCGGTCGTCACCGGGACGGCGTGCGCCGTGGGGGAATCCACTACTGGATCGTAGCCATGGTCGGAGCGCTGCGAGGGATCTCGACCTGGACGCGGCCGACAGCTTGCCGAGCGGCCTTTTCGACGAGCAGCGGAACGAAATCTCGGATACGGGCCTCGGCGAACCGCGCATGAATACGGCGAACCAGAAGCTCGATCTCCGCCGGTGATTCCGCGGGGAAACGGGTGATCAGGCGTTCGATCACCTGATCGATCTGTACGAATTCAAGGTCGTCGCGCATTGTCTATCGACCATTCGGCATCAGGCAATTCGGCGGTGAATGGATGCGGGTCCTGTCGAGAAATTCTCCCCGTTCCGATCCGGGTGTCGATGGCCACCAAGCGGTGGTGGTAGTCAGGATGGGGAGATGCTCTTCATTTCCGTGCGCGACTGCTCGCTCGGTGTCGTAATGCATCATCGGAAAACTATCCGTCCAGCGAAAATCGCTGTGCGGGCGCAGAATCCACAGTGGTGTGGTTGCTCACATTTTACCGGGGTGGTTTCCTTTTTACAAGACGCGGTGTCCGCCGCGGGGTTGTGGGCCCGAATGGCGGCGACGAGGACTTCCCGGTGGACGGGACTGTGCCGGTCGATTGTCCAATTTGCTGGGTGCGGGGGCCGCTCGGCAACTACGGTGCCGCCCATGTCTCGCACTCACCGCATACTCGCGGCCGCCGCACTGGCCGCTGTCCCACTCGCCGCAGCCGCGCCGGCCCCGGCGGCTCCGATCGTGAACAAGGTCGTGGTCATCGGTATCGACGGCACCCTGTGGAGTGAGGTGTCGGCGGCCGAGGCGCCGAACCTCGACCGCCTGGCCGCGCAAGGCACGCTGGCACGGACCTCCATCGCCCCGCACACCACCATGTCGTGCGTCTCGTGGGCGACGGCGCTGACCGGCGTATGGGACAGCAAGCACGGGATCCGGGACAACGGAGCCACCTGCAACGCGGAGGCTTTCGCGCCGTATCCGACGGTGTTCACGCAGGTGGAGCGGGAGCGTCCGTCGTTGTCGACGGCTTCCATCGGGACCTGGGACACGATCGGCATGATCGCGCGGACCGGTAGCCCGCAAGCCGACCGGGTGGCGGTCACCCAGATCGATCCCACCGGCGCGGGCGTCTGCGAGACCACCGCGGACTCCAACGCCGCCGCGGCGGTTGTCTCGGCCATCACCGAGGACGGGACCGATCTGCTGTTCACGCACCTCGATCAGGTGGACATCGTCGGGCACACGCTGCGCGGAGTCTGGCCGCAGGCGTATCGCGATGCCATCGGGCGGGTGGACGGCCTGGTCGGGAAGATCACCGCCGCGGTCGACGCGCGGGCGGCCGCGCACGCGAACGAGCGATGGACGATTCTGGTCACCACCGACCACGGACACAAGCCCGACGGTGGACACGGTGGGCAGAGTGCCTACGAGACAGCCAGTTTCGTGATCGCCCGCGGACCGGGGTTCGCCGCGGGCGCGCAGCACAACGGATACACCCTCGCCGACATCACCCCGACCGTGCTGGACCTGCTCGAGGTCTCGGCGCCGGCGAATCTCGACGGCGAGTCGATGCTGAACGGTGGCTCGGGCGACCCTGCGGCACCGGTGCCGAATACGCCGCCGGTGGACGCCGGGATCACCGGTTCGTCGTCGGGTTCGGCGCAGTCGGCGATGGTCGCGAATCCGTTGTGTCTGCTGGGAAGTGGATCGGCGAGCGGTTCCTCCGAGCGATGACGCGGTGACGCCGTCCGGAGATCGGCGTGGCCGAACCGGCTCGCCGGCACGGTCGTTTCGTTCGCTCAGGGGACCAAACCGCACCCGGTAGCGCCGCGAACCTCCTGTCGTGCCGTCAGATCGTCGGCACGTGGGCCAGTCAGGTTCTGACGCGAGCACTAGGGATGACCTCACATGAGAACACCGCGACCGATACGCAGGTCTGCCCGGTTCCGATGGAGCGCGCTGATGGTCGCGGTGGCGGCCGCCGCCGGTCCGGCGACCCTCGCCGGGCCCGCGGTCGGCGAACCATCGGCAGGCGTGGTCACCGTGCAGGACCTGGGCGACCGTCGACAGGTCGTCTCGGTGTACTCCGCGGCGATGGAGCGGTCCGTCCCGGTCCAGGTCCTCCGGGCGGCGGACCAGGCTCGGCCACGGCCGACGCTGTACCTCCTCAACGGTTCGCAGGGCGGTCCGAACGGAAGCGGCTGGGACGCGCAGACCGAGGTGATCGACTTTCTGCGCACCGAGGACGTCAACGTGGTGACACCGGTCGGCGGGAGCAGTTCGTATTACACCGACTGGATCGCCGACGACCCCGTTCTCGGCCGGAACAAGTGGCAGACCTTCCTCAACGAGGAACTGCCGCCGGTGATCGAGAACTTCTTGGGCGCCGATGACGAGCGAGCGCTCGCCGGGGTGTCCATGAGCGGCACGTCGGTGCTGAATCTCGCCATCGCCAAGCCGGGCTTCTGGCGCAGCGTGGCCTCCTACAGTGGCTGTGCGCAGACGTCGGATCCGGTCGGGCAGGAGTTCGTCCGCGTCACCGTCGAGAACTGGGGCGGCGGACGCAGCGTGGAGAACATGTGGGGTCCGCGCAATGGGCCGTTGTGGCGGGCCAACGATCCCCTGGTCAATGCCGAACGGCTGCGCGGGACCGCCATCTATCTGAGTACCGGTAGCGGTGTGCCCGCCGCGCCGCACGACACTCCCGCCGATCCCCGAGTCCAGGACGGTCGCATTCCGCTGGCGGCGCAGGTGCTTCTCGGTGGCCCGATCGAAGCCGCGGTTCGCTTCTGCACGATCAATCTGGCGAATCGGCTGGGCGAGTTGAATATTCCGGTCACGCTGGACGAGCGCCCGGTCGGCACGCACTCGTGGGGGTACTGGGAAGACGACCTTCGTCGGTCCTGGCCGTTCCTCGCCGCGACGATCGGTCTTGCCCGCTGAGCCGGGAGGTGGAGTTCACCCGCAGCGGATGAGTCGCCTGGGGTCCGCTGTCGCTAACGTCGGCGACAGCCTCGCCGAAAGGACCGCCATGCTGGGATATCTCGTGCCCGTGGACCAGCGGCGATCGCTCGCCGAGCTCACCGATCGGCTGGATCTGTCGGTCGGTGAGGTCGGCGCGAAGCGTTCCGCGTTCTGGATCATGCTGGTGCTCTCGGCGGTGATCGCGATCTCCGGCGTCATCGGGGATTCCACCGCCACGGTGATCGGCGCGATGATCGTCGCGCCGTTGTCGTTGCCGATTCTCGGGGTGGCGCTGGGCGTGGTGACCGGCCGTTCGGCCTTGATCGGGCGCAGCGTGGTGCTGGTGGGCGCCGGCGTCGTCGTTGTCGTCGTCTTGGGGTTTCTCTTCGCCCAGTTGCTGCCGAATCCGGTTCACGTCCTGTCGAACGCTCAGGTCGTCGGACGAACATCGCCGAAACTGGTGGACCTGACCGCGGCGATAGCCACCGGGTTGGTGGCCGCTGTCGCGATCGCCCGGCGCGACGTCGGCGATGTGCTGCCCGGCGTCGCGATCGCGATCTCGCTGGTGCCGCCACTGGGCGTGGTCGGAGTTTGCCTCGGCTCGCACGCACCCGCCCTGGCCCTGGGCGCGTTCGTGTTGTTCGCGTCCAATGTCGTGGCGATGATCATCACCGCGACGATCGTGTTGCTCGGTGCCGGCTACGCGGCCGACGCGCAGGCCGCCGCGGCGCGACGCGGACGCAGCTTCGCGATACTCGGCGCAGCCCTGGTGCTGGTCGCGATCCCGATGGTGATCAACTCGTTGTCGACATTGTGGGCCGGCCAGATCGCCGAGGCCACCGGCGACTGGCTGCGCGACGAGCCGGGCGCACAGGTGACCGACGTGACGCTGCAGAGCGATACCGCGACGATCTCGGTGCTCGGGCCCGAACAACTGCCACCGGTCGAGGAACTGCAACGCCGCGTCGACGACCTCGTGCCGTGGAATCCGACTGTGGTCATCGTGCACAACGTCGGCGCCAGGGTGCAGCCGAACCGATGACCAGGCCGACAGTCCGTTGCTGTGCTGCGCGAGGAAGCGGCGTCGAGCGCCGGTCGGGGGCGGAGAAAGTGTCCCATTCACCGACCTCTCGGCTTCCCGGCAGTCGGGGTCTGTGCGAGCATTCGGCCATGGCTGGTGGAACCGATAATTGGCCGGTCGTCGACCTGGCCGACCTCCTCGACGTGCTCGATCTCGCCGAGACGGCGCCCGGACGATTCCGGGCCAGGAACGTGACATCGACGCTGCCGACGACGTTGGGCAGTCAGACGTTGGCGCAGGCGGTGGTCGCGGCCGAGCGCACCGTGCCGCAGATGGCGGTGCAGTCGCTGCACGGTGTGTTCCCGCGCGGTGGGTTCGCCGATCGGGAGGTCGACGTGGATGTCGAGGTCATCCAGTCGGGCCGGGCACTGGCCACCGTGCAGGTGGCGTTCCGGCAGGATGGGCGCGAGCACGCCCGGGTGCTGGCCATGCTCAGCGTCGACGAGCCGGACTTCCTCGCACACCACGCCGCACTGCCGCCGGAGGTGCCGGGTCCGGACGAGTGCGCCGACCTGCCGTGCGCCCTGCTGCCCTGGGAGGTGCGGACGCCCGGCGGGGCGGACGCGCTGGCGCTCGACCTCGCGGGTCCACCGTCGCTGGATGTGTGGATGCGCTGCGACAAGGCGCCCGACCTGCCTGTGTTCTCCCGGGCGCTGTTGGCCCATGGCAGTGAGGGTTTCCTGGGACCGGTCAGCATGCGTCCGTATCCGCAGGCCGAGGTCACGCGGCGCGGTGGCCGGGGGACCTCGGCCATGCTCACGCAGACCGTCACCTTCCATCGGCCGTTCACCGTGCACGACTGGTTGCTGTTGCGCTGTGAGAGTCCGTTCGCGGGCGCGGGACGGATGTTCGAGCGGATCCAGATCTTCACGCGCGCGGGAGAATTGGTCGCTTCGGTGGACGCGCAGGGCCTGATGCGCGCACACACGCCCGGCTGAGCGGAGGCGGCGGACGAGCCACGGCGCGGGGCGAACGGCCCGCCCGGGGCTCACCGTCCGGTCGACGGGGCTCGAGCCCTGCGGCCGCACGCACTCCGGAGGAGCGGGTGCGGCAGCGCGTTCGGCAACCTCGCACCCGCCCTGGAGCCGTCCGGTTCCGCTAGCTGGTGGGCGGTGTCAGGACACCATCGATCAGGTAGACGGTCGCGTTCGCCGTTCGGACACCACCGCAGACCACTGTTGCCTCGTTGACGCGAAGCTGATCGCCCGAGCCCGTCACCGTGACCTCGGATCCCTCGACGGTCGCGTGTGTGCCGACGACGGCTTCGGGCGCCAACCGTCCCGGTACGACGTGGTAGGTGAGAATGCTGGTCAGCATCGCCGAGTCTGTTTTCAGTGTTTCCAGCGTGCCCGGGTCGAGCGCGGCGAACGCGGAGTCCACCGGCGCGAAAACGGTGAATTCGCCACCGTTGAGCGTGTCGACGAGGTTGACCTGGGGATTGACCTGGCCGGACACCGCCGCGGTGAGGGTGGTCAGCAAGGGGTTGTTCGCGGCGGCGGTCGCTACGGGCTCCTGCGACATCGCCTCGATCGAGCCCGGTCCGGTCGGTACCTGCGCCGCGTAATCTGCGCAGCCGGGGCCGACGAGCCCGGTCATCGCCACCTCGCCCTGTGCGGGCATGGCCGTAGCGGACGTGGTCGTCGTGGGTGCGGACGTGGTGTCGCTTGCCTCGTCGGTGTCGGTACACGCTGACCCGGCGATCGCTATCGCCGCCAGTACCGCGATCACTGTTCCGGAGTGCTGTCGAACCTTCATGTCGTGCCTTCCTGTCAGGGGCGATGCCCGTATCGGCCGACGGCGCAGGATCGATTGCTGCGAAGCGGGGTCGGAGCCCGCGCTACCGCTGTGCGTCGTGGACCACGCAATTAAACTTCCTGATGCGTCGATTCTGCATCATTTGACGTGTAGTGTGAAGCCTCACAGGCATCTCGTAGGCAGAAATTTTCACCGGCCGACATCGTCACGGGCGTGGCGCGGCCACGGACAAGAATCGGAAGCGAGGAGATGGTCATGGTTCATTTCACTGCTGGGCGCGCACTCGGGTTTCTCGTGAGTGCGGGAACGGCGTCACTGTTCGCCCTGGCCGCCGCACCGACGGCGAATGCCGCGCCGACTGCCATGTGTCCGGCGCCTGGTGCGGCGTCCGTGCAGGCCGGTGCGGCGGACGGGTCGTGCTCCGCGACGAGCGCCGCGGGCGGCGCGGCGGCGGCCTACGGATTCGACGGCGCCGCGTCCGCCGATGCCGCGCCGACGAGCTTGTCGCTGGCCATCGCGCAGAACGGCGGCACCGCGACCTCGAGCTCGACGTTTCTGTCGGGCCCGGCCGCCATCGCCCTGGGGCCGGGTGCGCAGGTGACGACGACCGGGGTGCGGCCCGGGCTGTCCATCGGGATCGCCGGTCCGGGAGCGGAGGTCACCGTCAACGGCGTCACCACCCCCACCTGCACCGGCGGTCCCGCCTTCGCCGGCGACTTCCAGACCCTGCAGGGTTGCGTGTCGCTGCGCTGACACCGGGCGTGCGCCGTCCGGCGGGCCGGAGGGCACCGATCGAAGGAGGTCGGTGCTTCGGGAACGCGCCAGGTCGGCAGCCGTAGATCTCGTCCGATTCGTGGAAAGGCGCGCGGAGGTTGGGAGAAGGTGGTGTGAGGGGTGACTCGGCATCCGGCTACACCGTCGGAACCGTGGCCGCGATGCTGGGCATTCCCGTAGCGACATTGCGTAGCTGGAACCAGCGCTACGGCCTGGGCCCCGCGCACCGCCGCCCGGGCAGTCACCGGCACTACACGGCCGGGGACGTGGCGATGCTGAGCCGAATGGCCGATCTGGTCCGTGCTGGAGCGAGCCCGGCCAAAGCGGCGCAGGCGGCCCGGATCGCGGCGGATTCTGTTCCCACCCTCGGTGATGTGGCGCCGGTGCTGGACGCTGCCGAGCAGCTCCGGGTCGCCGAACTCCTGGGCGTGATCACTGCCCATCTGACCCATTTCGGGGTGGTGGCGACGTGGCGCGAGTTGTGTCGACCTGTCTTCGCGGACATCGTGAGCAGGCAGGATCGTGGCAATGGCTTGATCGATGTAGAGCATGTCGTGTCCTGGGCGATCACCACGGGTCTGCACCGCGCTGTGCCGGCGGTGCGCGGCGTAGCCGGGCTCGCTCCGGTGCTGCTGGCCTGTGCTCCGGGCGAGGCGCATGTACTGCCCCTGGAAGTTCTGCGAGCGGCGCTGGCGGAGATCGGCGTACCGGCGGTGCTACTCGGCGCGGCAGTACCCGGCGGCGCGCTCGCTGACGCGGTGGCCAAAGCGCAGGATCCCGTGGTGGTGCTGTGGTCCCAAACCGCGCGCACGGCGGCAGCGGCGCCGATCCCCGCCGGAATCGGTGAACCGGCCCAGCTGCTTCTGGCGGGACCTGGATGGCCCGAGGTGTCTGGTGTGCGGTGCCTGGGCTCGCTCGAAGAGGCGGTCGCCGAGGTCAGTCGGTTGGCACGTGGTCGGGACAGGCCGCCGCCCGTTGAATGATTCATAAACGATGCATCAGTCGCCCGTCGTTCTTCGGCCGAAGGACGACGGGCGATAGGTCGTCCGGGACGGCAGCGCGAGACCGTCCCGGCGACCAGGTGCTACGCGATCAGCTACCGATCAGATTGCGCAGCACGTCGGAGATGACGTCGCTGAGCGAGCCG
>NZ_LPNR01000033.1 GCF_019266065.1 Nocardia sp. MH4 | reverse complement strand
GGAAACGCCCGGTCCCATTCCGAACCCGGAAGCTAAGGCCACCTGCGCCGATGGTACTGCACTCGACAGGGTGTGGGAGAGTAGGACACCGCCGGAACATCCTTCGCGATAGGGGACCCAGAATTGGGTCCCCTATCGGCGTTTGTGGGGCTGCCATGCCCCGGCACGCCAGGCGGACGATGCCCCGTCCTCCGCCCGTGGTTGAATTCTTGTAGGCGGGGCCACGACAACACTCCCCGAGGCCGGGGAATCTAGAAAGGGATCGCCGTGTCGGAACACAACGACGGACGGAAGCCTTTCCGCCGGGACGGAGACGCCCGCGGTTTCGGCCGGCGCGGCGAACCGACCGATCGCCCCCGTGGCGGACACGGTGACAACCGTGGCGAAGGCGGCGGATTCCGCCGCAACGACGACAATCGTGGTGGCCGTGGCGGTTCCGACCGTTCCGAGGGCCAGCGTGGCGGGTTCAACCGCGACGATCGCGGCGGTGACCGCGGCGGTTTCCGGCGCTCCGACAGTGGTGACCGTGGTGGTTACCAGCGTCGTGACGACGCCGGCCGTGGTGGCTCCGGCGACCGTGGCGGGTACCGCCGTAATGATGACGATCGCCCCCGTGGCGGCTCCGACCGTGGTGGCGACCGCGGCGGCTATCAGCGTCGTGACGACGCCGGCCGTGGCGGTTACCAGCGGCGTGACGACAACGACCGCGGCGGTTTCCGGCGCTCCGACAGTGGTGACCGTGGTGGTTACCAGCGTCGTGACGACGCCGGCCGCGGTGGCTCCGGCGACCGTGGCGGCTTCCGCCGTGGCGAATCCGACCGTCCCACAGGTGGTTTCGATCGCGGTGGCGACCGTGGCGGGTATCGTCGCAACGATGACGACCGTCCCCGTGGCGGCTCGGACCGGGGTGGCGCCGGCGGTGGTTTCCGTCGCAACGAGGGCGACGATCGCTCGCGCGGTGGGAGCGATCGTGGCGGGTTCCGTCGTGACAACGACGACCGTCCGCGCGGTGGCTCCGGCTTCCGCAGGAACGAGGGCGATGACCGTTCGCGTGGTGGGTCCGATCGCGGTGGCGATCGCGGCGGGTACCAGCGGCGTGACAGTGGCGACCGTGGTGGTTACCAGCGTCGTGACGACGCGGGCCGTGGTGGCTCGGGCGATCGTGGCGGGTTCCGTCGCGACGACAACGATGACCGTTCGCGCGGGTCCTCGGATCGTGGCGGCTTCCGCCGCAACGAGGGTGACGACCGTTCGCGTGGCGGTTCGGATCGCGGCGGGTTCCGGCGCAGCGAGGGCGATGACCGTTCGCGTGGTGGCTCCGACCGTGGTGGCGACCGCGGCGGGTACCAGCGGCGTGACAGTGGCGACCGTGGTGGTTACCAGCGTCGTGACGACGCGGGCCGTGGTGGCTCCGGTGACCGTGGCGGGTTCCGTCGCGACGACAACGATGACCGTTCGCGCGGGTCCTCCGATCGCGGTGGCTTCCGCCGGAGCGAGAGCTCCGATCGCGGCGGCTACCAGCGGCGTGACGACAACGATCGCGGCCCCCGTCGTGACGACGATCGCGGGCGCGGTGGCTTCAAGCGTGGTGGCGGCTCCGGCGGTGGCAACCGTTACGTCGGTGAGGACGGCGCGCCGCTGGACGGGACCTACCGCGAGAAGCGGCGCGAGCGCGAGGGCGATGTCCTCGGCGTCGTGTCCTCGGCCGCCGCGAATGCCGATGCCGCCGAGAGCGAGTCGACCGATCTCGCATCGGCCGACCTCGATTCGCCGGTGAGTGAGGAGACCGCATCCACTGAGCAGTCCGACGACATCTCGTCGAGCACCGAGCGTGCCGAGGACGTCGACGACAACGGTCGAGCGGAGTCGGCGGACGACGCCGATCGCGCCGAGTCCGGTGATGATGCGGGTCGGACCCGGTCCGCCGATCGCGCCGAGGCCGACGACACCGAACGCGGCGACGACGGCGATCGCACCGTGTCGCCGACCGCCGAGCCCGATCCTCGCGACGAGGCGGCAGACCGCGCGGATCGTCGGGCCGACGCCGGCTACGGCACCCGTGGCGGCGACGACCGTGACGACCGCCGTCGCGGCGGCGAAGGCGCCAGGTCAGCGGGCGGGCGGTCCACCGACCGGCGCGCCGCGCGTCCGGACGAGCCGGACCTGCCCGAAGACGTGCAAGCCTCCGATCTCGATCCGGCGGTGCGCCGCGATCTGCTGAGCCTGGACAAGAACAACGCCGAAACCGTCGCCCGGCACATGGTGATGGCCGTCGAACTGCTCGAGGACGATCCCCGGCTCGCGCTGGCCCACGCACGGGCCGCACGGCAGCGGGCGGGCCGGATCGCCGTCGTGCGCGAGACCGCCGGTGTGGTGGCCTACCACGCCGAGGAATGGGCGGAGGCGCTCTCCGAGCTGCGCACCGCGCGCCGCATGTCCGGCGGCTCCGGGCTGCTGGCCGTGATGGCGGACTGCGAGCGCGGTCTGGGCAGGCCGGAACGGGCCATCGAGCTCGGCCGCAGCGAAGAGGCACAGGCGCTCAGCGGTGACGAGGCCACCGAGCTGCGGATCGTGGTCGCCGGCGCGCGGATGGATCTGGGTCAGTTCGACCAGGCCGTGGTGACGCTGCAGACTCCCGATCTGGATCCGGCGCGCACCGGTTCGGCCGCCGCGCGCCTGTTCTACGCCTACGCCGACGCGCTGGTCGCGGCCGGCCGCACCGACGACGGCCTGCAGTGGTTCCTCAATGCCGCTGCCGCCGATCTCGACGGCGAGACCGACGCCGAGGACCGCGCCGCGGAACTCACCGGCGACGCGTAGTTCAGCAAGCAACGGCCGCAGGCCGGGAACCGATAGCGGGTTCCCGGCCTGCGGCCGTTGTGCGTCGAGGGATCAGAAGGCGCCGAACAGCGGGCCGGTGAGTCCGAGCGGCACCTGCTGGGTGGTGTTGACCAGGTAGAACAGAATCAGCGCACCACCGACGATGGCGAGGTTCTTGTTGAACCCGATCATCTCGGTCTGCTTGGCCTGCGGGTCGGTTTCCTTCCAGAACGGGTGCATGAACAGGCTCACCGGAACCAGGAACGCCACGAGCAGCAGTGCGCCGAGGTCGAGCCAGACACCGAGGATCAGCGACAGCGCGGCCACCAGCGCGACGACGCCACTGACGATGACGCCCGCCTTGGCCGCGGGCACCCCCTTGGCGGCCGCGTACTGGGCCATCCCGTCGGCCTGAGTGAAGTGGCCGATGGCCGAGAAGGCGAAGATCACCGCGAGCAGGATGCGGCCGACCAAGAAAACGATGTCCATTGCGTGGACCTCTCCGTGCGAAGGATGACGACTGCGCCGGTGCGGCAGTTCGATCGGTAATAAACGGACCGCAGTCCGTTTACTTCCTGGCGGGGTGGTGACCTGTGTCACCGAGCGCCGCGACGCGCGCGAAAGCGGGCTGCGAAAAGCGGGTACACCGTGCACGGACGGTTTCCGCATGCTCGATCATGAAGAGTGCGAGTGCGATTCGGTGGTTCCGTGGACGCGGAACTGTCGGTGCCCTCGCCTAGGGTCGGCGCAGGTGCTCGACCCGGCAGTGACGACGGAGTGAGGGTGTGTGAACCGGCTACGCGATCAATACGACGCTTTGCTGCTCGATCTGGACGGGACGCTGTACCGTGGTCCCGAGGTGATCGACGGCGGTCCGAAAGCGCTCGCCCCGGACGGTGATTCGGCGCAGCGGCTGGTCTATGTCACCAACAACGCGGCCCGTGGCCCCGGTCCGGTGGCCGAGCATCTGGCCGAGCTGGGTTATCCGGCCACGGCCGCGGACGTGGTGACCAGCGCGCAGGCCGCGGCGGGCATGCTGGCGCACCGGCTGGCCCCCGGTTCCCGGGTGCTCGTCGTCGGTACCGACGACCTGGCCGCCGAGATCACCGCGGTCGGCCTCGTTCCGATCCGCCGATTCGGCGACACGCCGCCCGACGCGGTCGTGCAGGGGCACTCGCCCGCCACGGCCTGGCCGGACCTCGCCGAAGCCGCCTACGCGCTACGCGCGGGCGCGTTGTGGGTCGCCGCCAACACCGATCGCACGCTGCCCAACGAGCGCGGTCTGGCGCCGGGCAACGGATCGATGGTCGCCGCGCTGCGGACCGCCTCCGATCGCGAGCCGCTGGTCGCGGGCAAGCCGTTCGCGCCGCTGATGGAAGACGCGCTCGCGCGAGCGGGCGCCCGCGCCGCGCTGGTGGTCGGCGATCGGATCGACACCGATATCGAGGGCGCCAACGGGCTCGGGCTCGACTCGCTGCTGGTGCTCACCGGCGTCAGCACCCTCGAAGATGTCCTGCTCGCGCCACCGGCCCAGGTGCCCACCTTCGTCGCCGGCTCGCTCGACGCGCTCAACGACGAGATCGTGCCGGATGCCGTCGCCCCCGCGGAGGTCGCGGAACTGTTGCGACAGCACCCCGGCCGGGCGGTACGCGTGCGCGCAGCCGATTCGGAAATCCGATAGCGTTGACGACACGATGAGTACTCCGAGTTCACCGCCGCCCGGCGCGCCGCAGCCACCCCGCCCAGGGATTCCCCTGCCCGGCACTCACCTGCCGGGTGGTCAGGCGCGGCAGGAACCGGCCGACCCGCATCGGATCAAGGCCGAAGTCGACGCGTTGCTGGCCGAACTCGGCGCGGCGCCTGCGGTGACCGGACCGGCCGAGAACACCGAGACGGGAGCCGACATCACCCGGCGTGCGCGCATCCTCGAGCAGGCGCACGATGTGCTGGTGGACGCCCTGGCGACAGTGGACAAGATCTGAGGTGGCCAGGCGAGCGCGTGTGGACGCCGAACTGGTTCGCCGCGGATTGGCGCGATCGCGAGAACACGCGGTCGAGCTGATCAGCGCGGGCCGCGTCCTGATTGCCGGCACCGTGGCCGTGAAACCGGCGACGGCGGTGGAGACCGGCACCCCGCTGATCGTGCGGGAGGAACCCGACGAGGTGTCCTGGGCCTCGCGCGGGGCGCACAAACTGCTCGGCGCGCTCGAGGCGTTCGAACCGCAGGGTCTGCGCGTCGCGGGCAAGCGCTGCCTGGACGCGGGCGCGTCGACCGGTGGGTTCACCGATGTGCTGCTCGCGCGCGGCGCGAAGGAGGTGGCCGCGGTCGACGTCGGGTACGGCCAGCTGATCTGGCGGTTGCAGAACGACGATCGGGTCCAGGTGTACGACCGCACCAACGTGCGCAACATCACCCCCGAAACCATCGGCGGCACAGTCGAATCCGTCGTCGGTGACCTGTCGTTCATCTCACTGGGACTGGTGCTGCCCGCGCTGGCCGCGTGTGCCGCCGACGGCGCCGATCTGCTGCCGATGGTGAAGCCGCAGTTCGAGGTCGGCAAGGAGCGGGTCGGATCCGGTGGCGTGGTGCGCGACCCGGCGCTGCGCGCCGAAGTGGTGCGCGAGGTGGCCGCCGCGGCGGGCGCGCTCGGGTTGCGGACCCACGGTGTCGTCGCCAGTCCGCTGCCCGGTCCGTCGGGCAATGTCGAGTACTTCCTGTGGCTGCGCAAGGTCGGCCCGTTCGACTACGACGCCGCGGAAGTGGAAGCGCTGGTCGCCCGCGCCGTCGAGGAGGGTCCGCAGTGAACACGCACGAGGGCGGCAGGGAGATCCTGCTCGTCGCCCACCCCGGCCGCGCGGAGATCATCGAGACCGCGCACCGGGTGGCGAAGATCTTCGCCGAGGCGGGCATCTGCCTGCGGGTGCTGGCCGACGAGGCCGACAGCACGCGGTTCGAGGACGAACCCGCCGGCTATCCGGTCCGGGTGGTGCCGCACAGCCCGTCCGCGGCGCTGGGCTGCGAGATGGTGCTCGCCCTCGGCGGCGACGGCACCTTCCTGCGCGCGGCCGAACTCGGCCGGCCGTCCGGGGTGCCGGTGCTCGGAATCAACCTGGGCCGCATCGGTTTTCTCACCGAGGCCGAGGCCGAGCATCTCGACGAGGCGCTGGCCCAGGTGGTCGACCGGGACTACCGCGTGGAAGACCGGATGACCATCGACGTCACCGTCCGGGTCGACGACACCGTCGTCGAACGTGGATGGGCGCTCAACGAGGCCAGCCTGGAGAACGCCCAGCGCATGGGCGTGCTCGAAGTGGTGCTCGAGGTCGACGGCAGGCCCGTGTCGTCGTTCGGCTGCGACGGCATCCTCATCTCCACCCCGACCGGGTCGACCGCCTACGCGTTCTCGGCGGGCGGTCCGGTGGTGTGGCCGGAACTCGAAGCGATGCTGGTCATCCCGAGCAACGCGCACGCCCTGTTCGCGCGGCCGCTGGTGACCAGCCCGGAATCGCGGATCGCGGTCGAGACGGTGGCGACCGGGCACGACGCGATCGTGTTCCTGGATGGTCGGCGGACCCTGGCGTTGCCGCGCGGCGGCCGCGCCGAAGTGGTGCGCGGCGAACGACCGGTGCGGTGGGTGCGGCTGGATTCCGCGCCGTTCGCCGACCGGATGGTGCGGAAGTTCCAGCTGCCGGTCACCGGCTGGCGGGGTAGACAGCGAACGGAGAACAGCCGCGATGCTGACAGAGATCAGGATTGACGGACTCGGCGTCATCTCGACGGCCACCGCGCAGTTCCATGCGGGCCTGACCGTCCTCACCGGTGAGACCGGTGCGGGCAAGACGATGGTGGTCACCAGCCTGCATCTGCTCAGCGGCGCCCGCGCCGACGCCGGGCGGGTTCGGCTCGGCGCGGCGAAGGCCGTGGTCGAGGGGCGGTTCGTCATCGACGACGTCAACGACGCGGCCCGCGCGGCCGTCGGCGAGGTGCTGGAGTCGGCCGCCGCCGAGGCCGACGAGGACGGCAGCGTGATCGCGGTCCGCACCGTCAACAGCGACGGACGCTCCCGCGCGCACCTGGGCGGCCGGGGTGTGCCCGCCGCGGTGCTCGGCGAGTTCACCTCCCGGCTGCTGACCGTGCACGGCCAGAACGACCAGCTGCGGCTGCAGCGGCCCGAACAGCAGCTCGCCGCGCTCGACCAGTTCGCCGGTGACGGGGTCGCCGGGCTGCTGCGCAAATACCAGGTGCATCGCCGGACGTGGCTCGACGCGCGCTCGGAGCTGCTGGAGCGGACGGCGCGCAGCCGGGAGCTGGCGCTCGAGGCCGACCGGCTCAAGCACTCGCTGGCCGAGATCGACGGCATCGCGCCCGAACCCGGTGAGGACACCCGGCTCGTCGCCGAGATCCGCAGGCTCAGCGATCTGGATTCGCTGCGCGAGGCCGCGGTCGCCGCGCACGAGGCGCTGTCCGGTCCCACCGACTCCGCCGCCGACGGCGGCGGCGTGCTCGATCTGCTCGGCGGCGCGCGGGCCCGGCTGGACTCCGCCGACGACCCCGGGCTGACCGGGCTGGCGCCGCGGCTGGGCGAGGCGATCGCGGTGGTCGTCGACGTGACCACCGAACTCAGCGGGTACCTCTCGGAACTGCCGTCGGACCCCGGCGCGCTGGACTCGATGCTCAACCGGCAGGCCGAGCTGAAGTCGCTGACCCGCAAGTACGCGCCCGATATCGACGGCGTGATCGCCTGGGCCGACGAGTCGCGCGCCCGCCTGGATTCGCTGGACGTGTCCGAGGACGCGCTGGCCAAACTCGCCGGTGAGGTGGAGACCGCGGCGGGCAAGGTCCGCGAGGCCGCCCGCAAGCTCAGTGCCGCCCGCGCGAAGGCGGCGGGCAAGCTGGCTTCGGCGGTGAGCACCGAGCTCGGTGGGCTCGCGATGGGCAAGGCCCGGCTCGAGGTGCAGGTGCGGCCGATGCAGGCCAACGCGCAGGACTCGGCGCCGATCGAGATCGACGGCGCGCAGCTGCACGCCGGGTCGCACGGTGTCGACGAGGTGGAGTTCCGGCTCTCGGCCCATTCCGGCGCGCAGTCGCTGCCGTTGAGCAAGAGCGCCTCCGGCGGTGAGCTCTCCCGGGTGATGCTGGCGCTCGAAGTGGTCCTCGCCGGATCGGATCACGGCGCGACGATGGTGTTCGACGAGGTCGACGCCGGCGTCGGCGGCCGGGCGGCGGTGGAGATCGGCAAGCGGCTGGCGCGGCTGGCCCGCACCCATCAGGTGATCGTGGTGACCCATCTGCCGCAGGTGGCGGCCTTCGCCGACACGCACCTGGTGGTGAACAAGTCCGATGATGGAAAAGGCAAGGTGGACAGCGGAGTTCGCACGCTGACCGATGAGGAGCGGGTGGTCGAACTGGCGCGCATGCTCGCGGGCCTCGACGACACCGAGACCGGCCGCGCGCACGCGGAGGAACTGCTGGAAACCGCGCGGGCCGAGCGCGCTCCGGCCTGGCCACGCGGGTGACGTCGCCCGCGCGGACCGCGGGCGACGTCGACGCGCCTACTTCAGGGCTTTGCGGACGCCGCCGATGAGCTGGTTGGTCAGCTGGCGAAGGCCGAATTCGAGGACCGGCGCGGGCACGGGCAGCGACGGCTCGGACTCCATCGTGTAGACCACGCGGGTGCCGCCGGAGCTGGTGTCGGCGAAGGTGATGATGCCGACGTGGCGCTTGACCGGCGCGCCCTTGACGATCTTGTACTCCATCCGCTCGCCGGGAACCAGCGCGGTGATCTCCTCGATGACACCGGCTTTGCCGAAGCCGAGGATGTGCTGCGCGCCCACGCCGGTGGCCGGGTCGCCCTGCTTGATGAGCTTGACCTGAATCGGCAGGTAGGGGCTGACGGCCTCACGCTCGGTGAAAAGGCGGTAGACGATGTCGCGAGGTGCGTCGAAAACCGTCTCGACGGTGCTGCGGGGCATGGATTGTCTCCTGTCCGAGGTATCTGTGACCCGCAGCATACGGGTAGTTGTCATCCGCGTTCCGACCTGGCCGTCATCGCATCGAAGAACCAGTGGTATTTCGTGTTGTGGAAGGCGGCGAAGCGCCATCGGCCGTCGTCGCGGACGGCGACGTAGATGTTGTCCTTGGTGTTGCGCCGGGTGCGCTTGCCCTTGACCACCGCGCCGCGGCCGTCGACGACCGCGACATCGGGGGTCAGGAAGCGCAGCCGGGTGATCTCGCCGTCGAGGCGGGTGTTCTTCAGGTATTTCGCGAACAGCCCGGCGTGACAGGCTTCGATGGCCGCGCGGCCGGTGTAGTGGCGGCCGAACCAGGTGACGTATTCGGCGTCGTCGGTGAACGCGGCGGCGAACGCGCGCGCGTCGCCGGCCGCCCAGGCATCGCTGGTCGCCGTGAACAGGGCGCGGATCGCGTGTTCGTCGGACTGGGGATCGGTCATGGCGCCCTCCGGAAAACTAGGATCGATCGGTCAGAGGTCGATCCGGGAAGTAGTGTCTTCAGTAATAATCTGACTTAGGAAGATAATCCCCGGGCGGAGCGGAAGGTGTCAAGGGATGTCCGACAGGAGGGCCGAGCTCGCGGCAGCGTTGACGGTCGCCGCACAGCGCAGCGCGACCGATGGCGTCATGTTGCATCAGGCCGTCGCCGACAAGCTCGGCCTGCACGTCACCGATCTGCGCTGCCTGAACATGCTGCGGCTGGGCGGCCCGGCGACCGCGGGGGAGCTGGCCGCGCAGACCGCGCTCACCACCGGCGCGGTGACCAAGATGGTCGACCGGCTGCTGGCCGCGGGATATGTGCGCCGCGAGCACGACGTCGCGGATCGGCGGCGGGTGATCGTGACCGCGATCCCGGCCCGGATCGATGAGATCGCCCCGCACTACGAACTACTCGCGCGCAGCTTCGCCGCCGCGCTCGACGACTACTCCGACGATCAGCTCGCCCTGGTGCTAGACCTGTTCGAGCGCCTGCACGCGACCTCGCTCGAGGTCGCGGCGAAGTTGCGGCAGGACGGCGAGACCTAGCGTCGGCGACCGTTCGGCGCGGTCGGAGGTGATGGCCCGCGGGTTGCTGTGCGCGCGGGATCACAGTGACGAATGTGACCGGTGATTCGGCGCGCCTCCACCAAAGGTTGAGGGTTTGCCCGCATCATCGGCCACATGAAGATGCCGGCGTTGTTGTCGCGGAACACGGAAACGCTGCCCGGTGTCACCGGGATCGCCCGGGTGGATCGCAACACCCGGCGCTTGTTGCGGCGCGTCGGACCCGGGGATGTCGTGGTCCTCGACGAGACCGATCTGGACCGCCACACCGCCGATCGGCTGGTCGAGGCGGGCGTCGTCGCGGTGATCAACACCTCGCCGTCCATCTCCGGCCGCTATCCCAATCTGGGCCCGGAAGTGCTGGTGGCCAACGGGATCGTGTTGATGGACGCCGTCTCCGCCGACGCGTTCGGCAAGGTCAAGGACGGCATGAAGGTCCGCATCTACGAGGGCATCGTCTACGCGGACAAGCTGACCAAGAAGGAACCCGAGGTCCTGGTCGAGGGCATCGAGTTCGACGAGTCGGCCATCGCCGACCGGATGATCGAGGCGCGCAACGGGCTGGCCGACCACCTCGACGCGTTCGCCGGCAACACCACCGAGTTCGTCCGCACCGAGAGCGCGCTGCTCATCGACGGGATCGGGGTCCCCGACATCGACCTCGAACTGCGCAACCGGCACGTGGTCGTCGTCGCCGACGGGTCGGGGCACCAGGAGGAACTGCAGCGGCTCAAGCCGTTCATCAAGGAGTACGCGCCGATCCTGATCGGCGTGGGCCGGGGCGCCGACACCTTGCGCAAGCTCAAGTACAAGCCGGACCTGATCGTCGGCGATCCCGACGAGATCAGCACCGAGACACTGCGATCCGGCGCCGAGATGATCCTGCCCGCCGACACCGACGGACACGCCAAGGGTCTCGAGCGCATCCAGGACCTCGGCATCGGCGCCACCACCTTCCCGTCGTCGGGCTCACCTACCGATCTGGCGCTGATGCTGGCCGATCACCACGGCGCGTCGCTGATCGTGCTGGCGGGCGCGCCCGCCTCGCTGGAGGACTTCTTCGACCGCGGCCGTCGCGACAGCAATCCGGCGACCTTCCTGACCCGGCTCAAGGTCGGCGCGAAACTCGTCGACGCCAAGGCGGTCTCGACGCTGTACCGGCAGCGCTCCTCCGGCGCCGCGCTGGCGCTGGTGGTGCTGGCGGCGCTGGTCGCGATCGTGGTGGTGATCCTGGCCTCGCACAACGGATCCGAGGTGCTGGACTGGGCGATCGAGTACTGGAACCGCTTCGTCCTGTGGGTGCGTGGTCTGCTGTGATCTCGGTACGTCACCATGCCATCTCGATCGCCGCGATCTTCCTCGCGCTGGCCGTCGGGGTGGTGCTCGGCTCACAGACCCTGGCCTCGGACATGCTGTCCGGGCTGCGTTCGGACAAGAACGACCTGCGCGGCCAGGTCGACGCGCTGAGCGCGCAGAACGAACAGCTCACCGCTCGCCTCGGCGCCGCCGACCGCTTCATCGCCGACTCGTCGGGCAAGCTGCTCGGCGGCACCCTGACCGACCGCAGCGTCGTCGTCTTCACCACCCCCGACGCCGATCCCGGCGACATCGACGGGGTGAGCAAGGCGCTCGAGACCGCCGGTGCGCAGGTGACCGGCCGGATCGCGCTCACCGACTCCTTCGTCGACGCGGGGGAGGGCGACCGGATGCGCTCGGCGATGACCAATATCGTCCCCGCGGGCGCGCAGTTGCGGACCGGCGCCGTGGACCAGGGCAGCATGGCGGGCGACCTGCTCGGCCTGACCCTGCTGCTCGACCCGGCGACCAATCAGCCGCGCAGCACCGCCCCCGAGCTCGCGCTGGTCCTCGAGACGTTGCGCGGCGGCGGATTCCTCGCCTACGGCGATACGTCGGTGCGACCCGCGCAACTGGCCGTCGTGGTCACCGGCAACGGTGTCGCATCCGACAGTGGACAGGGCGCGACTATCGCCCGCTTCACCGGAGCGGTCCGGGCGCGGGCGGCGGGCACGGTGCTCGCGGGGCGTGCCGGGGCCGCCGAGGGCAACGGCGCCATCGCCCATGTCCGGGCCCAGGCTCCGCTGGCGACGACGGTCACCACGGTCGACAATGCCGACCGCGAAATCGGCAGGGTGACAACGGCTCTCGCCTTCACCGAACAGCTTTCCGGCGGCGCGGGCCGCTATGGAACCGGGCCAACCGCGACCTCGCTGACCATGGTCGCCATGCCTCGCTGAGGTTTCCCTCCGCAGTCGTGCCGGACGACCGGTCGCCCGAGTATCCGGGTGACCCGCCGGGCCCGTCCCGCGCCCTCCGAGCACCCGGCCGCCGGTCCGGCGCGCAACACGCTCCGCCGCAAACGACCCGCAAAATACGCGGAGAGGCGGGTGCCTGTTACTCTGGAGTTCCGTGGGTCAAACACGGAATCAGGCTCGAAATGCCACCAAGCACATCTTCGTGAGCGGTGGCGTCGCCTCCTCTTTGGGTAAGGGTCTCACCGCTTCCAGCCTCGGTCAGTTGCTGACCGCGCGCGGCATGCGGGTGACGATGCAGAAGCTCGACCCGTATCTGAACGTCGATCCGGGCACCATGAACCCGTTCCAGCACGGCGAGGTGTTCGTCACCGAAGACGGCGCCGAGACCGACCTGGATGTCGGCCACTACGAGCGGTTCCTCGATCGCGATCTGTCCAAGGACGCGAACGTGACCACCGGGCAGATCTATTCGACGGTCATCGCCAAGGAGCGCCGCGGCGAGTACCTGGGCGACACGGTGCAGGTCATCCCGCACATCACCGACGAGATCAAGAACCGCATCCTGGCGATGCAGGGTCCCGATCTCGAGGGGCATGTGCCGGACGTGGTGATCACCGAGATCGGTGGCACCGTCGGCGACATCGAGTCGCAGCCGTTCCTCGAGGCGGCGCGCCAGATCCGCCACGACGTGGGCCGCGACAACGTGTTCTTCCTGCACGTGTCGCTGGTGCCGTACCTGGCGCCCTCGGGTGAGCTCAAGACCAAGCCGACGCAGCACTCGGTGGCTGCGCTGCGCAACATCGGTATCCAGCCCGACGCGCTGATCCTGCGCTGCGACCGTGAGGTGCCGCAGGGGCTCAAGAACAAGATCGCGCTGATGTGCGACGTCGACGTGGAGGCGTGCATCTCCACCCCGGACGCGCCGTCGATCTACGACATCCCGAAGGTGCTGCACAGCGAGGGCCTCGACGCCTATGTGGTGCGCAAGCTCGGCCTGCCGTTCCGCGACGTGGACTGGGCCGTGTGGGGCGACCTGCTAGATCGCGTGCACTCCCCGCGCGAGACCGTCGAGGTGGCGCTGGTCGGCAAGTACGTCGACCTCCCCGACGCCTACCTGTCGGTGACCGAGGCGCTGCGCGCCGGTGGCTTCGCGCACCGCGCGAAGGTGAACATCCGCTGGGTGCCCTCCGACGAGTGCGAGACCGAGGCGGGCGCCCAGGCGGCGCTGCGTGACGTCGACGCCGTGTTGATCCCCGGTGGGTTCGGCATCCGCGGCATCGAGGGCAAACTCGGCGCCATCCGCTACGCCCGCCACCGCGGCATCCCGCTGCTGGGCCTGTGCCTCGGTCTGCAGTGCGTGGTCATCGAGGCCGCGCGCTCGGTCGGTATCGACGACGCCAACTCGGCCGAGTTCGAGCCCGACACGAAGAACCCGGTCATCTCCACCATGGCCGACCAGGAAGACGTCGTCGCCGGCGAGGCCGATCTGGGCGGCACCATGCGCCTCGGCGCCTACCCGGCCACCTTGCAGAAGGGCTCGGTCGTCGCGCAGGCGTACGGCTCCGAGCACGTCTCCGAGCGGCATCGGCACCGGTTCGAGGTGAACAACGCCTACCGCGACGCCATCGCCAAGAGCGGTCTGGTGTTCTCGGGCACCTCGCCCGACGGGCACCTGGTGGAGTTCGTCGAGTACCCGGCCTCGGTGCATCCGTTCTTCGTCGCCACGCAGGCGCACCCGGAGCTCAAGAGCCGTCCGACCAGGCCGCATCCGCTCTTCGCCGCGCTGATCAACGCGGCGTTGAAATACAAACTGGCCGAACGCCTTCCCGTAGACTTCCCGGAGGAAGAGCTCGCGGAGCAGGCCGCGGATCTCTGAGCGGGAGAGCAGCGACGTGAGCCAGCCCGGTAGTCATGACTTCGAGACGGTCTCCAGCCGGGTGCTCTACAGCGGCGCGATCCTGGCCCTGCGCCAGGATCAGGTCGCGATGCCGGACGGGCGGGTCGCCGAGCGCGAGGTCATCGAGCACCACGGCGCGGTCGCGGTACTCGCGCTCGACGACGACGGCAACATCGTCCTGATCCGCCAGTACCGGCATCCGATCCGGACCCGGCTGCTGGAACTGCCCGCCGGGCTGCTCGACATCGACGGCGAGGACCCGCTCACCGCGGCCAAGCGTGAGCTGGCCGAGGAGACGGGCCTGGCCGCCGCCGAGTGGTCGGTGCTGGTGGACGTCGCGTTGTCGCCGGGGTTCACCGACGAGGCGCTGCGGGTGTTCTGCGCGACCGGGCTCACCGCGACCGATCGGCCGGAGCCCGAGCACGAGGAAGCCGATCTCGAACTGGTCAGGATGCCGGTCGCCGAGGCGGTCCGGGCGGCGCTGGCCGGGGAGATCGTGAACGCGACCGCGGTCGCCGGGGTGCTCGCCTACGCGGCGGCCACGGCGAGCGCGGTGCCGTTGCGTCTCGCCGACGCGCCGTGGCCGGGTCAGCCGACCGCGTTCCTGCGGCGCAAGGCCGCCGAGGCGCGGTCCGGGAGCGGCGCGTGAGGACCACGACGTTGCCCGCCCCGGTGGTCGGCGGGGACTAGGCGGCATCGGGCGTGCTCGCGCGGGAGATCGACGCCTACCTCGACCACTTGGCGGTCGAGCGCGGAGCCGCGCGCAACACCCTCGGCGCCTACCGGCGCGACCTGGCTCGCTACCGCACCTTCCTGTCCGGTCGCGGCATCGCCGATCTCGGTTCGGTCGCGCAGGGCGACGTCGCGGAGTTCACCATGGCGTTGCGGTCGGGTGGGCCGGATCATCCGCCGCTGGCCGCCGGGTCCGTGGCCAGGGCCTTGATCGCGGTGCGTGGCCTGCACCGGTTCGCCGCCGCCGAGGGCATCACCGAGACCGACGTGGCGCACGCGGTGAAACCGCCCGCACCGGGACGGCGGCTGCCCAAGGCGCTGCCCTACGACCAGGTGCTGCGCGTTCTCGAAGCCGCGGGCGGCGACGGTGATTCGGGCGGTGCCGACGGTGGTCCGCGTGGCCTGCGCGACCGCGCGCTGCTGGAACTGCTGTACTCCACCGGGGCGCGGATCTCGGAGATGGTCGGTCTCGACGTCGACGACCTCGACGCCGAGCAGCGGTGCGTGGTGCTGCACGGCAAGGGCGGCAAGCAGCGGCTCGTGCCGATCGGCAGGCCGGCGCTCGCCGCGGTCGACGCCTACCTGGTGCGCGGTCGTCCGTCCCTGGCCGCCGCCGGAAAGGGTTCCGGCGGCGCCCTTTTCCTCAACGCGCGCGGGGGCAGGCTGTCCCGGCAGAGCGCCTGGCAGGTGTTGCAGACCGCCGCCGAACGCGCCGGGATCGGGGCGACGGTGTCGCCGCACACCCTGCGGCACTCCTTCGCCACCCACCTGCTCGACGGCGGCGCCGATGTGCGCGTCGTGCAGGAACTGCTCGGGCACGCCTCGGTCACGACGACCCAGATCTACACCCTCGTGACGGTGAGCGCGCTGCGCGAGGTCTGGGCCACCGCCCATCCGCGGGCCAGGTGAACAGGCACCGCGCGGTCGTGCCGGGCGGGTATCGTGCGAACACGCCCGGCGTTGCCATGCTGTACCTCACCGGTCCGAGCGGTAGCGTCTACCACCAGAGCTGGACCGTACGAAAGCGAGCCGGTCCCGAATCGGCCTCGCTACCCTCGACAGGGGTTACCGGTAGGAAACGTATAAGGAGCAGCGGATCGTGACGACAGCGGAAACACCGTGGGACGGTGGACCGGATCAGGTCGCCGAGGCCGTCGAGATGGGCCCGACCGGGCGCCCGCTGCGACTGGTACCCGAACCGCCGCAGGTGCAGCGTCACGGTGACGCGCTGGTGGTGGCCATGTGCAATCAGAAGGGCGGGGTCGGCAAGACCACCTCGACCATCAATCTCGGTGCGGCCCTGGCCGAATACGGCCGCCGCGTGCTCCTCGTCGACCTCGACCCGCAGGGCGCGCTCTCGGCGGGCCTCGGGGTGGCCCACCACGATCTCGACCTCACCGTGCACAACCTGCTGATCGGCGGGAAGGCAGGCGTCGACGACGTCCTGCAGACCACCAAGGTCGACGGGATGGACCTGTTACCCAGCAACATCGACCTGTCCGCGGCCGAGATCCAGCTGGTCAACGAGGTGGGCCGTGAGCAGTCGCTGGGCCGGGCCCTCGCGGGTGTGCGCGACCGCTACGACTACATCCTCATCGACTGCCAGCCCTCGCTCGGCCTGCTCACCGTCAACGCGCTGGCCTGCTCCGACGGGGTGATCATCCCGATGGAATGCGAGTACTTTTCGCTGCGTGGGCTCGCGCTGCTCAACGACACCGTCGAGAAGGTGCGCGACCGGCTCAACCCGCGCCTGAGCCTGTACGGCATCGTGGTCACCATGTTCGACGCCCGGTTGCTGCACTCCCGTCAGGTGATGTCGCGCGTGGTGGAGGTCTTCGGTGACCTGGTCTACGACACCGCGATCTCGCGCACCGTGCGGTTCCCCGACGCCAGCGTCGCCGGCGAGCCGATCACCACCTGGGCCCCGAAATCGGCGGGCGCGGAGTCGTATCGGGCGATGGCACGCGAAGTCATCCACCGGTCGGGCCGGTGATCGACGCAATACCCGAGGTGCACGAGGCTCAGCAAGAAGCGGCGCCCGCCGCCGAGAACACCGGGTTCCACCTGCGGCTGAAGAACTTCGAAGGCCCGTTCGACCTGCTGCTGACGTTGATCAGCTCGCGCAAGCTCGATGTCACCGAGGTCGCGCTGCATCAGGTCACCGACGAGTTCATCGCCTACACGAAAGCGTTGACTGCCGAGCTCGCCGAGAACACCAAGCTGCGCGCGGACAAGATCCTCGACCAGACCACCGAGTTCCTCGTCGTCGCGGCCACGCTGCTCGACCTGAAGGCGGCCCGGCTGCTGCCCTCGGGCGAGATGACCGACGCCGACGATCTGGAACTGCTCGACGCCCGCGACCTGCTGTTCGCCCGCCTGCTGCAGTACCGGGCGTTCAAGCAGGTGGCCGAACTGCTCGCCGAGCTGGAAGCCGCCGCGCTGCGCCGGTATCCGCGCTCGGTGGCGCTCGAGGAACAGTTCGAGGGGCTGTTGCCCGAGGTGACCCTCGGCGTCGACATCGGCGCGTTCGCCGAGATCGCGGCGGCGGCGTTCCGGCCGCGCCCGATTCCGCAGGTCGGTCTGGGGCATCTGCACATGCACACCATCTCGGTCGCCGAGCAGGCCGAGCTGGTGCTGGCCCGGCTCAAGGAACGCGGGCCCGGCGGCTGGACGACCTTCGCCGAACTGGTGGCCGATTGCACCGTCCCGGTGGAAATCGTCGCCCGGTTCCTGGCGTTGCTGGAGCTGTATCGCGGCAAGACCATCGCGTTCGACCAGCCCGATCCGCTCGGGCCGCTGGCCGTGAGCTGGCTCGGGGAGCTGGATCCGGACGCCGAAGCGGCGGCGTTGACGTTCGAGGAGGACTACGGATGATCGGGTCAGGCCCGCAGGCGGCCGCAGGGCACAGCATGACCGAGGCAGTGGCGGAGTTCACTTCCGAGCCGCTCGAGGACGCGGAACTGCGCTCGGCGCTCGAGGCGATGTTGCTCGTCGTCGATGCTCCCGCGCCGGTAGAACAGCTGGCCGCGGCCCTGGACGACACCTCCGAGCGGGTCGAGGCCACCCTGCGCGCGATGGCCGCGGAGCTGACGGCCCGGGGCAGTGGCATCGACCTGCGTTTCGTCGGTGACGGCTGGCGCTTCTATACTCGACAGGAGTACGCGCCCTATGTCGAGCGGGTACTGCTCGACGGGGCCCGGACGAAGCTCACCCGGGCCGCCTTGGAGACCTTGGCGGTGATCGCCTACCGCCAGCCGGTGACCCGGACGAGGGTCAGCGCGGTTCGCGGGGTGAACGTCGACGGAGTGATGCGCACACTGCTGGCCAGGGGCTTGATCGCGGAAGCGGGTCAGGATCCCGACACCAACGGCACGTTGTACCGCACCACCGAGTTGTTCCTCGAACGGATCGGGCTCGCCTCACTGGGCGACCTGCCACCGCTGGCGCCGCTGCTTCCCGGCGTCGACCTGATCGACGAGATCAGCGAGAGCCTGGAGACCGATCCACGGTTCACCAGGCTGCAGAAACCGGCCGAGTCCGACATGGACCTCGGCACCGACGATTGACAGGACAGATGAATAATTCCGCTCGCCGAGATGGCACACCGGACCGAAGAAAACGCAACGACCAGCCCCGTAGCGGCGCGAACCGAACCGCGGGAACCCGCGGCGGCACCGCGCGCACCGGGCAGTCGGGCAGCCGCGGGGAGGCCGGCGGCCGCCGCGGCACCGGCGGGTACGAGCGCGGTGAGTCGACCGGCCGCC
>NZ_LPNR01000032.1 GCF_019266065.1 Nocardia sp. MH4 | reverse complement strand
GGGCGCCACCGTGGTGCGCGGGCTGCCCGTCGCCGACGCCGAATTCGGCCCGACGCCGCCGCACTGGCAGGCCGCGGCCACCGCCGCCGCCGATCCCGGACACACCGGCTCGCTGGACCTCGACATCGCCATGCTGCTGCTGGCGCGGTGCGCGGGCGAGCCGTTCGGGTGGGCGGGCCAGCAGAACGGCAGACTGGTCAACAACATCCTGCCCGCCGTCGGCCACGAGGACGAGCAGTCGGGCGCGAGTAGCTCCACCCTGCTCAGCCCGCACACCGAGGACGCCTTCCACGCCGCCCGCGCCAATCTGCTGATGCTGACCTGCCTGCGCAACCCCGACCGGGTGGCCACCACGGTGTCGTCGGTCGGTCAGGTCCGCCTGGCCGAGGACGACCTGCGGACCCTGGCCGCGCCGACGGTGCCGATCCTGCCCGACGTGTCCTACGGCACCGGCTTCGATCAACCCGCCCCGGCGCTGCCGACCGTGTGGTTCGACGAATCCGGCAGTGCCACACTGCGTTACGATCCGGCCTACACCCCGCTCGACGACGCCGACCCGACGTTCCGGGCGGCCTATGCCCGGCTCACCGCCGAGCTCGCCAGGGTCTGCCACGCGCCCGCGCTGGCACCCGGGGAGATCCTGCTGGTGGACAACGACGTCGCCGTGCACGGGCGGGTCCCGTTCCGCGCGCGCTACGACGGCACCGATCGCTGGCTCAAGCGCGTCAACATCCGGTTGCCCGAACGTCGCAGGCGCGCGCAGGAGTCGTCCGAGAATGGGTATGGGCAAAGGGTGGTCGCGCCGTTCCGGGCGAGCACCGATCGGACGGCAGAGCGGGGCAGCACAGATGAACGAGGATCCGTTGAACAACCGTGACCGGAGCATCCCGCTGCGGGTGCTCTCCCGCAGCGACCTGGCCGACGTGCCGATCACCCCCGCCGAGGTGGTCCGGGCCGTGGAGGAGGCGTATCTCGCCTTCGCGGCAGGCGAATCCGACAACCCGCGCAAGCTGAGCGTCGCCGATCCCGGCGGCTCCTCGGTGTCCTACGCGATGCTGGGTCGCGACGGCAGGCGCCGGGTGGTGGCCATGAAGACCTCCTACAAGTTCGATCCCGGCCACGACCGCAGCACCAAGCGGTACTACACCACCATCACGCTCTACGACGACACCACCGGCGCACCCATCGCGATGATGGACTGCGCTCGGGTCGGCGCGTTACGCACGCCCGCGGTCTCGGCGTTGCTGGTGCGCGAGACCGTGCGGCGCGGCGCGGAGAGCGCGCTGCTCATCGGCACCGGCACCCAGGGCCGCAACGCCCTGCCGCATCTGCTGGCGGTGAATCCGCAGCTGCGCAAGCTGATGGTGTTCGGCACCCACCCCGAGGGGCTGGCGGCGGTGCACGCGCACCTCGCCGACGCGGTGCCGCACGCGCTGCTCGAGGTGGTCGACGATCCGTACGCGGCCGCGGCCAACGCCGATGTGGTGCTGGCGACGGCCGGACCCGGCACCGAGGTGGCGCTCGAATCCGCCCATCTGGCACCGGGTTCGGTGGCGGTGCTGGTCGGCTACGGGCTCGCGCCCTCCACGCTGGTCGACGCCGATCGGGTGGTCGCGACCAGCGCCGCGCAGATGGCACTGACCGGCACCGACATGGTCGGACCGGACGGCACCCTGCGCAGCGTCGACGCCGAACTGCCGCAGATCCTCACCCGCAGCGCGCCCGCGCGGCGCAGCGAGGACGAGAAGATCTTCGTCTACAACAGCGGGCTGGTGCTCACCGATATCGCGGTCGCGCACGCGCTGGCGGCCCGTGCCATCGCCGAGGGACGGGGTGTCGAGGTGCCGCTGTGGGACTGACGGACACAGCGTCCGGTGGCGGCGTCGGCGGTTCTGCCGTCGACGTCGCCGTCCCGCGTCGGGTGGACGCACCGGCCACCGCCCGTCCCGGCACGACCGCCGACCGGCCGAGTCACTGCGCGCCACCGATGCCCGCGCCGATCGACGCGCTGGAACAGCGGCTGATCGACGATCCGCAGCTGCTCGGTGACCTCGCCGACGCCGTCGGCGGACCGTTCCACGTGCTGTACCCCGACCGGGTCGCGCTGAATATCACCGCTTTCCACACCGCGTTCACCCGCGCCGGGGTCGACGGATTCGTGTACTTCGGGAAGAAGGCGAACAAGGCCGCGTGCGTGGCCCGGGCCTGCGCCGAGAACGGGGCCGGCATCGATGTCGCCAGCACCGGCGAGCTGGTCGCGGCCCTGGCGCAGGGCGTGCGCGGCGAGGATCTGATGGTGACCGGGCCCGCGAAGTCCGACGAGCTGCTGTGGCTGGCGGCGCGGCACCGGGCGCTGATCGCCGTCGACGCGCTCGACGAACTCGACCGGCTGCGCGCCCTCGCGCTGCCCGCCCGCATCCTGCTGCGGGCGCTGCCCGAGGGCTCGACGAGTCGCTTCGGACTCGACCCGGCCGAGCTGGAACAGGCCGTGCAGGCGGTCGACGGCCGGATCACCTTGTCCGGCTTCAGCTTCCACCTGTCCGGCTACGACGCGACGGCCCGGGCCGAGCAAGCGATCACCCTGGTCGGACACTGCCTGCGGGCCAGGGCGCACGGGCATCCGGCCGACACGATCTCGATCGGCGGCGGCTTCGGGGTCGACTATCTGGCCGCCGAAACCTGGGCGGAGTTCCGGGACACCCTGAGCGAGAGCTGGTTCCACGCCGACCCGCCCGCCGGTGGCTACTACCCGTACCACTTCCCGGTCCCCGGCGCGGACATGCTCACCGCGGTCCTGGCCCACCACGATCTGGCCGGGCTGGTGCGCGACAACGGCATCCGGCTCGCGGTCGAACCCGGCCGCGCGCTGCTGGACCGGGCGGGCAGTTCGGTCTTCCGGGTGCAGGGCGTGAAAAGGCGTACCGCGCACGGTGATCCGTACGACATCCTCACCGTCGACGGCACCAGCCTGAGCTTGTCCGAGCAGTGGTTCGCCAGCGAATACCTGCCCGATCCCGTGCTGTGGCCCGCCCACCCCGGCGACCGCACGCCCACCTGTGTCGGCGCCACCACCTGTCTGGAGTCCGACCTACTGAGCAGGCGGCGCATCCCGCTGCCTCGCCGCGCCCGCGTCGGCGATCTGCTCGTCTACCCGAACACCGCCGGGTACCAGATGGACTCCAACGAGTCCCCGTTCCACGAACTCCCGCTCCCGCCGAAGGTCGTGCTGCGCGCTCGCGGCGACCGGTTGCGCTGGAGTATGGACGCCCGCTGATCCACCCGAGCTCCCAATCCGATGGAGGAACACCCCATGGCTCTCGTCACGCGCGTGACGGATCTGATCGGCCGCACTCCGCTGTTCGAACTCGCCGTCACCGACTCCGGAACCCGGCTGCTGCTCAAGCTCGAGCAGTTCAACCCGACCGGCGCCGCCAAGATCAGAATGGCCCGCTCGATGGTGCTCGACGCGGAGCGGCGAGGTTTGCTGCGCGATGGCGGGCATATCATCGAGTCGACGTCCGGGAACACCGGACTCGGCTTGGCGGTGGTCGCGGCCGAACGTGGCTATCGATTCACCGCCGTGGTCGACAACCACGCCTGTAAGGACAAGTTGCGCGCGATGCGGGCCATGGGCACCGACCTGGTGTTCGTCGCCGACGACGGTGACGACGAGCTGGCCACCTCGGCCCGGGAGGATCTCGCCGAGGCGATGGCGGCCGCCCGCGACGACGCCTACTTCACCGAACAGCACAACAACGACGCCAACGCCGTCGGCTACTACGCGGTGGCCGAGGAATTGCTGGCCGAGGTCGAGCGGGTCGACATCCTGCTCTCCGCGGTCGGCACCGGCGGCTCACTGTTCGGCACCGCCACCCGGTTGCGCGAACTCGGCAAGCCCGCCCGGGTGATCGGCGTGGAACCGGTCGGCTCCATCGCCTTCGGTGGCGAGGGCGGGCCGTACTGGCAGTCGGGCACGGGCACCCCGCCCGGCGCGACCATCGGCACCGCCGTGGACTACGCCCAGCTCGACGAAGGCGTGAAGGTCAGCGATACCGACGCCTTCGCCACCGCGCGCGCTGTCGCCAGGACACACGGTCTGCTGATCGGCGGTTCCGCGGGCGGTTCGGTGCACAATGCCTTGGCGCGGCTCGCGGAATTCCCGGCTGGGTCGACCGTGGTGACCATCGTGTGTGACGGTGGCGAGAAGTATCTCGATACCGTGTTCGACGACGATTGGATGGCCGCGCGCGATCTGCTCGACCCCGCCGCCGAATGCGAGGTCACCACCCTGCTGCGCCGCTACTCGCCGCTGCGGCGACACGACGAACTGATGGAGGTCAGGTGAGCGCGAACGCGCGCGGAACGAACCGCGGAGTGGGTGGGTGAGTACGCGGCCCACCGACAGCAGCGCGCTGGCGAGGCTGGCGACGCCGATCGCGCTCACCCAGCTGGCGCAGATCGCGGTCTCGACCACCAACTTGGCGTTGATGGGCACCCTCGGCGTGCGCGAAGTCGCCGCGGGCGGCCTGGCGCTGGTGCTGTTCAACCAGATCCGCACGATGTGCGTCGGGTTGATCACCGGCACCGGTAATCAGATCGCGGGTGCGCTCGGCGCCGCGGGCAAACGCGGCGACTCCGCCGACGACGAGATCCGCGGGGTGGTGCGCGCCGCGTTCGTCATCGCCACCATCGCCGGTCTGCTCGGCGGCGCCCTGCTGATCGGGCTGGGGTGGATACTGCCCTGGCTCGGGCAGGACGAGGGCGTGCTCGCCCTGGCCCGGCCGATGATGATCGCGCTCGCCCCGGGACTGCTGCCCTGCCTGTGGTTCCAGGTCTTGCGGCAGTACACCGTCGGCATGCAGCGCCCGCAGGCGCTGCTGCTGGTGACCCTCGGCTCGGTGGCGCTGAACCTGGTGCTCGCGCTGACCTTCATCCACGGCTGGGCCGGCGTCCCCGCGTCGGGCCTGACCGGCGTCGGCATCGCGACCTCGCTGGTCTTCCTGATCACCTTCGGCGTGTTCTGGGCCATGGTCGCTCGCGACGAACGCCTCGGCCCGACGCTGCCGTCGCGGCCTTGGCCGGTGCGCTGGTCGACGGTGCGCGAGGAACTGCGCCTCGGCACCCCGATCGCGCTGACCTACGGGTCGGAAGCGGGCATGTTCTCGGTGCTGGCGCTGGTCATGGGCAGCTTCGGCCCCGCCGCCCTGGCCGCGCACAATGTGGTCTACCAGATCATCTACATCGTGTTCCAGGTCGCGATCGGCCTGTCCCACGGCGCGTCGATCCTGGTCAGCCACGCCGTCGCGCGCGAGGAGTACAGCCACGCGCGGGCGCTGGCCTGGCTGGCACTGCGGCACGCGGGCGTGCTCGCCGCCGTCACCGGCGCGGTCTACATGATCGCCCCGAACCTGGTGCTGGCCCCGTTCCTGGACTCCGGCGACACCGACACCATCGCGATCGCCCACACCCTGCTTCTCATCGGCATCGTCCTGCAATTCTTCGACGCCGCCCAGAACATCGGCACCGGCCTGCTGCGCGGCCTCAAGGAAACCTCGGCGGGCTTCCGGCTGTCGCTCATCGGCTACTGGGGCGTCGGCCTGCCCGCCGCCCTCCTGTTCGCCTTCCCGCTCCACCTCGGCGCGGCCGGCGTCTGGTGGGGCCTCACGGCAGGCCTGGCCACCACCGCGATCCTCATGCTCCGCAAGTACTTCGCCCTGCTGGACCAGGCGAGCGCGGCGCGGTCGGTCCGGGTACCCGCGACCCAATCGTCCTGACGTCGACAATGAGAAGGGGATGCGTCAGATGTTGACGCCGTAGTCTCTGGCGATGCCGGCCAGGCCGGAGGCGTAGCCCTGGCCGATGGCGCGGAACTTCCACTCGCTGTTGTGGCGGTAGAGCTCGCCGAAGACCATGGCGGTCTCGGTGGAGGCGTCTTCGGAGAGGTCGTAGCGGGCCAGTTCGACACCGGTGATCGCGTCGGTGACGCGAATGTAGGCGTTGCGGATCTGGCCGAAGGACTGGCCGCGGGCCTGGGCGTCGTGGATCGAGACCGGGAAGAAGATGTTGGTGATCGTCGGCGGCGTGGCCGCCAGGTCGACGTTGATCACCTCGTCGTCGCCGTCGCCGGCGCCGGTCAAATTGTCACCGGTGTGCTCGATGGTGCCTTCCGGCGAGCGCAGGTTGTTGTAGAAGACGAAGTGCTGGTCGGAAAGCACCTTCAGGTTGGCGCCGGTCGCCAGCGCGCTGGCGTCGAGATCGTGGTCGGCGCCGGTCGTGGTGCGCACGTCCCAGCCCAGACCAACCGCGACCTTGGTGAGGTTGTCGGTCTGCTTCGACAGCGAGACATTGCCGCCCTTGGCGAGTGTGACGCTCATGGAAACCCTTCTATCTGATGATGTGTGTCAGTCCTCGGCCCAGGTCCGCAACGTCTCGACCCGGCCTTCCAGCGCGCGCAGTTCGGTCTCGTCGAGCACGGTGCGCTGGA
This sequence comes from Nocardia sp. MH4, assembly GCF_019266065.1. Lineage (GTDB taxonomy): Bacteria > Actinomycetota > Actinomycetes > Mycobacteriales > Mycobacteriaceae > Nocardia > Nocardia canadensis. The sequence goes on along the minus strand of NZ_LPNR01000032.1, from coordinate 10,467 downwards.
TGCCCCGATCCACCGCGAAAGCCGACTGGCGATGGTCGTCGATCACCTCGACGTCGAGTTGCACGGCGGTGTAGTCCTCGGCCGAGGGCATCTGCTCGGCGATCACCTTCGCCCGCCCGCGCGCGCACAGCGCGACATTGCCGCCGCCCAGGATCAGCAGGGCCACCTCCGGCCGCGCCCGCAACCGGGCCAGCGAGCCGCGATCGGACTTCAGGCTGATCAGGATCCGGCGGTCGCCCGCGCGCACCGGCCACGAGACGGGAATCGCGTGCGGCGCCGGATCGGTCGTGACCAGCACGGCGATTGTCTCCTGCGGCCATACCGGCAACACGTCGAGCTCGGGGTGATCAGTCATGTAGTCCTGCCCTGCCGGATCGACTTCTGTTGCCATCTACCTCACCTCGACGATCGTCGGACACCGCTGCGCCCACCGCGGACGGCGAGCCACCCCCGAGTCTAAATCGGTGTGCCCCTTGCTCGCTGGCTCGCGCCGGATTGTCCGGCAGATCTCAGCAACGTCTCAGCCGCCACCTGCGCGAACGATCCGATTAGCTGACCGATAACTCGTGCGGCCAGAACGCGCGCCACTGCGCCGCCGTCAGCGCGGCCCGCTCGCCCCGCGCGGCTTCGGCCGCGTCCTCGGCGGCCCGGATCGCGGCGGCGAAATCGATGGTGGCCTTGCGCAGCCGCTCCTCGGCGGAATCGGGCCCGCCGAGCTCGACCACCCGCAGCGCGCGCGGCACCAGATCGTCGGGCAGGCCCGCTCTGGCGCTGCGCGAGCGCACCTTCTCGGCCAGGGCCAGCGCGGGCTGGGCCATCGCGATCCCGTCGAGGCAGGAACGCCGCGACTTCTCCGCGGATTTGCGTTCCTCCCAGGCCTTTTCCTGCGCGGCGATCTTGTCGGCGACCGAGGTGCCCGCGGGCAGGTCGGCATCGATCAGGTGCGGGCTGCGGTGCACGAGCTTGCCCACCAGCGTCGCCGCCACCTCGTCGACGGTGAATTCGCCTGCGGCCTCGGCGATCCGGGAGTGGAACAGCACCTGCAGCAGCAGGTCGCCGAGTTCCTCCTTGATCGTCTCGTAGTCGCCCGCCTGGATCGCGTCGAGCAGCTCGTAGGTCTCCTCGAGCAGGTACGGGCGCAGCGAGTCGTGGGTCTGGGTGGTCTCCCAGCCGCCGAAATGCCACAGCCGGTCCATCACCTCGACCGCGCCTGCCAGGCCGGCCGCGACCACCGCGGCGTCGGCCGCCTCCTGCGCGCGGACCTCGCCGCCCATCAGACCGGAGTCGCTTCGGTCGGCACCGAGAGATCCACCATGCCTTGGGGTTTGCCGTCGAGCGCGAGCAGCAGATCGGCGACGAACTGCAGCACGGCCACATCGCGCACCCGGTCGGCGCCGACGCTGTCGGTGATCCGGGGCAGCGGCAACTGCACGAGGCCGCTGGCCGCGCGGTAGGTGGCGCTCGGGTAGAGCCGCTTGAGCCGGAGCTGTTTGGAATCGGGCAGCGTCAGCGGCGCGATCTTGAGTGTTGTTCCGGTGACCACGATCTCGGACACGTCGTAGGCGCGGGCCAGCAGCCGCAGCTTGGCGACCGAGACGAGCCTGCCGACCTCCACCGGCAGCGGGCCGTACCGGTCGACGAGTTCCTCCACCACCGCGGCCAGCGCCGCGTCGTCCTGGGCGGCGGCGAGCTTGCGGTAGGCCTCGAGCCGCAGCCGGTCGCTGGCGACGTAGTCGGGCGGGATGTGCGCGTCCACCGGCAGGTCGATGCGCACCTCCTTGGTCTCCTCGGTGACGATCGGCTTGCCGTCGGCGGCCGCGCGATAGGCCTCCACGGCCTCGCCGACCAGCCGCACGTACAGGTCGAAGCCGACGCCGGCGACGTGACCGGACTGCTCGGCGCCGAGCACGTTGCCCGCGCCGCGGATCTCGAGGTCCTTCATGGCCACGGCCATGCCCGCGCCCAGATCCGAGTTCTGCGCGATGGTGGCGAGCCGGTCGTAGGCGGTCTCGGTCAGGGGCTTCTCCGGCGGGTACAGGAAGTAGGCGTAGCCGCGCTCCCGGGAGCGCCCGACGCGGCCACGCAGCTGGTGCAGCTGCGACAGGCCCAGGGAGTCGGCGCGTTCCACGATCAGGGTGTTGGCGTTGGAGATGTCGAGGCCGGTCTCGATGATCGTGGTGCAGACCAGCACGTCGTATTCGCGCTCCCAGAAGCCCTGCACGGTGCGCTCGAGCTGGTCCTCGTTCATCTGCCCGTGCGCGACGACGACCCTGGCCTCGGGCACCAGCTCGCGAATCTTCTTGGCCGCCTTGTCGATCGAGGAGACCCGGTTGTGCACGTAGAAGACCTGGCCGTCGCGCATCAGCTCGCGACGGATGGCGGCGGTGACCTGCTTGTCGTTGTAGGCGCCGACGTAGGTGAGCACCGGGTGCCGTTCCTCCGGCGGGGTCAGGATGGTCGACATCTCGCGGATGCCCGCCAGGCTCATCTCCAGGGTGCGCGGGATCGGGGTGGCCGACATGGTGAGCACGTCGACGTGGGTGCGCAGCGCCTTGATGTGCTCCTTGTGCTCGACACCGAAGCGCTGTTCCTCGTCGACGATGACCAGACCCAGGTCCTTCCAGCGCACGCCGGTCTGCAGCAGCCGGTGGGTGCCGACCACGATGTCGACCTCACCGTCGGCCATCCCGGCCAGGATCTCCTTGGACTCGGCGGCGTCGGTGAAGCGCGACAGGCCCTTCACCTTCACCGGGAACCCGGCGACCCGTTCGGTGAAGGTCTGCAGGTGCTGCTGGGCCAGCAGCGTCGTCGGCACCAGCACGACGACCTGCTTGCCGTCCTGGACCGCCTTGAACGCGGCGCGCACGGCGATCTCGGTCTTGCCGTAGCCGACGTCACCACACACCACGCGGTCCATCGGGACCGCCTTCTCCATGTCGGCCTTGACGTCGGTGATGGCGGTCATCTGATCGACGGTCTCGGTGAACGCGAACGCGTCCTCCATCTCCTGCTGCCACGGCGTGTCCGGGGCGAAGGCGTGCCCGGGCGCGGCCTGCCGCGCCGCGTAGAGCTGCACCAGCTCGCCCGCGATCTCGCGAACAGCCTTGCGCGCCTTGCGTTTCGTGTTCGCCCAGTCCGACCCGCCGAGCTTGGACAGGCTGGGCAGTTCGCCGCCGACGTAGCGGGAGAGCTGATCGAGCGACTCCATCGGCACGAACAGCCGGTCGCCGGGCTGGCCGCGCTTGCTGGGCGCGTACTCGATGACCAGGTACTCGCGCCGGGCCCCGCCGATGGTGCGCTCGATCATCTCGACGAAGCGGCCGATGCCGTGCTGGTCGTGCACCACCATGTCGCCGGCCGACAGCGCCAGCGGGTCGACCTGATTGCGACGCTTGGCGGGCAGCCGCTTGCCCTCGGTGGGCGCGGTGACCCGGTTGCCGGTGAGGTCGGACTCGGCGACGACGACCAGGCCCGCGTCGTCGAATATCAGGCCGTCGTGCAGCGAGCCGCACAGCACCCCGACCACGCCCGCGTCCGGCACCGCGCCCGCCGCCAGCGCGGTCGCGGGCACCTCGGCGTCGGCGAGGCGTTCCAGAATGCGTTGCGCCGTCCCGTGTCCGGTGACCACGACGACGGCACGACCGCCGGTGGCGACGTGCGCGCGCAGCGAGGCGAAGATGGTGGCGACCAGTTCCTCGGACCCGCGTGCGGTCGGACCGGCCAGCACGGGCAGGTTCACCTCGACCGGATCACCGGAGCTGAGCGGGCTCAGCGACCACCACGGCAGCCCGAGTTCGTCGGCGCTGGTGTGCAATTCCGGCAGGCTGCGGTAGCCGGAGGCGGCCAGATCCAGACCGTGCGCGCCCAACGGCGCGTCGCTGCCGAACGAGGCGGCGGTCCAGGAGGCTTCGAGGAATTCCTCGCCGGTGCGTACGAGATCGGCGGCGCGGGTGCGGATCTTCTCCGGATCGCACAGCAGCAGGTGGGTGCCCGCGGGCAGGGCCTCGGTGAGCAGGCTCAGCTTGCCGGGCGCGAGGACCGGCAGCAGCGCCTCCATGCCGTCGACCGGGATACCCTCGGCGATCTTGTCGAGCATTTCGACCAGGGCGGCGTCGGCGGCGTTGTCGACCGCCACGGCGGCGGCGCGTTCCCGCACCGGCGCGGTGAGCAGCAGCTCCCGGCACGGCGGCGCGACCACGGTGTCGACGGTGTGCTCGCCCAGCGAGCGTTGGTCGGCGACCGAGAACGGGCGCAGCTCGGTGATCTCGTCGCCCCAGAACTCCACGCGCACCGGATGATCGGCGGTCGGCGGGAACAGGTCGAGGATGCCGCCGCGCACCGCGAACTCGCCGCGCTTGCCGACCATGTCGACCCGGGTGTAGGCGAATTCGACCAGGCGGGTGAGCAATTCGTCGAAGTCGTAGTCGGCGCCGGTGCGCAGCACGATCGGTTCGATGTCGCCCAGACCCGCCGTCATCGGCTGCATCAGCGAGCGCACGGTGGTCACGACGACGCGCAGCGGCTCCGGATACACCGGGTCCTCGGGGTGGGCCAGCCTGCGCAGCACCTCGAGCCTGCGGCCGACGGTGTCGGGGCCGGGCGAGAGCCGCTCGTGCGGCAGCGTCTCCCAGGACGGGAACATGGCCACCGAGGGCCCGAGCATCTCGGCCAGCTCGACGGTGAGGTCGTCGGCCTCGCGCCCGGTGGCGGTGACCACCACCAGCGGCTGCTGGGCCGCGATCGTCGCGGCGACGAACGGCCGCACGGCCGACGGGGCGACCAGTTCCACCCCGGACTTGCCGACCAGGTCGGCAACCGTCCGCAGCGCGGCGTCACCCCCAGCCGCCTCGGCCAGACCGGCGAGCGGAGGACGAAGGGAGGACATGAACGCTCCTGAATACGCAGACGGGATGTTCCGCGTCGAGTCTAATCACCGGCCCCGACACCGTCGGCGCACGCCTCCTGACCGGCGCCGGTGCGGTCCGGGGGCACATCCGACGAGGCGTTTTCCGCCGCGCGGGCGTACCGTCGAGATCGTGAGTCTGGCTCAGCGGGAACGCCACGCCCTGGTGGCGACAATGATCGAAGCGGGGCCGTCGGCGCCGACCCTGTGCGGTACGTGGACGGTGCACGACCTAGCCGCCCACCTGGTGGTCCGGGAGCGCAGGCCCGACGCCTCCCTCGGCATCCTGATCCGGCCGCTGGCCGGCTACCTGGACGCGACCCAGGACAAGATCGCGCAGCGGCCGTTCGCCGAACTGGCCGAGCTGGTGCGCACCGGGCCGCCGTGGTGGTCGCCGCTGCGGCCGGTCGACGCGTTCGCCAACCTGTCCGAGATGTTCGTCCACCACGAGGACGTCCGCCGGGCCGAACCCGGTTGGACGCCACGGGAATTCGTGGCCTCCGACGAGGCGCGGCTGTGGTCGGCGCTGCGCATGGTGGCGCGCACCGCCTACCGCAAGTCGCCGGTCGCCGTGGTGCTCGCGACGCCGGACGGCGACCGGGTGACCGCGCATCGCGCGGCGGGCACCGAGGTCGTGCTCACCGGCAAGCCGTCGGAGCTGCTGCTGCACGCGTTCGGGCGCGACGAGGTCAGGATCGAGACCACCGGCGCCGAGGCCGACGTGCGGGCGGTGCTCGGCACCGACCGCAGCGTCTAGGCCACCGGCTAGAGCACGTAGCGACGCAGGCGGCGGGCGGCGAACTCGCGGAAGTACGACAACTTCTCCGTCGGCACGATCGAGGGCAGCAGGAAGTACCAGGCGCGTTCCATCCTGGACGCCATCTGATCCATCGACTCGGTTCCGACCGCGACGATGTGCACGCCCGCCGTCAGCTCGTGCAGCAGCAGCCCGACCACCTCGGGATCGAGGTCGGCGTGCAGGTCGCCCTGGGCGATGGCCCGCTCGGCCAGCACCCGGTAGGTCTCACTCCAGACCTTGGCGATGTTGTCGCCCTGGGCGCCGCGATAGTCGCCGATCTGGTGGGTGAGCTTGAGCATCGCCCCCACCATCGGATCGTTCATCGACAGATCGGCCACCACGTAGGTGATGCCGATGCACGCCTCCAGCGCGGGCACCCGGGAATCGAAGAATCCCTGGCACGAACCGACCAGGCGCTCGTTGCCCTGATCGACCACCGCCCTGGCCAGCTCCTCCTTGGAGCCGAAGTGAAAGTACAAGGCGCCCTTGGTCACATTGGACTGCGCGATGATTTCGCTGAGGCTCGCGTTGGCGTAGCCCAAACGGAGAAAGACATCGGCAGCGCCAGCAAGGACGGAGTCGCGGGTGATCTCCGCGCGCGCTTGCCTAGCCATCAGATCCGCCTGTCATCCAATAATCCAGCCATCCTGAAGTAGACCGACATCCCGAAGTTTGATCGACTTACCGCCCGGCAGCACCCAAAAGGATGGGTGAACCGTACCACCAGGCGGCTACGCGGCAGCCGAATCCTGGATTCGCTGTGGCCGCGGGCGCTATCGTCCGGTTACCCCGCCGATCCGCCTGCCTGTCCCGTATTCCATTCGGAGCTGAGCCCCGGTTCGGCTTCCAAGTGGCTCAATCCGTTCCAGCACAGGTTGACCAGATGGGCCGCGACCACTTCTTTCGAAGGCGTGCGCTCGTCGAGCCACCAGGTCGCCGCGGTCGAGACCATACCGACGAGCGCCTGCGCGTAGAGCGGAGCCAGGCTCGGGTCCAGATCGCGCCGCGCGAAATCACCGGCGAGCAGATGCGCGACCTGGTTGACCGCCTCGTTGAGCAGGCTCGAGTAGCGACCGTCGGCGTTCACGGCGGGCTGGTCGCGCACCAGGATCCGGAACCCGTCGGTGCGCTCCTCGATGTAGGCCAGCAGGGCCAGCGCCACCTGTTCGAGCCGGACCCGCGAGCGGTTCTGGGTCAGCGAGGAGGTGATCATGTCCAGCAGCATCGACATCTCGCGGTCGACCACGACCGCGTAGAGCCCTTCCTTGCCACCGAAGTGCTCGTAGACCACGGGCTTGGACACCTGGGCACGCTGGGCGATCTCCTCGATCGATGTCGCGTCATATCCCCGCTCGGCGAACAACGCGCGACCGATCTCGATCAGCTGCTGCCGTCGTTGCGTACCGGTCATCCTCGGTCTACTGGGCCGCCCCGCATCACTCACCAGATCCCGCCTCTCCTACCGCCCGACAGTCCCCCCAACTGTCTCAGACCGCCCCACCCGTCCACAGACCCCACCCCGCCCGCCGACCAACTGATTTCGCGAGCACAGGGGTAACTCACCGGGGACGGGCCGACCTGCCACCTCGGCAAGGCTTGCCGCGTTCACGACTCACCCCGCACCTAGGTCCGGCCAAAATTTACGGAGAGGCGGAACTGTGCGAGGATCATGGCCGTGCCGTAGCACAGTGGTGGGCTCTCACGGCCCACTGGTGTGGCGATCCGCCGTAGTGTAATGGCAGCACCTCTGATTTTGGTTCAGATAGTTCAGGTTCGAGTCCTGGCGGCGGAGCACACGGACACAGTGACGTATCGTCGGCCCGCACCATCACCGACCGAACCCGCCACAGCACACTCGCTGACAGGCAGCCGAGGGAGATCCATGCCACCGCAGACCGCCGTCGTCGTTCTCGCCGCTGGTGCCGGGACGCGAATGCGGTCGAAGACCCCGAAAGTGCTGCACCCATTGGCCGGTCGGTCGATGCTCTCGCACGCGCTGCACGCCGCCGACGAGATCGACCCGACCCACCTGATCACCGTGGTCGGCCACGACCGCGACAAGGTCGGCGCCGCCGTCGCCGAGGTGGGCAAGGAGCTCGGCCGCGAGATCGTCTGCGCGGTACAGGAGGAGCAGCTCGGTACCGGCCACGCGGTGCAGTGCGCACTGGACTCGGTGCCGACGGACTTCGACGGCGACCTGCTCGTCACCTCGGCCGACGTCCCGCTGCTGGACGGGCACACCCTCGCCGCGCTGCTCGACGAGCACCGCAGCTACGCCGAACGCCCGGCGGTCACCGTGCTGACCTTCGTCCCCGACGACGCCAACGGCTACGGCCGGATCGTGCGCGACGCCGACGGCCAGGTCGCCGAGATCGTCGAGCACGCCGACGCCACCCCGGAACAGACCAAGATCAAAGAGGTCAACTCCGGCGTCTACGCCTTCGACGCCTCGGTGCTGCGCACCATGATCGGGCGGCTGTCCACCGCCAACGCCCAGCACGAGCTCTACCTCACCGACGTGCTGCGCCTGGCCCGCGAGGCTGGGCACCCGGTGCACGGCGCGCGCCTGGTCGACGCGAACAAGGTCACCGGGGTCAACGACCGGGTGCAGCTCTCGCAGGCGGGCGCCACCCTCAACCGCTACATCCTCGAACGGCACATGCGGGCCGGCGTGACGATCATCGATCCGGCGACGACCTGGGTCGACGCCGGCGTGCGGATCGGGCGCGACGCCGTGCTGCGGCCGGGCACCCAGCTCTTCGGCGAGACCCACATCGGCGAGGACGCCGAGATCGGGCCGGACACCACGCTGACCGACGTCGTCGTCGGCGCGGGCGCGAGTGTGGTCCGTTCCCATGGTGAGCGCTCCGAGATCGGCGACAGCGCGACCATCGGTCCCTTCAGCTACCTGCGGCCGGGCACCGTCGTCGGCGAGCAGGGCAAGCTCGGCGCCTTCGTCGAAACCAAGAACGCCTCGATCGGAGCGCACTCGAAGGTGCCGCACCTGACCTACGTCGGTGACGCGACCATCGGCGAGTACAGCAACATCGGCGCTTCCAGCGTTTTCGTGAACTATGACGGCGTCAACAAACACCACACTGTGGTCGGTTCCCATGTGCGGACCGGTAGCGACACCATGTTCATCGCTCCCGTCACCGTGGGTGACGGCGCCTATACGGGAGCGGGTACTGTGCTGCGTAGAAGCGTTCCACCGGGGGCACTTGCGGTGTCGGGTGGACCACAGCGCATCATTGAGAACTGGGTGCAGCGTTACCGTCCAGGAACCGCTGCGGCGCGCGCGGCGGCGGATGCCATCGCGGCAAACGAGACGTCTGATCAGACAATCGAGCAAAAGGATGGCAACCAGCAGTGACCGCGTTCTCGATCGACAACCAGAAGAACTTGATGCTCTTCGCCGGCCGGTCACATCCTGAGCTGGCCGAGCAGGTCGCCAAGGAACTGGACGTCGACATCACGCCGCAGACCGCGCGCGACTTCGCCAACGGCGAGATCTTCGTGCGGTTCGAGGAGTCGGTGCGCGGTTCCGACGCCTTCGTGCTGCAGAGCTTCCCGGCCCCGCTGAACCAGTGGCTGATGGAACAGCTCATCATGATCGACGCGCTCAAGCGCGGCTCGGCCAAGCGGATCACCGCAGTGCTGCCGTTCTACCCGTACGCCCGCCAGGACAAGAAGCACCGCGGCCGCGAGCCGATCTCGGCCCGCCTCGTCGCCGACCTGCTCAAGACCGCGGGCGCCGACCGCATCATCACCGTCGACCTGCACACCGACCAGATCCAGGGCTTCTTCGACGGCCCCGTCGATCACATGCACGCGCTGGTGCAGCTCTCGGAGTACATCCGCACCAACTACCCGTCCGACAACCTGGCCGTGGTCTCGCCCGACGCGGGCCGCGTGAAGGTCGCCGAGAAGTGGGCCGACTCGCTCGGCGGCACCCCGCTGGCGTTCATCCACAAGACCCGCGACCCGCTGGTGCCCAACCAGGTGAAGTCCAACCGCGTCGTCGGTGACGTCGAGGGCCGCACCTGCGTGCTGATCGACGACATGATCGACACCGGTGGCACCATCGCCGGCGCGGTCAAGGTGCTCAAGGAAGCCGGCGCGGGCGATGTCATCATCGCCGCCACCCACGGCGTGCTGAGCGATCCGGCCGCCGAGCGCCTCGCCAACTGCGGCGCCAGGGAAGTCGTCATCACCAACACCCTGCCGATCAGCGAGGACAAGAAGTTCCCCACGCTGACCGTGCTGTCCATCGCGCCGCTGCTGGCCCGCACCATCCGCGAGGTCTTCGAGAACGGCTCGGTCACCGGCCTGTTCAACGGCAACGCCTAGGCTGGTCCGCCTCTCCGCACATTCTGGCCGGACTCAGGTGCGGGGTGAGTTGGGGACGCGGCCAGAATTTCGGAGTGGGGGGTTCGCCCGCACCCGGTGACTTACCCATGCGCTAGCGAGAGCAGTCGGTGCGCCTTGTCTTCGGACGTGGCGCACCGACTGCTCTTCGGGCATGGTGGGTCCTGTAATGCGGGACGTGGCAGGGGGAACATGAGTACCGAACCGGAAAGGCCGGTCGAGCTGGGTAAGGACCGGGTGGTGCCGCGGGTGCAGGACGCTCCGGCGCCCACCGAGCGGATGTGGAACGACGGCACGCCGCCCGCTGAGTTGCCGCCGCACCCGGACCAGGCAGCCGTTCCGCCCGCCCCGGCACCGCCGCCCGCCCCGGCACCGCCGCGCGCCGAGGCGCCGTGGG
>NZ_LPNR01000031.1 GCF_019266065.1 Nocardia sp. MH4 | reverse complement strand
GCCCGCGCTGGTGGCCCTGGCGGTCGGCGGCGGCGCGGCGGGCGCGCTGTGGGCCGGGGCGGCGGGCATCGTCTGCGCGGCGATCATCGCCGGTCGCATCGCTCGATCGGCCGCGCGCGAGCAGGAACCCGATCCGCGCTCGCGCGAAGCTGCGGCCAAGAGCCGGGCGATCGGTGTGCTGCCGGTGCTGCGGGCGGTGCAGGTGCAGGCGGCGCTGATGGCGTTGTCGTCGGCGGACCTGATCGTCGTGCGGATCGTCCTCGACGACGTCGACGCGAGCCGCTACTCGCTGGGCACCATCGCCACGAAGATCGCGTTCTGGCTGCCGCAGGCGGTCGGGGTCGTGCTGTATCCGCGCATGGCCCAGCCCTCGCATTCGGCGCGCGCGATCCGCGACGCGCTGTCGGTGCTGTCGATCATCGGCGTCGTCGCGGTGATCGGTGCCGCGCTGGCCGCTCCGCTCGCCCCGCTGTTCGCCGGGCAGGACTACGCGCCGATCCAGGGCATGCTGTGGATGTTCGCCCTGCACGGCGCCATCCTGGCCGTCCTCCAGGGCGCTCTGCTGTCCGCGATCGCCGTCGAACGCACCGCGCTGGCCGCCGTCACCTGGATCGGCCTGGTCCTGGAGGTGACCCTCATGCTCACCTTCGCCCGCACCATCGGCGCCCTGATCACCACCGCCGTCTCGGTAGCCGCCGTGACCACCCTGATCGTCGCGGTCGTCGTCTTGCGCACAGCCGCCCGCACCACCACCCCGGCTCCGGCCCCGGCCGTTCCGGCTCCGTAAGTCGGCCGCGCGCACGGCCGGCCCGGCGCCGGTCGCTGCGGCGCTTGTAGGTCGCCCGCGTGCACCGCGAGCCGTCCAGCCCCGGCCGTTCCGGCTCCGAAGTCGGCCAACCGGCCCGCCCGCACCGCGACTCCGATCCGGCACACTCGCCCGCACCGCGATTCGGCGCGTCACCCGGATCCCGGAAACGACAACGGCCCCGGTCGTGATGACCGGGGCCGTTGTCGGGAGCTTGTCGCTCAGGGACGCTTGTTGATATCGATCTGCTCGGTCGGCGCGTCGTAGTCACCCCGGGTGAACTGGGTGGTCGGCGCGTCGTCGGCATCCCAGTTCGAGGAGGCGTCGTCGGGGGCCGCCGTGGGGGCGGGCGTCGGACGGGTGCCACGCGGGCTGGCGTGCTGCGGGGTGTTGCCACCGCGCAGGCCGAGGAACAGGCCGGCGAGCAGGGCGATCACGCCGAGGATGCCGAACACGATCGGGACGACGCGGCCGAACAGCGACAGCTTGTCGGTGTTCTCCTTGGCGATCGCGATCTGCGACTCGACGGTGTTCTCGTCGAACACGATGTGCGACTTGAGCGCGGTGACCTCGGGCTTGTCCGCCGAGCGGGCGTAGAACAGGTGGATCGACTCGCCGCCCTTGATGACGGTGCCGGTCTGCGGCTCGACCCACAGGTCACGCACGTTGGTGTAGTAGCGGGTCATGGTGACGGGCTGGTCGGCGGGCACGTCGGTGACGCCCCACTTCGACGCGGGCAGGGTCAGCCGGTTGGTCGGCGACTGCACGACGTCCCATGTGCTGGTGACCGGCGCGGTCATCTGGAAGTGGTAGACCTTCGTGTTGTTGATCTCGGTCTCTTCGATGAAGTTCGCGTCGAAGGACTTGCGCACGTTGATGTCGAAGTACGGGTAGGTCTTCTTCTCGGTGCCGATCGGGAAGCGGTAGCCGAGGCCGGTGTGCTGCACCGGCTCCATGACGCTGCCGTCCTTGTTGACGGTGACCGCGATCGAGCCGTTGGGCTCGGTGTCGACCGGCTCGCCCGTGGTGCGCGAGATGGTGACCCGGTCGATGGTCGCGGTGAGCAGACCCGTGTCGCCCTGCACGTCGGTGCGGCGCAGCGTCTGGCCTGCCTGCAGCGTCATCTCGTCGGCGTCGGAGGGCTCCTCGACGGTGACGAAGCGCTGCGAGACCAGCGGCACGTCCTTGTTCACGACGGCGGGGCCGTCGCCGGTGGTCAGCGATTTGGAGTCGAGGACAAGGCTGTCCTCACCCTTCTGGTTCTCGGCGATCGTGGTGATCTCGAGGTCGAGCGGAGTCTTGGCCACCTTGCTCACGGTGTAGGTGGGGATCATCAGCGCGGCGACGAGTAATGCCGCGCCCAGACCCACGAGCACGCAGGCGACCGTCCTTCTGGTACCGGCACTCAGTGCCATGCAAACTCTCCTCGTCGTTCGAACACGGATCCTCCGGTGGTCTGGTAAAGCACCCTAGGCCCTCGTGAGCCCCGACACTAACAGCCCGACCGCACAGTGTGCCGTGGTGCGCCCGGTAAATCGCCGACACGGCAGACTGGAGCGTGATGACGACCGCCACCGCCCCCGTTTCACCGCCTCGCGCCTTCAATCCCGCCCTCGAAGGGATGCGCGGGATGGCGGCACTCGGTGTGCTGTTGACCCACGTCGCGTTCCAGACCGGCGCGAGCGGGATCGCCGTGCTCGGCCCGATCCTGGAACGCTTCGACATGGCGGTCGCGGTGTTCTTCGCGCTGTCGGGCTATCTGCTGTGGCGCCCGCACGCGGCGGTCGCGCGTGGGCTCGGCGCCGCCCCGAGCACGGCGCGTTATCTGCTGCATCGCCTGATGCGGATCGTGCCCGCGTACTGGGCGGTCGTGGCGTTCGTGTTGGTGTTGCTGCCCGGCGCGGCGCAGTCGGCGAATTTGCGGGTGTGGGTGTCGAATCTGTTCCTGTTGCAGGTGTTCGTGCCGCTGACCCTGACCGAGGGCCTCACGCAGATGTGGAGCCTGTCGGTGGAGGTGGCGTTCTACCTGGTGCTGCCGCTGCTGGCGGTCGCGATCGTGCGGCTGCGCGGCACCGCCGCCCGCCTGCGAGTCCCGGTGATCTGCGCGCTGATGGCGGTGACGCTGACCTGGAACCTGTGGCCCGTCCCGACCCCGGACGGCATCCACGCCGACAACTGGCTGCCGGGCTATCTGCCGTGGTTCGCGGCGGGCATGCTGCTCGCGGAGCTGATCTACCAGGCGCGCCCCGGTACCTGGTGGCACCGCCCGTTCGCGAGTCAGCCGCTGATGTGGGCGATCGCGCTGGCCGCCTTCCTGCTCTCGGCGACCGAGTTCGGCGGCCCCGCCGGGCTCGAGCGCGCTCAGCCGTGGCAGTACGCGATGAAGATGCTGCTCGGCACGATCATCGGGTTCGGCCTGCTCGCCCCGCTGGTGCTGCGTCCCGGGAACGCGGCACCGCATCGCTGGCTGGAATCGCCGACCGCGGCCACCCTCGGCCGCTGGTCCTACGGCATCTTCCTGTGGCATCTGGTCGTGCTCACCATGGTGTTCCCGGTGTTCGGCCTGCTGCCGTTCAACGGCAACTTCCTCTACGTCCTCGGGCTCACCACCGCGCTCACCCTGCCGCTCGCCGCCGCGAGCTTCGCGTTGATCGAGGACCCGGCGCGACGACTGGCCCGGCGCTGGGATCAGGCCGCCACGGCGAAGGCAGCCGCCCGCAGGCAGGCCGCGTCGAGCCCGCCGCCGCGCGAGCCCGCCGATCCCGGTGGTGCCGCCCTGCCGCCGACAACGCGCTGATCGACGCCTGACGCCGCGCCGAGCAGGGTCAGCGTCGGCGACGCGGTAGCGCCGCGACACCGACCGCGATGACCGCGAGGACCGCGGGTGCCTGTGCCCACAGCGAGCCGCCCATATAGGTGGTCCCCGACCGCCACGTCCCGGTCGACAGCACGGCCGCCGAGATCAGCGTCCCCAGCCCCGCCACCCAGGGCGACACCTTCGCCGTCAGCACCGGCCGGTACCAGCTCCCGGCCAGCGCGAGCACCGAGCACACCGCCCCGAAGGGACCGGACACGACGGCCGCCACCCCGGTGAGCCCGATCGCGCCGATCCAGCGCGGACCCCAGGTCCCGGGCGCCGGACCGGGATCCGGCACCGGACGCCGCCGCGGAATCGCCAGCAGCGCCAGCGGGATCAACAGCAGCAACCCGCCGAAGATGGCGAGCCGGTACCAGCGGTCGGCCGGGAACGACACGGTGATCTCCCCGGTCGTGCCCGCCGGGACGAGCCACGCCTGCTGCCACCCGTCGACGACCACCGGCGCCAACTCGCGCCCGTCGGCGGTGTGCGCCTGCCAGCCGACATTGGTGCTCAGCGGGAGCACGAGCAGTCGCGTGCCCGGATCGGCGGGTGCCTGCGCGATCGGATCAGTGCGCACCAGCCGCAGCCGGTCGACGGTGAACAGCTCGGTCGGCGCGACGGTGAGGTCGGGATGCCCGGGCAGCAGTTCGATATCGGCCGCGTCCTCGGCGCACGCCCGCGCCGACACCGGTGCGCCGGAACGCAGTTCGTCGGCGGTGGCGGTGATCGTGGTGTGCACGGTGCGGCCGCCGATCGCGATCACGGGACCGTCCGCGCAGCCGATGGTGACCAGCCGGTCGTTCGCGGCGTGCGCCGGGTACTCGGGCCCGAGCACCTCCACCTCGGCGAGGCCGGGCGGCTGGGTGAGCACGAAGCCGAGCGCGGTGCGATCGAGCACCTCGTTCCAGCTCTGGATGCTGATCTCGATGCGATCGGTGACGGTGGGGTACAGCGAGATCCGCGCGGGTTCGCCGTGTTCGCGCTCGGGCAGTTCCCGCACCTGGGGCCCGTTGCCGAGATTCACCGCGACGGCGGTAGCGGTCGCGGGAAGTCCGCCGAGCGCGGTGGTGAGGTCGAGCCCGGTGACCTCGGTGGGCTCCGGAAGTTCCAGCACCAGTGTGGGTTTGGCCCCGGCGAGCCCACGGACGGTGGCCTCCGGCGCGGTCCAGGTGGTCTTCGGGTCGCCGTCGGTGGCGGCGAAGGCCGCGCCGCGCAGGTCGCCGACATCGGCCTTGCCGCGCGCCACCGGACGGGTGTGGTCGGTGAGCAGGGCCTCGAGCGCCGGGCCCGGCCGGGTGCGCACGGTCAGGTCGGTGGTGGCGGTGAGCGGTTCGGGAACGGCGAGGGTGCGGCCGAAGACGCCGGGCTCCTCGGCGGGCAGGCCGAGTCCCTTGCTGCAGTGCACCCGGTCGGGGCCGTCGAAACAGGCGCTGCGGCCGGGGAATTCCTGGCCGAGGTCCCAGCCGGTCACGGTGGTGCCGGGCGCGACGTCGGGCAGCACCACCCGGTGCCGGATGTCGACCCGCACCGGCGCGTCGCGCACGGTGTAGTCGTCGAGGGTCAGTTCGCTGATCCCGAACTGGCCACCGCTGGTGCCGGTCTCGGTCCGCGCGGCGGTGACCATGACCCAGTCGGTCTTGCCCGCGGGCAGCGGAACGGTCACCGGCGCACCGGGTTCGGCGATCCGCGCCGACACCGTGCCCCGGGAGGTACGGACTTCGACCCACTTCACCGGATCGCCCAGGGCGGCGGCGGTGGTGGTGAAACGCAGCGAGCCGGTGGTGATCGGCTTGTCCAGATCGAGCCGCAGCCACTGCCCGAGCGCGGGCTCGGCGCCGTTGCTGATCCAGGCGGTGCTCGGGTCGCCGTCGACGGCGGCGGCCGTCGAGCTGCCGGGCGCGGCGCCGCCGATCTGGGTGGCGTCGGCGGCGGAACTGGACGCGGTCACCTTCGCGCCGGACCATTCGCCCTGGACCAGGGGCGTGCCCTCGACCGGGTAGTCGGGCACCAGGTTGTGGGTGCGCCGGGCATCGTCGGCGGCGCGGACGGCGGAGTTGTGATTGTCGACCCGGCCGAAATCGGACTCGCGATCCATCGGCGTGTCGGTCAGCAGGACCGGCTTCGGCGGCAGGTCGGCGCGCGCCGCATCCGCGGTGAGAAGCACGGGGGCCGTGGGGTTTCCGGTGTCGCGCCGGATCCGTTCGAGCACTTCGGGGCCGCCCTGGACGACGGGTACCGAATCCAGCGGCACGGTGTAGGCGCCGGGGAATCCCGGCGGCGCGCCGGTCCCGCCGCGCACCTGCGCCGGGGTCCCCGGCGACGGCACCTCGACCCGGTAGATCTCGATCGCCGGGTAGGCGGGCTGGAGGTCGTTGTCGACGACCAAGCCCGCGTCCGCGGCGCGCGGCCCGATCAGCGCGCCGAATTCGGCCACCTTCGTCAGGCCCGGCGAGCCCTCGATCGCCCGGTGCGCCAGCATCGGCCGGGTCGAGCGGGAGGTCTCGGGGTCGAGGTCGTTGCGCAGCACCAGGACGCCGATGCCCTGGTCGGCGAGGGTGGCGGCCAGCCCGGTCGACGGTCTGCCGTCGGCGATGAGCCGCTGCACCGAATCCATCGCGCGGATGGTGCCCGGCGGATTCAGCGGGACCGAATCGCGCACGGCCCAGGGGGTACTGGCCAGCGCCTGCAACGGTTCGTCGCGGGTCAGCCCCCAGATCTGGCTGCCGAACGGCGCGCCGGGCACGACGAGCGCACGGGTGTCGGCGGCGTTGTCCGCCAGCCACTCGGCGGTGTCGGTCCAGTACGCGGGCACCCGGTCGTAGGCGCCGCGCGGCGCGAGCTTGCCGGTCCAGGCCAGCGAGGTGGCCAGGGTGAGCGCGGCCAGGATCAGCGCCGCGACCGCGACGATGCGGTCGCGTTCCGGATGCGCGAAGCTGTTGCGCCACTCGCGCAGCGGCACCGAGGCGGGCAGCGGCACCCGGCCGAGCAGATGGGCGAGCCCGACCACCAGCGGCAGCCGGATCAGCGGTTCCAGCTTGTGCACATTGCGCAGCGGCGCGCCGCCGGAGTCGAGGAACACCCGCACCGACTCGGCGAACGGACCACCGAGTTCGCCGACGTAGCCCGCGCAGATGCCGGCGAGCCCGACCAGCAGGATCAACGTGAACCGGCCCCGGTAGGGCATGGCCGACCTGGCCAGTCCGGCCATGCCGGCCGCCGCGAGCAGCCCGGTCGCCAGCACCGCGGCGGGCTGGGTGACCAGCACCGCGCCCGCGATGCGTTCCGGCGAGACGAACGGGGTCCAGCTGTCGGTGCCGCGCAGCACCTCGCTCAGCGAGGCCCACTGCGTCGTCACCCCCGAGGACTCGATGTAGTCGAGGAACGGCGGGCTCACCTTGCCGAGCAGCAGCAGCGGCACGACCCACCAGAAGGTCGCCAGCACCAGCAGCGGAATCCACGCGGCCGTGAACCGCCACCAGCGCCGATTCGGCCGGTAGGAGGCCCACCAGAGCGCGGCGGGCAGGAACGCGGCCACGGTCGCGACGGCGTTCACCGAGCCCATCAGGGCCAGCGCGAGGGCGCTACCGGCCGGGGAGAGCGCCCCGCCGCGCCGAATCCTGCGCACCGCGACCCCGAGGGCGGCCGGCGCCAGCAGCACCCACGGCGCCAGCATCATCGGCAGCGTCTCCGAGGAGATCGAGCCGAGCGTGGTGAGCACCCGCGGCGACAGCGCGAACGCGATACCGGCGATCACCCGCGAACCGCGCGCGCCGATTCCCAGCGTCTCGCACAGCTTGACGATGCCCCAGAACCCGGCCAGCAGCAGCAGCGCCCACCAGAGGCGTTGAGTCACCCAGGCGGGCAGGTGCAGCAGATGACCGGCGGAGAAGAAGGTGCCGTGCGGGAAGAAGTAGCCGTAGGCCTGGTTCTGCACCTGGCCCATCGGAGCTTGACTGCTCCACAGGTGCGACGCCCGTGCGAGGAACCCCAGCGGGTTCTGGGCGAGGTCGTACTTGGTGTCCGCGACGGTGAGCCCTGGCGCCTGCGCGAATGTCAGGACGAAGGCGGCTACGACCGTGCCGACGAACCAGCGCCAACCCAGTGGAGCCGTGTCCGGGTGCCCCGCTAGGGGGCGTGACGCGCGGGCGTCGGACTCAGCGGCTGCCGTATTCAGGAGCGTTGAGCAGCGAGGAATCCTTGTCACCGCTGCGGTCGATCTCCGGCGCCGTGTTCTGCTGCACCGCGGCCGTGATCGCGAAGACGGCGATTGCGCTCAGCAGGGCGCCGCCGACCGCGCTGGCAACAGCCGGAACAGCAAACTTCATCGCGCACTCCAATACGCTCGACGTCGGGGTGGTACTTCGGCCAACCTAGCAGGTGTCACCCGTCAGGTCAGTGTTCGGGCACGCCGCAACGCAGCGCGCCGAGCAGTGTGCGGAATTTGGCGGTGGTCTCGGCGAGCTCGGCCGCCGGATCCGACGCCGCCACGATCCCGCCGCCCGCGCTCGCGCGCAGGGTGCGCCCGTCGGCCGCGAGCTCGGCGCCACGGATCGCGACCACCCATTCGCCGTCGCCGTCGTCGGCGCACCAGCCGACCGCCCCGCCGTAGAAGCCGCGGCGCGGCTCGTCGGCGGTGATCGCGGCGAGCGCGGCGGCGAACGGCGTCCCGTTGACCGCGGGTGTCGGATGCAGCAGCAGCGCCAGGTCGAGCGCGGTGGTCGCCGGGTCGCGCAGCACGCCGTGGATCGGGGTGGCCAGGTGCCAGACCTGTTCGGTGCTCAGCAGTTCGGGCGCGTCGGGGATGTGCAGCTCGCGGCAGACCGGGGTCAGCTGCTGCCGGATCCACTCGATCACGTAGCCGTGCTCGTCGTGGTTCTTGGTGCTGGACAACAGCTCCCGGGCCTGGGCCGCGTCGGCCCGCGGATCGGCGAGGCGGGGCAGGGTGCCCGCCAGCGGATGCAGGCTGACGCGGGTGCCGTGCCGCGCGACGAGCACCTCCGGCGTCGCGCCGAGCAGCGTCTCGCCCGGTCGGCCCGCGGCCGTCAGATCCACCGCGTAGACATTGGCGTTCGGATGCCGGGTCAGCAGCTGACCGGCGACGACCTCCGGTTCCAGCGGCGCGTCGGCCTCGATCAGCAGGGTCCGCGCGGCGACCACCTTGCGCAGCTCGGTGCCGGGATCCCCGAGCTGTTCGATCAGCTTGGTCACCCGCGCCACGTGTTCGGCCGCGCTGGGCAGTTCGGCGACGACGCGGACCGCGGGCAGTTCCGGCAGCGCGGCGGGCCGCCACGGTCCGGCCGTGTGCAGTGCGGTCTCGGGCTGCCACAGCGCCGCGGGCTCGCCCGGATCGAACGGCAGCGCGCCGACGATCAGCCGCGGACCGGCTCCGCTGCCGGGCGAGGTCCACCGGCGCAGCGCGTCGACGGCCTGTCGCGGGTCGGGGTAGCTCGCGCGCACCCCCGCCGCGCGCAGCACCCCGTCGGGGCGGGCCAGCAGGAATCGGTTCATGGTGCTTCGACCATAGCTTCGCCGACTGTGCCCCGGAACCGGGGAGCGATCGAACTCTCAGTGCTCGGGCGGCACCAGCAACACCGGCCGGTGTCCGTGCTTGAGCACCGCCTCGGCCACGCTGCTGTGCAGCAGCGCGCGCAGTCCGGTGGCGCCGCGGGTACCGGCGACGATGATGTCGACGTCGAGCTCGTCGGCGCAGTCCACGATCGCGTTCCAGATCGTGGTCGTGCACTCGACGGTGCGCGGTTCGGCGTCGATCCCGGCCAGTTTCGCCAGGTGCACGCCCTCGGCGTTGATCTTGCGGGCATCGGTGTAGGCGATGTCCTCGATCTCCTCGTCGGGCACCCAGTCCGGTTGCATCACCCCGGCCAGCCCGGAGATGCGGGCGGCCTGGCGCACCATGGGTTCCCAGGCGGTGAGCAGGATCGCGCGCTCGGCGGTGAGGAAGCGGCCCGCGTACTCGATAGCCCGCTTGGCGTGTTCGGAACCGTCGTAGGCGATGAGCATCCGATCGCAAGCCATGACGACCTCCTGCGCTGGTACAGCGTCTTGTGCAGTCAGGTTACCCCCGCTGCGCGAGGTTCAATCCGGATCCGGTGCCGCGGGTCGCGCGGGAACGGGGCTACCGTGGAGCGCATGCGGAAATCGCCTGTGGTCGTGTTCGCAGTCCTGGCCGCCGTCGCCACCGCCTGTTCGGGAGGATCGTCGACCGAGACGACCCCCGCGGCGAGCAGCAGCGGCGCTCCCGCCTCGGCGCAAAGCACCGACGCGACGTCGCCCGTGACGGGCACGCCCGCGCAATCCGCTTGCGGCGCCGACTATCTCGCGAAACTCACCCAGCGGGAGAAACTCGCGCAGCTGCTGACGGTCGGCATCACCGGCGCGGCCGACGCCACGAACGTGGTGAGCACCGAGCAGGTCGGCGGCATCTTCATCGGCAGCTGGACCGATCCCGGCCTGCTGAACAACACTCAGTTGGACGCGGTGAAGGCGCTGGCCAAGGCGCCGTTGATGGTGACCATCGACGAGGAGGGCGGGCGGGTCTCGCGCGCCAAGAACCTCATCGGCGTCGCGCCCTCGGCCAGGGAGATCGCGCAGACCCAGACGCCCGAGCAGCACTACCAGAACACGCTGGTCAGGTCGAAGGCCCTGAAGGACCTCGGTGTCACCGTCGACTTCGCCCCCGACGTCGATGTGAGCAGCCAGCCCGCCGACAGCGTCATCGGCGACCGCTCCTACAGCGACGACCCCCAGGTCGTCACCGAGTTCGCGGGCGCCTACATCCGCGCCTCGAACGAGGTCGGCCTCGGCGCGGTCATGAAGCACTTCCCCGGCCACGGCTCGGGGTCCGGCGACTCGCACACCGGCGCGGTCCGAACCCCGCCGCTGTCGGAGCTGCAGAACAAGGACCTGGTCCCGTTCCGGAACCTGGTGAACTCCGGCGCGGCCGTGATGGTGGGCCACCTCGACGTGCCCGGCCTGACCGAGCCCGACGTCCCCGCCAGCATCAGCCCGGCCGTGATGTCGCTGCTGCGCGAGGGCACCGGCTACGGCGCGCCGCCGTTCGATGGACCGATCTTCACCGACGATCTCGGCGGGATGGCGGCCATCACCGCCCGCATGTCGATCGCCGACGCGGTGGAGGCGGCGCTGGTCGCCGGCGCCGACAATGCCCTGTGGATCAGTACCGACGCGGTGCCCGAGGTGCTCGATCGTTTGGAACAGTCGGTGGCGAGTGGCAAACTGCCCGCCGACCGGGTCGACGCCTCCGTGCTGCGGATGGCGCGCTACAAGGGCGCACCGCTGGGCTGCTGAGGCAGCCCGGCGACTGTGCGGCAAATGGGCACGGGCGAACTTACCTTGGAGTAATATAGGGGTTCACCCTGCGGTAGGAGAGTGGATGGCGGGCGGAACGAAGCGACTTCCCCGGGCGGTTCGTGAGCAGCAGATGCTCGACGCCGCCGTCGAGGTATTCGCACGCAAGGGCTTCCACGACACCTCGATGGACGCCATCGCCGCCGAGGCGAAAATCTCCAAGCCCATGCTCTACCTGTATTACGGCTCCAAGGACGAGTTGTTCCGGGCCTGCATCCAGCGCGAGGGCCTGCGCTTCATCGAGGCCGTCGCGCCGGCGGGCAACCCGCAACTCACCCCGCACGAGCAGGTGCGCACGGCGCTGGAGGGCTTCCTCGATTTCGTCGATCGCAATCGGCAGTCGTGGCAGGTGCTCTACCGGCAGGCAATCGGTCAGCAAGCTTTCGCGTCCGAGATCGACAACGCGCGCGAGCGCGTCATCGAGCTCACCGCCAAACTGCTCGAGTCCAGTGCCAAGCACGCCGATCCCGGCACCAATTTCGAGGTCGTCGCGGCCGCGGTGATCGGGGCGGGCGAGGCGATCGCCGACCGGGTCGCCGGCGGGCGGATCGAAGTGGCCGAGGCCGTCGATCTGCTCGACGATCTGGCCTGGCGCGGTCTGGCCGGTCGCAAGAAGGCCGAGTAGCGCGCCACCGGTTGCCCGCGCCGCGTCGACCTGCCATCGTGCTCGGCGAGAGGATTCACGACAGACGGGGTGGCAGTGTTCGGTGTGTTGAAGCCGTGTGCGCACGGCGCGGCGAAATACGGCATCGATCCGGGGCAGTGGCAGGCGCACATGTGTGGGCTGTGCCTGGGACTGCGCGACGGACACGGTCAACTGGCCCGCGCGGCGACCAACACCGACGCCATCGTGCTCAGCGTGCTCACCGAGGCGCAGACCGGCGACGTGGGCGCGCGCACGACCGCGGGCCCCTGCCCCCTGCGCGGGATGCGCCGCGCCTCCGTCGTCGCGGCGAACGCGCCGGGCGTGCAGCTGGCCGCTGCCGCCTCACTGCTGTTGGGAGCGGCCAAGATTCGCGACCACGTCGACGACGGTGACGCCGGTCGACTCGCTCGCCCGCCGATGCGCCGGGTCTCCGGCAAGTGGTCGGCGGCGGCGCGGGCGCAGGCCGACCTGATCGGACTCGACATCGGGCCGCTGGTCACCGCGATCGACAGCCAGCCTGCGCTGGAGGCACTGGCCGAGGGCGGCGGCCCTGCTGGCGCTGCGGGTTTCGGTGCGCTGCCCCGATCCTCCGTCGACCCGACCGTCACGACGCTTGGCGACGAGTCGCGCGTCCCGCCGATCACGCTCGATCAGCTGACCGGCCCGACCCAGCTCTGCGCCGCCACCCTCTTCGGTCACACCGCGACCCTGGCCGGTCGCCCCGACAACGTCGCGGCACTGGAGGAGATCGGCCGCCATGTCGGCCGCATCGCTCACCTCGCCGACGCCATCGAGGACCTCGAACGCGATCGCCTGCGCGGCCGTTTCAACCCGCTCGAGGCCACCGGCACCGATCTGCCCCGCGCCTATGATCTGCTGCGCGAGAGCGAATCCCGCGTCCGCGCGGCCGCCGCCGAGGCGAAGCTCGACCAGCTGCCCACCGTCCGCTGGGCCCTGCTCGACCCGCTGTCGGCGCTGCTGCGCAGGCTGGGCCAGGGCCTCGGCCTGGCCGTCGGCCATGTCTGCCGCACGTCGCCCACCGCGCGACAGCACGCGCCGTATCAGTTCCCGTCCCCGCCGGGGCGCCGCCCGAACCGGCCCGGCCCGCTCAAGGCGGGCGGGCTGATCCTGGGCGTCTACTGCACCGGTGTGGCCTGCTGTGTCGACCACACCAGCCCGTGCACCGGCGAGCAGAAGGACGCCTGGGCCAAGCACTGCGATTGCGGCGACTGCTGCGATTGCGGTGACTGTTGCGGCAACTGCTGCGGTGAGGACTGCGGCTGCGGCGACTGCTGCAGCTGCGACTGCAACTGCTAGTAAACCCTCACTCGCACTTCACGATCGGGATCGGGTCGTACTTCACGGTCCGGGTGTGCCGCGACACCTGGGCGCCGGTCTTGCGATCGGTGATCACCCGGGTGTCGGAGATGGTGAAGCCGGGCGCGCCCTCGGAGGCGATGCAGTCCTTGCCCTTGGGCAGGGTGATCTCCTGCGGCTCGGTCGGTTTCGACTTCTCGCCGGTGATCGACTCCACGTCGACGGTCTTGGTGCCCCACAGGCGCACGGTGATGTCCGAGCCCGTCGCGACCGTCTGGATGTAGATGCCGGTCGCGGTGTTGTTGCGGAACGCCAGGTCGATCGCCCCGTCGAACACGGTGGCTTCGCGCGCCGCCGGGTACCGCGAGATGTAGTAGCTGTGCTCGGTGTGACCCGCGTCCTCCATACCGGCGAAGTAAGCGGCGTTGTACAGCGTGGTGGCGAACTGGCTGATGCCGCCGCCGACCGCGGTGCTCGGCCTGCCCTTGTCGATGATGCCGGACTCGACATACCCCTCCGCGGCGGTGCGCGGTCCGGTGAACTCGTTGAGCGAGAAGGTATCTCCCGGCTTCACCACCGCGCCGTCGACCTTGGCGGCGACGGTGCGGATGTTCACCCCGGACGGGCCGCTGAAGCCGCCGGTGGTGAACTGGCCGACCATCTCGGTGATGCCAAGCGCGTTGGCGGCGTCGGTGGTGAGCTTCGGCTCGATTCGCTGGTACACCGCCTCGGTGGTGCGGTTGCCGGTGGCGGTGAGCAGCGCGGGCAGCTTCTCCAGCGTCTTGGGCCAGTCGACCTTGTTGCCCACCACGGCGGGCACCACCGTCGGCTTGCCCGCGCCGACGGTGAAGGTGGCGTCCTTGGGCTCCACCTCCGAGGTCGCCAATTGTGGTGCGAGCAGGGCGATCGCGGCGTCGTTGTCGATCTTGGGCGCCAGACCGCCGTTGCCGTCGGGCACGAAGGTGAGCACGCGGGCGATCTGCTCCGGCGTGAGCACGGCGCGAATGTCCTTGCCGCTCACCGTGATCGGCGCGGAAATCGCCGGAGTGGCGATATCGCGCAGTGCGGCCTGCACGGCCTCGGTCCGCACCGCGACGGGTGCGGCCACCACCGGCAGGTCCAGTTCGCTGCTCGACGCCCACCGCTCGGTGATCGTGGTGCGCGCGGCGGCGGTGTCGAGCACGCGGCCGGGCACCGGCGCGACCGCGACCGGCCTGCCGTTGTCGAACCGCACCGTGCCCTCGACGGTCGGGTTGTCGTGGACCTGGAAACCGGCCACCTGCTGATCCAGCGCCGCCCCGTCCACGGTGCTGACCACCTGGACGTCGCGGGTGCCGAACAGCGAGATCAGCCGGCGCACCGGGTTGAGCGGCTGGTCGCCGACGGCGTCCCAGGTGCCGTCCCAGTTCACCTGGAGCCCGGCAACGGCCGGCACCAGGCTGGCCTGCACGTCGCCGATCCGGACCGGGAGCGGGCGTTCGGCCCTCGGCCCGAGCTCGTCGTGGAGTAAGGCGTTCGCCTCGGCTTTGTCCATACCGCCGATGTCGACCCCGGCGACGACGGTGCCGCGCGGCACCTCGCCGATGCTCAGGGCCAGGTCGGCCAGGTAGGCGGCGGCGCCGACGGCGAACACGGCGCCGACGGCGATACCGATGCGCTTGGCCAGCTGTGGGGTGCCGGAGCCGGTCGGCGGCTGCGGGCCCGCCGGAGCGGGTGCGGGCGCGGGCGCGGGCGACCAGCCGTCACGGGTCACGGTGGCTAGGGGCTGGGTGGGCAGGGCGGCGGTGACGTCGGCATCGAAAGTGCGATTTGCTTCGAGCAGCTTGCGTAGTCCGACCTCGCCCCTTGGTCGGTCGGCCGGTCCGCCGACGTTCGACTCGCTGGGCACGGAGGTCCTTCCGTTGGGTGGTATGGCGTCGTCCTGGATCAGGTGCGCCCGGCCCCAGGTGTTTGCGGGGCCTCGGCCAAGGGTAATGGTGTTCGTCGCCCTCGGCACCCTGGCAACAGTGGATGGACAGCAGGAAGGCTCCGCGTAGTTGCCGGGTCGGGGGTCTGGCAACTACACGGAGCCGATCTGTTTATCGGCGTCCGTTCCGGGGCGTTACAGCCGTTTTTCCGAGCATTTACCGCGACCCGCTGACGGCCGCCCTGCGGCTGCGCGCGCTCGCGCGAGACAATCGCACGTGAGACTCGACACCAGGTAGCGCGCACAACGAGGGAGAACTGATGCAGCTGGGAATGATCGGCCTCGGCCGGATGGGTGCCAACATCGTGCGCCGCATCGTGCGCGACGGGAACACCGCGATCGGTCACGAACGCCATCAGGGTCACATCGACGAACTCAAGGCCGAGCTCGGCGACAGCTTCGACGGCAGCACCGACCTGAAGGAGTTCGTCGCCATGCTCGACGCCCCGCGCGTCGTCTGGGTGATGATCCCGGCGGGCGCGACCGGCGCCGCCATCGACTCGCTGGCCGAGCTGCTCGAGCCGGGCGACATCATCATCGACGGCGGTAACAGCCGCTACCACGAGGACATCAAGCGCGCGAAAGCGTTGGCGCCCAAGGGCATCCACTACCTCGACATCGGCACCTCCGGTGGCGTGTTCGGTCTGGAGCGTGGTTTCTGCCTGATGATCGGCGGCGAGGCCGAGCAGGTGAAGTACCTCGAGCCGCTGTTCGAGTCGATCGCGCCCGGCGTCGACGCCGCTCCGCGCACCCCCGGCCGCACCGGCGAGCCGACCCCGGCCGAGCAGGGCTGGCTGCACTGCGGCCCGGCCGGCGCGGGCCACTTCGTGAAGATGGTCCACAACGGCATCGAGTACGGCGCGATGGCCGCCTACGCCGAGGGCCTGAACATCCTCCAGCACGCCAACGTGGGCGCCGCGCACGGCGACGGCGAGCACTCGGCCGAGGAGACTCCGCTCGAGCACCCCGAGTACTACCGGTACGACCTGGATATCCCGGATATCACCGAGGTGTGGCGCCGCGGCTCGGTCGTCGCGTCGTGGCTGCTCGACCTCACCGCGAGCGCCCTGTACGCCGACCCGAACCTGGACGGGTACAGCGGTCGCGTCTCGGACTCCGGCGAGGGCCGCTGGACGATCGACGCCGCCATCGACACCGCCGTGCCGGTCCCGGTGCTGTCGGCGGCCCTGTTCCAGCGCTTCTCCTCGCGCGGCGAGGCGCTCTACGCCGACAAGATGCTCTCGGCCATGCGTAAGGCGTTCGGCGGCCACAACGAGCTGCCGGGGAAGTAGTCCGTATAGCGGGGTTGACACCCGCTCACCGGCCGTCCGGCGCTCCGGCGGGCGGCCGGTGAGCGGTTTTCGGGTCGGTTCGCCGATGCCGAAAAATCTCGGATGCTACCCCCGACGACCCCGCCTCGAGAGTGAAACGATAATCTTCCACAAATATGAGAACACGTTCTTGTTTTCCAGGACAACCGTCCAGTCCACCGGATACCTTCTGGTCAGAGGGGGATAGACCACTCGATGAGGAATTCGTCCCGGCCGACTTCGCCGGGGCTTGGAGGAAAATCATGATCCGGACTTCGCGTATCGCCGCGGGCGTCGCCACCACCGCTCTGGTCGTCGCCGGTGTCGGTGTCGCTCTCGGTTCCGGCACCGCCGCCGCGGCGGGCTCCTGCTCGATCAGCAGCCACGCCGAGAAGCGTGACGCCAGCACTGTCGGCATCACGCACGTCTACGACAAGACCGCCAGCGCCGAGCAGATCGGCGTCGGCACCTCGGTCACCTACAAGGTCGTCGTCGGCACCACAGGGATCGGCAACCCC
>NZ_LPNR01000030.1 GCF_019266065.1 Nocardia sp. MH4 | reverse complement strand
CCGCCGCCACCGCCCCGGCTCGGCGCGGCCGCCGAGCATCGGGCCGCCGCCGAGAACGCCGCCGCCCACCGCGACTACGACCGCGCGCTGCGGGAACGCTTCCGCGCCGTGTTGCGTGCCCTCGAGCAGGGCGGCACCCTGCCGGTCCGGCGCTCGCGCACCGCGCAGGAGACCGCCGACGACGCGACGACCGCGCTCCCGCTGGAGCAGTCCACCGAATTGCATCCGGCGGCACGCAGTTTCGACGAGGTCGTCTACGGCGGCCGCGCCGCCACCGAGGACGAGTACCGCAGACTCGAATACGCCGACCGCTACTCCCAGTCCGCGCCGCCGCCGGTCGCCGAGCCGGTCGAACTCGAGATCGCCGAGCGCGCGCCCAGGCGGCGCGGGCAGCTTCCGCCGCTGCCCGAACTGCTGCGCAGTCCCAAGTTCTGGGCGACGCTGGCGGCGGTCCTGGCACTGTGCCTGCTGCTGTACGCCACGATGCAGTCGTGCGGCGCGCCCGACGCACCGCCGCCCCCCGACGTTCCCGACCTGCCCGATCCCCCTGATCCGCCCGATGATTCGGACTACGACCCCGATTTCGGCGCGGGCAAGGATTCGATCTTCACCAGCCTGCCCGCCTGGCTGGCCTTCGGCGGGTTGCAGTTCCTGATCGCCTTCGGCGTGCTGATGTGGTGGCGGGGCCGCAGGCGCGGCGCGCTCGTCGGCGAACCGCGACCGGTCGAAGTCGCCGCGAACGAACTGCTCGCGGGCCAGGCGGGCCTGTACCGTCGCTCCGGCGATGTCGAGCACGTGGCCCGGACGCTGCGCACGGCGACGCTGCGCCGGATCCGGCCGCGCCTGGGCGCGCGCGATCTGACCGACGATCAGCTCGTCGCCGCGGCGGCCACCCGCCTCGGCGCGCCCGCTCAGCAGATCGGCACCGTCCTGTTCGGCCCGGTGCCGGACGAAACGACCCTGTATTACGTTGCCGCACACCTCGAATGGATCGAGACGGAGCTCGGATGACCGACATCACCAAGAACACCACCCCGCAGCCGAGCGCGGCGGAAGCCGGTGCGGCGCTGGCCGCCCTGCGCACCGAGATCGGCAAGGCCGTGGTCGGCAACGACCAGGCCGTGCTGTACCTGGTGCTCGCGCTGCTGTGCCGCGGCCACGTGCTGCTGGAAGGCGTTCCCGGCGTGGCCAAGACGCTGCTGGTCCGGGCGCTGGCCACCTCGCTGGCGCTCGACCACGCCCGGGTGCAGTTCACTCCCGACCTGATGCCGGGCGATGTCACCGGTTCGCAGATCTACGACCCGCATTCGGCCGAGTTCACCTTCCGCCAGGGCCCGGTGTTCACCAATCTGCTGCTGGCCGACGAGATCAACCGCACCCCGCCGAAGACGCAGTCCTCGCTGCTGGAATCGATGGAGGAGCGGCAGGTCTCGGTGGACGGACAGCCGCGACCGCTGCCGGAGCCGTTCGTCGTCGTCGCGACCCAGAACCCGATCGAGCAGGAGGGCACCTACCCGCTGCCCGAGGCCCAGCTCGACCGGTTCCTGTTCAAAGTCGACATCCGGCTGCCCGACCGCGACGACGAGTTCCGCATCCTGCAGCGGCACGCGAGCGGCTTCGACCCGCGTGACCTCGGCGCCGCCGGGTTGCGACCGGTGGCCGGTCCCGAACACATCGCGGCCGCCCGCGCCGCGATCGCGCAGGTCACGGTGAGTCCCGAGGTGCTGGCCTACATCGTCGACCTGTGCCGCGCCACGCGCAGCTCGCCCGCCGTCGCGCACGGCGCCTCCACCCGTGGCGCGACCGCGCTGCTGGCGGCCGCGCGCGCGTTGGCCTGGCTGAACGGGCGCGGCTACGTCACCCCCGACGATGTGAAGACCGTGGCGGTCCCGGTGCTGCGGCACCGGCTGCAGTTGCGGCCCGAGGCCGAGCTGGACGGGGTGAGCACCGAGGGCGTGCTCTCGTCGTTGCTGGTCTCGGTGCCGGTTCCGGTGTAGCGGCGTGGTCGTCACAGGCCGGTTCGCGCTGCTCGCGGCGATCGCGGGCGCGCTGGTGATGTTCCTGGTGCCGTCGTGGGTGGGCGTGGTCGGCGCGAGTGCCGCGCTGCTCGCGCTCGCCGTATTCGACCTCGCCCTCACCGCGCGGGCCGACACGCTCACCCTCACCCGCGATCCGCTGACGGTGGTGCGGCTCGGCCGCGGCGCCGAGGTCGAACTCGTGGTCACCAATACCGGCACGGCCACCGTGCGCGGCCTGCTGTGGGACGCCTGGCCCGACAGCGCGCGGGCCGATCACCGCGCCCATCGGCTCGACCTGGCACCGCGCACCCGCGTCCGGCTGCGCACCGCGCTCACCCCCACCTATCGCGGTGACCGGGTGGCCGGTCCCGTCACCGTGCGGCTGCTCGGTCCGCTGGGGCTGGCGGGCAGGCAGTCCCGTATCCCTGTGCCCGCCCGGGTGCGCGCCTTGCCGCCGTTCCGCAGCGAACGGCTGCTGCGATCGAAGGTGAAGCGGCTGCACCATC
Organism: Nocardia sp. MH4; assembly: GCF_019266065.1. Classification (GTDB taxonomy): domain Bacteria; phylum Actinomycetota; class Actinomycetes; order Mycobacteriales; family Mycobacteriaceae; genus Nocardia; species Nocardia canadensis. Next base: position 13,702 of record NZ_LPNR01000030.1, on the reverse strand, counting down.
TCGAGGGCCGCAATGTCGCGAACACGCGCGGCCAGGGCACCGAGTTCGACTCGTTTCGCGAGTACGTCGCGGGCGACGACGTGCGCAGCATCGACTGGCGGGCCACCGCCCGCGCCGCCGACGTCCTCGTGCGCACCTGGCGGCCCGAACGCAACCGGCACGTGCTGATGGTGCTCGACACCGGCCGGGCCAGCGCGGGCCGCGTCGGCGACGGCACGCGACTGGATTCCTCGATCGAGGCGGCGCTGCTGCTCGGTGGGCTGGCCGCGGCCGCAGGCGACACCGTCGACCTGCTCGCCTACGACCGGCGGGTGCGGGCCGAGGTGACCGGCGCGGGCGGACATCAGCTGCCGCTCAAACTTATGCACACCCTCGCCGGAGTGACCCCACAGCTTGTGGATACCGACACCACCGGCCTGGTGCGGACCGTGATCTCCCGGGTCCGCAGGCGGGCGCTGATCGTGTGGTTCACCAGCCTGGACGGCCCGACGGTCACCGAGCACCTGCTGCCCGCGCTGCCGACGCTCACCAAGCGGCACCGGGTCCTGATCGTCTCGGTCACCGACCCGGAGATCGCCGCCGCCGCCCGTGATCGCTCCACCGCCGAGGCGGTCTACACCGCGGCGGCGGCCGAGACCGTGCTGGCCGAGCGGGCGCTCGTGCAGGAATCACTGCGCAGGCGCGGGGTCGCGGTGGTCGCGGCGGCACCCGACCAGCTGCCCGAAGCACTCGCCGACGAGTACCTGGAGCTGAAGCAGTCCGGCTCCCTGTGAGTTGTGGACAACCGGAGTTGTCCCCCGTCGCTCACAGCCCATCCACCGGTTGACCAACATGTTGTGCACAGGGCCAGGTCATCCACAGGCTCAGGCGCGCGAAACCTGCTGTCGCCGAGCCAGCACCGCGCCGAGCACGTGATACGGCGGATACCCGGTCGGCACCGGGCGCTGCACGGCGGCGCACACCGCGGTCACCAGCTGGGTGCCGAGATGATGTTGCGCGGCCGGGGTGAGCGTGCGCAACCGGGTCAGATACTGGCGGACTGCACCGGCCAGCTCGTCGGACAGGCCACTCGGGTCGAGCTGGGCCGCCCAACCGCTCAGCCACGGCGGCGCGACGGCGAGCGCGGGCATCGGCAGGCTCTGCCGGGTGTGCACGACCACGGTTCCGGCGAGCACGTCACCCACCCGTCTGGCATCACGCGAACACAGCGAGCTGATCACCGCGACCGCCCCGAAGGCGCCGAGCATCCAGAAATCCACGATGGCGCCGGCCAGCCCGCGGGTCAGCGCGTGCCGGAAATCGATCGGCCCCGCGTCGGCGCGCACCACCCGCAGCCCGAAGGCCAGCTTCCCGATCGAGCGACCCCGCGAGACCGTCTCGCTGCACACCGGATAGACGATGAGCACCGTCACCAGCGTGACCACCCCGGTGACGTCGTACCAGGCCGAGTCGGCGTCGGCCGCGATCAGCGCCAGCACCGCGCCGTAGGCGAGCATGAACGCGAGGGTGAGCTGGAGGCACAGGTCGAGCAGGAAGGCGCCCGCACGGCTGGGGATGCGCGCGATCGGGAGCTCGAGCGCCACCGCTTCGCCGGTGGTGAATTCAGCCATGTGGCTAGCATTCCCGATATGGACACCGATGCCTACAGCTGGGCGCATCAACGGTCGTGGCATCGGTTGGATCAGCTGGTCCGCCAGCGCAAGCTGTCCGGCGCCGAGGCCGACGAACTCGTCCGGTTGTACCGGGCGGCTTCGCAACAGCTTGCGAAGATCCAGGGTCAGCCGGCCGATCCCGATCTCGTCGCCGGGCTCAGCGTGCTGCTCGCCCGGGCCAGGGGGCGGGTGCTGGCGGCCCGATCGCAGCCCTGGCGGGAGATCGGCCGGTTCTTCACCCGGCACTTTCCCGCGGCTGTGTATCGCGCGTGGCCGTGGTGGGTGGGGGTCACCGCGATCTTCCTCGCCGTCGCCGCTGTCATCGCGGTGCTTGTGGACAACTCCGCGGCGGCCAGGAAAGCACTGGGGATACCGGAGGGCGACACCGATATCGTCACCGGACCTGGGGGAACGTTCGAGACCTACTACACCGAGCACCCCAACGACGCCTTCGCCGCCCAGGTGTGGACCCACAACTCGCTGGTCTCGGCGATCGCGTTGTTCACCGGCGTGCTGATCCTGCCCGCTGTGTACGCCCTGTTCATGAACGCGCTGAATCTGGGGATAACCGGTGGATTGATGGCCGACGCGGGCCGGCTCGAATCCTTCTTCGGCTTCATCCTCCCGCACGGCACCTTGGAGCTGACCGCGCTGTTCGTCGCGGGCGGGGTGGGGTTGAAGCTGGGCTGGACGCTGGTCGACCCCGGCCGGCGTAGCCGCGCGGCCGCCATGGCCCGGCAGGGCAAGGTGACCGCGACGGTGGCGCTCGGCCTGGTCGCGGTGCTGCTGGTGTGCGGTCTGCTGGAGGGCTTCGTGACGCCGAGTCCGCTGCCCGCGCCGGTGCGGATCGCCTTCGGGTTCGCCGCCGAGGCGGCATTCCTGTTCTACGTGTTCGGCATCGGGCGCCGGGTGGCCGAGGAGCAGGACGCCGCGGCCGCGTTGCCGCCCGCCCTGCCCGATCCCGCCGACCGTTGGCTGACACCGACCGCAAAGGCGCTGTACCGCGCCTGAACTCGCATCTGCACGTGCATTTGAACGGCAGGCAACTCTGAGCACACCTCGCCGAAACGGCGCCGGACAATCGGCAGCTACGCGAGGTTACGAGATGGTGTCGAACTCCCCCATTTGAGTTCCGCTGGCCGCAGCGAGTCGGGCTCGAGCTGCGGCCAGCGTTACCGTCAACTGTACACAATCGTTATGCCCACGCAACCCCCAACGCGCAGGTCCGGGGTACTGATTGCGAACCAGCAAACATCTGTGAAGGCACCGATTTTCACAGTCTCAGCTAACTTCCGGCGCTACCCTGAAGCCGCTCTCGCCCGCACCGAGAATTCACCTACGGCAAACCTTCGAAATCGACTCACCCATCACTCGCCATCGCGCGGCGCCGGTATTCCCGGCGGTTGCCGATGATCTTGCAAACGTGCTTGCATAGCCGATCACCTGCGGATTCGGCAACGGAATTTCGATAGCCTGAGTCGAATCGCGATAAAAGAGACTCCAAGTTTGTTTACAGGGCTGCAAACAAGATCAGCGCCTAGCAATCAGGCCGTAGCGCCTGTCACGAGGCCATAATTTGGACAGGCGACCGGTTGCGAACGGTCCGCCGAACGGCGTGAGATCGGCACGCGAACGCCCGGAATACGGCCCGCTCCCGGCACTGTGATCTTCGCCTCACACAGGCATAGGCCGTGCTCAGCCGACCCGGACGACCCCCGTCACCGTGCCCTGCAGCAGAGCGCCGCCGTGGGTGATGAGCGCCGCCATCTGCAACGGGTCCTCCGCGACGGTGCCGGGCAGCGCTCGCGCGGCGCGGACCGCACCGGTCGCCGGATCGAGGACGACGTACTCGAAACCGTCCAGCGGCGTCGTCGCCTCGGGCCCGACGCGACGCAGGGTGTGGATACCGCCGTCGGCCAGCGACAGGCGCGGCACGGCGGCGCTGCGCACCGGGCTGTCCCACACCGGCACACAGCCGTCGGCGGTCAGGTCGACCCTGGTCAGCCCGCCGTGGAAGGGCGCGGTCGCGGGGACGGCGGGCCCGGCGCCCTCGGGCACCGTCGGGTAGGGATAGCCGTAGGTGCTCGCGACGAAGATCGATGTGCCCACCGCGATCGGCGAATTCTCGCTACCCGCGCCCGCCGTGGTGAGCACCGGCACCGAGCAGACCCGCGCGCCCGACCCCGACCGCAGCACGAGCAGATTCACCCGGCCGTCGGCGTTGTCGACGATGGTGAGGTACTCGTCGCCGGTGACCGGACCGAAGTAGGTCGGGGTCGATCCGGTGCCCCAGCTGAGCTGGCCCGGCTTGCGCGCCGCGCCGCGATCGTAGGGCGCGCGCCAGAGCACCTCGGGCAGGCCGTCTTTCGCGCGCAGTTCGTAGAGCGCGTGTGTAGTCGCCACGGCCACACCGCCGTTCGGCGCCGAGGAGATGCTGTTGGCGATCTGTTCGCCGGTGGGCAGCCGCACCGTCGACACCCGGCCCGCGTGATCGGCGAATCCGACGACGCCGTGCCCGGTCGCGAACCAGACGTCGCCCGACCAGTCCGGAACCAGCCCGGTCACGTTGTCGCCCTGGGGAATCGATCCGGACAGGTCGGCCTGTTCCGCGGCCCGCAGCCAGTACCGGCCGTCGCCGTCGCGACCGTGCGCGACGCGCAGCAGTCGCCGGTTGCCGTCGACGACCACGAGTTGATCCTCGTTGTCGAGGTAGGCGTACACACCGCCGAGCAGGCTGCCCTTGGCCAGCGGCAGCGTCGCGAGCGCGCCGGTGAGCGGGCCGGGGGCCGCCGGATCGAGCAGGAACACCGTCGGGGTCTGGCCCGCGATGGCGGTGCACAGCCCCACCACCAGGCCGTCGGCGCCTTCGAGCAGCGTCGGGCAGGCCGCGCCGAGGGGATACACGGTCACCGGCGCGCCCGGCGCCGGACCGGCGAGCGGGGTGACATCGGAGGAACCCGCGTCGCCGTGCATGGTCGCCGTGCCGAGCGGACCGAGGAACGGATTGGCCGCCGCGAGCGGACCGGTGACCGGCCGCGCGGTCTCGGCGCTCGCCGGTCCGGCGCAGGCACAGGCCGCCGCGAGGGCGACAGCGGCGAGGCGGACGGCGGCGCGGCGGCGGGGAGAGATCACGGGCTGTATCGAACCGCACCGCGCGCGCGAGCGGAAGGTTTCGGATCCGTGTCACCGCGCACGCCTACGATGATCCCATGCCCGGGGTCAAGGATCGACTGCTCACGACCGTCGCCGATCAGCTCGGCAATCCGCACGGAACGCTCGGCAAGGTCGTCGCTTTCGTTCTCAACCGCGGCAACAAGCGCGCCATCGCCGCCGCCGTCGACGCGACGGGGGTGGCCGCGGGCGCGACGGTCGCCGATATCGGCTTCGGCGGCGGTATCGGGCTGACGCTGCTGCTCGACCGGGTCGGCCCCGGTGGTGTGGTGCACGGCATCGAGCCCTCGGCCGACATGCTCGCCCGCGCCCGCTCGGGGTTCGCCGGGGACGGGCGCATCGTCTTGGCCGAGGGCACCCTCACCGCGCTGCCGCTGCCCGACGCGAGCCTGGACGCGGCGATCACCGTCAACACCCTCTACTTCCTCGACGAGCTGCCCGCCGCCTGCGCCGAGCTGGCTCGCGTCCTGCGTCCGGGCGGCGCGGCGGTGGTCGGGATCGGCGATCCCGACGCGATGGCCGCGATGCCGTTCACGTCGTATGGATTCACCCTGCGGCCCGTCGCCGACGTCGTCGCGGCGCTGGCCGGTGCCGGCCTGACGGTCGAGCAGCGGACACTGGCCAACCCGCCGATTCCGCATCACCTGCTGATCGCCCGCAAGGACTGAGCGGATCAGCGGATCTCGGTGATGTCGCCCAGTTTCCAGCTGCGGTCGAAGTACAGATCGACCGAACCGTCGGCGTTGGTCACCAGCTCCGCGTCGCGGGAACCGCGCGGTGTGTCCCGGCGGCACCGACACGATCAGGGGACCGGTGGCGCCGAGATCGATGAAGTAGAGGATGTACGGCGTGGTGGCGTTCGCGGTGATCAGACCGAGCCGGTCCTGGTAACTCACGTAGTGCACCAGGTCGTAGTCGCCGGCGCCGAACACGTCCCGGTGCTGGGTCTGCCACTGGGCGTAGGACACCAGCGGCAGTGCCCAGAGATAGGCCCGACACGCCATCTGATAGTCGAGCTCGTCGAAGATCAAGGGCAGGTCGGCACGTGCGGGGAGCTCACCATCGGCGCGAACACGCCCGAGGCGGCCGGGAAGTAGCGGGTTCACCATCGCCCGAACCCAACGGCGACGACAACGCGTCACCTCACACGAATCGGGTGACATCCTGGGGAATATCGACAGAAACGACGAGAGGCCCGATCCTGATGGATCGAGCCTCTGGTCTCTGTGGGCGAAGGGGGACTTGAACCCCCACGTCCTTACGGACACTGGCACCTGAAGCCAGCGCGTCTGCCATTCCGCCACTCGCCCGAGCGACTGGAAAAATCTAACATGCTCCGGCGCCGAAAATAAAATCGGCCCTCTGACCTGCGGCGATGCGAGCGGATTCGGCTCGGGAACCGGGGCGGTTCGCCGGGAGTTACAGGGTTGGAGGATCGTGGATATCATGCAAGGAACGTGGTCGGGTCCGGACACGCCGTAACCAGCGTGTCGACCTGGTCGGACACGCGCACCGAAGGGAGGGCTGTGATGGGCATCGTGTCGAGATTCGAGCGTCGCTTACAGGGCGCCGTCGGTGACGTGTTCGCGAGGGCTTTCGGCGGCAGCGTCGTTCCCCAGGAGGTGGAGGCCGCGCTGCAGCGCGAAGCCGCAGATCAGGTCCAGGATCTGGGCGGTGGGCACAAGCTCGCGCCGAACAGTTACGTGATCACGATCAACGAATCCGATCACGGAAAACTCGATGCCGATCACGACCTCACGACCAAGGCGTTCGCCAAACATCTGCACGATTACATCCGCGAGCAGGGCTGGCAGACCTACGGCGAAGTACACGTGGCGTTCGAGGCATCACCTACGCTGCACACCGGAATGTTCAGAGCGAGCGGCCGCGTCGACCCCGACGCCGGTCGCGGGACCGCCCCACCTCGCCCCGAACCGCCACAACGACCCGCACACCCGCAACCAGGAGCTGGCCCCATGACGCACAACTCAGGCTACGAGCCGAGCCGAGAGCCCGCGGAGTCCGATCCACGCAATCGCGGGTACGCGCCGCCGCCCGCCCGCGGTGCGGCTCCTGGCGGTGCCTACCCCGACGAGTACGGCCAGCAGGGCGGCTACGGCGCCCAGCCCGGTTACGGTGAGCCCGGCTACGACCAGCAGGGTGGGTACCAGAACGGGTACGACAACGCGGGCGGCCAGGCCGGCTACGGCCAGCAGGGCGGCTACGGCGCCCAGCCCGCCTACGGCGAGCCCGGCTACGACCAGCAGGGCGGGTACGGCCAGCAGGCCTACAGCCAGCAGGGTGGGTACGGCCAGCAGGGCTATGCCGAGCCGGGCTACGACCAGCAGGGCGGCTACGGCCAGCCGGGTTACGCCGACCCGCAGCCCGGTTACGGACAGCAGCCCGGCTACGGACAGCAGGGTTACGCCGAGCCCGGCTACGACCAGCAGGGCGGCTACGGCCAGAACGGTTACGCCGACCCGGGCTACGGCCAGCAGGGCTACGCCGATCCGCAGCAGGGCTACGGCCAGCAGGCCGGTTACGGCCAGGAGGAGCCGGCGGGTTACGGCCAGCAGGGCGGTTACGGCGCCCAGCCGCAGGGCTACGGCCAGCCCGCCGCCGGTGCCGGATACGGCGCCGCCCAGTCCAGCTACTCGGCCACCCTGCAGCTCGACGACGGCAGCGGCCGCACATACCAGCTCCGCGAGGGCAGCAACATCATCGGCCGCGGCCAGGACGCGCACTTCCGCCTGCCCGACACCGGTGTGTCGCGCCGCCACATCGAAGTGCGCTGGGACGGCCAGACCGCGATGCTCTCGGATCTGGGTTCCACCAACGGAACCCTGGTCAACGGCTCGCCCGTACAGGATTGGCAGCTCGCCGACGGCGACGTCATCCGGGCCGGACATTCGGAGATCCTGATCCGTATCGTCTGATCCCGTAAGCTGCGCGGTGCAGGTCACGAGTCGACGCCGTCGGCCCTATGATGCTGCCATCACACGCACGGCCCCGACCTCGGGGCCCGCAAGCCAGCACGCTGGTGGGGGTGGTTCGCCCCGCACCTGCCGTACCGACGTACCCGGGCGAACAGGAGGTGGAACGCCGTGCAGGGATTGATCCTGCAATTGACCCGCGCGGGGTTCCTGCTGCTGCTCTGGTTGTTCGTCTGGGCCGTTCTGCGGACCTTGCGCAGCGATATCTACGCGGCATCCGGCATCCGGATTCAGCCCAGGGCCGCACGCGGTGCGCGCGGGTCCATCGGGCTGCCTTCCTTCAGCCGAGGCCAGAAGGGCGCCAAGTATCTAGTGGTGACTCATGGTTCACTCGCCGGCACTCGAATCACACTCGGCACGCAGCCGGTCCTCATCGGCCGTGCCGACGATTCGACGCTGGTACTCACCGACGACTACGCCTCGACCAGGCACGCGCGACTGTCTCAGCGTGGTGACGACTGGTACGTGGAGGACCTCGGCTCCACCAACGGCACTTATCTCGACCGCGCGAAAGTCACCACCGCTGTCCGTGTTCCGCTCGGTACTCCGGTCCGGGTCGGCAAAACTGTGATCGAGCTGCGATCGTGACACTTGTTCTGCGCTACACCGCGCGAAGCGACCGCGGACTCGTCCGGGGCAACAACGAGGATTCGGTCTACGCGGGCGCGCGCCTGCTGGCCCTCGCCGACGGCATGGGTGGCCACGCCGCCGGTGAAGTCGCCTCCCAGCTGATGATCGCCGCACTGGCGCATCTGGACGACGACGAGCCCGGCCAGGACATCCTCGGCAAGCTCGACCGCGCAACGCGTTCCGGCAACGCGGCCATCGCCGACCACGTCGAGGCCGAACCCGAACTCGACGGCATGGGCACCACGCTCACCGCCATCCTGTTCGCGGGCGGCAAGCTCGGCATGGTGCACATCGGCGACTCGCGCGCGTACCTGTTGCGCGAGGGCGAACTCACCCAGATCACCCGCGACGACACGTTCGTGCAATCGCTGGTCGACGAGGGCCGGATCACCGCCGAGCAGGCGCACACCCACCCGCAGCGGTCGCTGATCATGCGCGCCCTCACCGGCAACGAGATCGAGCCGACGCTGATCATGCGCGAAGCCCGCGCCGGTGACCGGTATCTGCTGTGCTCCGACGGACTTTCGGACGTGGTGAGCGACGAGACCATCGGCAACACCATGCGCGAGGGCAATACCGACGAGTGCGCCGACCGGCTCATCGAATTGGCTTTGCGCAGTGGTGGTCCCGACAACGTCACCGTCGTCGTCGCCGACGTGATCGACCTGGACTACGGCCAGAGCCATCCGATCGTCGCGGGCGCCGCCTCCACCGAGGAGGAGGAAGACACCCCGCCGCCGAACACCGCCGCGGGTCGTGCCGCCGCGATGCGCCCACCGCGCGCCCAGCCTCGCCGGGCCGCCGCCGCGCCCCCGCCGCCGGAGCCCAAGTCGCACAAGCTGCGCTGGCTGTTGCTCTCGCTGGCGCTGATCGCCGCGGTCGCCGTCGGACTCGTGGTCGGCTACAAGATGATTCGCAGCAACTACTACGTGGGCGCCGACAACGATCAGGTGGTCGTCATGCGCGGCCTGCCCGGCTCGATCCTCGGCTACTCGATCCACGATGTGGAGCTCACCGGCTGCGCCACCAGCAAGGGCGAGCTCACCCTCATCGAGGCCGGTAAGTCCGCGCCCGCAGGCTGCAAGAAGCTGATGGTCAGCGATCTCAAGCAGACCGGCCGCGATCAGGTCGAGCGGGGCCTGCCGCCGGACTCGCTGGACAAGGCGCGCGACAGCATGATGCTGCTGCAGAAGGAACTGCTGCCGGCCTGCCCGAAGAAGGAATCGGTGCCCCAGCCCGGCGTGCTGCCCACCGAGCAGCCGCCGGTGACCCCCGGTGGCGCGCCGACTCCCGGCCCCGATCAGCCCGCGACGCCGACCACGACGCCGCCCGCCCCGACCACGACGACCGTTCCCCCGACAACTCCGCAGATCTCAGGGGAGAACTGCCGGGTGACGGACTGATGTCCGCACCGGCACCGCCGTCGGCTGGGGCTTTCCCCAGCCCCCCTGGCGGATTCGCGCCAGCACCACCCCCGTCGACGCGACGCAACCAGGAGTTGCTGCTGCTGGCGGGGGCGGCGGGGATCACGACGGTGTCGTTGTTCATCGTCGAGGCGAGCCAGGAACAGTCGATCACCTGGGACATCGCCAAGTACGGACTGGCATTCCTCGCGCTGTTCGGTGTCGCGCATCTGGCCGTGCGCCGGTTCGCGCCGTTCGCCGATCCACTGCTGCTACCGATCGTGGCGCTGCTCAACGGTTTGGGGCTGGTGCTGATCCACCGGCTCGACCTCGCGGACGCGCAGAAGGCCGCCTACGACTCGAGCCCCCTTCCCTCCCCCGACGCCAATCAGCAGATCATGTGGACCGGCCTGGGCATCGTGGTGTTCATCACCCTGCTCATCGTCTTGCGGGACTACCGCACGCTCGCGCGCTACACCTACACCCTAGGCCTGGTCGGACTGCTCGCGCTGGCGATTCCGGCACTGCTGCCCAGCCGGTTCTCCGAAGTCAACGGCGCCAAGATCTGGATCCGGCTGCCCGGATTCAGCGTGCAGCCGGGCGAATTCGCGAAGATCCTGCTGATCGTGTTCTTCGCCGGCGTGCTGGTGGCCAAGCGCGACCTGTTCACCGCGGCGGGCAAGCACTTCCTCGGCATGGACTTCCCGCGCCCGCGCGACATGGGACCGGTGCTGATCGTCTGGATCGTCTGCATCGGCGTGCTCGTGCTGGAGAAGGACCTCGGCACCTCGCTGCTGATCTTCGGCACGGTACTGGTGATGATCTACATCGCCACCGAGCGGGTGGGCTGGCTGATCATCGGCGGCGGCCTGCTGGTGCTCGGCTTCGTCTTCGCCTACCAGCTCTTCGGACACGTGCGGGTCCGCGTGGACACCTGGCTGCACCCGTTCGACGACTACCACAACACCGGCTACCAGATCTCGCAGTCGCTGTTCGGTTTCGCGACCGGCGGGCTGGCGGGCACCGGGCTCGGCAGCGGCCGACCCAACCAGGTGCCGTTCGCCAAGACCGACTTCATCGTCACCACGATCGGTGAGGAGCTCGGCCTGATCGGGCTCACCGCGGTGCTGATGCTGTTCCTGATCTTCATCGTGCGTGGGCTGCGGACCGCGCTGGCCGTGCGCGACAGCTTCGGCAAGCTGCTCGCGGCCGGGCTCTCGTTCACGATCGCGATCCAGATCTTCGTCGTCGTCGGCGGTGTCACCAAGCTGATCCCGCTGACCGGCCTGACCACGCCGTTCATCTCCTACGGCGGTTCGTCGCTGCTGGCGAACTACGCGCTGCTCGGGCTGCTGATCAAGATCTCCGATGCCGCCCGCGCGCCCGCACCGGTGCGCAAGCGCGGCCCGGCGCCGATCGCCGAGGCGCCGACCGAGATGTTCCGCAGGTCGGAAGGCAGGGCGAGCGAATGAACACTCCACTACGTCGCGTCGCCGTCGCCGTGATGGTGATGGTGGTCGCGCTGCTCGTGAACGCCACCTATCTGCAAGTGGTCAAGGCCGACGATCTGCGCAGCGATCCGCGCAATTCGCGCGTGCTGCTCGACGAGTACTCGCGTCAGCGCGGGCAGATCTCCGCAGGCGGCACCGTGCTCGCGAGCTCGGTCGCCACCGACGACCGGTACAAGTACCTGCGCCAGTACCCGAGCACCCCGCCCGCGTACGCGCCGGTCACCGGCTTCTATTCGATGCAGTACGGCAAGACCGGACTCGAACTGGCCGAGGACCCGCTGCTGTCGGGCAACGACTCGAGCCTGTTCGGCCGCAGGCTCATCGACATGTTCTCCGGGCGGGATCCGCGCGGTGCCAACGTGCTCACCACGCTCAATCCGATGATGCAGCAGGTCGCCTACGACCAGATGACCTCGAAGGGCTACACCGGCGCAGTGGTCGCGATCGAGCCGAGCACCGGCAAGATCCTGACGATGGTCTCGACCCCCAGCTACGACCCCAACGAGCTGTCGGGCCACGACGGCGCGGCGGGCCGGGCGGCGTGGGAGCGGCTCAGCACCGATCCGAGTCAGCCCATGCTCAATCGCGCCGTCTCGCAGACCTACCCGCCCGGCTCGACCTTCAAGACCATCGTCACCGCGGCGGCGCTGTCCAACGGTGTGGCCGGTCCCGACGACCAGTTCACCGCGGCGCCCAACATCACCCTGCCCGGCACCAGCACCACGCTGGAGAACTACGGCGGCAGCACCTGTGGTGACGGGCCGACCGCGAGCCTCTACGACGCGTTCCGGCGCTCCTGCAACACCGCGTTCGTCGAGCTCGGCGTGAAGGTCGGCGCGAGCGCACTCAAGGACGAGGCCGCCGCGTTCGGCATCGGCCCGCATCGCGGGGTGCCGATCCCGGTGGCGGAGTCGACGGTCGGCCCGATCCCGGACAACGCGGCCCTCGGACAGTCCAGCATCGGTCAGCGTGATGTCGCGGTCACCCCGCTCGACATCGCGGTGGTCGCCGCGACGATCGCCAACGGCGGCACCAGGATGCAGCCGTACCTGGTCGATCAGACCCAGGCGCCGGACCTGTCCGAGCTCAGCAAGACCAAGGCCGTCTCGGTCGGACAAGCCGTGAGTCCCCAGGTAGCGTCGACGCTGACGAATCTGATGGTCGCCTCGGAGGCCAATACCGCGGGCGGTGGCCGGTCGCCGTACCAGATCGCGTCCAAGACCGGAACGGCCGAACACGGCAGCAATCCCCGTAACACCCCGCCACACGCCTGGTATATGGCCTTCGCGCCCGCCCAGAACCCGAAGATCGCCATCGCGGTGATCGTCGAGAACGGCGGCGACCGGGCCCTCCAGGCCACCGGTGGCTCGGTGGCGGCACCGATCGCCAGGTCGGTGCTGGACGCGGGTCTGGCAGGGGGCTGAACGAAATGAGTGTGCGAGTGACAACACGGGGGCCCCGATGCTGAACAACGGCGCCATGATCGCCGACCGCTACCGTCTGCAACGGCTCATCGCCACGGGCGGCATGGGTCAGGTGTGGGAAGCAATGGACACCCGGCTCGACCGGCGGGTAGCGGTCAAGGTCCTCAAGACCGAGTTCTCCGCCGACCCGACCTTCCGTCAGCGGTTCCGGACCGAGGCGCGCACCACCGCGCAGCTCAACCACCCCGGTATCGCCGGTATCTACGACTACGGCGAGACCACCGACCCGTCCGGTGGCGAAACCGCCTACCTGGTCATGGAACTGGTGCAGGGCGAGCCGCTGAACGCGGTGCTGAACCGGATGGGCAGGCTCTCGGTCGTCCAGGGTCTGGACATGCTCGAGCAGACCGGGCGCGCACTCGAGGTGGCCCACGCCGCCGGTGTGGTGCACCGTGACGTGAAGCCGGGCAACATCCTGGTGACGCCCACCGGCCAGGTCAAGATCACCGACTTCGGCATCGCCAAGGCGGTCGACGCCTCGCCGGTGACCAAGACGGGCATGGTGATGGGCACCGCGCAGTACATCGCGCCCGAACAGGCCGTCGGCGAGGACGCCACCGCGGCCAGCGACGTCTATTCGCTCGGCATCGTCGGCTACGAGGCACTGGCCGGCGTGCGCCCGTTCACCGGCGACGGCGCCATCACCGTCGCGATGAAGCACGTCCGCGACGCGCCGCCACCGATGCCCGCCGATCTGCCCGCCAACGTGCACGAGCTGATCGCGATCACGATGGCCAAGGACCCGACCCAGCGCTACAGCAGCGGTGGCGAATTCGCCGACGCCGTCGCCGCGGTGCGCGCGGGCCACATGCCGCCGCCGCCCGCCGGCGCCGCGCCCCCGCTGACCGGCGCGACCCG
>NZ_LPNR01000029.1 GCF_019266065.1 Nocardia sp. MH4 | reverse complement strand
GGTCGACGCCGCCCCGCCCGCCGACGGACAAGCACCCGCTCCCGCCGAGGGACAGGTACCCGCGCCCGCGGAGGGTCCGGCACCCGCGCCGTTGGCCCCGGTGACCGTGCCCGACCGGGTCGACGTCGCCGCGCCCGTCGAGCAGGGCGCCCCCGTCGTCGAGCAGAGCATCCCCGGAGAGCAGGGCGAGCCGCCCGCACCGGCCGACACGCCGCCACCCGCCCCGGGTGTCGCGGCGGGCCTACCAGGCCGGGTCGCGGGGCCGCCGAGCGAGTCACCGCGGATCGTCGCTCCGGAGGGCGGTCGATGAGGCAGAGCGGGCCCGCGTCGCAACAGCGACGCGGGCCGGTCTCGTCGAGGGCCCGCCGTTCGGGGTCGCTCTCGCCGGACCGGCCGATCCGGTTGCGCCTCGGCGTCGGCCGGGTCACCCTGCTGGCGACGCTGGCGGTGGTGGCGCTGCAGTTGCTCTACATCCAGAGCCTGGCCGCGCCCGCGCTCTCGGCGCAGGCCGCCTCCCAGCGCACCACCAAGGAGACCGAGGCCGCCGTGCGCGGCCCGATCACCGACCGGCACGGCAACCAGCTCGCCTTCACCATCACCGCGAAAGCGCTGACCTTCCAGCCGGTCCGGGTGCGCCAGCAGCTGGCCGACGCCAAGAAGGCCAAGCCGAGCGCGCCCGATCCCGAACAGCGTCTGAAGGACATCGCCGAGTTCGTCCACGACAAGCTCGGTGCCGCGGCACCCAAGGAAGAAGAGCTGCTGGACAAGCTGCGCAGCGACAAGACCTTCACCTATCTGGCCCGCAATGTCGATCCGCGGGTGGCCTCGGAGATCCAGGCCAAGTTCCCCGAGGTCGGCGCCGAACGCCAGGACTTGCGCGAATACCCCGGTGGCGCACTGGCGGCCAATGTGGTCGGCGCGACCGGTTGGGACGGGCACGGTCAGATCGGCCTGGAGTCCGCGCTGGACTCGGTGCTCGCGGGCACCGACGGCTCGCGCACCTACGACCGCGGCTCCGACGGCGCGGTGATCCCCGGCAGCTACCGCGATCAGCAGCCCGCAGTGAACGGCTACGGCGTGGAACTGACCCTCGACGAGGACATGCAGTACTACGTCCAGCAGCAGGTGCAGCAGGCCAAGCAGCTCTCCGGCGCGTCCTCGGCCTCGGCGGTGGTGCTCGACGCCAAGACCGGCCAGGTGCTGGCGATGGCCAACGACAACACCTTCAATCCCGCACTGGGACCCCAGCATTGGGCCTCGGCCGATATGAGCAATCCCTCGGTCGCCGAACCGTTCGAGCCCGGCTCGGTGAACAAGATCGTCACCGCGGCCGCCGCGATCGAGTACGGGCTCACCACGCCCGACGAGGTGCTGCAGGTGCCCGGCTCGATCCGGATGTCGGGGGTCACCGTCAACGACGCGTGGCAGCACGGCACCGCGCCGTACACGACCACCGGCGTCTTCGGAAAGTCCTCCAACGTGGGCACTCTCATGCTCGCGCAGCGGGTGGGCGAGGACCGCTTCGCCGACATGGTCGACCGCTTCGGCCTCGGCAAGCGCACCGGGATCGGCCTGCCCGGCGAGAGCCCGGGCCAGGTGCCCGCGCGCGACCAGTGGTCCGGCGGCACCTTCGCGAACCTGCCCATCGGTCAGGGTCTTTCGATGACGACGCTGCAGATGACCGGCATGTACCAGGCCATCGCCAACGACGGCCTGCGCATCCCACCGCGCATCGTCAAGGCCAGGATCGCCCCCGACGGCACCCGCACCGAGGAACTGCAGCCCGACGGCGTGCGCGTGGTGAGCCCGCAGACCGCGAGCACCCTGCGCACCGTCTTCCAGGCGACCGTGCAGAAGGACCCGATGGGTTACCAGATGGGCACCGGCTCCCCGGCCGCCATCGAGGGCTACCAGGTGGCGGGCAAGACCGGCACCGCGCAGAAGGTCGACCCGGCCTGCCGGTGCTATTCGTCGTCGTCGTTCTACATCACCTTCGCCGGGATGGCGCCCGCCGACAACCCCCGCTACGTGATCGGCATGATGCTCGACGCGCCGATCCGCAGCTCCGACGGCAGCGGTGGCGGGTCGGCCGCGCCGCTGTTCCACAGCATCGCCTCCTGGGCGTTGCAGCGCGACCGCGTGCCGCCGTCACCGGAGCCCAAACGGCTGGTGCTGGAGGCCGGGCTCTAACTCCTCCGCCTAGGCACAACCCGCGTTGTCCATCCGACACCGCGCGTCGGTAACCTGACTGCTCGTCTCGCCCACGCGCTCGATCACTCTCAGAGAGGAGCCTTGTGCCCGCGCAGTCCAGCCCGCACGCGCTCCGGCCCACCACGCCGCCGTCGACGTCGCTGCGGGCCCTGCTGGACCTCACCGGCGCCACGGTGGCGACCCCGGTGACCACCGAAGTAACCGTCACCGGCATCGAGCAGCGGTCCAACGCCGTGCGCCCCGGTGACCTGTTCGCCGCGCTGCCCGGCGCGAACGCGCACGGCGCGCGCTTCGCCGCCGACGCCATCGATCGCGGCGCGGTGGCCGTGTACACCGACGCCGCAGGCGCCGCCCTGATCGGCGAGGTCGCCGTCCCGGTCCTGGTGCGCGAGCGGCCGCGCGCCGCGCTCGGCGAGCTTTCGGCCGAGATCTACGGCCACCCGAGCGACCGGTTGCGCATCATCGGCATCACCGGGACCTCCGGCAAGACCACCACGTCGTACCTGGTGGAGGCCGGGCTCGCCGCGGCGGGCCTGTCCACCGGGCTGATCGGCACCATCGAGACCCGCATCGGCGGCAGGCGGGTGCCCAGCGCGCTCACCACGCCCGAGGCGCCCCAGCTGCACGCGATGTTCGCGGCGATGGTCGAGCAGGGCGTGCAGGCGGTCGTGATGGAGGTCTCCAGCCACGCGCTGGCGCTGGGCCGGGTCGACGGCGTGCGCTTCGCCGTCGGCGCCTTCACCAACCTGTCCCAGGACCACCTCGACTTCCACGCCGACTTCGAGGACTACTTCGCCGCCAAACGCAAGCTCTTCGACGCGGATTCGCCGGTCGCCGCGCGCACCGCGGTGATCTGCGTCGACGACGAGTGGGGCACCCGCCTCGCGGGCGACCTCACCGCGCCGGTCACGGTGTCGACCACCGGCGCGATGTCGCAGGGCGCCACCTGGCACGTGACCGGTGACGTCCGCGCCACCGGCGGTGAGCAGGAGTTCACCGCGGCCGGGCCGGACGGCGAGCTGTCCGTGCGGCTGCGGCTGCCCGGCCGCTACAACGTCGCCAACGCACTGCTGGCCGTCGCGACCTGCGCCGCCGCCGGGGTCGATCCGGCCGTCGCCGCGCCCGCGCTGGCCACGGTCGACGTCCCCGGCCGCATGCAGCGGGTCGAGCGTGGCCAGGACTTCCTCGCCGTCGTCGACTACGCGCACAAGCCCGCCGCGGTCGAATCGGTGGTGGCCACCCTGCGCGGCCACCTCACCGAGGCCGGGCAGGGCAGGCTGGCCGTCGTCGTCGGCGCCGGCGGCGACCGTGACGCGGCCAAGCGCCCGTTGATGGGCGCGGCCGCCGCACGCGGCGCCGACCTGCTGATCGTCACCGACGACAATCCCCGCACCGAGGACCCGGCGGCCATCAGGGCCGCCGTGGTGGCCGGTGCGCACGAACTCCCGGCCACCGACCGCGGCGAGATCCGCGAGATCGGTGACCGCGCGGCGGCCATCGCCGCCGCCATCGCCTGGGCGCGTTCCGGCGACGTGGTGCTCATCGCGGGCAAGGGCCACGAGGCGGGGCAGGAGATCCAGGGCGTCAAGCATCCCTTCGACGACCGCGAGGTGGTCGCGGCGGCGCTGGAAACCCTGCAGACACGACACAGTCCGCAGACGGACTCGGAGGACTTGACGGTTTCATGATCGAGATGACACTGCGGGAGATCGCGGACGTCGTCGGCGGCGAGCTGCACGACGTACCCGACCCTCAGGCACTGGTGACCGGTTCGGTCGAATTCGATTCGCGCCGAATCGGTTCCGGCGATCTGTTCCTCGCGCTGCCGGGCGCCAACTCCGACGGACACGACTATGCCGCCGCCGCGGTGGCCGCGGGCGCGGTGGCCGTGCTGGCGGCCCGGCCGGTCGGGGTGCCCGCGATCGTCGTCGCGCCGGACCTCGGCTCGGTCCCGGCGTCCTCGGTGGCGCTGAGCCACGACGGCGACGGCTCCGGCGCCGCCGTGCTGGCCGCGTTGGCCGCGCTGGCGCGGGCCAGCACCGAGCGGCTGGCCGAGCGCACCGGGCTGACCGTCGTCGGCGTCACCGGGTCCTCCGGCAAGACCTCGACCAAGGACCTGCTGGCCGCCGTGCTGGCACCACTGGGTCCGGTCGTCGCCCCGCCCGGGTCGTTCAACAACGAACTCGGGCACCCCTGGACCGCGCTGCGCGCCGGCCTGGACACCAAGTTCCTCGCGCTCGAGCTGTCGGCCCGCGGACCCGGCCACATCGCCGCGCTGGCGCGCATCGCGCCGCCGCGCATCGGCGTGGTGCTCAATGTCGGCACCGCCCACCTGGGCGAGTTCGGCAGCCGGGAGGCCATCGCCCAGACCAAGGGCGAGCTGGTCGAGGCGCTGCCCGCCGACGGGCTGGCCGTGCTCAACGCCGACGATCCGAACGTCGCCGCCATGGCATCGCGGACCCGGGCCCGGGTCGTGCGGGTCGGCCTGGCCGGTGACGCCGACATCCGCGCCACCGACGTGGTCACCGACGAGCAGGCCCGTGCCCGGTTCACCCTGCACGCGGGCGGGGAGTCCGTCCCGGTGCGGCTGGCCGTGCACGGCGAGCACCAGGTCGGCAACGCGCTGGCCGCGGCCGCCGTCGCGCTGGAATGCGGCGCCGACCTGGCCGCCGTCGCCCAGGCGCTGTCCGGCGCCACCGCGGCCTCGGCGCGCCGGATGGACGTGCGCACCACCGCCGAGGGCGTCACCGTCATCAACGATTCCTACAACGCCAACCCCGACTCGGTGAAGGCCGCGCTCAAGGCGCTGGTCACCCTGGCCAAGGCGGGCGACGAGCCGCGCCGCAGCTGGGCTGTGCTCGGCGAGATGGGCGAGCTCGGCGACACCTCGGTGATCGAACACGACGCGATCGGCCGCCTCGCGGTGCGCCTCGACGTCGACCGGTTGATCGTGGTCGGCACCGGACGGCCATCCCGGGGAATGCACCAGGGCGCGGTGATGGAAGGCTCATGGGGCGAGGAGTCGATCCTCGTGCCCGATATCGACGCGGCGATCGCGCTGCTCGACGACGAGATCGCCGCGGGCGATGTGGTACTGGTCAAGGCGTCGAAGGCGGTCGGTCTGTGGGCCGTCGCCGAGCACCTGACCAGGGCAGGGGAAGGTAGCACGGAGGCGGCTCGATGAGGCAGATTCTATTCGCGGCGGGGATCGCACTGGCGGTGTCGATCCTGTTGACGCCGTTGCTGATCCGGGTCTTCGCCAGGCAGGGCTTCGGCCAGGAGATCCGGGTCGACGGCCCGGCCAGTCACCAGGCCAAGCGCGGTACCCCGACCATGGGCGGTGTCGCCATCCTGATCGGCATGTGGGCGGGGTACCTCGGCTCGCACCTGATCGGCATCGGCTACGACGCGGAGGGCCCGACGGCCTCGGGTCTGCTCGTGCTCGGGCTGACCACCGCGCTCGGCGTCGTCGGCTTCCTCGACGACTTCATCAAGCTGCGCAAGCAGCGCAACCTCGGTCTGTCGGCCGCGGGCAAGTACATCGGCCAGATCGGCGCCGCGGTCCTGTTCGCGGTGCTGGTGCTGCAGTTCCGCGGCCAGAACGGCCTCACCCCGGGCAGCAAGCACATCTCCTATGTGCGCGACATCTCCACGGTGTCGATGGGCGCGATCGTGTTCGTCGTCTTCGTCTGCCTGCTGGTGGTGGCCTGGTCCAACGCGGTCAACCTGACCGACGGCCTGGACGGTCTGGCGGCGGGCTCGATGAGCCTGGTGCTCGGCGCGTACGTGATCATCACCTTCTGGCAGTACCGCAACGCGTGCTCGACCAGTCCCGAGGCCGGCTGCTACGACGTGCGCGACCCGCTGGACCTGGCGCTGGTGTGTGCCGCCGCGGCCGCCGCGTGCATCGGCTTCCTGTGGTGGAACGCCGCGCCCGCCAAGATCTTCATGGGCGACACCGGCTCGCTGGCGCTGGGCGGCATGCTGGCCGGGTTGTCGGTCACCACCCGCACCGAGCTGCTGATGGTCGTCATCGGCGCGCTGTTCGTCGCCGAGGCGGCGTCGGTGGTGCTGCAGGTGGCGGTCTACCGCACCACCCGCAACCGGTTGTTCAAGATGGCGCCGTTCCATCACCACTTCGAATTGAGCAAGTGGGCCGAAACCACGGTGATCATCAGGTTCTGGATCCTGGCCGGCATCGCCGCCGCCGTGGGTCTCGGACTGTTCTACAGCGAATATCTCTCGCAGGTCGGGTGAGGACGAACATGGTCGAACACTCTCCCCGTGCCCTCCGCTCCCCGGGCCCCATGCTCGAATTCCTGCGTGGCCGTGACGTGCTCGTCGCGGGCTGGGGCGTTTCCGGGCGCTCACTGATCGAACCGCTGCGCGATATCGGCGCGCATCCGGTGGTCACCGACAGCGGCGCCAAGGCGCTGGCCGAGGCCGCCGAGCTGGGTCTCGAGGTCGCCACCAGCGTCGAGCTGGAGACCGCCGATCTGAGCAGGTTCGCGCTGGTCATCACCAGTCCGGGCTGGCGACCGGATTCACCGGTGCTGGTCTCCGCCGTCACCGAGGGCATCCCGGTCTGGGGTGACGTCGAGTTCGCCTGGTGGGTCGACCAGGCCCGGATCTACGGCCCGGTCCGCAAGTGGCTGGTCATCACCGGCACCAACGGCAAGACCACCACCACCAATATGACGCACTCGATCCTGCGTGCCGCCGGCATCTCCAGCGTGGCCTGCGGCAACATCGGTCTGCCGATCCTGGACGCGCTGCGCCGCAATCCCGGCCCGCAGGTCCTCGCGGTCGAGCTGTCCTCGTTCCAGCTGCACTGGGCGCCGTCGGTGCGCCCGGAGGCCGGTGTCGTGCTCAATGTCGCCGAGGATCACCTCGATTGGCACGGCGGCCTCGACGCCTACGCCGCCGCCAAGGCACGCGCGCTGACCGGCCGGGTCGGCGTCGTCGGCCTCGACGATCCGGTGGCGGGCTCGCTGGCGCGCAAGGCCAAGGCCCGTCGCACCGTCGGCTTCCGCATCGGCGTGCCCGCCGACGGCGAGCTCGGCGTGGTCGACGGCAAGCTGCTGGACCGCGCGTTCACCAAGGCCGCGATCCTGGCCGAGACCTCCGACATCAGCCCGCAGGGCCCGGCAGGCATCGCCGATGCCCTCGCCGCCTCCGCGCTGACCAGGGCGATCGACGTGGCCCCGCAGTTCGTCAAGGAAGGCCTCGCCGAGCACAAGGTGGGCCCGCACCGCACCGCGTTCGTCCGCGAACTCGGCGGGGTCGACTTCATCGACGACTCCAAGGCCACCAACCCGCACGCCGCGCGCGCGGCGATCATGGCGCACCCGCACGTGGTCTGGGTGGCGGGCGGTCTGCTCAAGGGCGCCAGTGTCGACGACCTCATCGAGGAAGTGGGCGACCGGCTGGTCGGCGCGGTCCTGTTCGGGGCCGACGCGCCGGTGATCGCCGCCGCATTGGCGCGACACGCACCCGAGGTCCCGGTCATCGAGCTGGACGCGCGAGACGATGCAGGCATGGAGTCGTCGAGATCCCAGCGTGCCGAAGCGGTCATGGGCCGCGCGGTGCGCGCCGCGGCGGGTCTGGCCCGTGCCGGAGACACCGTGTTGCTCGCGCCCGCGGCCGCCTCCCTGGACATGTACGACGACTACACCCACCGCGGACGCTGCTTCGTGGACGCGGTGACGGCACTGGAAGACGGTGACATCGGGCGGGCACTATGACACAGACGCGCCCGGCTGAACCGTCAGCGCCCGGAGGAGGCAGCTTGCGTAACCGCGTAGGACGCCGGGGCGGACGGAACGCGGCACAGCCGGGTTGGGCGGGGGAGCGCTTCGGCGCGTGGTTGGCCCGCCCGCTCGCGTCCTTCCATCTGATCGTCACCATCGCGACTCTGCTGACCGTGCTCGGCCTGGTCATGGTGCTCTCGGCGTCGAGCGTCGAGGCCTACGCCGGCGGCGGATCGGCGTACGCGCTGTTCATCCAGCAGGCGATGTTCGCCGGTCTCGGCGCCATCGCCTTCTATATCGCGCTACGGCTGCCGTTGCGGCTGCTGCGGCAGTGGTCGTTCCCGATCTTCAGCATCTCGGTGCTCGCGCTGGTGCTGGTGCTGATCCCCGGCATCGGCGCCATCCACGGCGGCGCGCGGCGCTGGTTCGACATCGGCCCGCTGTCGATCCAGCCGTCCGAGGTCGTCAAGGTGACACTGGTGGTGTGGGGCGCGCATCTGCTGGCCTCACGTCGTGGCGCCCAGCTCAAGGACATCCTGGTGCCGCTGGTGCCCGCCGGTCTGCTGGTGTGTCTGCTGGTGGTGCTGGAACCGAACCTGTCGACCACGATCGCGCTCGGCATCGTGTTGATGGCGCTGCTGTGGTTCGGCGGGCTGCCGGTGCGGCTGTTCGTCGGGATCATGGTCACCGGTGTGGTCGCGGCGTCGGTGCTGGCGCTGTCGGCCGGCTATCGCTCCGACCGGGTGCGCGCGTTCTTCAACCCCGGTGACGACCCGCAGGGCGTCAACTACCAGGCGCGCCAGGCCAAGTACTCCCTCGCCGACGGCGGCATCTGGGGCCGCGGCCTCGGCCAGAGCCGCGCGAAGTGGAGCTACCTGCCGAACTCGCACAACGACTTCATCTTCGCCATCATCGGCGAGGAACTCGGCTTCCTGGGCTGCATGCTGGTGCTGGCGCTGTTCGCGCTGTTCGTCTACGCCGGTATCCGGATCGCGCTGCGGTCGGTCGACCCGTTCCTGCGGCTGCTCACCGCCACCGCCACCACCTGGATCACCGCGCAGGCGCTGATCAACATCGGCTACGTCGTCGGCCTGCTGCCGGTGACCGGTCTGCAGCTGCCGCTGGTGTCGGCCGGTGGTTCCTCGCTGGCCATCACGCTGTTCATGTTCGGCATCATCGCCAGTGCCGCCCGGCACGAACCGGAGGCGGTCTCGGCGTTGCAGGCCGGACAGGACGGCCGCGTGAGCCGGATGCTGCGCCTGCCGGTGCCCGAGGTGTACACACCGTTCAAGGCCGACGCCCCGCGCCGGTCCGCCTCGAAAGCCAGGGCCGAGCGGCCTCGTCCGGCCGCGCGCCGCGAGAGCCCGGCCCCCCGTCGCCGACGCGCCCCCCAGAGCCGCGGCACCAGTTCGCTACGGTCGACCCGAGCATGGGAACCGACCTATCCGATGCCGCACCGCCCGGTGAAGAGGCGGGCCGGAGGTGGCGATGCGTGACCACGCAGGCCCTCGTGAACCGGGCAAGTCGAACACAGAGAGAACGAGGTAGATCCACGTGAGTCACCCGCGTCCCGGGTTGTCGGTGATCGTCGCAGGCGGAGGCACCGCAGGCCATATCGAACCCGCGCTCGCCGTCGCCGACGCCCTGCGCGCGCTCGACGCTTCGATCCGGGTGACCGCGCTGGGCACCGAACGCGGACTGGAGACCGAGCTCGTTCCCGAACGCGGGTACCCGCTCGAGCTGATCCCGCCGGTCCCGTTGCCACGCAAGCCCTCCGCCGACCTGCTGCGTCTGCCCGGGCGGGTGCGCGCCTCGGTGAAGGCGACCAGGGCCGTCATCGATGCGGTGCAGGCCGACGTGATCATCGGCTTCGGCGGCTATGTCGCGCTGCCCGCCTACCTCGCCGCGCGCGGTGGCCTGTTCGGCCGCAAGCGGGCCGTGCCGGTGGTGGTGCACGAGGCCAACGCCAAGGCGGGCATCGCCAACAAGGTCGGCGCCAAGCTCGCCGCGAAGGTGCTGGCCGCCGTGCCCGATTCGGGCCTGGCCAACGCCCAGGTCGTCGGCATCCCGGTGCGCGCCTCCATCACCGGCCTCGACCGCGCGGCCCTGCGCGCCGAGGCCCGCGCCCACTTCGGTCTGCCGGCCGAGGGGCCGGTGCTGCTGGTGTTCGGCGGGTCGCAGGGCGCGCGCAGCCTCAACGAGGCCGTCTCCGGCGCCGCGCCGCAGCTGGCGGCCGCGGGCATCTCGGTGCTGCACGCGCACGGCCCGAAGAACAGTGTCGAGGTGAGCACCGCCGACGCGGCCGCGCCGTATGTCGCCGTGCCGTACCTGTCCCGGATGGACCTGGCCTACGCCGCCGCCGACGCGGTGGTGTGCCGCTCCGGCGCGATGACCGTGGCCGAGGTGTCGGCGGTCGGACTGCCCGCCTTCTACGTTCCGCTGCCGCACGGCAACGGCGAGCAGGAGTTCAACGCCAGGCCCGTGGTCGCGCAGGGAGGTGGCAGAATTGTCGCCGATGCCGACCTGACCCCGAAATACGTGATCGATGAGGTGATTCCGCTGCTGCTCGACCCCGCTCGACTCGCCGAGATGAGCCGCGCCGCCGCCGGCGCCGGCCATCGCGACGCTGCCGACACGGTGGCCAGGATCGTCACCGAGGTCGCCCGATGAGCGGTCAGCGGCCGGAGGCGGCAGCGGAGCACGCGGGCCGCCCGATCATCGGCGGTGGACGCAGCTCGAGCGGCGAGGATCTCGCGACGGCGCTGCCGCCCGAACTCGAACGGGTGCACATGGTCGGCATCGGCGGCGCGGGCATGTCCGGCATCGCCCGGATCCTGCTGGCCCGTGGTGGCGCGGTCTCCGGTTCGGATGCCCGTGAGAGCCGCGGTGTGCTGTCGCTGCGGGCACGCGGCGCGCAGGTCCGTATCGGCCACGACGCCGACGCGCTCGACCTGCTGCCCGGCGGCCCGACGGTGGTCGTCACCACCTATGCCGCGATCCCGAAGACCAATCCCGAACTGGTCGAGGCGAATCGGCGCCAGATCCCGGTGCTGCTGCGCCCGACCGTGCTCGCCGCGCTGATGCGCGGGCACAAGACGCTGCTGGTCTCGGGCACGCACGGCAAGACCTCGACCACTTCGATGCTGATCGTGTCGCTACAGCACTGCGGCGCCGACCCGTCGTTCGCGGTCGGCGGCGAGCTCAACGAGGCGGGCACCAACGCCCATCACGGCAGCGGGGACATCTTCGTCGCCGAGGCCGACGAGTCCGACGGCTCACTGCTGCAGTACGATCCGGACGTCGCCGTGGTCACCAACATCGAATCCGATCACCTCGACTTCTTCGGCACCGACGAGGCCTACATCCAGGTCTTCGACGACTTCGCCGACCGGCTCGCCCCCGGCGGTCTGCTGGTGGTGTGCCTGGACGACCCCGGCTCGCTGGCGCTGGCGCATCGGGTCGCCCCGCGCCTGGCCGAGCGCGGCGTGGCGGTCCTGGGCTACGGCTCCGGCGACCTGTCGGCGTCCCCGGTGCCGGTCGGCGCGCGCCTGATTGATTGGCAGCCGCGCGATGTCGGCGGCATCGTCGAATTCGAGCTGGCGGGGGAGAGCACACCGCGCACGGTGCGGCTGTCGGTGCCGGGCAGGCACATGGCGCTCAACGCGCTCGCCGCGCTGCTCGCCGCCCGGGCCACCGGCGCCGATATCGACGAGATCGTGCAGGGGCTGGAGGGGTTCGGCGGCGTACACCGCCGGTTCCAGTTCACCGGCCGGGAGAACGGCGTTCGCGTCTTCGACGACTACGCCCACCATCCCACCGAGGTGCGCGCCGTGCTCGAGGCCGCGGCCCAGCTGGTCGCCCAGGAGGCGCGCGACGGCGCGCGGACCCGGCGCGGCCGGGTGATCGTGGTGTTCCAGCCGCATCTGTACAGCCGCACCGCCACCTTCGCCACCGAGTTCGGCACCGCGCTGAGCCTGGCCGACGAGGTCGTCGTGCTCGATGTCTACGGCGCGCGCGAGGAGCCGCTGCCCGGTGTCAACGGCGCGCTGGTGGCGCAGGCGGTGACGAGCCCCGTGCACTACCAGCCGGATATGTCGAAGGTGGGCAAGCAGGTCGCCGGGCTCGCGCAGCCCGGTGACGTGGTGATCACCATGGGCGCCGGCGATGTCACCATGCTCGGCAGCCAGATCCTCGACGGCTTGCGCGCCCGGCCGCAACAGGGCGGCCGGTGAGATTGCCGATGCCCGCCGCGCGCGGGTGGCGCGGCTACCGGCTCTGGACGGCGGTCGGCGTCCTCGTGGTCACGGTCCTCGTCGTTCTCGCGTGGTTCACCCCGGTGTTGTCGGTGCGGACCGTGCGCGTCGACGGCTTGGCCGCGGTCTCCGAGGAGGAGGTCCGCACGCGGCTCGAAATCCCGGACGGCCGTTCGATGTTGCGCATCGATACCACCGCGATCGCCCAGCGTGTGGCCGCGATTCCGAAGGTGCGTTCGGTGCGGGTGCAGCGCAAATTCCCCTCCACCGTGCTGGTGAGCGTGGTGGAACGAACACCGGTGGTGTACCTCGAATCACCGGACGGCGCGCACCTGATCGATGCCGAGAGCGTCGAATTCGCGATCGAGCCCGCGCCGCCGATCGGGGTGCCGAAGCTGCTCACCGAGGGATCCTTCACCGGGCCCGCGGCGGCCAGGGCGGCGGTGGACGTGCTGGTCACGCTGCCACCCGCCCTGTCGGTGCAGGTGGGTGAGGTTGTCGCACGGTCGAATTCGGACGTCTCATTGAACCTACGTGACGGTAGGAAGGTAGTGTGGGGCGGCACGGGCGACGGCGAGCGCAAAGCTGCCGTCGTGTTGCCGCTGCTGACCCGTGAGGGGACCGTGTTCGACGTGTCGAGTCCGAATCTGGTCACGGTAAAGTGAGCGACACTCTTTGTGGCACAAGATTCTGGCTCTCGTCTCGGCGCGCCTGCGCCGGGATCGCAGTGGCTGCGAATAGCGTTCCGCAGCAGTCGGATACTTGACATAACGCCAACCCTATGGTTGAGGTTGAGGGTTTAAGATCGAAGGAAGGCGAGAGCCCATGACGCCCCCGCACAACTACCTTGCAGTGATCAAGGTCGTCGGTATCGGCGGCGGCGGCGTGAACGCCGTCAACCGAATGATCGAACAGGGACTCAAGGGAGTCGAGTTCATCGCGGTCAATACCGACGCCCAAGCCCTGCTGATGAGCGATGCCGACGTCAAACTCGATGTCGGCCGCGAGCTGACTCGCGGCCTCGGTGCCGGTGCCGATCCGGAAGTCGGCCGCAAGGCCGCCGAAGACCACAAGGACGAGATCGAAGAGGTGCTCAAGGGCGCCGACATGGTCTTCGTCACCGCGGGCGAGGGCGGTGGCACCGGTACCGGTGGCGCGCCCGTCGTCGCCAGCATCGCCCGCAAGCTGGGCGCGCTGACCATAGGTGTCGTGACCCGGCCGTTCTCTTTCGAGGGCAAGCGGCGTGGGAACCAGGCCGAGGTGGGGATCAACCTGCTTCGCGAGTCGTGCGACACCCTCATCGTCATTCCGAACGACCGGCTGCTGCAGCTGGGCGACGCGGCGGTGAGCCTGATGGACGCGTTCCGCTCCGCCGACGAGGTGCTCCTCAACGGTGTCCAGGGCATCACCGACCTGATCACCACCCCGGGTCTGATCAACGTCGACTTCGCCGACGTCAAGTCCGTCATGTCCGGCGCCGGTTCGGCGCTGATGGGCATCGGCTCGGCGCGCGGTGAGGGCCGGTCGGTGAAGGCCGCGGAGACGGCGATCAACTCGCCGCTGCTCGAGGCGTCGATGGACGGCGCGCACGGCGTGCTGCTCTCGATCGCCGGCGGCTCCGATCTCGGTCTGTTCGAGATCAACGAGGCGGCCTCGCTGGTGCAGGAGGCGGCCCACATCGAGGCCAACATCATCTTCGGTACGGTTATCGACGATTCGCTGGGCGACGAGGTGCGCGTCACCGTCATCGCGGCCGGTTTCGACGGTGGCGGCCCCTCCCGGCGGGCGGTGCCCGAATCGCACAGCACCCGGGTCGGGTCCAACCCGATCGGCGCCGGGCGCGCGGGCGAGGTCGGCCAGGCGCGCAGCGAGGCTCCGGTCCGCGCGACCGAACCCGCCACCAGCGGGGTGTCGAGCGGGCGGACCAGCGCCCCGAGCTACCGCGACACCGAGCGGTATCGGGAGTCGGAGCGTCAGCGGGTCACCGAGCAGGCCATGAACCGCGTCAACAACCCCGACCAGGGCGACGACGGCGACGATGACGACGACATCGAAGTGCCGATCTTCATGCGCCGATAGCCAGGACAAACGAGAAGCGCCCGGACTCCGCGGAGTCCGGGCGCTTCTCGTCGTGCGGGCCTCAGCCCTTGGCGCTGCCCAGGCAGAACGTGGTCTTCGGGTCGTTGACCACCAGGACCGAGTCGGCGTCCTCGCCGCACAGCTGCTCGTCGACCTGACCGTCGATGCGCGAGACGACCTTGAAGTCGGCCTCGGTGGCGGTGCACGGCACGAACTTGTAGCCGGTCATCATGCCCTCGTTGTAGCAGCTGCCCTCCTTGAAGTTCGGGGCGAGACACAGGAACGCGAGGGTGCCGCCGCTGCCGAAGGTCTCCTCGTAGGAGGTGTAGTCCTCGTGGCACTCGACCTTCTGGTCGTGCACCTGCACGACCTTGTAGACGGCGGTCTCGGCCGAGCAGGGGACAGGCTCGGTCTTGGAGTCGATCATCGACGCCGAGATCACGTTGATGCAGTCACCGACCTTCGAGCGGGCGGTGTCGGACTTGCCCGCGTCCTTGGCCACCTCGGTGACCTTGTCCACGGCCGAGCAGCCCGCGGCACCGAGTGCCGTGACCGCCAGCAGTGCGAGCGCGAACCGCGAAACCATTCCCTTGCCGGTGAACGTCATGCGAACCTACTTTCTGAAGAACCTCACCGCGGACCCTTCGGCGGTGATCGGCCTCGCCCACCCAACCCCACGTCCGCCCGCGGAGCATCCGGGAAACCACGGCATTTGCTCGTCGGTGACCCGGGTTAGGCTCACCCCGGACAAACCGGGCAGGAAAGGGTGATGACGGTGATCGAACGCGCCTTCGTCGGCCGAGCCCCCGAACTGGCTACCCTGACCACGACCTTCACCGGCCCCGACGCCCCCTGGCTGCTGCTGGTGGAGGGCCCCGCCGGAATCGGCAAGTCCCGCTTGATCGCCCACTTCGCCCAGGCCGCGCCGTGCCGGGTGTTCTCGGTCACCGGTGCCGAGGACGCCCGCACCCAACCGCGCTACCTCGCCGACGATCTCGCCGAACAGGTCGATGACGTCGATCCGGCCGAGGAAGAACGCGCACGCGGCGCGGCGGTCGTTCCACCGGCGGCGTGGTCCTCGGCCGACGCCGAGGTGTCCGCGGCGGACGTGGTCGCCGACACGGCGCTCGCCCGGCGGATGCGGCGCGCGCTCGGCACGGTCGAGACCTTGCTGGTCGTCGACGACGCGCAGTGGGCCGACGCGGAATCGGTTCGGCTGCTGGCCTTCCTGATCCGCAATCGCCCGGTCGGCGGATTCCGGCTGCTTCTCGCGTTTCGCGACGGCGGCTGCCCGCCGTCGCTCACCCGTTTGCTGCGGGTGCCGCTGGTCCGCTCGGTCCATGTCCGGGTGCCGCCGTTCACCGGCATCGACGTCGACGGGCTGCTCCCGGGGGAGGATCCCCGTCGCCGCGCCCGGCTACTCGACGCGTCCCAGGGCAATCCGCTGTACCTGTCGCTCCTGGCCGACCTGCCCGACCGGGAACTGGAGCGGGCGCTGCGCGGGGAGAACCCGGATCCGACCTCGACCGATTACGCGGCGCTGGATCGCACGATCCGGGCCGAACTGGCCCAGCTGCCCGAGCTCGACCGGTCGGTCGCGCAGGCCGCCGCCGTGTGTGGCGCGCCGCCCGACCTCGAACTGCTGTCGGCGACCGCGGATCTCCCGGCGGTGACGGTGGCCGACGCGCTCGATGGGCTGGTCGGTCGCGGCGTCGTCCGGGTGATCGATGGCGCGGTGACCTTCGTCCATCCGCTGATCCGCACCGCCGCCTATCGGCTGGCGGGACAGGGCTGGCTGGCGCTGGCCCACCGCCGCGCGGCACTGGCGTTGCGCGCCCGGGACGCGCCGATGGCCGCGCGGGCCGCGCAGCTCGAGCATGCTCTGCTCGGCCGCGACGAGCTCGCGGGCGCCGAAC
>NZ_LPNR01000028.1 GCF_019266065.1 Nocardia sp. MH4 | reverse complement strand
CGGCTCGCTCAGCGACGTCATCTCCGACGTGCTGCGCAATCTGATCGGTAGCTGATCGCGTAGCACCTGGTCGCCGGGACGGTCTCGCGCTGCCGTCCCGGCGCTCTGGGTTCGCCACCGCCCCATCTGTAGTGAGGATTCATGTTCGTGTTCACCCGTTCCCGTGCGGTCGCGGTGTCGGCCATGGCGCTGGTGCTGCTCTCGGTCGCCTCCGTCGGCACCGCGGGCGCCGACGGTTCCCGGCTCGACCACATCGAGCGGCCCGGGCAACGGCAGCAGACGCTGCATGTGTACTCGGCGGCCATGGACCGGGTGATCCCGCTGCAGGTCATCACCGCGCACGACACCAGCGTCCCGCGGCCGACGCTGTACCTGCTCAACGGCGCCGGCGGCGGTGAGGACCGGGCGAACTGGTACAACCAGACCGATATCGTGCAGTTCTTCGCCGACAAGAACGTCAACGTGGTCACGCCCGCCGCGGGCAAGTTCTCCTACTACACCGACTGGCAGCGCGACGATCCCAAACTCGGCCGCAACAAGTGGCAGACCTTCCTGACCGAGGAGTTGCCGCCGATCATCGACGACACGTTGCACACCAGCGGCGTCAATGCCATTGCCGGACTGTCGATGTCGGCCACCGCGGTGCTGAACCTGGCCATCGCGGCACCCGATCGCTACCGCGCCGTCGGCGCCTACAGCGGCTGCGCCCAGGTCGCCGACCCGATCGGGCGCGCCTACGTCGACGTGGTCTTCGCCCGCGCCGGTGCCGATCCCGCCAATATGTGGGGCGCCCCCGGCGACCCCGCCTGGCAGGCCAACGACCCGTACCTCAACGCGGAACGCCTGCGCGGCAAGGCCATCTACCTCTCCAGCGCGACCGGCCTGCCCGGCGTCGCCGAAACCCTCCCGGCCGGCGCGAACCCCGGCAAGGTCATCGGCATGACCGACCAGATCCTGCTCGGCGGCGCCATCGAGGCCGCGGCCAACCTCTGCACCCAGCGGCTGGCGGCCCGCCTCCAGGAACTGAACATCCCCGCCCAGACCGAATTCCGGGCCGCGGGCACCCACACCTGGAAGTACTGGGAACAGGATCTGCACAACTCCTGGCCGATGATCGCCGAAGCGATCGGCGCGTCCTGACCGCCGCCGCGGAATGAGCGACGGCGGGTGGTTTCCGATTCCGGAAACCACCCGCCGTCGTCGTCCTCGGTCCGGGACTAGCGCTCGATGATCGCCACGACGCCCTGGCCGCCCGCGGCGCAGATGGAGATCAGCGCGCGGCCGGAGCCCTTCTCCGCCAGCATCTTCGCGGTGGAGGCCACGATGCGGCCGCCGGTGGCGGCGAACGGGTGGCCCGCGGCGAGCGAGGAGCCGTTGACGTTGAGCTTGTTGCGGTCGATCGAGCCGAGCGCGCCGTCCAGGCCCAGCCGCTCCTTGCAGTAGGCGTCGGACTCCCACGCGGCCAGCGTGGAGAGCACCACGGAGGCGAAGGCCTCGTGGATCTCGTAGTAGTCGAAGTCCTGCAGGGTCAGGCCGTTGCGGGCCAGCAGGCGCGGCACCGCGTAGGTGGGCGCCATCAGCAGGCCGTCGGGGCCGTGGATGTAGTCCACCGAGGCGACCTCGGAGTCCACCAGATGCGCGAGCACCGGCAGGTTGCGCTGCGCGGCCCACTCCTCGCTCGACAGCAGCACCGCCGAGGCGCCGTCGGTCAGCGGGGTCGAGTTGCCCGCGGTCATGGTGGCGTCGCCCAGTTTGGTGCCGAAGACCGGCTTCAGGGTGGCCAGCTTCTCCACGGTCGAGCCGGGACGCAGGTTGTCGTCGCGGGTCAGGCCCAGGAACGGGGTGATCAGGTCGTCGAAGAAGCCACGGTCGTAGGCGGCGGCCATGTTCTTGTGCGAGAGGTAGGCCAGCTCGTCCTGCGCCTCGCGGGCGATGCCGAACTCCTTGGCGGTGATGGCGGCGTGCTCACCCATCGACAGCCCGGTCCGCGGCTCGGCGTTGCGCGGGATCTCGATGCCCAGCATCGACGGCCGCAGCTGGCCGACCAGCTTGAGCCGGTCCTTGTTGGTCTTGGCGCGGTTGGCGGTGAGCATCCACTCCCGCATGTCCTCGCTGACGCCGATCGGCGCGTCGGAGGTGGTGTCGGCGCCGCCGCCGATGCCCGACTCGATCCGGCCGAGGGCGATCGCGTCGCCGACGGTGACGATCGACTGCAGGCCGGTGCCACAGGCGAGCTGCAGGTCGTGGGCCGGGGTGTAGGGCGAGAGCTTGGAGCCGAGCACGCTCTCCCGGATCAGGCTGTGCTCGCCGACGCGCTTGAGCACCGCGCCGCCGACGACCATGCCGAGGCGCTCGCCCTGCAGGCCGAATCGGCTGACCAGCCCGTCCAGGGTGGCGGTGAACATGTCCTGGTTGGACGCGTGCGCGTAGGCCTTGTCGGAGCGAGCGAACGGGATGCGGTTACCACCAACGATCGCGACCGGGCGCTGGGTCTTCGCGGTCTTGGCGGTGTTGGCCTTGGCCGTCGCCGAGCGGGCTTTGCTTGTCACTCGAGTTCTCCATGGTCTCGTCGGTTCCGGGTACGCCGGGCGTATCGGTTTACATTAAACTTACTCTGGAGTAAGTTCGTTGTCGACACCGTACCCGCAAATGTGAGCCAACACGGGGGACACTGGGCGAGCACGGTCATTCACACGTCGAGCACAGAGAAGGTAGGAACAGTGGCAGCCAAGAGCAAGGGTGCACCCAACCTCTACGGATCCTTCATCCACTCCGCCCCCGGCGCGTTCCTGGCGAGCAAGCTGGGCCTGCCCCAGCCGGCGGAGCTGCGCCGCTACAAGGCCGGCGAGCCCGCGCTGCCCGGCCCGGTCCTGCTGGGCGGCAAGGGTCGGCTCGCCGAGCCGGTCCGCGCGCTGCTCTCGGACTACACCGTCGCGGATTCGCTCGACTCGGGCACCAAGTACGGCGCCCTGGTGTTCGACGCCACCGGCATCGACTCCATCGACAAGCTCTCGCAGCTGTTCGAATTCTTCCAGCCCGCGATGCGCAACCTCGCACCTTCGGGGCGTGTCGTGGTCATCGGCACCACGCCGGAACTGGTCGGCTCGGTCGACGAGCAGATCGCCCAGCGCGCGCTCGAGGGCTTCACCCGCTCGGTCGCCAAGGAACTACTGCGCGGCGCCACCGGCCAGCTCGTCTACGTGCACCCCGAGGCGGGCGCGGCCGCGACCGGCCTCGAGTCCACCCTGCGCTTCCTGCTCTCGGGCAAGTCGGCCTTCGTCGACGGCCAGGTCATCCGGGTCGGCAAGGCCGATTCCGTCGCTCCGGCCAGCTGGGACAAGCCGCTGGCCGGCAAGGTCGCCGTCGTGACCGGTGCCGCCCGCGGCATCGGCGCCACCATCGCCGAGGTCTTCGCGCGTGACGGCGCCACCGTCATCGTCGCCGACATCCCCGCCGCCGGCGAGGCCCTGTCCGAGACCGCGAACAAGGTCGGCGGCACCGCCCTGGCCCTCGACGTCACCGCCCCCGACGCCGCCGAGCGGCTCGCCGAGTTCGCCACCGAGCGTTTCGGCGGCATCGACATCGTCGTGCACAACGCGGGCATCACCCGCGACAAGCTGCTCGCCAACATGGACGAGGGCCGCTGGAACTCGGTCATCAACGTCAATCTCGCTGCCCCGCACCGCATCACCTCCGGCCTGGTGGCCAAGGGCGTGCTCAAGGAGGGCGGCCGCGTGATCGACGTGTCCTCCATCGCCGGCATCGCGGGCAACCGCGGCCAGACCAACTACGGCGCCTCCAAGGCCGGTGTCATCGGCATGGTCGACGCCGAGGCCCCGCTGCTGTCGGAGAAGGGCATCACCATCAACGCGGTGGCCCCCGGCTTCATCGAGACCGCGATGACCGCCGCTATCCCGGTCGGCACCCGTGAGGCCGGTCGCCTGATGAGCTCGCTGCTGCAGGGTGGCCAGACCGTCGACGTCGCCGAGACCATCGCCTACTTCGCCAGCCCGGCGTCGAACGCGGTGAGCGGCAACGTGGTTCGCGTCTGCGGACAGAGCCTGATCGGCGCCTGATGACCCAGACGATCACCCTCTCCGAGGTTCCGAAGAACGGCGGCCTGTACGCGAAAGCGGCGCTGGGCGCCGTCCCGCTGCCCGCCCCGCTGTCGGGTCGCAAGCCCACGCTGCCCGACCGCCGCGTCGTCCTGGACGGCTTCCGGGTCGACCCGGATCACCTGGCCGCGTACTGCCACGCGACGGGCCTGCGTTTCAGCGACACCCTGCCGCTGACGTACCCGTTCATCCTGGCGTTCCCGCTGGCGATGCAGCTCGTCGTCGCGCGGGACTTCCCGTTCAGCGCGGTCGGCGCGGTGCATTTCGAGAATGTCATCGAGCGCACCAGGGAGATCTCGGTCGCGGAGCCGCTCGATTTCGCGGCGCACATCGAGAACCTGCGGGAACACCCGAAGGGCCTGCTGGTCGACGCGATCACCGAGATCCGCGTCGGCCGGGAGCTGGTCTGGCGGCAGGTAACCACCTTCCTGCACCAGCAGCGCACGTCCCTGTCGGGCGGCCCGAAGTCGGCCCCGCCCGCCGACGTGGTCCCCCCGCCGCCGCTGCGCGTGCAGCGCGTCGATCAGAAGATGATCAACCGCTACGCCGCCGCCTCGGGCGATCACAACCCGATCCACGTCTCCGGCATCGGCGCCAAGGCCATGGGCTTCCCGAAGACCATCGCCCACGGCATGTGGTCGGCCGCGAACATCCTCGGCACCATCGAGGGCCGCATCCCCGAGAAGACCACCTACACGGTCAAATTCGGCAAGCCGGTCTTCCTGCCGTCGTCGGTCAACATCTACGCCGAGCAGGTCGGTTCCGGCTGGGACCTCTCCATGCTCAACCCCAAGAAGGGCTACCCCCACCTCACCGCGACCCTGCGCTGAGTTCCGGGACTCGACGGGCCGCACCTCCTTTCGGAGGTGCGGCCCGTCGGCGTATCCACAACTCACGGCTGTTGAAACACCGACTGGTTCGGAAACCGATGAGCCGGATCGGACCGATCGAATCCATCGTTACGTGAATTCGCTGTGAGATTACTCATTTCCACGGTTCACGTTCGCTGATTGATTGCGGCACAACATGATCAAGCAACATTTGGTCTACCGACCGGTGCTTTCTTCTCCGAGCTAAAAAATTGCCTCACCCCCGCTGGGCGGGCGATTCGGTGTTGCCATGATGCCAACATTTCGGTCCGGAAATTCCGGCTATCCTCCGGCATCCGAACAGCCCGCTGCCCCGATATTCGCGCATTCCCGTGCCCGGAAACGCGTGTTAGAACTGCTGTGCCCAGCCTGCGGGGCGGGCGAACCCGGGATGTTGGACTCCCCGATCGGGCGGCGATCCTGCGGCCGCCCAGCGCATTTCACCTGATGATCCGTTGGCTCGAAGTGGTGTGGAGGAAGCGTTGTGAAGAAATCGATGGCTATCGCGATGGCGACGGCGGCCTGGTCGCTGATGGTGGTCCCCGGCCTGGCCGGCGCCGACACCGGTAGCGGCTCGACCGGCAGCGGTGTGCTCGACACCGGCAGTGGCATTCTCGGCGACCTGCTCGACACGGGCAGCGGCATCCTCGGTGGCAGCTCGGGCGGTTCGTCGGACAGCGTGCAACCCTGCAACCGCTCGACCGAGTCCGGCGGAGCGGGCGTCACCACCACCGTGCACCAGCTCGGCGTGGCGGGCCCGACCGCCTTCGTCCTGTCCTACGAAACCCTCAACATCCCCGACCGGATCCAGGTCTACTACGAGGGCGGTCAGGTGCTCGACACCGGCTACCTCGGCGACAACCTCAACCAGGGCACCGGTTCCGCCGTCGTCTCCCTCCCCGCGGGCAGCGCCACCACGGTGACCGTGAAGGTCAGCGGCCCCGACGACACCCGGTGGGAGTACACGGTCAACTGCCCGTCCTAGCGACATGCGAGAGACGAGCGGTCCGGGATCTCCCGGGCCGCTCGTTTCGTCTTCACCGGGTGAACGAATCGCCACGCCGCCGAGCACGGGAAATCGGGTCGAGATCGTCGAGGCCGCGAGAGGGGTGTCCGTTTGTGTGGATGGGTGGCAGGCCCTACTGTCCCGACTGGTCCACACGCGATGTGTGCCGAATGATCGTCGGATGGGGGAGTGCCATGTCGGCACCACAGTCGTTCACCTCGGGTCAGGAGATGATGGACACGGGCGGCGGGGCTATCGGTGGCTCGGCTACCTCGAGCGTGCGAGAAGCGCCCACCGGACGTGAGCGGTTCGCGGCGGTGTGGGTTTTCCTCGCCGCCTGGCTCGCCTACGCCACGGTTCTGCTGGTCAGCAGTCGGGACCTGTTCACCCGGGTGGTGGCCGAGGAAGGGGATGGGGCGACCATCTCGATCCAGGTGCTGGCCGCCAAGGATTTCGAGCTTCTCGTCGGCAACTACTCCCGGGTCGGGTTCCATCATCCCGGGCCCGCGCTCATCTACGTGCACGCGTTGGGTGAGTGGCTCTTCTACGATGTGCTGCGGTTGGTGCCGTCTCCGTGGAATGGGCAGGCGATCGCCATCCTGCTGTTCAACGCGGCGATGGTGGCGTCGGCGTTGAGTATCGTCTACGCCTGGTACCCGTCGTGGAGGCTCGTCGCCGGACTCGGCGGGGTGAGTGTGTTGTTCCTCGCCGGTTATCCGGGGCTGCTCAGTGGCATCGGGCTTCCCTATGTGTATTTCGCACCGTTTCTCCTCTTCCTGGTCGCGGTGTCGTCGGTGGTGGCCGGGCGTACCGGACATCTTTGGGCCGGGGCGCTCGCCGGTGGGTTGCTCATCCATGGACACGCGGAATTCCTGTTCTTCGTGTCGCTGTTGGGTGGAGCGGGGCTGTACCTGGTGTGGCGATGCAAACTTGCTGTCGCCGAGAAGGATTGGTGGCTTTTCGGGGGGATCGCGGCGTTGTTCGCCTTCCCGATCGTGCTCAATACCATCGTGAATTTCCCCGGTGAACTCCCGAAGTACGTCGGCTATGGCGGCGGGCACGGGATCCATATGCCGTGGACCGCGGTGTCCTACACGGTGCAGTTCTGGGGGCCGAACCGTCTTCTCGGCGTCGCGATCCTCGTCGCGCTCTTCGTTCTCGTCAGGCTGGTGGCACGCGGCGAGAAATTCCTGACCTGTGGCCTGTCCGTCTGCGCTGCGGCTGTCGCGCTGATGGCGGCCTACGCGATGATCGGCATTGATCAGATCAACGAGGCCTACATCGGCTACTTCTCGTACGCGATCCCCCTGTTCATGTTCATGCTTCTCCTGGTCGGTCTCGCCCAGCGGATCGGCCGGCTGAAAGGCGCTGCTGTCGGCCTGCTGGTCGTGGGGCTGGTGGTGAGTGGGATGACGAACTCGCTGACCAATCGGCGACCCGAGATGGGCGGCGTGCCCGCGACTGTGGCGGCGATGGCGGAGGTGGCCGGAGATCGGTCGATCGTTCTGGAACGGCGACCGCACGAAGCGTGGGCCGAGGTGGTCGCGCTCGTCCTGAGCGGGGCCCGGAGCGGTATTCGGGTTTGCGCGGACGACGCCGCGAGGATGGAACTGCTGGTCACCGCCGCATTCGTCTGCACCCCCGCCGAATTGGCCACCGGCGCCCGTTTCACGGTGACGAGAAAGGACGCCGGTGTACCCGTCGGACGGGTCGTCGGCGAGATGGGTCTGCCGGACGGCAAGCAGCAGAGCTGGGTGACAGCCGAGGGCTGAGGACCCTCGCGGGTCTCCCCGCCTCGCCGAGCAGGCCGAGGCCGTCGCCCTGGCCCGCACCTGTCAGCGCAGGGCTGAGCTCGAGTCGACAACCACGGCGTAGAGATCGGCGAGGGTGGCCAAGGCGCTCTGGTGGAGTTGGTCGGCCGGGACTTCACCGGTGGCGGTGGGCAGGGGCCGGGTGGCGCAGGCGTCGGCGACGACCGTGGGTTTGTTGCCACGGAGGAAGGCGCCCTCGGTGGTGAAGGTGACGCACATGTGGGTCATGAAGCCGGCGATGACGACATTGTCGTGGCCCGCCGCGTCGACGAGGTCGCCGAGATCGGTGCCGACGAAGGCGTTGGGAACGGTTTTGACGACGACCTTCTCGTCGGCGGTGGGGGCGACCGCGGGGTGGATGCCGCCGATGTCGGCGGTGATGTCGTAGGGGGTGCCTTCGCCGCCGTCGTTGATGACGTGGATGACCGTCGCGCCGGATTCGCGTGCCTTGGTGAGCAATTCGGCGGCGGCGTCGAGGGCGGCCTTCCAGTCGGTCAGCTCCATGACGCCCTGGGTATAGGTGTTCTGGTAGTCGACCAGGATCAGGGTGGACTCGGCCAGCGTGGCCGGGGTCTCGTCGAAACCGTTGAGCTGGCGGAGGGTGGTCGAAGCCATCGGAAAGCCTTCCTATCGGGGACGAAGTCCACGCTAGGGAGCTCCGGAGATGTCGGCAATGTCATGTAACCTGCAGATTCGGACATGGAGGTGTGGAGTGGTCGATCGGCTCGTGGTGATCGTGCTGTTCGATCGGGTCGACCTGCTCGATGTCACCGGGCCGCCGGAGGTGTTCTCGCTGTTGCAGCGGGAGATGGACGAGCCGACCGGGTACCAGGTGGTGCTGGCGGCCGCGACGATGGCGCCGGTCACCACGTCGGCGGGGGTTCGGGTGCTGCCGGATGTGACCTTCGCCGAGGTCGCGGCGCGGCGCGTCGACACGGTGGTCGTGCCGGGTGCGGTGGAGACCGACAGCAGCAGGCGGGTGCGGGCGCTGGTCGATCCCGGGGTCGTCGACGCGGTGACGACGCTGGCGAAGCGGGCGCGCCGGGTGGCGTCGGTATGCGTCGGCGCGCATATTCTCGCGGCCGCGGGACTGCTCGACGGCAGACGCGCCACCACCCACTGGTCGACCGCGCAGCAGCTCGCGGCCGAGCATCCCGAGATCGAGGTGGACGCCGACCCGATCTACATCCGCGACGAGCACATCTGGACCGGAGCGGGTCTCACCGCCTGCCTCGATCTGACGCTGGCGCTGGTGGCCGACGATTTCGGCGACGAGCTGGCATTGCGGGTGGCCCGGCAATTGGTGATGTATTTGAAAAGGCCCAGCGGGCAGAGTCAATTCAGTGTTTCGCTCGAGCCGGTATCGACCACACGACGCATCGACGATATCCGGCACTACATCACCGGAAATATCGGAAAGCCGCTCACCGTCACCGGTCTCGCCGAGCGGGCGCATGTGAGCGAGCGACAGCTCACCCGGATCTTCCGCGCCGAACTCGGCATGACGCCGGCCGCCTACCTCGAATCGGCGCGGGTGGAAGTGGCCCGGCACCGGTTGGAAACGACCGACGACACCCTCCAACGTGTCGCCGCCACTTGTGGTTTCAATACCGTGGATACGCTGACCCGAGCGTTTCGCCGGCGGCTGGACACCACCCCGACCGAGTATCGCCACAGATTCCGGATCGGCTGACGAGGTCCTCGCCGGAACTGGTGCTCGCGAACTCTAACAGCGGGCGGTCGCCGGGCGACACGATTGTCTTGCCCCCATTTCATCGGTCTGCCGGGTGATGTTGTGCCGCTGTTAGACATCTCGTGTGACGGAAACGTAGTCCGTCGTAATATGAACAATGAGGGGTTCACAATGAGCAAGATTCGTGTCTTCGGTGTGGCGATGGCGGCCGCGGCGGGCATCGCGGTGCTCGGCGCCGGTGCGGCGAACGCGGAGGAGCCGGCGCCCAGCGCCGGGTCCGCCGACCTGACCGCTCTGCTCGGCGCGCTGACCAGCGGATCGTCGGAGACCGAGGAGGTCGTCGAGGAGGAGCCGGGCACCGGGTCGGCCGAGGGTCTCGCCGCGCTGCTGGCCCAGCTGACCAGCGGTTCGGCCGGCGAGACGCCCGCGGAGTAGTCGCGACCGGGTGACCTGGCCGTCGCACAGTGGGGCCGCGCTTCCTGTGACGATGAGTTCTTCTCACGTTCATTTGAATTATGTTTCGCGTAATTCTGTCGTGATAGGAACTCAGTATTCGTCTAGAAGGAGAAAATATGTTCGACAGCCTGGTCCAGATCCTGCCCATCCTCCTCGCGTTTGCCAGCGGGTCGGCGGCCTGAGCTACCTGGGATTTCACGGCGCCCGTCGGATTCGACGGGCGCCGTTTTCCGGCTACCGGGCGGGGATCAGCCGGTAGAGCCACCACGGTCGGGTCGGGAAGGCCGGGTCGTAGATGCGCAGCAGCATCCGGCGTTCGATGCCGGTACTGCGTTCCCGGATTCGCAGGTGGCGCCGCGCGATGTCCTGGGGGCGCACGTCGCTGGTCCAGATGGGGTCCCAATCGGGGGACTGACCGCAGGACTCGGTGATCGCGGTGACCCGCTGGGTCGGCGCGAGCGGAGCGAGCATGCGGAAGGCGTGCACCAGCAGCTGGGCCTCGGTGGTCCAGTCGATGAACACCTTCTTGGCGATCGGGTCGAGGAACATCCATTCGAGCACGTTCACCCCGGCGCCGAGCCCGGGGAACAGCCGCTGGTACTCGGCGTTCGCGGCGAGCATGTCCATGGTGGGGAAACGCTGCAAGCACGCCGGATGCGTGAGGCTGGCCAGGTCGGTCAGATCCTCCGCCGTCGGCGCGGCCGGTGGGGTGCCGGAATCCAGTGCGGGCAAGCCGAGTACGAGGATGTGCTTGCGATACCACAGCGGCACATCAAGGGAATCGAAAAGCCGCTGGAGCATGGGGGAATTCGGTACCAGCGCACCCGATTCGATCTGGCTGATCAGTAGCGGCGCCATCTGCGCCCGCGCGGCCAGCTCGGTCCGCGCGAGGCCCGCCGCCATTCGGCGCTCCCGCAAATACACACTGAGCGCGGTACTTTCACCCATCACGACCCCCGAGCCTCACCCCGACCGCCGGCAATTCCCAGGGTACGCCGGGTTCGGAGACGGAGATCAGAAAAACAGGTCACGAGTGATGCCGCGCGAACCCCTCGTCCGCGCGGCATCGCCGGCTACTGCCCGACGGCGTGCGCGGCCACCCAGGTCCGGGCCGGATCGTAGGTGTCGCGGATGTGCTGGAGCCGTTGCCATGCGGTGGCGTCGAAGGCGGTGGCCGGGTCGATCACGCGGTCGGCGAAGTTCAGGAACGACGTCTCGGCGGCCCACGGCCGCAGGGCGGCGACGACGCCGGTGGTGACGGTCTCGCCGAGCGCGGCGAGCTCCTGCGTCGGCGCGGGCGACACCGCGAACAGGGCGTACGCGCCGGCCAGGTGCGACAGCGCGGCGTCCTGGGGACGGGCGAGCGCGCCGCCGAGATGACGGAGTTCGGCGAACATCAGCGGGGTCTGCACGCCCGGGCCCGCCACCGCGAGCAGGGCCTCGACCGCTTCCTGCGGAAGGTGTGTGAGCAGGGCGTGATCGCTCACCGCGGGGGTCGGGCCGGGCGGGTCCATGTGCACGTCGAGCAGCGCGGCGGTCGGGATGCGGCCGAAGGTGTCGAGTTCGGGGGCCAGCGCGCGCAGCGGGGCGAGCAGTTCGGCGGCGCGGTCGTCGTCTTCGAGCACGGCGCCGTCGATCACCACCAGGCTGCGCCCGGACAGGAACGGCGGCAGTTCGGGCAGCGGGGGAAACCGCATGAGCCGCACCGAGGTGGTGACCGATTCGGGGAGCGTGGCGGTCCAGTCCCGCCACGCGGACAGCACCTCGGGCGCGCGCTCGATGTCCCACAGCAGCATGCCCGCGACGACGTCGGCGAGCGGGAGCAGGTCGAGCTCGATCGCCACCACGACGCCGAAGCTGCCGCCGCCACCGCGCACCGCCCAGAACAGGTCGGGGTGCTCCTCGGCGCTCGCCCGCACCAGCGATCCGTCGGCCGTGACCAGGTCGATCGCGCGCACGGCGGAGCTCGCCAGACCGTGCTCGCGACCGTAGAAGGACAGGCCGCCGCCGAGCAGATACCCCGCGACCGCGACATCGCCCGCGCTGCCGTGCAGGGCGGTGAGTCCGTGCGGTGCCGTCGCCGCGAGCACGTCGCGCCACAGCGTGCCGCCGATGACCCTGGCGCGCCGGGCGATCGGATCGACGGTGACGCCGGTGAGTTCGTGCAGCCGGAGCAGGACCGCGTCGTCGAGCCCGGCCACGGCGGCGGCGCCGTGCCCGGTGCTCTGCGGCGCGATCCGCAGGCCGAGACCGGTGGCGGCCCGGACGAGGTCGACGACCTCGTCGATCGTGTGCGGCACCGCGACGGCGGCGGGCCGCTGCCGGACGGCGAAGTTCCACGGGGTGGCTGCCGCGTCGTAGCCGGGGTCGCCGGGCACGAGCGCGAGGTCGCGCAGGGCGGTCGTGGTCGGGTTCATGGACGGTCCTTCGGGTCGGGAGAAGTGGGGATCACCTGCGCGCTGAGCTCGACGAGCGTGCCGGGGAGCGCGAGGTGCGCGACATCGATGAGGTCGACCGGCACGGGTGCGCCGTCGAGCCATTCCGCGACGAGGTCGGCGAGATCGGCGGCGTCGGCGGGAGCGCGGGCGCGGACCCGCAGACGCACGATCGATGACGCCTCCAGCCCGCGCGCGGCCAGCGCCGCCTCGAGCCGCTCGAACGCCAGGCACAGCTGTGCGGCGGCGTCCTCGGCGTGCACGAGGCGGCCCGACTCGTCGACCGAGGTCGTCTCGAGGATGATGGTCACGCGGTCCAGATTCGCGCGTTCGCCCTGGTCGGGGCCATCCCAGCCGGGCGGGGAATCGGGTATCCCAGCCGTCTGGGATATGGCGGCCTATGGTCTGCGGCGCATACTGAGGGCATGCGTAGCCGGCTTGTTCCCGAGCGCGTGCGGAGCGATCTGGATGTGCTCTCGCGTGCCGGTCTCGACCTCGACGAATTCCTGGTCGAGGCGACCGACGCGGTGCGCCGGGCGGTACCGGCGGTGGCCGCGTGCGTCGGCACGCACGACCCGGCGACGATGATGCTCACCAGCGCGCGCAAGTACGGGTCGCTGGTCGCGGCGAACGAGCACGACCGGCTGTTCGGCCTCATCGAGTACGGCACCGAGGACGCGACGTCGTTCCGCTCGCTCGCGGTCTCCGAGCGGCGCGCGATCGGCATGCACGCGGCCATGGGCGACGACATCGAACGCTGCGAACGGATGTCCCGGCTGATGCGCCCGATCTACGGTTTCGCCGACGAGGCGCGGCTGGTGTTCCGGGACGGTTCGGGGGCGTGGGGGTGCCTGGCGCTGTTCCGCGGCAGCGACGACCCCAAGTTCACCGACGACGAGGTCGACTATCTCGCCTCGCTGTCCGGCTCGTTCGCCCGTGGCGTGCGCGCGGGCGTGCTGACCCGGCTCGCCGACGCGCCCGAGCTGGGCGCGGAGACCGCCGGTCCCGCCGTCGTCATCGTCGACGCGAACGACGAGGTGGCCCAGATCAGCCTCGGCGCCGAGGAGCGGTTCGCACAGCTGCGGTCGTCGGTGCACAGCGGCGACCCGCTGAGCCTGGTGATCTCGTTGGTCAGCGCCGCGCGGCGAATGCTCGCCACGCCCGGCGCCGCGATGCCGAGGGCCCGTGTGCGGACGGCGTCCGGGGTGTGGCTGGTGCTGTACGCGTCGCCGCTGGCCGGGCCCGACGGCGCGGTGGGCGATGTCGTCGTCACCATCGAGGAGGCGCGGCCGCCGGAGATCGTCACCCTGGTCGTCGCCGCCTTCGGGCTGACCCCGCGCGAACACGACGTCACCCGGTTCGTCCTCCAGGGTGTGGAGACCAAGGAGATCGCCGCGGCCCTGCACGTCTCGGCCTACACCGTCCAGGACCACCTCAAGTCGATCTTCGAGAAGGCGGGCGTCCGCAGCCGCCGCGAACTCATCGCTCGCGTGTACTTCGACCAGTACGTCCCCCGCATGGGCGCCGAAGTCGGCCCCTCGGGCTGGTTCGCCCAGTAGTCCCTGGAAACGCGAACGTCCCGGAGTCGGCAGACTCCGGGACGTTCGACTGGTCTCGCGAGAAAACATGGGTAACTCACCGGGAACCGGCTAACTCCCCACGCCACTTCCCACCGGCCGCGTATCAGGCCGAAGACTCACCTGAGTGCGGCCTGATACGCGGAGAGGCGGAACAGCTCAGAAGGCGGCCTCGTCCAGTTCCATGATGTCGTTGTCCAGGTTGGCCAGGATCGCGCGGGTGGCGGTCAGCTCCGGCAGGACGTTGCGGGCGAAGAACTGCGCCGAGGCGACCTTGCCGGTGTAGAAGGCGACGTCGGAGCCGGTGGCGCCGTTGTCCAGGGCCGCGAGGGCGATCTCGGCCTGCTGCAGCAGCTGCCAGCCGATGAACAGGTCGCCGACGGCCATCAGGAAGCGGACCGAACCCAGGCCGACCTTGTACAGCTCGGTCGGCTGCTCCTGGGCGCCCATCAGGTGG
>NZ_LPNR01000027.1 GCF_019266065.1 Nocardia sp. MH4 | reverse complement strand
GCCGCGCCCCCGCTGACCGGCGCGACCCGGGTGCTGCCGCCCGGCCCGACCATGGTCATCCCGGCGGCCGCCGGTGCCGAGTACGACGGCGCGACCATGCGCTTCGGCAACCAGGCGCCGCAGCCGATCACCCCCGCGGGCGGCTACACCGGTCCGGCGACGCAGGCCGCCGCGCCCGCGGCGGTGGCGGCGACCAGCACCGCCAAGAACAACCAGAAGTGGCTGATCGCCCTGGGCGTCGGCGCGCTGTTGCTCGGCGGCGTCGTGCTCTGGGTGCTGTTCGGCGGTGAGCCGAACCGCGACTCCGGCACCACGACCACCACCACCCAGACCACCAAACCGCTGCCGCCGCCGGTGACCACCAAGTCGTTCCCGCCGCCGATCGTGCCGCCCACCGAGGCGCCGCCGACGACCACGGAACCGCCGCGTCCGACGACGACCACCGAGGCGCCGACGACAA
This sequence comes from Nocardia sp. MH4, assembly GCF_019266065.1. Classification (GTDB taxonomy): domain Bacteria; phylum Actinomycetota; class Actinomycetes; order Mycobacteriales; family Mycobacteriaceae; genus Nocardia; species Nocardia canadensis. The sequence continues at coordinate 12,242 of NZ_LPNR01000027.1, read as the reverse complement.
CGACGGAACCGCCGACCACCACGACGACACCGCCGCCGACGACCACCACCAAGGCGCCGACGACGACGAAGACCACCAAGCCGGCCACCACCACCCCGGCCGCTGGAACGACGACGGTCAACGGCAGGCCCCGGCTGCCCACGCTCGACCTGCCGTTCCCGGACGCCCCGAACGCGCTGGGCCCGAACATCACCGTCGACAACACTCCGCCACAAGGACAACCATGACGACCCCGAAGAATCTCTCCTCGCGGTACGAGCTGGGCGAGATCATCGGGTTCGGCGGCATGTCGGAGGTGCACAAGGCCCGCGACGTGCGCCTCTCGCGCGATGTCGCGATCAAGGTGCTGCGGGCCGATCTGGCCCGCGATCCCACGTTCTACCTGCGGTTCAAGCGGGAAGCGCAGAACGCGGCCGCGCTGAATCATCCGGCCATCGTCGCGGTGTACGACACCGGCGAGGCCACCGTCGACGGCGGCCCGCTGCCCTACATCGTCATGGAGTACGTCGAGGGCGATACCCTGCGCGACATCGTGCGCGGCAAGGGCCCGCTGGCCCCGCGCAAGGCGATGGAAGTCGTGGCCGACGTGTGCGCTGCGCTCGATTTCAGCCACAAGGCCGGCATCGTGCACCGCGACATGAAGCCCGCCAACATCATGATCAATCGCGCGGGCGCGGTGAAGGTGATGGACTTCGGCATCGCGCGCGCGATCGCCGACAGTTCCAACCCGATGACCCAGACCGCCGCGGTGATCGGCACCGCGCAGTACCTCTCCCCGGAGCAGGCGCGCGGCGAGACCGTCGACGCCCGCTCGGATGTCTACTCGGTCGGCTGCGTGCTGTTCGAGATCCTCACCGGCCAGCCGCCGTTCACCGGCGACTCGCCGGTCGCGGTCGCCTACCAGCACGTCAAGGAGGATCCGCCGCTGCCGTCGTCGGTGAATCCCGGCGTGCCGCGCGAACTCGACTCGGTGATCCTCAAGGCGATGGCCAAGAACCCGGCCAACCGGTACCAGACGGCCGCGGAGATGCGCGCCGATCTGATCCGGGTGCTCGGCGGCCAGAAGCCGAGCGCGCCGATGGTGATGAACGAGGAAGACCGCACCACCATCCTCGATTACGACGACGAGCCCGCCCCGCGCTCGTTCCGTGATCGTCGCGACGACACCTCCGAGCAGGCCGCGATCGCGCCGCCCGCCGAGGGCCGCAACCGGACCGGGCTGATCGCGCTCGGCGTCGCCGCCGCGCTGGCGGTGGCGTTCGGGCTGTTCTGGGTGCTGGTCGGACCGGGCAGCAAGGCCGACCAGGTGGCCGTCCCCGACGTGTCGGGTCAGCCGTCGCAGCAGGCCCAGACCGCGTTGCAGCAGGCCGGGTTCCACGTCGCCACCCAGCAGAAGGCCGACGGCAAGGTGGCCGTCGGCAATGTCATCGCAACCCAGCCGCTCGGCGGTTCCCGGATCGACGAGGGCAGCACCGTCACCATGCAGGTGTCGACCGGACCGACCCAGGTGCAGGTGCCGCGGCTGTCCGGGCTGACCCAGGCCGAGGCCGAGCAGAAGCTGAACTCGATCGGGCTGACCCTGAGCCCGAACCCGCCGCGCAAGGCGTCGAGCACCGCCGAGACCGACAAGGTGATCGCGCAGGAGCCGAGCGCGGGCGTGCGGGTCGACATCGATCAGCCGATCGTGATCACCATCGGCTCGGGGCCGGAGCAGGTCCGGGTGCCGACGGTGGTCGGTCAGGACATCTCGATCGCCCAGCCGAACCTGGTCGACAGCGCCGGGTTCAAGGTCGACATCCAGGAAGTGAAGTCGTCCGCGCCGAAGGGCCAGGTGCTCTCGACCAACCCGACCGGCGGCAGCAACGCCGAGAAGGGGTCGACCATCACCGTGCAGGTCTCGGCCGGTGACCGGATCACGGTCCCCGACCTGAGCGGACTCACCCCGACGCAGGCGCAGGAACAGCTGCGCGCGCTCGGCTGGACCGGTCAGCTCAGCCAGACCACCGTGATCACGCTGGACGGCAGTGCCTCCGGCAAGGTCGTCGGCCAGAGTCCGGCGGCGGGATCCACGGTGACCATCACCGGCAACGTCGTGCTGCAGGTGGGTGCTTCGCCGCTACCGCGCTGAGATCGCCAGGTCTCGATTGCGTGGAGAACCCACCTGCCGCGACGCGGCGGGCGCAGAATGAGGCTGCTTCATCCCACCCAGCACCGCTGAACGAGGAGGTAGCCCCTATGACCACGGCCAGGGACATCATGAAGCCCGGCGCGCAGTGGATCACCCGCGGTGACACCGTGGCGACCGCGGCGACGGCGATGGCCGATCTCGGTGTCGGATCGCTTGTCGTCGCCGACGACGACGAGCGCATGTGCGGCATCATCACCGATCGCGACATCGTCGTGAAGTGCATCGCGCTCGGCCTGTCCCCCGAAACCACGACCGCGGCCGAGTTGTGCGAGTCCACCCCGCGGTGGGTCAGCGCGGACGCCGACGTGGAGGACGTGCTCGACCAGATGGAAGGCCATCGGGTCAAGCGGATGCCGGTGATCGACAACAAGCGGCTGGTCGGCATGATCAGCGAAGCCGATCTGGCCCGGCACCTCGACGACAACCAGCTGGGCGAGTTCGTGACCGCCATCTACGGGCGGCCCTGACCTCAGCTCAGATCGAGATGGGAGTTCATCGACATGGCCTCCTCGGCCAGGTCGGTCAGCTCCACCACCCGCACGCCGTGCCCGCGGAGTTTGTCCACACCCTCGCACGCGGCGACGAACAGGCTCGGCTCACGCCAGGCGATGACGACGGTCGGGATGCCGGCGGCCAGGATCCGGTCGGCGCACGGCAGCCGGCTCGCGGTGGCGCGAGTCGAGCACGGTTCGAGCGTGCTGTAGATCGTCGCCCTGGTCAGCCGCGGATCGTCCGGGTCGAGCTTGTTCAGCGCCGACTCCTCGGCGTGCACCTTCTCGTCGGTCTCCCTGGAGTAGCCGGCGGAGATCTCCACACCATCGGCGACGATCACCGCGCCCACCGAATAGGCCGTCGGGCTGGGTGGGCAGTTCCTGGCGAGTTCGATCGCCCTGTGCATGAATCGGTGGTCGGTGCTCTCGGCACTGCTTGCGGTCATCGGGTTCCCCTGCTGGTCGGGAGTTATCCACAACTGTCGCATGATGTGGATTCGGTCATGTTCAGGTGTGCAGCGATTCGCCGGACAAGCTGTGGACAGTGATATTTCCCCAGGTCGTGAACATGATTTCGACCACAGGGCCGGTTAGCGGACGGGCTCGTCGCCGTGCCCGACCAGGTACTTCAGCACAGCGACATCCCCAAGTTGTTCCACACCCGCCAGCCGGAGCCGTCGTTGTGCACCACCGGGAAACCGCCCCGGGCCGACGAACCGCGGAGCCGCCGGGTCGCCGACCAGGATCGGCGCGATCGCGAGCCGGATCTCGTCGACCAGATCGGCGGCGAGGAAACCGGTGTGCATCGCGGTGCCGCCTTCGACCATCAATCGGCCGATTCCGCGCGCGCCCAGGTCGTCGACCAGGGCGGCCAGCGACAGTTCCGGGCCGAGCGCGACCACCTCGGCCAGTCCGGCGAGCCGGTCGCCGAGCCGGGCCGCGCCGCTGTCGGTCGTGTAGACGAGTTTGTCGCCGCCGGTGTGCCAGAACCGCAGCTCGGGATCGAGCTCGCCGGACGCGGTGACGGTGATCTTCACCGGATACTCCGGCTTGCCCGCCGTCACCCGGTCGGCCCGGCGCACAGCGCTGTTGACCAGCAGCCGGGGATTATCGGTCCGCAGCGTCCGCGCGCCGATCAGGATCGCGTCGGATTCGGCGCGGACCTGGTCGACGCGGTCGAAGTCGGCGCTGTTGGACAGCAGCAGCCGCTGCGCGCTCGCGTCGTCGATGTAACCGTCCAGGCTCGTCGCCACCGACAACAGCACGAACGGCCGCACGGCGTCACTCCCCGGTGCCATCGCGGACCGCTACGACGTCACCAGCGCGGCGACTTCCGCTTCGAGCGCCGACACGAGGGCCTCGGCGGGACGCTGTCCACACACCTCGAGCCAGTTGGCCAGCATCCGGTGCCCGCCCTGGGTGAGCACCGACTCGGGGTGGAACTGCACGCCGTGGATGGGCAGGGTGCGGTGGCGCATGGCCATCACGATCCCACTCTCGGTGTGACCGACGACCTCCAGCTCCGCGGGCATGGTCTCCGGCAGGACGGTCAGCGAGTGGTACCTGGTGGCGGTGAACGGGTCGGGCAGACCGGCCAGCACGCCCGCGCCGATGTGGAAGACCTCGCTGGTCTTGCCGTGCAGCAGTTCGGGCGCGCGGTCGACCGTTCCGCCGAACGCCTCGCCGATCGCCTGATGTCCGAGGCAGACGCCGAGCAAGGGCGTGTGGTGCTTCGCCGCCGCGTGGACGAGCGGGATGCTCGCGCCCGCGCGGTCGGGGCTGCCGGGGCCGGGGCTGACGAGCACGCCGTCGAAGGTCCCGCCCTCGTCACCACGGGTCAGCAGGGTATCCAGGTCGGCCAGGCGCTGGTCATCGTTGCGCCAGACCACGGCCTCGGCCCCAAGCTGGCCGAGGTACTGCACCAGGTTGAACACGAAGCTGTCGTAGTTGTCGACGACCAATACACGCATGCGTCGAGGGTACGTGGCGACCCCGTAGGTCGTCGCATCCATTACCTGGTGGGATAGCCTAGGAGTTACCTGTATCCCGAATTCGAGGACGTCATGCCCAAGTCCAAGGTCCGTAAGAAGGCCGACTACACCCCGAGCCCTGCCAGCCGCACTCCGGTGAAGGTGAAGGCGGGCCCGTCGCCGGCTTGGTACGTCGCGATCATGCTTGGCTTCATGCTGGCCGGGCTCGTGTGGCTGCTGGTGTACTACCTGGCCGCCGAGCACATCGGCTGGATGAACGATCTCAACGCCTGGAACTTCCTGATCGGGTTCGGCCTGATGGTCATCGGCCTGATCATGACCATGCGATGGCGCTGAGCGATCGCCGCGCACCGGATTACACCGGTGTTATTCATGCACACCTGTGGATGAAGCTGTGGACAACTCGAGGAGCAATGGGGGACGACGCCGCGTGAACGCTGTGGATTCCGCCGACAGCAGGTCGTGGACAACTCCCACCGCCGGTCTGCTCGCCGTCGCCGGCGGCGGCCTCATCCTCGTCGTCGCCGCGGTGCTGGCCCAGGACGGCCCCAGCAGGCTGCTCGTCGGCCTGGCCGCGGTCGCGGTCCTGGGGATGGCGATCCTCGGCGTGCGCCAGCGTCCCCGGCTGACCATGGTCTCCGGTCCCGCGCCGCGCCTGGTGGTCGGCACGCTGACCGGGCCCAAGACCTACCCGCTGACCCGGATCGACCGGATCCGGATGGTCTCCTACCGCCGCCTCGGCCGGAAGTCGGCGATGCTCGAGATCGATGTCCAGCACGAGGGCTCGGAGCGGCTGCTGATCTTCGGCCGCTGGGATCTGGGCACCAACCCGCACGACGTCTACGACGCGCTGGTCGTCAACGGCTTCGCCTCGGTCACCGACTGACCGCAACGTTTCACGTGAAGCAACGAACTCCCCGTCGCGCTCCGGCGCGGCGGGGAGTTCTGTTGTGCGCAGCCGCTGTCAGCCGATGGTCACCGAGGAGATGACGACCGGCTCGACCGGCCGATCGTTGCGATCGGTCTTCACCGAGGCGATCGCGTCGACGACCTTGCGCGAATCGGGATCGACCACCTCGCCGAAGATCGTGTGCTTGCGGTTGAGGTGCGGCTGGGCACCGACCGTGATGAAGAACTGCGAACCATTGGTCGCGGGCCCGCCGTTGGCCATCGCCAGCAGATAGCCGCGATCGAAGCGCAGCTCCGGATGGAACTCGTCACCGAACTCGTAGCCGGGCCCGCCGCGACCGGTGCCGGTCGGGTCGCCGCCCTGGATCATGAACCCCGGGATCACCCGGTGGAAGACGGCGCCGTCGTAGAACGGGCCAGCGTCCGTGCCACCGGCGTTCGCGGTGGTGTAGGGCGCGCTGCCGTCGGCGAGACCGACGAAGTTGCGCACCGTCTTGGGCGCGTGGTTGCCGAAGAGCGCGATCTTGATATCGCCGTGGTTGGTGTGCAGCGTCGCCACGGCCGTCTGGTTGGGTGAGGTCACGGCAGTTATGGTGCCACGGGGGCGGCGGGAAGCCGGGAAGCTGTGCCACAGTGGTCGCATGAAGCTTCGTAACCCGATCATCGCCGCCGTCGGGATCGCCGGGGCGGCGGCCCTGGCCCTCCTCGCTCGCAGCAAGCGACCGCAACTTCCCGAGCCCGCCGCCGAGCCGCCGCGCCTCGGCTATTCCCGCAACGGTGCCGCGCCGGTCTCCGGGGTGGAGACCGGCGCGCACTGAGCCGTCAGCGGCTCACGGACTTCTTGTACTGCACCTGAGCCAGCGGCACGAACACGACCAGGATCACCACGATCCAGATCAGCGTCGTGACCACCGGATGCTGCATCGGCCAGGCGTCGGAGGGCGGAGCCATCGGATTGGTGTTGCCGAACAGGTCGCGCACGGCCTGGGTCAGCGCCGAGACCGGGTTCCACTCGGCGAATACCTTCAGCGGCCCGGGCATGCCCTCCAGGGGCACGAACGCGTTCGACAGGAACGTCAGCGGGAAGATCACCATGAAGCTGGCGTTGTTGAACACCTCCGGTGCGCGCACCAGCAGTCCGACGACCGCCATCATCCACGACAGCGCGTAGGCGAACAGCAGCATCAGCACGTACGCCAGGACCGCGTCCAGGAACGACCCGCGGATCCGCCAGCCGACGACCAGGCCGGTCAGCGACATGACGACCAAGCTCACGACGTTGATCACCACGTCGCTGATCGTCCGGCCGACGAGCACCGCCGACGGCGCCATCGGCAGCGAACGGAACCGGTCGATGATGCCCTTCTGCATGTCCTCGGCCAGGCCGGCGCCGGTGAACGTGGCGCCGAAGACCACGGTCTGCGCGAAGATGCCCGCGATCAGGAATTCGCGGTAGCCGCCCTCTACTCCCTCGACCGTGATCGCCGAGCCGAAGACATAGGCGAACAGCAACACGAACATGATCGGCGACAGCGTCGTGAAGATCAGCACGTCGGGCACGCGCTTGATCTTGATGACATTGCGCTTGGCGATGGTCACGCTGTCGCTGACCACCATCGCGAGCCGTTCCCCGAAGGTGGGTCCCTGCACGTCGACCTTGTCGAGCGTGGTGCTCATCGGTTCTGTCCTTCCTCGGCGCCGACAGCCTGTTTCGCGGCATCGCTGTTGACGAGTTCCTCGGCCTCGTGCCCGGTGAGGGTGAGGAAGACGTCGTCGAGCGAGGGCCGCCGCAGCGCGACGTCGTTGATCTGCACCTTGTGCTCGGTGAGCCTGCCGATGGCGGTGACCAGGTCCTGGGAGCCGTCGGCCACCGGGACGGTGATCCGGCGCAGGCCGGGTTCGAGATGGATCTCGCCGTCGGCCAGCCCGGCGAGCACCTGCTGCGCCGGCGCCAGCTGATCGGGCGTGGCCACGGTGAGTTCGATCCGGTCGCCGCCGACGAGGGCCTTGAGTTCGTCGGCGGTGCCGCGCGCGATCACCCTGCCGTGGTCGATGACGGCGATCGAGTCGGCCAGCCGGTCGGCCTCCTCCATGTACTGGGTGGTGAGCAGCAGCGTGGTGCCGCCCGCGACGAGTTCCTCGATGACGTCCCAGAGATCGAGCCGGGCCCGGGGGTCGAGGCCGGTGGTCGGCTCGTCCAGGAACAGCACCGGCGGGTTGGCCACCAGGGCGCCGGCGAGGTCGAGGCGCCTGCGCATACCGCCGGAGTAGCCCTTCACCGGCCGATCCGCCGCGTCGGTGAGCCGGAAGCGCTCGAGCAGTTCGCGCGCGCGTTCCTTACTGCGCGCCACACCGAGGTGATAGAGCCTGCCGACCATCTCGAGGTTCTCGAAGCCGGTGAGGTATTCGTCGACCGCCGCGTACTGCCCGGAGGTGCCGATCCGGGAACGCAGGGCCTGTGGATTGCCGAGCACGTCGATCCCGGCGACGGTGGCACGGCCCTCGTCGGGGATCAGCAACGTGGTGAGAACGCGGACAGTCGTGGTCTTTCCCGCGCCGTTGGGGCCGAGAAGTGCGGTGACGGTTCCTTCGGGGACGGACAGGTCGAGCCCGTCCAGGGCGGTGAGCTGCCCGTACCGTTTGACCAGACCCTCGGCGACGATTGCGTCGGGCATGATTCTCCTGAAGTCGTAGTTCTACGCTGTTGCCCCAGTATTGCGGGACCCACCGACAAGTCGCACCCCCATTTCCCGGGTGCCCCCGATCCCGATGTACAGATCTGTTCGACATGCCGATTTACGGCGACACGCGGCGAATCGGACGGATTTTCCGGCGGACCCCCGGATCGCAAGCCCCTGGTCTTCGGGGCATCGATGGCGCACCGACAAGAACATGTTCAGCGAATTTTTCGCGTAATTCCTTGTGCACCAGCATATTCCGACCGATGTAAGACAACTGTCGGTTGGTTCACCGACCGATTCGCCGTTCACTACACCGGCCGCCGGCCACGGTCCAGGCCCAGAACGCCGAAAAATCTCGGAAACTGGCTCGTTGCGCGTACACGAATTCCGCTCGCATCGCGTAGGATCGTTCACGTCGGCCCCTCCCCCCCGGGCCGACCCTACGCGGGCCTCGGCTAACTCCCCCCCTTCGCCGAGGCCCGCTCCCCATTTTCCGGCAAGGTGCAGTTCCGGCTACCGGTGAGTACTCCCGGTCCGCGAAACCGTCACAGTCCAGCCACGTTCCCGCGATCGCCCCGCAACCGGGTCTATCGTCAGCCCATGGTGCCCGGCAAAGGCGCGCTCGCCGCGCTGGTCGTGTCGATGGCTGTCGTGGTCGGTTGCAGCGATGCATCCGACGACGAGAGCTCCACCGCGACCAGTACCGAACAGCTCCCACCGAACCAGGTCGCCGCGGTCGCCCTGCCCGACGACGCGGTCGACAACGCCGTCGCGAAACTCGACGAGCTGGCCACCTCGCTGATGGACAGCAGTCACATCCCCGGCATGGCCGTCGCCGTCGTGCACGGCGGGAAGACCGTCTACGCGAAGGGCTTCGGCGTCAAGCAGGCGGGCGGCCAGGACAAGGTCGACGCCGACACCGTCTTCCAGCTGGCCTCGGTGTCGAAGTCGGTCTCGGCGTCCGTGGTCGCCCACCAGGTCGGCGCGGGCACGGTCGAATGGACGACGCCGGTGGTCTCGAAGCTGCCCTCGTTCGCGCTGGCCGACCCGGCCACCACCGCCCAGCTCACCGTCGGCGACCTGTTCGCCCATCGCAGCGGCCTGCCCGACCACGCGGGCGACCGGCTCGAGGATCTCGGGTACGACCAGGCCGCGATCCTGGACAAGCTCCGGCTCGAGCCCCTCGACCCGTTCCGGATCACCTACCACTACACCAACTTCGGGCTGACCGCGGGCGCCGAGGCGGTCGCCGCCGCGGCAGGCGTGCCGTGGGACCGGCTCTGCGCCGAGACGGTGTACGGCCCACTCGGCATGTCGTCCACCAGTTCCCGCTTCGCCGACTACGAGGCCAGGCCGAATCGCGCGGTCGGCCACGTCGACGTCGATGGCGAGTGGGTCGCGAAGTTCGTCCGCGATCCCGACCCGCAGTCTCCCGCCGGCGGGGTCAGCTCCTCGGTGAACGACATGGCGCGCTGGCTGGCCATGATGCTCGGCCACGGCACCGCGAACGGAACCACCATCGCGCCCGCGGCGGCGCTGCTGCCCGCGATCACCCCGCAGGTGATCTCCTCGCCGGCCTCCTCCCCCGAATCACGGGCCGGGTTCTACGGGTACGGCTTCAACGCCTCGACCAGCTCCACGGGTCGCACCGCCTACAGCCACTCCGGGGCGTTCGCGCTCGGCGCCGCCACGAACTTCCTGGCCATCCCGTCGGCCGACGTCGCGATCATCGCGCTCACCAACGCCGCGCCGATCGGCGTGCCGGAGGCGCTGACCGCCGAGTTCGGCGATCTCGTCCAGTTCGGTGAGATCCGCGAGGACTGGCGGGGCATCTACCAGGCCGCGCTCGCCCCCATCAACGACCCGGAAGGCGACCTGTCCGGCAAGTCCGCGCCCGTGACTCCCGCGCCCGCCCAGCCCCTGCCGACCTACGTCGGCAGCTACGCCAACGAGTACTGGGGCCCGGCGACGATCTCCGAGGCCGAGAGCGGCCTGGTCCTCACCCTGGGCCCGGCGCAGCGCCGATTCCCGCTGCGGCACTGGGACGGCGACACCTTCGCCTTCGAGCCGAGCGGCGAGAACGCACCGCCCGGCAGCGTCTCGTCGGCGACCTTCGACAACGGGACACTCACCCTCGACTACTACGACGAGAACGGCCTCGGAAAGTTCACCCGCTGACCCTCACGCCTCGACGACCGCACGCCAGGCCGTCGCCAGCCGCAGCGCCCTGACCTTGCCCGCCACCCCGAGCAGCGGCTCGTCACGCTCCCAGCGGCTCCGGACCGCCGGGTCGACCCGGTCCCACAGCGGCGCGAGTTCGGCCCGCAGGCGCGTCAGCCGCTCGAAGATCCCGCCCAGCGCGATGTGCACGCCGGCCGAACCCGGGTCCTCGGTGCCCACGCCACGCACTGCCGCAAACAGGGCCAGCAGCTGTTCTACGGCCTCGGCGGGCCATTCCGCTTGCCGGGCCACCCGAACGAGCTGTCCGAGCACAGCGGCGACCACATGCAGATCCTCGACGGTGCGGAACGGCTTGAGGAAGTCGGCGTAGCCGTCGCCGGGCAGCAGTTCCCCCGGCGCGGCGTCGAAAGTGACGGTGGCGTGCGGGATCTCCGGAGCGAACGGCAGCGCGGGCAGCGGCGTCACCACGACGCCGGGACCGGCGGGCACCAGCACCGCCCGCAGCGCGGCGCGGCCGTCGGCCTGCTCGCCCGCCCTGGCGATCACGAGGAAGCGGGTGGCGAACTCGCCCAGGGTCGCGAAGGACTTGGTCCCGGTGACGAAGCCGTCGGCGGTCACCGTAGTCGTCAGCTGCGACGGCTTGGCCCCGTTCGCCTCGGTCGCGCACATGGAGGTGAGTCCGGTGGCGTCGAGCGGCACCAGCGCGCCGAGCGCTTCCTGATATCCGCCGAGAAACGCCGTACCTGTTCCGGCACTGTCGAATCCGGCGACAACGGCGCGATCGATGGAGCTGGCGAAAGCGGCGCTCCGGGCGCGATGGTATGCCGCGATCGCGGCGATATCGGTCGACCCCGACTCGACAGGGGCCGCACTGAGCAGAAAATCGAAAACCGAGGAATTCACAGAAGTGGAGCCTAGGGGAATCGAACCCCTAACCCCTGCCTTGCAAAGGCAGTGCTCTGCCAATTGAGCTAAGGCCCCTGGCTGGCTTGATGAAACCAGTTGGCAACCCGAATCAGCGGGTGGTGACCTCGCGCCAGAGGTCTGCGTCATCGCGCTTGCGGAATTTGGTGATACCGATGAGAACCGCGATCACAACACCGACCGTGAGGACAATCTTCATGATTCCCACCCTACTGTGATGTTCGGGAGTGGGCCTAGGAGGACTTGAACCTCCGACCTCTTCGTTATCAGCGAAGCGCTCTAACCGCCTGAGCTATAGGCCCGTACTCGTTTTCGATCCCCTGCCGGAGCAGTGAACCGCAACGAGGAACGAGGTTACCCTACCCGGCCGGGGATAACCAAAACGGCCGGTCAAGCCCCTTTTTACGGGGCTGACCGGCCGTCGTGGCAGAGCCTGTTCCTAGTCCGGATCGGCCAGGGTCACCTGGATGCCACCGACCAGATCGCAGCACTGGTTGTAGATGAACACGCCCACTGTCGCCAGCGCGGTGAACAGCACCACGTTGATCAGACCGATGACGCCCGCGTAGCCGAAGACGGTGCCCGCGTCGATCAGGCTCGACGAGCTGCCCTCCTGGTTCAGCATCTCGCCCAGCGAGTTGTCCAGGTTGTCCCACACGCCCATGCCGGCCAGCACGATGTAGAGCAGACCGACGGCCAGCATCCACACGAAGAACAGCGCCACGCTGATCACCAGGGTGATCTTGAGCGTCGACCACGGATCGATCCGGCGGATCTGCACCGTCGCGCGTAGCGGCTCACCGGACGCGGCGGCCGCGATGGCCACCGGCACGGCGGGCGAGACCGCCCCGGCGGACGCGGCGGCGGCCCGCGCGCT
>NZ_LPNR01000026.1 GCF_019266065.1 Nocardia sp. MH4 | reverse complement strand
CGCGGCCGCCGCGTTGGGCGCGCCGGTGGCGCCGACGGCGCGCGTCGCCGGTCCGGGAACTCCGCGCGGACCGATCGGTCATCCGGGCCCCGCCGCCGGGACCCCGCCCACCGCTGTCCCGGTCGGCCACTCCTGGGCACCGACTCCGTCGCCCCGCGCCGTGACAGTGCCGGTGTCCCGTCATCGGCTCCTGGCCGCCGGGGCGGTGGCCGGACTCACCCTCGCGCTGGTAGCTGCCGGTGCCGTCGCGCTGAATCGCGACGAGTCGCCCGCCGCCGCGCCCACGATCTCGGCGGCGCCGACCACGGCTGCCGAATCGGCATGGGGCGCGCACGAATACATCGTCCGTGCCCTGCCCGAGCTGCTCCCGCGTACGCCGTTCGCGAGCGGCTACCAGGGCGCACGGTGCGCGGCCGTCGACAAGGAGCACCGGCCGATCGCGCTCGACCAGCACGACGGCGTCGGCCGGCTCAGCTGCAACGGTGACCGCGATCCCGTGGAACGTATGACGGTGTACTGCAACGGCGACCGCACGCCGAGCAACGCCCGGCCGTTCGTGGAAGCGACCGAGATCCGGGAGGAGAACTGGGAGCGGTCCTCGGGGCGGGGCAGGCTCATCGTCCAGAACATGCCGGGTCTGCGCGCGGGCACCACGTCGGGGGCGCTCGTCGTCCAATTCGACGACCCGGCACGGAACTTCTGCCTGGTCAGCATTATCGGCGCCACCAACGGCGCCGAGCTCTACGACCGGTGGTGGCCGACCGCCCCGTTCTGACTCACCACCACGGCGTGGGTCGCGCCCGCTCCCACCGCAGTTCCGCTTCCAGCTGAGCCGCCAGCGAGATCAGCATCGGCTCGGAGTTCGCGGTACCCATCAGCTGCGCGCCGATCGGCAGTCCGGCGTCGGTGAAACCGGCGGGCACGTTCACGCTCGGCCAGCCCAGGACATTCCACGGCCAGGTGTAGGGACAGGCGGCGGTGATCAGAGCGTTGGTCGCCCCGACGCCGATCCCGTCGATCTCCTCGGCACGCGGGGGCGGGGTGGCGGTGGTCGGGGCCAGGACCAGGTCGTAGTCGTCGAAGAACGCGCCGATCCGTGTGCGCAGCAACGGCTCGGCGCGGCGTGCGGCCGCGAGCACGGGACCGCCGAGCAGTCCGCCCAACCGGGCGTTGGCCGTGGTGCGCGGGTCGACGATCGCCTCCGGCATCGCGTCGCGCACGCGCGCGATCCCCGCCATCGAGCGCGGCAGGAACGACGCGCCGATCATCAGTCCGTAGTGCAGGTCGGCCACGGTGACCGTGTGCCCGAGGCCGCGCAGCGTCGTCGCCAGTGCGTGGACGGCCGCCGCGATCTGCGGGTCCAGCGCCGTCTTGGTCGCGGTGAACGGAATCCGCAGGGAGAGCGCGATTCTGAGCTTGCCGGGGTCGCGCCCCACGGCGGCGCTCGCGTCGATCGGCGCCGGGGTGTGCAGGTCGCCGCGGTGTGGTCCGGCGGTGACGTCGAGCAGCAGAGCGGCATCGCCGACGGTGCGCGCCAACGGCCCGTTGACGGTGAGCCCGTAGAACGCCTCGGCGTGCGGCCAGGTGGAGATGCGCCCGCGCTGCGGCTTGATCCCGACCAGGTTGTTCCACGACGCGGGGATGCGCACCGAGCCCGCGCCGTCGGAACCCAATGCGGCGGGCACCAATCCGGCCGCGACCGCCGCGGCGGAACCGCCCGAGGAGCCACCGGGGGTGCGCGTGCGATCCCAGGGGTTGCGAGTGTGGCCGAAGGCCTCTCCGCTGGTGAACGGGAGTTGGCCCAGCTCACAGGTATTGGCCTTGCCCACGATCACCGCACCGGCGGCCCGCAACCTGCGCACCGATTCGGCGTCCTCCGTCTTCGGCGCGAACTCGCCGCCGCAGCCGAAAGCGGTGATCTCCCCGGCGATATCGGTGTCGTCCTTGACCGCGATCGGGACGCCGAGCAGCGGCAGCCGTTCGCCGGCGGCCAGACGCGCGTCGGCGTCGGCGGCTTCCCGGAGCGCGGCCTCGCGGCGGACGGTCCGGAAGGCGTTGAGCGTCGGCTGCGCGGCCTCGATCCGGTCGAGCGCCTCGGTCACGGCCGCGACGGAGGAGACGCTGCCGTCGGCGAGCGCGGCGGACATTTCGGAAAGGCCGAGGTCGGCCGAGGGCTTCGGCGCGAGGCGGTCGGGCGCGGACATGTGAGCTCCGTCTCTGCAGGTAGTGGGGTCGACCGTAGCCCCGAGCTGGTCGCTCGTCCACATACCCTGGGTGGATTTCTCGGGTATAGACATACATTCCGTATGTATGTAACAGTGAAGAGGCCCAGCATTCGACCAGGGGAGGACCCCATGGGAATCAGCTCAGCACTCGGCCCGGCGCGCGAGATCGCCCTGTCGTCCGGCCGTATCCGCTATCACGACACCGGCGCCGGCTCGCCGGTCGTGTTCGTGCACGGCCTTCTCGTCAACGCCGACCTCTGGCGCGGGGTGGTCCCCGGCCTGGTCGCCGCCGGACACCGCTGCCTCACCCCCGACTGGCCGCTCGGATCGCACTCGATCCCGCTGCCCGACGCCGATCTCACCCCCACCGGCATCGCGGATCTCATCGCCGAGTTCCTCGATGCGCTCGACCTGACCGACGTCACCGTCGTCGCCAACGACACCGGCGGCGCGCTCACCCAGATCCTGATGACCCGCAGGCCGGAACGGATCGGCCGGGTCGTGCTGGCCGCCGTCGACTGTTTCGAGGTCTTCCCGCCGCAGCCGTTCGCGGCGCTGCTGAAGGTGGCGAAACTGCCCGGTGCGGTCGCCCCGTTGCTCGCGCCGATCCGGTGGAAGCCGATGCAGCGGCTGCCGCTCGCCTTCGGACTGGTGACCAAGCATCACCTGCCGGCCGACATCGCACGGTCCTACCTGGGGCCCGCCCAGCGCAGTGCCGCGATCCGTGCCGACCTGCGTCGCTTCGCCGCGGGCGTGGACAACCGGGTCACCCTCGCGGCCGCCGAACGCTTCGCCGAGGTCGACTTCCCGGTGCTGGTGGTGTGGTCCACCGAGGACCGGCTGTTCCCGATGACACTGGCGCAGCGGCTCGTCACCGCCCTGCCGAAGGCGAGTCTGCGTACCGTCGACGACTCCTACACCTTCGTGCCCGAGGACCGGCCGGAGTTGCTCGCCGAACTGATCGTGGAGTTCACTCGGCTGCATGCAGCGCCGTAGTCAGGAGGATCGCTCCCGCACCACCCGAGCTGCGCTCGAGCAGGCAGGCCGCAGCCTGTTCGCCGAGCGCGGCTTCGCCGCGACCTCGGCCGAACAGCTGGTGGCCGCCGCCGGTGTCACCCGCGGCGCCCTGCAGCACCACTACGGCGACAAGCGCGGGCTGTTCCTGGCCGTACTCGAGCAGATCGAGACCGAAGCCACCGCGGAGATCGCGAGCGCGGTCGTCGCCGTCGCCCCCGACGATGTCGTCGCGGGCATGACCGCGGGTCTGGCCTGTTTCCTCGACATCTGCGCTCGCCCGGAAATGCTGCGTGTGGTCTTGATGGACGCCCCGACCGTCCTCGGCTGGCCCGCCTTCCGCGAATTCGAATCCCGGCACGGCCTCGGCCTGATCACCGGCCAACTGCAACGCGCCGTCGACTCCGGTCTCGTCCCGGCCGTCCCGGTCCCGGTCCTCGCGCAGCTGCTGCTCAGCGCCATCACCGAAGCCTCGCTCATCGTCGCGCACGCCGAGGACGCGGAGCGCGCCCGCGCCGAGACCCAGCAATCCCTGCTGCTGCTCATCGCCGGTCTGCTCCGGCGGGACTGACCGGCCCGCCGTGTCCGTGGTGGCGGTGTCGGGTCGACGTGGAAGACTGAGGCCGTGCGGTTGTATCGGGATGAGGCGGTGGTGGTCCGTCAGCACAAGCTGGGCGAGGCCGATCGCATCGTCACGCTGCTGACCAGGCAACACGGTCTGGTGCGCGCGGTCGCCAAGGGAGTGCGGCGCACCAAGTCGAAGTTCGGGGCGCGGCTCGAGCCGTTCGCCTACATCGACGTGCAGCTGCATCCGGGCCGCACGCTCGACATCGTCACCCAGGTGACCACGGTCGAGGCGTTCGCCGCCGACATCATCGACGACTACGGCCGCTACACCACCGCCTGCGCGATCCTCGAGACGGCCGAACGCCTGGCGGGCGAGGAACGCGCACCGGCGCCGAAACTGCACGCGCTCACCGCGAGCGCCCTGCGCGCCATCGCCGCCAAGCAGCGCCCGCACGAACTGATCCTCGACGCGTATCTGTTGCGCGCCATGGGTTTCGCCGGTTGGGCGCCCGCCCTGGACGACTGCGCCCGCTGCGCGACGCCGGGCCCGCATCGCGCGTTCCATGTCGCGGCGGGCGGCGCGGTCTGCGTGCACTGCAGGCCGCCGGGCGCGAGCACCCCGGCCGCGGGGGTCCTCGACCTGCTCGTCGCCCTGCTGAAGGGGGAGTGGGACTACATCGCCGGCGTCCCCGACAACATCCGCCGACAGGCCAGCGGCCTGGTCGCCGCTCACCTGCAGTGGCATCTGGAACGGCAGCTGCGCACGCTGCCGCTGATCGAGCGAAGCCGTGCCGATACGGGCGAGTACCGCTCGGTCGCGGGCGGCGTCGGCTGAGCGGCCCGACCGCGGCGAGCGGGCCGGTCCGGCCGGATCGGTCGCGCACCTGCCGCCGCAACCCTCGATCCGGGCCATCCGCGGAGCCCGTGCGGGCCGTGCTCGACGATCAGGCAGGATGGATGCCGTGATCCTGCGTCGTGACTCCTCCACCGCGAGCAAGCCCGCCCGCACCGTGCGCCCGCCGTCTGCGCATCCCTCCGGTGCGCGTCCGCCCGCGATCCCGCCGGAGCTGGTCCCCAACCACGTCGCGCTGGTGATGGACGGCAACGGCCGCTGGGCGCAGGAACGTGGCCTGCCGCGCACCGCCGGACACGAACGCGGCGAGGCCGTGCTCATGGACTCCGTCGAGGGCTGTATCGAGATCGGCGTCAAGTGGCTGTCCGCCTACGCCTTCTCCACCGAGAACTGGCGGCGCAGCCCCGACGAGGTGCGCTTCCTGATGGGCTTCAACCGCGATGTGATCCGCCGCCGCCGCGACGAGATGCACGAGATGGGTGTGCGCGTGCGCTGGGCCGGTCGCCGACCGCGCCTGTGGCGCAGCGTGATCAAGGAGCTCGAGATCGCCGAGGAGCTCACCAAGGACAACGACGTGATGACGCTGACAATGTGCGTCAACTACGGCGGCCGCGCCGAAATCGCCGACGCCGCACGCGAGATCGCGCGCCGGGTGGCGGCGGGGGAGATCGATCCGGAGAAGATCGACGAGGCCACCGTCGCCCGGTACCTCGACGAACCCGATATGCCCGACGTCGACCTGTTCCTGCGTCCCTCCGGGGAGTTCCGCAGCTCGAACTTCCTCATCTGGCAGGCCGCGTACGCCGAATTCGTCTACCAGGACACGCTTTTCCCCGACTTCGACCGGCGTAACCTGTGGGACGCGTGCCTGGAATACGCCAAGCGCGATCGTCGCTTCGGCGGCACCAAATGAGCGACGGAGCCGAGATGGACGCGGTGGTCACACCCGAACTGGACCTGCAGGCGCGCACCGGCGCCTGTCTGCAGATGCAGGACATCGATGTCCGCGTCGACGCCGACGGCTCGCTCGGCTTCGAATACGACGGCGCGCTGTGCTCGATCCGCGCGGTCACCCTGGCGCCGGGCCTCACCGTGCTGTCGCTGACCAGCGTGCTGGCCTGGGATCGCCCGCTCAAGCCGCAGCTGCACAAGCGCGTCGCCGAGCGCAACAACGAGATCCAGTTCGGCTCGGTCACCCTGATCGGGCGCGGCAAACTGGGCGATGTCATCCTGCGCTACACGTTCCCCGCCGAGGGCCTCGACGATCAGGCCCTCACCACCATGCTGCTGCTCACGCTGTCCGGCGCGAGCAGGGCCAGGCAGGGGCTGCTCGCGCCGTAGGCGTCAGTTCGAGGGCTTCCAGGTGATCTTGCCGCCCTGGAAATCCTGGGCCTTGCCGCCCTGGTAGTCGTATTCGTCGCTGGTCGGGTAGCCGTAGCGGCCGCCTTCGGAGCCCGCCCGGATCCAGTCGGCCTGGATGCTGCCCCACACCGCGTGCGCGCCGGTCGACGAGGACCAGTAGATGGCGCCGGTCGGGAACATCGAGAACTGGCCGTCGCCCTTGCCTGCCTTGGAGACGTCGCTGAGCGGGAATCCCAGCGGGCTCGACTCCCAGCCGAGCGCGGCCCACTTGTCCCGGATCGGGCCGCTGATCTGGTGCGCGCCGGTGCCGACCGACCAGTAGATCGACCCCTTCTGGAAGTGGTTGTAGCGGCCGGTACCACCCGGGGTCGACTCCTCGCGAGTGACCGGATAGCCGAGCTTGCCGCCCTCGTTGCCCAGCTCGGCGAACTTGTCGCGGATCTGCCCGGCGACGGTGTTGGCGTTGGTGTCGGGGTGCCAGTAGATCGCCGCGTTGTTGGCGAAGGTCTGGTACTTGCCGCCCGCCGCGGCGTCGGATTCGGGGGAGGTGGGGTCACCGAGCGCGGGGCCGCCGGCCTGGTCGTATTCGATCTCGATCGCGCCGCCCACCTCGAATCCGCCGATCATGCGTGCCTGCGCGGTGCCTGCCACGGCGACGGGCAGGACGGCCGCCACGGTCGCGGTAGCGAGGGCGGCGATGCCGCGTGATCGAAGGGTTCGTCGGTGCAATGCCACAGGAAACTCCCTGGTCGGATCGATTGTCGGCGGTTCGGTGGCCCCACGACCCCACCTGTGCCGCACCCGAACCTACCCGTTCCCCGGCGTCGGTAACAGTGAGCTTTCTAACGATCCCGGGCCGGGTCGATCGGCAGCAGCACCTCGACGCCTCTGGCCATCTCTTCCGGATCGACGTCGCCGAGCAGCAGATGTTGCAGGATGAAGCCGGGCATGATCCCGATGATGGTCTTGGCCAGTGCGTCGACATCGGCGTCGGCCGGAATCCAGCCGAGCTCGCGCATCCGCACCACGTATTCGCGCCACAGATCCCGCATGGTGGCGATGCCCTCGCGCACCGGTAGACCGGCTTCCGGCTGCACCAGTGCCAGCGCCCAGGCCTGCGGCGCCAAGCGCAACGGCCCGTCCGCGCCGCTGTGCTTGATCACCTCGGTGGTGAGCAGCCGGACGACTTCGGCGGGCACCGGCGGCGTCTCGGCGCGGATGATCTCGGCCAACCGCGACCTCAGCGGCACCATCGTCTGGAGAACCAGGGCCGCGATGATCTCGTTCTTGCTGGTGAAGTACCGGTAGACGGCCCCCGCCGACAACCCGGCCTCGGCGAACACATCCTGCATCGAGGTCTCGTGGAAACCCCTCTTGGCGAAGCAGAGCTGCGCGGCGTCGAGGATCTGCTGCCTGCGACGTTCGAGGTGTTCTTCGCTGACTCGGGGCATGACTCAAAGTAAAACGAATATCCGTTCTTGACAAGCGCGGGCTCTCGATGCCACCGTGGAACCACCAAAAAGAACGAACATTCGCTTTAAGGGGAGAACCGCCATGACGATCACTCGACGAGCGGTCGCGCTCGGTCTCGCGGCCACCGCGCTGCAGGCTCTGCTCCTGATCGCCTTCGCCTGGCCCGCCGTCAACCTCGCTCCGCGCGACCTGCCCATCGCCGTCACCGGTCCGCAGGCCGCGCAGGTCACCCAGCAACTGCAGCAGCGCAGCCCCGACGCCTTCGAGATCACCACCCTCGCCGACGCGGACGCCGCCCGCACCGCGCTCACCGACAACGAGGTCTACGGCGCCATCGTCACCGGCCAGGGCGCACCGCAGGTCCTGGTCGCCTCGGCCGCCTCACCCGCGGTCGCCCAGCAACTCACCGCCCTGGCCCAGCAGTTCGGCGGCGCGCCCGCCACGCCGGTCCAGGACGTCGTCGCCACCGACCCCGACGACCCGCGCGGCGCCGGCTTCGGCTCGATGGTGCTGCCCCTGGTGATGTCCGGCATCGCCGCGGGTGTGCTGCTCACCCTGCTGATCCCCGGTTTCGCCGCCCGGCTCGTCGGCCTGGTCACCTTCGCTGTCGCCGGCGGTCTGCTCAGCACCCTGGTCTTCCACACCTGGCTCTCGATCGTTCCCGGCTCCTACCTGGAACTCGCCGCGATCGCCGGCCTGGCCGCGTTCGCTGTCGCCGCCACCCTCGTCGGCCTGGCCGCCGCGATCGGCCGCCCCGGTATCGGCCTGGGTGCCCTGACCATGCTCCTCATCGGCAACCCGTTCTCCGCCGCCACCTCCGCCCCCGAACTCCTCCCGCAGCCCTGGGGCACCATCGGCCAGCTGTGCCCGCCCGGCGCGGCCGCGTCCCTGCTCCGTTCGGTCGCCTACTTCGACGGCGCGGGCGCCCTGGCCCCCCTCGCGGTCCTGCTCACCTGGTCGGCTGCCGGTCTCGCCCTGCTCGGCCTGGGCGCCCTGCGCTTCCGCCCCACGCCCGCCCCGGACGCCACCTCCACCCCGGTCGCCGTCGCCGCCTGACATCCCCGCCGATGTTCCGCACGATCTTCGTGCGGAACATCGGCGCGTTCCGGATCGCTCCGGTTTCCGTCGAAGGAGTGCGAGCGATCGAACCCGTTCGGCTGAACCTCAGCCCTTCAGGATCAGGTCGGCGCATTTCTCGCCGATCATGATGGTGGGCGCGTTGGTGTTGCCGCCGGTCACGCTCGGCATGATCGAGGCGTCGGCGACTCGGAGGCCGTCGATTCCGCGCACTCGCAGTTGCGGATCCACGACCGCGCGCTCGTCGACACCCATGCGGACCGAACCGACCGGGTGATAGACGGTGTGGATGCGGTTCGGTAGTTCTTCGCGCATCGCCGCTTCGTCGGTGAAGGGTGCGCCGGGAACGATTTCGCCCTCGTTGTCGCCGGTTCCCGCCATGATCGCGCGGACCATGTCGATGCCCTCGAGCAGCACCTCGGTGTCCTCGGGTGCGGTCAGATACGCCGGATCGATGAGCGGTGCGGCGGCCGGATCCGCCGAGGCCAACCGCACGGTGCCACGGCTCTCCGGGTAGATGAGGGCGGGGAAGACGCTGTGACCCGGCTTCTTGGTGGCCGGAACGACTCGCTTGTCGGAGTCCTGATTCGGCGACGGATACACCCAGTAGAGGCTGAGTAGTTGCAGGTCGGGAATGTCGTGGGCATGCGAGGTGCGCACGAAGGCGACGGATTCGAAGGAGGAACCGGCGGCCCACGACGATCCCGGACGAATCCGTTCGGCCGCCAGTCCGCGCAGGAAATACGGAGCCGTCGGCCTGCGCAACGCCGAATTCATCGCGAAGGACAGGGGGACGAAGAGGTGGTCGTGCAGATTGTCGCCCACCGGCAGATCCGCGACGACGGCGATGCCGTGCTCTGTCAGGTGCGCGGCCGGGCCGATCCCGGACAACTGCAGAATCTTCGGTGACCCGAACGCGCCGGCCGAGACGACGACCTCGCGCGAGGCCCCGATCACCTGCGTGCCGCCGTCGACCACGATCTGCACGCCCGTCGCGCGGGAGCCTTCGATCACGATCTTCGTCACTCGCGCTTGCGTGCGCACGGTGAGATTGGGCAGCGGATCTTCGTGCAGGTAGCCCTTGGCCGCGGAGTACCGCACACCGTTCGCGGCGCTCTGCTGAAAAACCGCGACCCCTTCCTGGCTCTCGCCGTTGTAGTCGTCGATTCTCGGCACACCCAGGCGCGTTTCGGTGGCGTCCATGAACGCGCGCGCCGCGTCGGTGATGGTGTGCTGGCGGGTGACCTTGATCGGACCACCGGACCCACGCCATTCGCTCGCGCCGTCCTCCCAGTCCTCCATCCGCTGGAAATAGGGCAGGACGTCCTCGTAGGCCCACCCGTGACAGCCCTCGGCGGCCCAGTCGTCGAAATTCTTCCGGTGACCCCGGACGAAGAGCATCCCGTTGACCGAACTCGATCCGCCGAGGATCCGGCCGTGCGTCATGGGGATCCGGCGGCCGAGCGCGTGGCGCTGCGGGATCGACTTGTCGCCCCAATCGAACAGCTTCTTCAGCTGCGGCGTCGAGTGCATGACGTTGATCGCGCCGGGAATCCGGAACAGCATTCGGGCCCAGCCCTTGTCGTCCGGGCCACCCGCTTCCAGCAGCACCACGGACGCGCCGCTCTCGGCGAGCCTGCGCGCGACCGCACAGCCCGCGCTTCCCGCTCCCACAACGACGTAGTCGGCCTCGGTCACAGCGCTCTCCGGTCGGGAGTCGACCCGACGACCTCCGAATTCTAGCGCGGCACGTGTCACATCAGAAAGCGCTCGTTAGCATCGGTGTGAGCGACTGCTGGTGTCGCGGTGGCCGTTTCTGAGTGGAGGAATCGTCGTGGGCGGTCTGGCGGTGGTATCGCGGGTGAGGCGAATGTCCGGGCGGGGGATAGGGCTGCTCGCGATTGCGGCGGTGCTGCTCGGCGTCTCGTTCGTGGTCGTTCCGGGGATGGCGGCGGGGTGGGGTTCCGCGGGCGGGATCGGAAACGAGGGGGAGCTGCGAGACGCGTTGCGGGTGGCGTTCGTCGGGTACTGGAGTTCCGGGGCAGGGGAATTCTCGCCCGCGCTGAATGAGGTGGTGGCGTACTGGTTTCGGTATCACGTGGCCAAAGCCGTGATCGCGGCGGTGCTGCTGGGGGTTCTGACGGTGCTGGCCGTCGCGTTGTGGAACGCCGTCGGCCGGGAAGAGGACGCGCGGTGGGGGCGCCGCGTCGCCCTCGGGGCGGCCGGGGCGGGCGTCACGACGTGCGCGCTCGTCGCGGTGCTGGCCGTGATGGCGAATGTGCAAGGCGCGGTGGCGCCCTACGCCTCCCTGCTACCGATGCTGTTCGACGACCCGGTGGGTCCGGAACTCGCGGGGACCGTGACAGACGTCGGTCGGCAGCTGGCCGCAGCGGGTTCGTCGCCCGCGCTCGAGGTGATGATCGGTGACTTCACGCGCTATCACGTCGCGATGGTGGTGATCGCGTCCATGGTCGCCGTGGGGTGTGCCGTCGCGACGGTGGTGTTGTGGCGGCGGGCCGGAAAGTCCTCGGCGGAGCGGGGCGTTCTCGCCGGGCTCGGGTTGCTCACGATGGGACTGACCGTGGTGTTCGTCGTTGTCGCGGTGGCGAATACCTCGACGGTCGCCGAACCCGTGCCCGCGTTGCAGGCACTGTTCGACGGCGGGTGGTGAGCGAGCTCAGGCGAGGCGTTCGTCGGGTTCCCCGAACTCCTGGTGGTAGCGCTGGGCGCGGGCGAGCATGCGGCGGATGCCGGCGACCATGCGGTCGGTGGGCAGGGGTTCGGCGATGATGGGATCGCCGGTCTTGACGTAGTAGCGACCGTCGTCGTAGTCCATCCACCAGAAGGTGCGGCCGGGGCTGGGGCGGGCGTCGACGGCGGGGCCGGAGAAGGCCGAGATCTCGCCGAAGGCGTGGCGTCTGCGGCGGAAGATGCGATTGAGCTGGTCGGCGGAGCTGAGCTGACCCGCGCGGTACTCGAAGTGTTCCTCTTCGGCGGCGAGTTGTTCGCGCCGGACCTCCACCGGGGGCTTGGTGCCCGGCTTGGCGCGGGGCAGCGCCGCGACCGCGAGGGCGGCGACCTGATCGGCCGTGCAGTAGGTCATGACGACGTCACCGCCGACGTCCTCGGCGGGGCCGCGGGCCTGCGTCAGGGTCGCGCCTGCGCGACCGCGGATCGCGCCGTGGAAGCGGACCACATTCGAATCATCCTGTCCGATATAGCCTTTGGATTCGACCCTGGCGTCGGGTTCGAGCAGGACGGCCAGCGCGTGCTCGACCGCCGGATCGTATTTGCCGAGCAGATTCTCGACCGCAGCCTCCCGATGCCGCTTCAGCTCCTCGAAGTCGGCGATATCGGTGCGGTACTGCAACGGGTAGGGAAGACGGTCACGGCCGTACCCCGACCACAGGATCTCGAACTCGATGCCGGTGAACTCAGCCCGCTGCACTGTCGCTGTCTCCGCCGATCACCGGGGGCACGGTCCGCAGCCCGTCCGTGCCGATCAATAGTTCGCCGTTCTCCTGAGTGATCAGGTAGTCGGGCACGCCCTTGGTCCGTTCGTCGTCGGACCCGCCGCGCGCGCCCGGTGCGCCCATGCCACCCATCCCCGCCGCACCGCGGGCTCCACTCGCCGCACCCGCTCGACCTGCCGCGGCGGCCGCCGCGGCAGGGGATTGACCGC
>NZ_LPNR01000025.1 GCF_019266065.1 Nocardia sp. MH4 | reverse complement strand
GGAGCGGGGGCGTCGCGTGCGTCCACCGGTCGCCGACCTCGGTGCGGTGGCCTGCGCCGGCGCGGCCGGGGCGGCCAGCGCGATGCCGCTGGGCTTGCGCGCGCCGGTGATCTCCACCAGCTTGCGGTCGCCGGGGCGGACGTCGACGCCGTCGGTCTGCACGCCTGCCTTGCGGGTCATCGCGGCGACGTCCTTGCGCTCCTCGTCGGTGACGAGGGTGACCACGACACCGTCCTCACCGGCGCGCGCGGTGCGCCCGGCGCGGTGCAGGTAGGCCTTGTGCTCGGCGGGCGGGTCGAAGTGCACGACCAGCGAGACGCCGTCGATGTGGATGCCGCGCGCGGCGACATCGGTGGTCACCAGCACCGGCACCGAGCCGTCGGCGAAGGCCGCCAGCGTACGGGTGCGGTTGTTCTGCGCCTTGCCGCCGTGCAGCGAGCCCGCCGCGACACCCGCGCCGCGCAGCTGCTTGGCCAGCCGGTCGGCGCCGTGCTTGGTGCGCACGAACATGATGGTCAAGCCCTCGCGGGCGGCGATCTCGGTGGCGACCGAACGCTTGACGTTCTTGTCGCGTACGTAGAGCAGGTGGTGCGACATGGTGGTCACCGACGCCTCCGGCGGCGCGGTGGAGTGGGTCACCGGCTGGTGCATGTAGCGCTTGACCAGCTTGTCGACGTCACCGTCGAGGGTGGCCGAGAACAGCAGGCGCTGACCGTCTTTCGGCGTGCGGTCGAGCAAGCGGGTCACCTGGGGCAGGAAGCCCATGTCGGCCATGTGGTCGGCCTCGTCGAGCGCGGTGATCATCACGTCGGACAGATCGGCGGCGCGCTGCTTGATCAGGTCGTCGAGCCGTCCGGGGGTGGCGATGAGCAGGTCGACGCCGCGCGCGAGCCGGTCGGCCTGTCGCTTGATCGGCGCACCGCCGACGACGGAGGCCACGCGCAGGCCGAGCGAGAGCGCGGCCTCGTCGAGCGCGCGTTCGATCTGGGTCGCGAGTTCCCGGGTGGGCACCAGGACCAGGCCGCGCGGGCGGCCCGGCTTGGCGGACGCGCCGGTGAGCCGGGTC
This sequence comes from Nocardia sp. MH4, assembly GCF_019266065.1. Classification (GTDB taxonomy): domain Bacteria; phylum Actinomycetota; class Actinomycetes; order Mycobacteriales; family Mycobacteriaceae; genus Nocardia; species Nocardia canadensis. The sequence goes on along the minus strand of NZ_LPNR01000025.1, from coordinate 10,860 downwards.
AGCATCGGCAGGCCGAAGGCGAGGGTCTTGCCCGAGCCGGTCGGGCCGCGGCCGAGCACGTCACGCCCGGCGAGCGCGTCGCCGATGGTGGCGGCCTGGATGGGGAAGGGCTTCTCGATGCCCGCGTTGCGCAGGGTCTGTATCAGTGCGACGGGCAGACCGAGGTCGGCGAAGGAGGCGTCGGGACGCGGAGAGGAAGACAAAATGGCCTTTCGTTGGGCTGCGCATCGCACTGGAAGATGACCGGCGCCGATGACCCGGATACGCCGACGGCGTGCACGGGGTGCGGCCCAGCAGGAAGGACCGATCTCCCAGGATAGGCGGGATCGGCGGCGCGTGGGTAAACACGCTGGTCAGGCGAGTGTTTGTAGCGATGATTGTGTGGGGTGGCGCGGCGGCGGCGCGACGCGTCGATCGGGTCGTCGCCAGGACGGACACGCGGCGGCGAATAGCCAGGTCAGCCCCGGAACAGGCGGTTGAGCTCCTGTAGCCACGGCACCGCGACCGCCAGGGTCGGCACGACCAGGATGGCCGCCGAACCGAGGTAGGCGACGGTGGCGACTCTCACGTCGCCGGTGCGGCCGGCGAGCCGCTGGATGCGGATCAGCGTGCTCGGTCCGCCCGCGGCGAGCGCGCCCTGCGGTGCGGTCGACTTCGCGCAGGCGACCAGCGCGCGGGCCAGCGGCTTGGGGCCGGTCACCTTGACGGCGGAGTCGTCGGCGAGCAGTTCGATCAGCAGTTTCACCGAGCCGAGCGCGGCCTTGCTGCGGACCACCCGGGGGAATGCCTCGTGCACGGCGGTGAACGCCTCGAGCACGAGGTCGTGACGGGCCCGCAGATGGGAGCGCTCGTGGCTGACGATCGCGGTGACCTCGGCATCGTCGAGGCTGGTCAGCGTGCCTTCGCTGAGCACCACCCGCTGCCGCAGCCCGGGCAGGCAGTAAGCGATGGGTTCGGTCGCGGCGAGCACGCGGATATCGGCGGCGCGGCGGACCGGCCCGCTCTGATCCAGCAGATCGACCAGCATGCGATGCCGGGACCTGCGGCGACGGGTGTGCACGCCGACGCGCACGATGGAGAAGATGAGCCGGGCGCCGATCATCAGGGTCAGCGCGAAGACCAGCACGTAGATCGTCCACAGCGGCAGACCGAGCGCGTCGATCTCCTGGGTGGGGGAGGTGGTCGGCCTACCGTCGGGGCCGGGGACGAGCAGCAGGCTGGCGATGGCCAGCCCGGAGCCGAAGGCGCTGAGCACGGCGGCCAGCGCGATGGCCTGCCACAACACCAGGGCCGCGCGCGGGGACCGATGCACCCAGGTCGCGCGGCTGAGCAGCGCTGGTACCGGCCCTGCGAGAAGCAAGGCGAGACCGGCGAAGACTGCCGCGGTTGCGTTCATCGACTCTGCTCACTGCGTTGTGGGACCAGGGGCGCTCACGTCGTTGTGAGAGCCGCCAGGGAGTCTAGCTGCTCTTCTCGTCGGATTCGAGCTTGGCGAGTGCCTCCCGGAGGGCATCGGCCTCGTCCTTGCCCACCTGTTCCACGAAGTGCACCAGTGCCGCGGCACGGCTGCCCGCCGCGTCGGCCTGCTGCAATGCGTCGACCATCAGGCTCGCGACGAGTTCGTCGCGGCTGTGTACCGGTGCGTATCGGTGGGCACGATCATCGCGACGCTGCACCACCAAATCCTTCTTCGCCAGCCGCTGCAGCACGGTCATCACTGTCGTGTACGCGAGCTCGCGCCGTGCGGCCAGTGCTTCGTGGACCTGCCGCACCGTCTGCGGTTCGTCGGCCGACCACAACTGGTCCATGACCGCTTTTTCGAGTTCGCCGAGTCCTGCCATCCCACAATTTTACGGACTCAACGACAAAGATGCGTACTACAGATTGTCGTAACGGGGGGTTTGCTGGTGTGTCATTCGTCATACCCGTCCGCGCCGCGCACGTGCCGGGTGCCGATCGGGACGATCATCGGCCGCCCCGAGACCGGATCGGTGAGCACGGTCGCGTCGAGTCCGAACACCTCGGCCAGCAGCTCGGCGGTGACGATGTCGGCGGGCTTTCCCCGCGCCACGATGCGCCCGGCCGACATCACCACGAGCTCGTCGCTGTAGCGGATGGCGAGGTTGAGATCGTGCAGCACCATCACCACGGTGCGCCCGAACTCGGCGTGCAGCCGGTCGACGAGGTCGAGCACCTCGAGCGAGTGCGCGAGGTCGAGGTAGGTGGTCGGCTCGTCGAGCAGCAGGATGTCGGTGCCCTGGGCCAGGGCCATCGAGATCCAGGCGCGCTGGCGCTGGCCGCCGGAGAGCTCGTCGAGGGTGCGCTCGGCGAGGTCGGCGATGCCGGTCTGGGCCAGCGCGGCGGCGACCTCGGTCTCGTCGTCGGCCGACCACTGCCGCAGCCAGGACTGGTGCGGGTGCCTGCCACGGGCGACCAGATCCGCGACCGTGAGTCCCTCCGGGGCCACCGGGGTCTGCGGCAGCATGCCGATCACCCGGGCGACGTCCTTGGTCTTCATCGACGAGATGGCCTTGCCGTCGAGCACCACCTGTCCCTCGCGCGGGCGCAGCAGCCTGCCCAGCGACTTGAGCAGCGTCGACTTGCCGCAGCCGTTGGGGCCGATGACGGTGGTGACCACGCCGGGGGCGATGTCGAGGCTGAGCTCGTCGACGATCACCCGCTCGCCGTAGCCGAGGGAGACGCTGTCGGCGGCGAGGCGATGGGCGGGGCTGGTCATGAGAGCGTGGCCTTCCGATTCATGCGGACGAGCAGGTAGAGCAGGAACGGCCCGCCGAGCGCGGCGGTCACGATGCCGACGGGCAGCTCGACGGGAAGCAGTGTGCGCGAGATGATATCGGCCGCCGCGACCAGCCCGGCGCCGGTCAGCGCGGAGGCCAGCAGTGGTTCTCCCGGCGTGCGCAGCGCCATCCTGGCGATCTGCGGCGCCGCGAGCGCCACGAAACCGACCGGCCCGACGGCCGCCGTGGCCACCGACGCCGCCACCACCGCGGCGCCGATGAGCAGCGCCTGCTGGGCCTGGATGCGCACGCCGAGCACCCGGGTCGACTCCTCGCCGAGGCGCAGCGCGGCCAGCGTGCGCGCCGAGACCAGCGCGACGACGGTCACCAGCGCCAACGCGACCACGGCGGGCGCGACCCTGGCCATGTCCGCGGCGTTGAGCGACCCGGTGAGCCAGAGCTGGGCCCTGGCGGCATCGGTGAGGCTGGCCCGGGTGAGCAGCCAGCTGATCACCGACAGGAGTACCGCGTTGACGCCGATGCCGATGAGGACCAGGCGGAATCCCGTGACCCCGCGTTCCCCGGCCCGGCCGCGGCCCCAGGCGAGCAGATAGATCACGACCGCCGTCAGCAGCCCGCCGGTGAGCGCGGCCAGCGGCGCGCCGAGGGCGGCGATCAGCCCCGTGGTCGCGCCGCCGCTGCCGACCAGCACCGCGACGGCGCCGACACTGGCGCCGGTGGTGATCCCGAGGACATCGGGTCCGGCCAGGGGGTTGTGCAGGATCGACTGCATCAGCGCGCCGGACAGGCCGAGCGCCGCGCCGACCACCACGGCCGTCAGCGCCCGCGGCAGCCGCGACTCGATGATGATGAACCGCTGCGACCGGGTGCCACCGCCGCCGAGCACATCGAAGACCCGGCGCAGGGGGATGTGGGTCTCGCCGACGGCGATGTCCAGGCAGAACAGCGCGAAGACCAGCGCCGCGAGCGCCAGCACGGCCCCGAACAGCACCGGTCGCCACACCAGCGACACCGGCCCGATCCGCAGCGCGGGGCGCACCTTGCGCAGGGCGGCGCCCGCGTCGGTGGGCTTGTCCGTCTCGAGTGTGCTCACAGCGTCACCAACTTCTTGCGGCGCACCAGCGCGATGAAGAACGGCGCGCCGATCGCCGCCAGCATCACGCCGACCTGGAGTTCGCCCGGCCGGGCGACCACCCGGCCCGCGATGTCGGCGACCAGCAGCAACAGTCCACCGATGAGTCCCGAGTAGGGGATCAGCCAGCGATTGTCGGGGCCGGTGATCGTGCGCGCGATATGCGGCACCACCAGGCCGAGGAAGGCGATCGGCCCGATGGCCGCGGTGGCCGCGCCGCTGAGCAGCACCACCGCGAACAGCCCGAACGCGCGCGCCCGGCCGACATCGACGCCGAGCCCGCGGGCGACGTCGTCGCCGAGGCTGAGCAGGTTCAGGCTGGGCGCCGCGGCGACCGCCATCGCCATGCCGACCACGAGGAACGGCAGCACCTGCCAGAACACCCCGCCCTCGCGTCCGTTCACCGTGCCGACGACCCAGAACCGGTAGGTGTCGAGCGCGGCGTTGTCGAGCACGACCACGGCGTTGGTCATCGCCTGGAGGAACGCGGTGACCGCCGCGCCGGCGAGCACCAGGCTCAGCGGACTCGCCTTGCCGCCGCCGATCGAGGACACCCCGAACACGACCACCCCCGCGATCGCCGACCCGGCGAAGGCGAACCAGATGTACTGGCTCGGCGCGGTGAAGCCGAACAGGTAGATGCTGAGCGCGGCCAGGAAGCCCGCGCCCGCATTCAGTCCCAACAAACCGGCATCAGCGAGCGGATTGCGGGTATACCCCTGGATGAGCGCGCCCGCGATGCCCAGTGCCATCCCGGCGACCAGGGCCAACGCGGTGCGCGGCAGACGCAGCTCACGCACGATTTCCTCGGCGGTGGAGCGGGCCGGGCATCGGAACGGGCCGCCGTCGCAGCCGAGAGCGTGTGTGACGGCGTCGAACACCGTGGCCGGTGCGAGCGAGCGGGTACCGATGGCGATGCTCGCCACCACCGCGACGGTGAGCAGGACAACGAGCAGAAGAAGGCCGGTCAGACGACGACGTCTGACGGTGCCAGGGTGGATCACGGCGACGTACTTCTCCTGACTCGAATCCGGACACGACTTGTGAAGTCTGGTAAGCCTAACCTATGTTCCGAGACATCATCGTCACGGGAACCCATTGTTCGAGGAGGTTCGATGCCCGAGCCCGTCACCACCGTCACGTCCCGCAGCACCGCCGCGTTCGATCGCGCGTGCGCCCGGTTGCAATCGCTGCAACCCGAACATCCGCGGGTCTATGCCGTGGCGGCGATGGCCGGTCAGGGTAAACGCCGCTGGTGGCACGTGCCGAACGGCCTGTCCGAGGGCCGCGTCGAACTCATGTACCGCAGGCACGCCGCCGAGATGATCAACGACGACATCGCCGCCGAGGTGGTGGCGACCGCCCTCATCCACGCCGTCGCGGGCCGGGTGACGGCCCTGTTCGTGATGGCCGGCCGCGCCTGGGACCCCGGCCGCGACAACCTCTGGATCCACCACGACAACGACGGCGGCATCGACTGGGCGGGTTTGTCCGACACCACGATTCGCGTCGTCGACGGTGACCCCGAGGTCGACGAGCGCGACACCGTCGCCCTGCCCTGCGAGGCGGCGATGGCGGTCTGGCTGGCCCAGCGGTGCGCGTCCTCGCTGATCCCGCTGCAATCGGTGCTCACCCGCTGCTCGGGCCTGCCCGCGCGCCGGTTCTGGTCGCTGGTCGGCGAATCCGTCATCGGCGCGGCGACCTACGTGCCCGACCTGGCTCGCACCGACGCCACCGCGGGTGCCCGGCGCGGCCAGCTGCTGCTCGGCGCGCTCGAGGATCGGGGCCTGCCGGTGCGCCGGACCAGCTGCCTGCAACGCTAGGGATCGGTCGACGCGCGCAGCGCGGCGGCGAGTTCTCGGAAGGACCGCAGCAGCAGCTCGCCGTAGTGCTCCGGGTCCGGCATCATCGCGGGATTCGTGGTCACCGCGATGACGATCTCGTCACCCTGCGAGGTGATCAGGTGCCGCAGGCCGTCACCGTCGAGGATCGGCAGCGAGCCGACGACCCGGCGGATCGGGCGGTCGCAGAAGACCAGGGTGTCGGTCACCGGCGGCACGTTGCTGATGGTGGTGTTGCACAGTGGTACCGTCGCCGCGTCGTCGAAACGTCTTTGCGCCCTGGCCCATCCGGCGGCGCGCAGCAGCAGGGCGGGCGCGGTCTCCACCCGGCGGTCCCCACGCCGCACCACCGGATCGGCGGTGCGCTGTTTGGCCAGGTCCGCCGATCGCTTGAGCGCGGTCAGCCGGGCGAGGGGGTCGGTGCGGTCGGTGTGCAGGTCGACGATCATCTGACAGAGCTGATTCGCCGAATCCCAGTCGGCGACACCGCGCATCGACATCGGCACCATCGCGGCGAGCGAGCCCTCGGGCGTCTCGTCGTGCTCGGCCAGATAGGCGGCCAGCGCGCCGGCGATCGTCGTCAGCATCAGGTCGTTGATCGTCACCCGCTGCGGCGCGGCGGTCTTCGCGGCAAGCACCTCCGGCAGCGGAATCGGGAACAGGTGAAAGGTGAGCTCCGCGTGGATGTCCCGGTTGAACCGGGTCGCCGGACGCTCGGCCACCGGCTCGTGCACGGCGCCCGCCTCGACCAGCGCGCGCAGTTCGTCCCGCGCCGCGCGGGCCCGCCGCAGTCCGCCGACGAACTGCGCGGGCCGCAGCGGGAGTGCGGCGGTCGTCCGGAGCGCCCGCACCAGCGGACGCGGTTCGTCGAGCCGGATCGCGGGCGCCGGGGCGGTACCGAACAGCCGCTGCTCGAGCGCGCGGGTGGCGACGCCGTCGCCGACGCTGTGATGGAACGCGAGCACCACGATCGTGGTCGGGCCCGGCATCGCCGGGACACCCTCGATGCGATCGAGCACGTGAATCTGCCAGGGCGGCCGCGTCAAATCCATTCTCGTGGCGGTGATCTCGGCGATCCGGGCGCGCGCGTCGTCCCAGGTTCCGGCCCCCGGCCGCGTCAGGGTGACGTGCTCGCGCACCGACAGGGACGGATCGGGCACCCAGTACGGCAGATCCAGATCCATCGGCACGCGCTGGAGCCGTCGGTGGAACAGCGCCGCGTGCCCGATACCCGCCCGCGCCCAGTCCAGCACCTCGCCGAGGGTCAACGGTTCCCGGTCCGACGCGTCGGCGAAGTACACCCCGACGACGTTGGACAGGTGGCGGTCGGTCTCGTCGTAGACGAACACCGCGTCGCGCGGGCGCAGTTGCTCGGTGCCTACGCGCAGTTCGGCGCTCACAGGCCGAGTGCCGTCGCCATCATCGGCCACGACTCGTGCAGATCGTCTTCCCAATAGCCCCACGAATGGGTGCCGGTCGGCCGGAGGTTGTAGGTGATATTCGTGCGGCCGAGTTCGCGGGTGCGCTGAGCCAGATTGGCCGTGCAATACATCGTCGCCGCCTCGATACCGCCACCGACGATCATCTGATTCGTCAGAATGGAGGTCGGGTTCTTTCCATTGATATGAACGCGCGGATTGTCGAGAGTGTCGTGAATTCCGGGCAAACCCGTGCCCGCGGAAATATACATCGGGATATTCGGCAAGCGGTGGGCCTGGACGAAGGGGTCGTGTTCGCGCCAGGCGGCGTCGGTGAGCGGACCCCACATGTTCTCGACGTCGCCGCCGCCCATCCGGACCACCGTCGAGACGAAGGCCCGCCCGATCGGGTCGCTGGTCATCGCGCAGCCGCTGTAGGCCGACACGCTGCGGTACAGGTCGGGGGCCTGGATGGCGAGGTCGAGGACCGAGGTGCCCGCCATCGAGATGCCCGCCAGCGAGTTGACGCCGTTCGTCCCGAAGGCCGCGTCGACAACGGGCGGCAGCTCCTGGGTCAGGAAGGTCGTCCACATGTTCCGGCCGTTGTTCTCGAGGTTCTTGCCGAGCTTCTCGTCGGGGCGCAGCCAGTCGGTGTAGTAGCTGAACGCGCCCTCCATCGGAATGACGACGTTGACGTGCTTGTCGGCGAAGAACCCGCCCGCGTCGGTCTGCCCCGGCCAGTTGGCCGAATCCTCGCCGCCGCCCGCGCCGTTGAGCAGGTACAACGTCGGCGCCGGGGTCGAGGCATCGACCGGTCGCAGGACTCGCACCGCGATCGTGCGATCCATGGCGGGGGAGTAGACGCTGATGTCGGCGACCTGGCCGGATTCGGTCCGGCTGACCAGCCGGGCGCCGGCGGTGGCTGCGGCGTGCGCGGGGTCGACGAACACGGGCGTCGCGGCGACCGCCACGACGCAGGCGGCCGCGACGAGCGCGCGGAGGATGTCGATCTTCATGGTGATGCGAGCCTGCTGACTTCTCGGGCGGGTGCGGGGGCGGGCCGCTGGCCGGCCTGCCCCCGCACCGCGCTGAAACTACGTGCGCTGGTGATTATTTACCCGGGGTGGGCGTGCCACCGCTCACGGTGATCAGCGCCTGGATGAAGGGCAGCGCGGCGTCGCTGAGGCTGCCGGCGCCGGTCTCCAGCAGTTCGTAGAGGGAACCCATGTCGTACTCCTGACGGTCGGGGGTGAGCAGTTACGGGAAGAAGGCTTCTACCGAGCCCAGGAAGACGGCGAGCAGGCCGTCGCCTTCGGCCGCGGAACCCAAGCCCGCGATCGCCGCCATCATCAGCTCTGTCAACGAACCCATGGTCGAACTCCTTGCTTGATTGTCGAGAAACCTGAGGTCGGCGGGTGGATCAGCCGCCGATGGGCGTGCCACCGCTCAGGGAGATCAGCGCCTGGACGAGGGGCAGGGTGGTGTCGCCGAGACTGGCCATGCCGGTCGCGAACATTTCGTAGAGGGAACCCATGTATTACTCCTGCGGGTGTTTTCGGATTACGGGAAGAACGCTTCGACGGAGCCCAGGAAGGTCTCGAGCAGGAGGTCGCCCTGATTTGCGGAAGCCATTCCTCCCAGTACGCCGAGTAGCAGCTCATCGAACGAGCCCATGCAGTATCTCCTTGCGCTGTTGTCATGCCCCCGGAAATAGGGTGGTCCCTCTTCCTGGGGTGGTCATCACGTCGGTACTCGATGTGATGCCGGTAACGTAGCGCCGCTGCCACAGTGTGGCAACCCACTGTTTCACTCATGGTGATTCGTTCATTGTTTTCTTTCCTTCTGGAAGCTGCTCGGCGATTGCCGCCCGACGCGGAGACGCTACGTGTGACCTGTGGTTACGGCGACTGTCTGGTACGGCGACGGGGCTTGGGCGTGGTGAACGGAGCTGTTCGCGACGAGTGTGTCAAGTGGGGTGGATATCGCGATGTGGTCGGTCTGATCTGCGATGAGCCGCCGTCGTGAGGGGAGGGGGAGGGGGTTCTGCCGGTGGTGCCGCAGTGTGAGTGATGCGCTGCGGTGGTGTGCGTGAAGTGAGCTGCTGCGTGGTCCCTGTTGCGTGCCGATTCGTTCGCCGGCCCCCACTTTTCGGGGGTGCGAGCAGGCGACGGCGCCTTCTTGCTTTTCGCTGCACCCCCTCGATGAGTCATTCGGTTTGGCTATCAATTATTCGTTGCCGTGGCGCAGTGGGCTACCGGAGACGGAGCGGGGGCGGACCGTGGCCGGCCCGCCCCCGCGCTGTTCCGTCGGGTGCTATTTACCCGGCGTCGGCGTGCCACCGCTGACGGTGATCAGTGCCTGGATGAAAGGCAGCACGGCGTCGCTCAAACTGCCTGCGCCGGTCTGCATCAATTCGTAGAGAGATCCCATGGTTATCGTCCTTGCGTAGGGGGGCCGGACCCGTCGGCGAGTTCGGCAAGGGTGGTGTATCCGGTGGTGTTCTACGGGAAGAATGCCTCGACGGAGCCGAGGAAGACCGCCAGAAGCCCATCACCCTCGACCATCGACCCCAATCCCGCAATGGCGGCCATCATTATCTCGGTCAGCGAACCCATGGTGAATCTCCTTGCATGATCGGTGAACATCCCGCCGGAAATGGAGTTCCCGTCGGCCGGGATGGGGATCACAATCAGATCTCCTCTGCTGTGATGTGGGTAACGTAGCCCCGCTCATTTCCCTCGGCAAGGAAATCGTCCGATCGCGAAATTCGATCCCACATACTTCCTGGTGGAACTACTGACGGGTATTGATGTCCCGTCACAACCGATCGCGGCGTGACCTGTACGAACGTCCAGTCCCGTCAGATCGACGGCGAACGTCCACGTTCGCCGTCGACGCCGTCAATCCCCCTGGCGTGGACTGCGCCAGAGACGTGCCGGAATCCCGCTGACCAGATCGCGCCCGCGCAGCACCTGAATCCGCCACGGCGCCAGGCGAAGTACCTGGAACGCCGGGTCGTCGGGCCCCTGCCAGAACTGGCCGGGGTCGTAGCCCGCACCGGGCGGGCTCCCGTGCCGGTACAGATCCCACACGTGCGCGCGCTCGTCCGGATCGTCGGTCCATTCGGCCACGGTGTCCACCGCGACGGTGTTCTGCGCCGGACTCCAATACGAGAACGTGACATGCGGATTTCCCGAGATATGCGCGGCTTTCACCGGCGTGCGATACGTCCCGAGCCACCCGACGGGCACCGGGCCGTCGGTCTCCCACACCGGGATCAGCACCCGCGATCGGGGCCGCCCGGCAGCATCGACGGTGGTCATGGTGGCGTAGTTGATCGAGCCGACGATGGCGTCGAAATCGGCCTTGATATCGGCGAAGGTCTGGACGGTGGCCCTGGTGCGACTGGTGGTACTCATGGGTTCACCGTGACCGGGCGGACTTCGGACGGACTCAGGACCGGCTCGAGGTCGCCACGGCGACAAGGGTGGCGGGGTCGGCGTTGCGGCCCCGCGCGAACGCCGCCGCGAGGCCGTCGACGCCCAGATCGGCGCGAAGGCGCGCTTCGACCCGGTCGACGTCGCCGCGTTCGGCGTCGGGCAGCGGTGCTCCGGTGGCTCGGCGCAGAGTGTCGGCGGCGCCGAGCAACCGGGCGGCCTGCTCCGCGTGGCCCGCCAGCGAGCGCGCACCGGCCAGACCCTCGAGGGCGA
>NZ_LPNR01000024.1 GCF_019266065.1 Nocardia sp. MH4 | reverse complement strand
CGGGCCCGGCCGCCCGGCGCTGGCCGCGCGCGTGCGCCCCGACCGGATCCCGCTCTCGCCCGCCCAGCAGCGCATGTGGGTGCTCAACCAGCTCGATCCGAGCTCGGCCGCCTACAACATCGCCATCGCCCTGCGCCTGACCGGCGCTCTGGATGTCGAGGCCATGCGCCTGGCGCTGACCGACGTGATCGCGCGGCAGGAAAGCCTGCGCACCCGCTATCCGGCCGATACCGAAGGGCCACGTCAGGTCGTCGTCGGCCTCGACGCGGCCACGCCCGCCATGCCGGTCCTCGACACCGAAGACGGTGCGCCGCTGCGGGATCGGATCACCGAGCTGGCGGGCACCGGATTCGATCTCACCAGGCAGGCGCCGCTGCGGGTCGGGCTGTTCCGGCTCGTCGACGCCGGGTCCGACGGTCTCCCCGTGCATGTGGTCGTGCTGGTGGTGCACCACATCAGCGCCGACGGCGCGTCGATGGCGCCGCTGGCGGGCGACCTGGTGGCCGCCTACTCGGCGCGCGTGGCGGGCGAGGCGCCCACCCGGGCCCCGCTCACCGTGCAGTACGCCGACTTCGCGCTGTGGCACCGCGAACTCCTCGGCAGCGCGACCGACCCGGAATCGGTGGCCGCCCAGCAGATCCGGTACTGGACCGACGCCCTCGCCGGCGCACCGGACGCGCTGGAACTGCCCACCGACCGCCCGCGACCCGCGGTGCAGACGATGCGCAGCGACGACCTCGACTTCGCGATCGACGAGCAGCTGCACCGCACGCTCATCGACGTCGCGGCCGCGAGCAATGTCAGCGTCTTCATGCTCGTGCACGCCGCGCTCGCGGTCCTGCTGGCCCGGTTGAGCGGCACCGGTGACGTCGTCATCGGCACTCCCGTCGCCGGGCGCGGCGAGGCCGCCCTGGACGACCTCGTCGGCATGTTCGTCAACACCCTGGCCCTGCGCACGCCGATCGACCCCGGCGCGAGTTTCCGGCAGGTGCTGGCCGAGGTCCGCACCACCGATCTCGACGCGTTCGCCCATGCCGACGTGCCCTTCGAACAGCTCGTCCAGGCGCTCGACCCGACCCGCTCGACCGCGCACCACCCGATCTTCCAGGTGTCGCTGTCGCTGCAGAACTTCGTCGAGCCGGTGCTGGACCTGGCCGGACTGCGGTTCGAGGTCGAGGACTTCGACCGCGACGCCTCGGCCTTCGACCTCACCCTCGACCTGCGCGAACGATTCACCGACGCCGGCCCCGCCGGGCTCGACGGCGTGCTGACCTACGCGACCGACCTGTTCGACGCGGCCACGGTGGCCGCGTTCGTGACCCGCTGGCAGCGCGTCCTGTCGGCCGTCCTCGCCGACCTCGACCTGCGGGTCGCCGATATCGACCTGCTCGACGCGGGTGAACGCGCGGAACTGATTCCGGTCCGCGGCCCGGCCACGGCGGGCACGATCACCCTGCCCCGGCTGCTCGCCGACACCGCCGCGACCTACCCCGACCATCCGGCGCTGGTCGCCGGGACCACGACGACCTACCGCGCGCTCGACGCCCGCTCGAACCAGCTGGCCCGCCTGCTGATCGACGCGGGTGCGGGCACCGAAACCGTTGTCGCCCTGGGGCTGCCCCGCTGCGCCGAGCTGCACACGGGGATCTGGGCCGCCGCGAAGGCCGGTGCCGCGTTCCTGCCGGTCGACCCGAAGCATCCGGTGGACCGCATCGATCACATGCTCACCGACTCCGGCGCCCGGGTCGGTCTCACCCTGACCGCGTACCGGGCGAGCCTGCCCGACACCACCCGCTGGCTGGTCCTCGACGACCCCGACATCGTCGCCCGGCTGCGCGCCGCCGCCGACACCCCGCTCACCGCCGACGACCTGCCCACGCCGATCCGCCTGGCGAATCCCGCCTGGATGATCTACACCTCCGGGTCGACCGGAACTCCCAAGGGCGTCACCGTCACCCATCGCGGCCTGGCCGACCTCGTGGCGGCGCAGCGCGCCGATCTCGGACTCGATGACCGGTCGCGGGTGCTCCAGGTCGCCTCGCCGAGTTTCGACGCGTCGATCTTCGAGGCGCTGATGGCGTTCGGCAGCGGTGGCGCCTGTGTGATCGCGCCGCCCGAGGTCTTCGGTGGCGCGCCGCTGGCCGAGCTGATCGCCGCCGAGGCGGTCACGCACATGGTGATCACGCCGTCGGCGCTGGCCACGATCGATCCCGCCGAGGTGTCGAGCGTGCGGGTACTCGCGGTGGCGGGCGAGGCGGTCGGCCCCGATCTGGTCGGGCGCTGGTGCGGCGGGGCCGCGGAGCGGCGGATGGTCAATCTGTACGGGCCGACCGAATACACCATCTGGGCAACGGGTTCCGCGCCGTTGTCCACGACGGAGCCGGTCACCATCGGCACCCCGATCCGGGGCGCGGCCGTGCTCGTCCTCGACGATCGGTTGCGGCCGGTACCGGTCGGCGTCGCCGGTGAGCTGTATCTGACCGGCACCGCCACCGCCCGGTGCTACCACGCCCGGCCCGGGCTGACCGCCGCGCGCTTCGTCGCCGATCCCTACGGCGCGCCCGGCGAGGTGCTCTATCGCACCGGCGATCTGGTGCGCTGGATCCGCCCGCCCGAGCTCGGGTTGACGCTGGAATATCTCGGCCGCACCGACTTCCAGGTGAAGGTGCGCGGTCAGCGCATCGAGCTCGGCGAGATCGACGCGGTGCTCGGCGGCATCGACGGCGTCGATCTCGCGGTGACACTGGGTGTGCCCGGTCCCACCGGCGCGACCGCGCTGGCGGCCTATCTGGTGCGGATGCCCGGCGCCGACCTCGATCTCGCGCGGGTGCGGGCCGTCGCCGCCGACAGTCTGCCCGCCTACATGGTGCCCGCGGCCTTCGTGGTCCTGGACGCCATCCCGGTCAACGCCGTCGGCAAACTCGATCGCAAGGCCCTGCCGGAACCGGTGTTCATCGCCGAGGAGGCGCCGTATCTGGCGCCGCGGACACCCACCGAACACGTCCTGGCCGAGGTGTACGCCGAGTTGCTCGGGCGCGACCAGGTCGGCGTCGACGATTCGTTCTTCGCCCTCGGCGGCGACAGCATCCTGGCGATCCAGCTGGTCACCCAGGCGAAACTGCGTGGGGTGCACTGCACACCGTTGCAGGTCTTCGAGCATCGCACCGTCGCGGCGCTGGCCGCCGCCGTCGACGCCGCCGGGACAGTCGAGGCGCTCGCGGAGCTGCCCGGCGGCGGGGTCGGCGACCTGCCGCTGACCCCGATCGTCCGGTACATGATCGAGCGCGGCGGCGATTTCGACCGCTTCGCCCAGACCGCGGTGCTGGAACTGCCCGTCGGCATCGAGCGCACGGACCTGGTGGCCACGCTCACCGCCGTCATCGACCGGCACGACATGCTGCGGGCCCGGCTGTGGTCCGACGAGGACGGCTGGCAGCTGCGGGTGGCGGAACCGGGCACGATCGAGGTGGACGCCCTGGTGCACCGCACCGAGATCGACGCCGCGGCCGAACCCACCGAACTGCGCGAGGACGTCCGCAGCGAACTCGACTCCGCGCTGAACCGGCTCGATCCGGCCGACGGCGTCGTGCTGCAGTTCGTCTGGCTCGATCCGGTCGGTGCCGCGGGCTCGCGCACCCGGCCCGGACGGCTGATCGTGGTGGCCCACCACCTCGCCATCGACAGTGTGTCGTGGCGAATCCTGGTGCAGGACTTGATCGGAGCCTGGGCCCAGGTGTCGGCGGGCGCCACCCCGGTGCTGGCCGAGACCGGGACCTCGATGCGGCGCTGGTCCTACGCGCTGACCGAAGCCGCGCACTCCGACCAGCGGCTGGCCGAACTCGGCTACTGGCGCGACCTCGTCGGCGGCCCCGACCCGCTGCTCGGCGGCAGGCACCTCGATCCCGCCATCGATCAGGCCCACACCGTGCGCCGGGTCGACATCGAGGTCGACGCGGACGTCACCACCGCCCTGCTCACCACGCTGCCCGGGCTGTTCCACGGCGGTGTCACCGACGTGCTGTTCGCCACGCTCGCCCTGGCGCTGGTGCGCTGGCGGGCCCGGCGCGGCGTGGACGAGAAGTCCGCGCTGCTGCGGCTCGAAGGCCATGGCAGGCAGGAGGAAGTCGTCCCCGGCGCCGACCTGTCCCGCACGATCGGCTGGTTCACCAACCTGTACCCGGTGCGGCTCGACCTGTCCGGCATCGACATCGACGACGCGTTCGCCGGCGGCCCGGCGATGGGCGCGGCCATCCGCGCGGTCAAACACGATCTGCTGTCGGTGCCGGACAAGGGCATCGGGTTCGGCCTGCTGCGCTACCTGAATCCCGAGACCGCGGCACAGCTGCCGGAGCGGCTGCCCGGCCAGATCTGCGTCAACTATCTCGGCAGGCACACCGCCGCCGAGATCCCGGCCGGGCTGGAAGGTCTCGGCTGGCTGCCCACCGACGAATTCGGCGACCTGGATGTCGGCGAACACGCCACGGTCCCGGTGATGGCGGCGATCGACATCAACGCGTTGGTGCTCGGCGACCGCCTGCGCGCCGACTTCGGTTATCCGGCAGAACTACTCGACCGCGACGACGTCGCCGAGCTGGCCCAGCTGTGGACCCGGGCCCTGGGCGCGGCGGCGCGCTTCGCCGACTCCCCGGCGGCCGAACGCGCCTCCGCCGAGGAAGCCGCCGCCATGGTCGCCGCGGCGGCCGAACCCACGGGCGCCGGCTCGAGCGGTCTCGGACTCGACGTGCTGCTGCCGATCCGGCTCGGCGGCGACAAACCCGCCCTGTTCTGTGTCCATTCCTCCTCCGGAATGTCGTGGAGCTACCTGGGATTCGCCGAGCGACTGCGGCCGGGCAGACCGATCTACGGCCTCCAGGCCCCCGACCTCAGCGGCCGCGAGCCCTCGGCCCGGTCCATCGAGGAGTTCGCGCGGCGGTATGTGCGCGAGATCCGCGCGGTCCAGCCGCAGGGCCCGTATCACCTGCTCGGCTGGTCCTTCGGCGGACTGATCGCCCATGCCATGGCGGTGCAGTTGGCCGAGGCGGGCGAGCGGGTCGGCGTGGTGGCGATGCTGGACACCGACACCGCCGATATCGACGGCGACAGCATCGAGCGCCTGTCGCCCGGCGCGTTCATCAACACCTTCGGCGCGATCTTCGGCATCGACAACGTCCCCGCCGAAGCCACCGCGCAGGAGGCGGCCGAGCTGATCGCCGCCGAACTCGGCGGGGTCGAACTCGTCGACGCGGCCACGATCGAACGGATGGCGGGCTCCTACAACGCCTCCGCCGGGACCAGAACCGGCTACCAGCGCCCGGTCTACCACGGTGACGTCCTCTATTTCACCGCCGCGGTCGACCCCGGCGAATGGATGGGCCCCGACGGCTGGCGCCCCTACGTGACCGGCGCGATCGTCGCCCACGACGTCGAGACAACGCACGACGAGCTGACCAATCCCCTCGCACTGTCGGTGATCTCGCCGGTGCTGGATGACCACATGGAAGCAGGAGACCGGACATGAGCGTCGCACCGAGCCCCACCCTCACCTCCACCGGCGGCGTGGTCGTCGAAGGGATCGAGAAGTCCTTCGGCGACGTCCACGCCCTGCGCGGCGTCGACTTCGTGGCCGCGCCCGGCGAGGTACTCGGCATCCTCGGGCCCAACGGCGCGGGCAAGACCACGATGGTGAACGTCTTGTCCACGCTCATCACCCCCGATCGGGGCCGGGCCGTGGTCGCCGGGCACGATGTCGTCGCCGACCCCGCGGCGGTCCGCAAATCCATCATGCTGACCGGCCAGTACGCCGCGCTCGACGACATGCTCAGCGGCTACGAGAACCTGGTCCTGTTCGGCAGGCTGATGGGCCTGCGCAAACCGGCGGCCCGGGCCAGGGCCAAAGAACTGATCGCCGAATTCGATCTGGAGCGGGCCGCGAACCGGCGGGTCGGCACGTACTCCGGCGGCATGCGGCGGCGCATCGACATCGCCTGCGGGCTGGTGGTCCGGCCCGATGTGGTCTTCCTCGACGAGCCGACCACCGGCCTGGATCCCCGCAGCCGTCAAGGTGTCTGGGACCTGGTGCGCAGCTTCAAGAACGCGGGCATCACCACCCTGCTCACCACCCAGTACCTGGAGGAAGCCGACGCGCTCAGCGACCAGATCATCGTCATCGACCACGGCGTGGTGATCGCCTCCGGCACCGCCGACGAGCTGAAACACCGCACCGGCGGCAGCTACTGCGAGGTGGTGCCGCTCGATCTGGAGGAGATGCCCGCCATCGTCGCCGCGCTCGGCTCGCTGCTGCCCGCCGAGAATCTGGCGGCGCTGACCCCGGAATCCGACCGGATCACCATCCCGGCCCCCGACGGCGCCAAGACCCTCGCCGAAGCACTGCGCCGCCTCGACGACGCGTCGGTCGAACTCGTCGACATCGCGCTGCGCCGTCCCTCGCTCGACGACGTGTTCCTCCAGCTCACCGGCCATCTGCCGACAACCGAGACGGCACCGGAGGTCGTGTCGTGACCGCCACTACCTGGCACACCCACGTCCGCGCCGCCCCGGACACCGTGCAGCAGTGGTGGGTGCTGACCACCCGGCTGATCGTGCCCTCGGTCAAGACCGGCGAGGTGCTGTCCTCGATAGTCGCGCCCGCCGCGTTCACGGCCAGCTTCTACATCCCGCTCAAGACCGTGATGATGTTCTCCGGCAACGGTTTCAGCAGCTACGCCCAGTACATGATGCCGCTGGTGATCCTGCAGGCCGCCGCCTTCACCGCCATCTCGGCGGCGTTCCGCTCGGCCACCGATTCCGTGGCCGGGCTCAACCGCCGGTTCGGCGCGATGCCGCTGCGCCCGCTGGTGCCGGTGGCGGCGCGGATGTCGGCCAACATCTTCCGGCTGCTGATCTCCTTGGCCGCGGCGATCGTGTCCGGGTACGTGATCGGTTTCCGGTTCCGGCTCGACGCCGCGCACACCCTCGGGTTCCTGGCGTTCTCGTTGCTCATCGGGATCGCGTTCACCCTCGGTGCCGATGTCATCGGCACCGTGTCCAAGAGTCCGGAGGCCACCACGCAGGCCTTGGTGTTGCCGCCGTTGATCTTCGGCATGCTCTCGACCGGTCTCGCGCCGGCGAGCCAGTTCCCGAGCTGGATCCAATGGTTCGTCCGTAATCAGCCGGTTTCCCAGTTCGCCATCGTGTTGCGGGCGCTGGCCGGTGACACCGCCGGGAACGCGGGCACGATCGGCTGGTCGCTGGTGACCCCGTCGCTGCTGTGGCTCGCGGCGATCCTGCTGATCAGCCTCCCCGTGGCCATCCGGCTGAGTTCGAGGAGGGCGTGATGACACTGCTTGCCGCTCGTACCGAGCAGACCACCACGGGTTCGGAGACCACGCCGGGCGCGCTGGTCCGGCACACCCTCATCCAGACCCAGCGCCTGCTGCTGCGCTGGGCCCGCAATCCGGTCACCCTGCTGGAGACCCTGCTCATCCCGTGCCTGCTGCTGATCATGCTCGACATCGTCGTCGGCGGGCAGATCCAGAAGTTCACCGGCGGCGACGCCCTCTACGGCTCGGTCCCGATGGTCGCCATCGTCGGCGCGCTCTCCGGCGCCGTGGCCAGCGGGGTCCTGCTCGGGCGCGAACGCGACGCCGGTCTGCTGGCCCGGTTCTGGGTGCTGCCGGTGCACCGGGCCTCCGGGATCGCCTCGCGCGTGCTCGCCGAGGGCTGCCGGATCGTGCTCGGCACCATCGCCGTGGTGCTCGTCGGCGCGCTGCTGGGCTTCCGGTTTCATCAGGGTCCGCTGGCGGCGCTCGTGTTCCTGGCGGTGCCGGTGCTCTTCGGACTCGCCTTCGCCACCATCGTCACCGCGATCGCCGTCTTCACCGCGAAAGCCTCACTGGTCGAAGGCGTCACCATCCTCACCTCGCTGATGATGTTCTTCAGCACCGGCTTCGTCCCGCTGATCGCCTTCCCGACGTGGATCCAGCCGATCGTGCGCAATCAGCCGATGTCGGTCGCCGTGGACGCCATGCGCGGTCTCGCCGACGAGGGGCCGATCGCGCGGCCGCTGACCCTGACCCTGGTGTGGTGTCTGGGCGCGATCGTGCTGTTCGCGGTCCCCGCCGCGATCGGGTTCCGGCGCGCCAGCCGACGCTGAGTGGCCCCGCGAACCCGCGGCGCCGGGCCGCCCTGCCACGCAGTACCCTCGTGCGCATGCCGGTGAGCGCCCGAGTACGCACCCGATTCCGTCGCACCGCCGAGCAGGGCGTCCGCGTCCGCTCGCGTGGCGTCCTCGCCGTCGCCGCGCTGCTGTGCGTCGCCGTGGTCACCGCGGGCTGCGCGGACAAGCACGACGACGCGAGCACGATCATCCGCACCACCACCAATATCGCCGGGGCCGGTGTGGTCGGCGTGGCCAGGGACACCGCCACGGCGTGCCCGCTGCCGAGCGCCCCCGACCCCGCCGCGGGCGCGACCCGCACCGTCACCCATGCCGCCGGGACCACGCAGGTCCCCGCCGACCCGCAGCGCATCGTGGTGCTCACCAGCTCGGCGCTCGACGCCGCCTGCGCGGTGGGCCTGTGGGAGCGGGTCGCCGGCGCGGTCACCCTCGACGGTGAACGTCCGCAGCCGATGTACCTCGGCTACGGCGTGCTGAAGGTGCCGAGCATCGGCTCGATCGGGCAGCCCGATCCGGCGCGCATCGCCGCGCTGAAGCCCGACCTGATCCTCGGCGACGTCGCCCCGGCCGCCGGCGGCTACGAGGCGCTGAGCGCGATCGCCCCGACCGTCCTCATCGGCTCCGGCGGCAGCTGGCAGTCCGACTTCGCGGCCTACGCCTCCGGAATGGGCCGCGGCGCCGCCGCCGACGCCGCTCTGCGCGCCTACCTCACCGAGGCGCACGATCTCGGCCCGGCGCTCAACGCGAGCCAGTCGCAAGCCTCGGTGCTGCGTTTCACCGCCGACACCACCCAGGTCCAGGGCAGCGAGACCTTCGCGGCCCAGGTCCTGTCCGATGTCGGCGTGCAGCGCCCGACCGCGCAGCGCGGCACCTCCTACGACATCACCACCGCGGACCTGGCCACCAAGGCCGAGGGCGACATCATCTACGTGATGTTCGCGGGCAAGGCGGGCGAGGACCACGGCAAGCGGGTCCTGCGCTCGGACGAGTTCACCGAGCTCGGCGCCGCGACCGATCGTCGCGTCTTCGCCGTCGACGACAGCGTCTGGCACACCACCGGCCTGACCGCCGCCCGCGCGATCCTCACCGACCTGCGCGACAGCCTCAACGGGTACGTCACCGACTGACCGCGGGGGCTCCCAGCGAACACCCAGCGTGTTCCCAGCTCCGGCGCAGTACCCGCGCCTACCGTCGTCGGCGACACGGTACGAGCGAAGGAGCAGCGATGGACGACCACGATCTCGGACTCGGGCACGACCTGCGGGTCATGTCGCGACGGCGGATCCTCGGCATGATCGGTGCCGCGAGCCTGGCGACCGCGGCGGCGGCCTGCGCCTCGGCGACCGACTCGGGCGTCACCGACACCGCGACGACCACGCCCGACACGGCGACTCCCGCCGCCGCGCCGCAGGAGACGGCGGGCCCGTACCCGGGTGACGGGTCCAACGGACCCAATGTGCTGATCGAATCGGGCGTCGTCCGCTCCGACATCACCACCAGCTTCGGCGCGTACTCCGGTGTGGCCCAGGGTGTTCCGATGACTCTCACGCTGAACCTGCGCGATCTCGCCAAGGGCGCCGCGGGCGCGGGAATGGCCGTCTACGTCTGGCACTGCGATCGCGAGGGCCGGTACTCGCTCTACAGCGAGGGCGTCACCGAGCAGAACTACCTGCGCGGCGTCCAGGTCGCCGACGACACCGGCACCGTCCGCTTCACCTCGATCTTCCCCGCCTGCTACGCGGGTCGTTGGCCGCACATCCACTTCGAGGTCTACGACGACCTCGCCACCGCCGTGGCGGGCGACAACGCACGCCTCACCTCCCAGATCGCCCTCCCCGAGGACTCGTGCGAATCCGTCTTCGCCGCCGACTCCGGCTATTCCGCGAGCATCGAGAACATGTCCGGCGTGTCGCTGTCCTCGGACAATGTCTTCGGCGACGGCTGGGACGCCGAACTCGCCACCGTGACCGGGACACCCGCCACCACCATGGCCGTGTCCCTCACCGTCGGTGTCGCCGCGAAGTCCCAGAACACCCAGTCCGGCACCGGTTCTCCCGGCACCCCACCCGGCGGCAGTGGCCCCGCGGGCCCTCCGCCCGGCGGTCAGGGCCCCGGTGGTGGGCCATCACCCCGGTAACCGGCCACCGACGCCCCGCGCGGCGGAGAGGTCGTCGGCCGTCAATCGAATTGCACGGTCGCGAGCATGTCGCGCGCGAGTTGTTCGGGATCGGCCGACGAGGCCAGCTCCGACCCGTCCAGCGCGCCCTCCCGCCACAGCGTCGCGAACCCGTGCACCAGTGACCAGGCGGCGAGCCGGGTCGACCGCTGGCGATCGGGCGACTGCCCGGCCTGCATCTCGGCGATCCCCGATCGCAAGGCCGCGCCCGATCGTTCTCGGGCAGCGCGTAGTTCGGGGTCGTCGGCGCGCAGCACCTCGCGCCGGTACATGATGTCGAACCGGCCGGGGTTGGCCAGCGCGAAGCGGATGTAGGCGACGGCGACCTCGCGCATGTCCGCACCCGCGGCCGCCAATTCCGTGGCCAGCAGGTCGAATCCCTCGATCGCCAAGGCGGTGAACAGGCCCGCCCGGTCGCCGAAGTGGTGTGCGGGGGCCGCGTGGGAGACCCCGGCCCGGCGCGCCAGCGCGCGCAGCGACACCGCCTCGACGCCCTCGGCCGCGATCTGCTCGGCCGCCGAGTCCAGCAGCGCCGCCCGCAGATCCCCGTGGTGATACCCGGTCTTGGTCATGCCTCGATCCTGACGCACAAACTTGTCATTGACAAGTTCAGCGTTCGGTGCCAATCTTTCCAGTGTCAAGATTGGCAGCAGGCCAGTCGGCACCGCTTCGAGGAGTTCCCATGGCCCCGTTCATCGTTCTCGCCGTCGTCACCGCCCTGGCCAGGCTGATCGGCCTGCTCACCGGAGTGTCCTGGCTGGATTCCTGGCCCCGCGCGATCGCCCTCGGCCTGGCCGCCATGTTCACTCTCACCGCGAGCGCCCACTTCCTCGAACCCCGCCGGACGGCCCTGATCGCCATGGTCCCGCCCCGCCTCCCCAACGCGGCCGCGCTGGTCACACTCACCGGCATCCTCGAACTGGCAGGTGCTCTCGGCTTGCTGATCCCGGCCACCGCCCCGCTCGCCGCCGCCGGACTGTTCGTCCTGCTACTGGTCATGTTCCCGGCCAATGTCCGCGCGGCCCGCGCCGATCTGGGCATCAAGACCATGCCCCTGCCCGCCCGCACCGCCCTCCAGGCACTGTTCCTCGCCGCCTGCGCGGTGGTGG
The DNA here is from genome assembly GCF_019266065.1 of Nocardia sp. MH4. Lineage (GTDB taxonomy): Bacteria > Actinomycetota > Actinomycetes > Mycobacteriales > Mycobacteriaceae > Nocardia > Nocardia canadensis. Next base: position 80 of record NZ_LPNR01000024.1, on the reverse strand, counting down.
TCGCGGCCTGAGCGGGCGGCCCGCCGCACCGCTCTCGCCGGGTCCGGCGCGGTCGGGGCCGCGCCGTCAACGCCCTGCCG
>NZ_LPNR01000023.1 GCF_019266065.1 Nocardia sp. MH4 | reverse complement strand
GGCCGACCTCGCCGACGCGCTGGTCCTCGGCACGGCGGTCGATCCTCGCCTGCGCCGCACCGCGATCGCGGTGCCGCTGGTCTGGGGCCTGCTCGGTGCCGGAACCACGGCACTGGCGTGGCCGCGGCGACCCGCCGCCGCACGGCCGTGACACGCGGGCGGAGCGGCATCGGTCAGAATGGAACGATGTCCGCCGGTTCCGCCCCTGTCTCCGACGCGGCCGGGTACACCGTGCGCGCCGTCGCGGATCGTCTCGGCATCCCGACGGCCACCCTGCGTAGCTGGAATCGCCGCTACGCCATCGGGCCCGCGCAGGACCGTCCCGGTCGGCATCGGCTCTACACCGAAGCCGACATCGGCCTGCTCGAACGCATGCTGACGCTGATCCGCGACGGTGCCAGTCCGGCGGGCGCGGCGGCGGCCGCCCGCGGGCCCGCGGTGCGGGCGGGCAACCGCGTCGACCTGCTCGACGCCGCGTTTGCGCTCGACTCCGCGACCTCGGTCGACCTCGTCGAGGCGCACGTGCGCGCCTACGGCGTCGTCCGCACCTGGGACGAGCTGTGCAGGCCCGCCTTCGCCGACATCGTGGCACGTCAGGGTGTCGGGGAAAACTGCATCGATGTCGAGCATCTGCTGTCGTGGTCGATCGCGGCGGTGATGCAGCGGGTGCAGACCGCGCCCGCGGTCGCCGATCGGACCGTCGTGCTTGCCTGTACCGGCGGTGAGACCCATTCGCTCCCACTGGAAGTGCTGCGCGCGGCACTGGCCGAGCAGGGAGTGGGCGCCCGGATGCTCGGCGCGGACGTGCCGACCGTCGCGCTGGTCGGCGCGCTGGCCCGGCCCTCGGGGCCGACCTCGCTGCTGCTGTGGTCGCAGCGGGAATCGAGCGCGCTGACCTCGGCCGTGCTGGCCGGCCTCGACGCGGGCGCACGGGTCTTCGTCGGCGGGCCCGGCTGGGACGCGGCGCTGCTGCCGCCCGCGGTCGCGCGGATCGCCTCCCTCGCGAGTGCGGTCGAGGCGTTGCGCTGACGACTGGCCGTCCGTCACCAAACGATGCATAATTGATTCACTTCGGGTGGATCGTCCATCCGCTGGCCGGGGGACGACCGGAGGAATCGCAATGAACGCATCGAACGGGCAGCGCCGAGTCGCGGTGATCGGCGGTGGTGTCGCCGGGCTGACCGCGGCCTGGGTGCTCGCGCGCTCGGCCGAGGTCACGCTCTACGAGGCACAGGACCGTCTCGGCGGGCACGCCGACACCCACCGTGTGGTCGCGGGCAATGGGCAGACCATCGGCGTGGACACCGGGTTCATCGTGCACAACGACCGCACCTACCCGACACTGCAGCGGCTGTTCGGCGAGCTCGATATCGCCACCGGCGAGACCGACATGAGCATGTCGGTGCGCTGCGACGGCTGCGGGCTCGAGTACGCGGGCGCGCGCGGGTTGCCCGGCCTGTTCCCGCGCCCCGGACACCTGGTGCGAGGGCGGTATCTGCGACTGCTCGCCGAAGTGCCGCGGTTCCACCGCCTGGCCCGCGCCGAACTCGCCGCGGACCCGACGGCGGAACGCACGGTGGCCGAATTCCTGGCCGACGCCGGATTCTCCGCCTACTTCCGCACCCACTTCCTGGCACCGCTCATCTCGGCGGTCTGGTCCTGCGATCCCCGCACCGCGCTGCGTTATCCGGCCCGCTACCTGTTCACCTTTCTCGAACACCACGGCATGCTGACGGTGTTCGGCTCACCCACCTGGCGCACGGTCACCGGGGGATCGGCGACTTACGTCGCGGCGGTCGCCGAACGCCTGCACCGAGTACAGGTCGCGACCCCGGTCCGGGCGCTGCACCGGCATCCCGACGGAATCACCGTCCGCACTGCCGACGACGGCGTCGACGACTTCGACGCCGCGGTGATCGCGACCCATCCGCATGAGGCGCTGGCCCTGCTCGCCGAGCCGAGCGCCGCCGAACGCGACCTCCTCTCGGCGATGCCCTACTCGGTGAATCACACTGTCCTGCACACCGATTCCCGCCTGCTGCCGCGCGCCACCGGTGCTCGCGCGTCCTGGAACTACCGCCTGCCCGCCTGCGCCGCCGAACCCGACCGCGTCCTGGTTACCTACGACCTGACCCGGCTCCAGCGTCTCGACGACACCGGCGACCGACGATTCCTGGTCACCCTGGGCGACGGCGACCGGATCGATCCCGGCGCGGTGCTGGACACGATGACCTACGAACACCCGCTCTACACCCCGGAATCGGTGGCCGCCCGCGCCCGCGCCGGGGAACTCGGGTGCGCGCGCACGGCGTTCGCGGGCGCCTACCACGGGTGGGGCTTCCACGAGGACGGCGCGCTGTCGGGACTGCGCGCCGCCGAGCGACTGGGCGGACGCTGGACGGGACCGCTGCCCGGCCTGGTGGCGGTGTCGTGACCGCTCGGCTGATCCGCACCGACATCCGGCACACCCGGTTGGCGCCGATCCGGCACGCCTTCCGCTATCGCGGGCACAGCTGGCTGGTCGATCTGGACCGGCTGCCCCGGTTCCCCTGGTGGCTGCGGCCGTTCGTCGGCTTCGACGCGGGCGACCACCTGGGCGAACGCGGCGGCTCGCTGCGGGCCGCTATCGACGGGTACCTGGCGACCCAGGGCATCGACCTGCGGGGCGGCCGGGTGCTGATGCTGGCCGGCGCGCGTGCCTTCGGCTACGTCTTCGATCCGCTGACGCTGTACTGGTGCCGTGACCGTGACGGCACGCCGGTGTGTGTGATCGCCGAGGTCCGCAACACCTACGGTGGCGCGCATCGCTACCTGCTGCGGCCCGACGGCGACGGTCGCGCGCGGGTCGGCAAGGAGTTCTACGTCTCGCCGTTCAACCCGGTGGCGGGTGAGTACCGGCTGCGGGTGCCCGAGCCGGATGCCACGCTGCGGGTGTCGATCACGCTGGTGACCGACCGGCCGATCTTCGTCGCCACCATGGCGGGCCGATGCGTGCCCGCCACCACCGGCGCGATCGTGCGCGCCGTGCTGACCGACCCGATTCCGCCACTGCTCGTGGCCGCGCGTATCCGGTGGCAGGGCGTGCTGCTCTGGGCCAGGGGCCTGCCGGTCGTGCCGCGTCCGGTGGCCGTGCCCGAGGAGGCGCTCCGATGACAACCGTGGACACCACCGCGAATCCCGCTGTGCCGGAGCGAGATCGGTGGCCGGACCTGGCCGTGCCGCGCGGCCTGCGCGCGGGGGTGTCGGCGATGGCCGTCGACGTGCTGGTCCGCCGCCTGACCCGTCGCTTGCCGCTGGCGGTGCGCTACCCCGACGGCACCGTCGCTGGCTCGCCCGCCGGGGTGCCGTGCCTGGTCCTGCACCGGCCCGGCGACTTCGCCGCCCGGGTCGGCGCCGCCGGACTCATCGGCTTCGGTGAGTCGTACATGGCCGGTGACTGGGACGCGCCCGATCTCGTCGGCGTGCTGACCGTGCTCGCCGCCCACATCGACGAGCTGGTGCCGCGTCCGCTGGCACGGTTGCGCCGTCTCTACGTCGCCGGACATCCGGCCGCCGAACGCAATTCCGAGGACAACACGCGCGGCAACATCGCCCGGCACTACGACCTGTCCAACGACTTCTTCGGGCTGTTCCTCGACGAGACCATGACCTATTCGGCCGCGTTGTTCACCGATCCGGCCGACGATCTCGCCACCGCCCAGCGCGCCAAGATCGACCGGCTGCTCGACCGCGCGGGCGTGCGATCGGGCACCCGGCTGCTCGAAATCGGCACCGGCTGGGGCGAGCTCGCCGTCCGGGCTGCCGCGCGTGGCGCGCGGGTGCACACCGTGACGCTGTCGTCCGAGCAGCAGGCGGCGGCCCTGGCGCGGGTGGCGGCGGCGGGACTGGCGGAGCGCGTGCGGGTGGACCTGCTCGACTACCGCCGGGTGCGCGGCACCTACGACGCCGTCGTCTCGGTGGAGATGATCGAGGCGGTCGGCTACGAATACCTGGACACCTATTTCGCGACCATCGGCCGGGTGCTCGCGCCGGGTGGGCGGGCCGCGATCCAGGCCATCACCATGCCGCACGAGCGCATGCTGGCCACCCGGCACACCTATACCTGGATCCAGAAGTACATCTTCCCCGGCGGGTTCCTGCCCTCGGTGCGGGCGATCGAGGAATCCGTCGCGCGTGGCTCGGACCTGCGCGTGCGCGAGGAGTTCTCGATGGGTCCGCAGTACGCGCGCACCCTGCGTGCCTGGCGGGAACGGTTCGAGGACGCGCGGGCGCAGATCGGCGCGCTCGGGTTCGACGAGACGTTCGTGCGGATGTGGCGGCTGTATCTGGCGTACTCGGAGGCGGGTTTCCGGTCCGGGTACCTCGATGTGGGGCAGTTCGTTCTCGCGCGGGAGTGAGTCCGGCTCAGCGGCCGAGCAAGTGGCGCAGGGTCTGTTCGAGGTCGGGAGCGCGGAAGGTGTGGCCCGCCTCGGACAACCGCGCCGGGGACACCCGCTGGCTCGCCTCGGCCAGTTCCCGCGCGCCCTGCTCGCCCAGCAGCAGCGCCGGGCCGAACGAGGGCACCGGCAGCAGGGCGGGCCGGTGCAGGACGTGGGCCAATACCTCGGTGTACTCGCTGTTGCGGACCGGATTCGGGGCGACCGCGTTGACCGGGCCGGTGAGGGAATCGTCCCAGAGCGCACGATGATAGACATCGAGCAGGTCGTCCAGGCCGATCCAGGACAGCCACTGGGTGCCGTCGCCGATCCGGCCGCCGAGGCCCGCCGCGAACAGCGGTCGCAGCAAGCGCAGGGTGCCGCCGGTGGGTGACTGGACGATGCCGGTGCGGACCTGGACCACCCGGCCGCCGCCGGCCTCGGCCGGTGCGGTCGCCGCCTCCCAGCCGGTCACCACCTCGGCGAGGAAGCCGTCGCCGGGATCGGCGGTCTCGGTGAGGACCTCCTCGCCCCGGTCGTAGCCGTAGTAGCCGATGGCGGAGGCGCAGACGAACGTGCCGACGCCGCTGCGGGCCGCGGCCTCGGCCAGCGCCCTGGTCGGGCCGATCCGGCTGTCGGCGATGGCGCGGCGGTGTTCGTCGGTGAATCGGCCCGCGATGGGCGCGCCCGCCAGATGAACCACCGCGTCGACGCCGTCGAGCAGGTCGGGCGCGGGATCGGCGGGGTCCCACCGGCGTTCGGTGCGATCGGACGGGGCGTGGCGCACCAGCCGGACGACATCGTGACCGCCGGTGGTCAGGAACGCGCACAGCGCGGTGCCGACCATGCCGGAGGCGCCGCTGACCGCGATGGTGCGGGCGGTGAAGCCGCGCTCGGCGGCGCGCCGGTGGGCGGCGAGGTCGTCGGTGAGCTGGCGGTAGCGGTAGTCGAACATCGGGCGCAGCAGGCGGGCGGGCAGTGGGGTGTCGACGTGGTCGGCGACGCGGGTGTGCTCGTCGTCGACGGCGGTGAAGTCGTGGGTGTGCCGCCACGGCAGCAGGCGGCCGACCGGGGCGGAGGCGAGCCCCTCGGTCGCGACGGCGTCGGCGAAACGGCGGGGCGGGTCGTAGGCGTCCGGATCGTGCCGCGCGACCCAGCGCAGGCCGCCCGGCAGGCCGAGGACGGCGGCGCCGCGGGCCAGATCGTCGGCTTCGCTGAGCAGCCGGACCGGTTGCCAGGGCGGCGCCAGGCGGGTGAACGCACCGGGCCTGGCGAACCAGGCGAAGACCTCGTCGCGAGGTGCGGAGACAACTGTCGAACAGTCGATGCCCATAGTTCGACTGTAACCCGTCCGCCCGACGGTGTGAATCATTTGTGCATCGTTTATCGCGGTACTCTGGAGGGGTGACCGCTAATGACGTGAGTAACGATGCGAACTTCGAGCCATCGCGCGTCGATGCGCTCCTCGACCGAACTGTGTTGCCCGGATACAGCCGCCTGGGCATCGCCCTGCGCCGGCGTTGCTGGCCGGATGACGATCCCCCCGCCGACGCGATGCGGGGGCGTCGGGTGGTGATCACCGGCGCCAACAGTGGGATCGGATTGGCCGTCGCCGACGGCCTGGCCGAGCTGGGCGCCGCGATCGTGCTCGCGGTCCGGAATCCGCAGCGGGGCGCGGACGCGGCGGACGGCCTGCGCGAACGGCATCCCGACGCCACGGTGACGGTGGTCGAATGCGATGTCGCCGAACCCGATTCGGTCCGGCGCTGTGCCGCCGCGCTCGGCGACACGCCGATCGATGCCCTCGTGCACAACGCGGGGGTGCTGTCACCGGAACGCCGTGAGACCAGCACCGGCCACGAGCTCACCTTCGCCACCCATGTGCTGGGTCCGTTGCTGCTGACCGAGCTGGTGCGCCCGTTGCTGGCCGCGGCACGCGGGGCCAGAGTCGTGCTCATGTCCTCGGGCGGGATGTATGCCCAGCCCCTGACGGTCGAGGATCCGGAATACCGGCACGGCGACTACCGCGGCGCCGCCGCGTACGCGCGCACGAAACGGATGCAGGTCGCGCTGACGCCGCTGCTGGCCGTCGAGCTGGCCGAGGAGCGGATCGGCGTGCACGTGGTGCACCCCGGGTGGGTCGACACCCCCGGTATCGCCGACGCGCTGCCCCGGTTCCGCCGGATGACCCGGCCCTTGCTGCGGACCCCGGCCGAAGGCGCCGACACCGCGGTCTGGCTCGCCGCCACCCGGAACACGCTGCCGTCGGGCCAGTTCTGGCACGATCGCCGGATCCGCCCGCTGCACCTGCGGCCGGGCACCCGCTACTCCGATGCCGACGCCGTCGCGCTCTGGCGGGAGTGCCGCGCGCTGATCGGGGCTCCCGGCGCGAGCTGATCGCACCGACGGTGAAGGGCGGCGGCTCCGCCGGAGCCACCGCCCTTCGGGGTGACGACGATCAGCCGAAATGGCAGACGTAGTGCAGGGTTTCGACGACCTCGATGTCGAAGGCGCTGTTGCCGGGGACCGAGAACGATTCGCCGCCGCGGAAGACCTTCGGCTCGGTCTCGCCGGGGAGGGTCACCTTCGCCTCGCCCTCGATGAGCTCCATGATCTCCGGGGCGCCGGTGGTGAAGGTCAGGGTGGCGGGCAGGATCACGCCCACGGACTTCGAGGTGCCGTCGGGCAGCTCGATGTTGTGGCTGACGCACTTGCCGTCGAAATAGACGTTGGCCTTCTTCACGACGGAGACGTTCTCGAACTTCGACATGGGTCCTTCCGGGGGTGAGGGGACCCTTAGTCTACTGAGGGGCCAGAGCTCACCGAGCTCTGGCCCGACGTGGTCAGCTGCCGTAGCGAGCCAGCACCGAGCTGGCTTCCTGGGAGGCGGTGCCTTCCTGGGCCAGGTGGGTCATCGCCTCGGGGATCTCGCGGCCGTGATGGGCCATGGCCTGGGCGTAGAGGCGCCCGGCGCGGTAGGAGGACCGGACCAGCGGACCCGCCATGACACCGGCGAAGCCGAGTTCCTCGGCGACCTTGGAGTGCTCGACGAACTCCTCCGGCTTGACCCAGCGGTCGACCGGGTGGTGGCGCGGGGAGGGGCGCAGGTACTGGGTGATGGTCAGGATGTCGCAGCCCGCCTCGTGCAGGTCACGCATCGCGGCGGTGACCTCCTCGGGAGTCTCGCCCATGCCGAGGATGAGGTTGGACTTGGTGACCAGGCCGGCCTCGCGGGCAGCGGTGATGACGGCCAGCGAGCGCTCGTAGCGGAAGGCGGGGCGGATGCGCTTGAAGATGCGCGGCACCGTCTCCAGATTGTGCGCGAGCACCTCGGGGCGGGTCGAGAAGACCTCGGCGAGCTGGTCGGGGTCGGCGTTGAAGTCGGGGATGAGCAGCTCGACGCCGGTGCCGGGGTTGAGCGCCTTGATGGCGCGCACGGTCTCGGCGTAGAGCCAGGCGCCGCCGTCGTCGAGGTCGTCGCGCGCGACGCCGGTGATGGTGGAGTAGCGCAGGCCCATGGCCTGGACGCTCTCGGCCACGCGACGGGGCTCGTCGCGGTCGAGGGCGGCGGGCTTGCCGGTGTCGATCTGGCAGAAGTCGCACCGGCGGGTGCACTGCTCACCACCGATGAGGAAGGTGGCCTCGCGGTCCTCCCAGCATTCGAAGATGTTGGGGCAGCCCGCTTCCTCACAGACCGTGTGCAGGCCCTCGCGTTTCACCAGGCCCTTGAGCTCGGTGTACTCCGGGCCCATGGTGGCGCGGGTGCGAATCCACTTGGGTTTGCGCTCGATCGGGGTCTCCGCGTTGCGCGCTTCGATGCGCAGCAGCTTGCGTCCGGCGGGGGCAGAGGCGTCTACGGAGGTCACTGGACCGACTCTACGCTCGGGGCGACGACGTTCGCGGCGGTGGTGGTGCGATCAATGTCATGCGGCCGAACGGGAATGTCGCCGTCGAGCGCGGCAACGATCGCGGCCGCGACGAGCGGCTTGATCTCGGCGACGGTGACCTCGCGGCCGAGTTCGCGGGTCAGTGTGGTGACGCCGGCGTCCTTGATGCCACAGGGCACGATCGCCTGGAAGCCGTCGAGGGCGGAGTTGCAGTTCAGGGAGATGCCGTGCAGGGCGACGCCGCGCTGCACACGCACCCCGATCGCGGCGATCTTGCGTTCGGCGAGCCACTCGGTGGCGGGCAGCCATACGCCCGAACGACCCTCGACGCGGCCGCACTCGATCCCGAGGCCGGAGACCACCTGGATCAGGGCCTCCTCCAGGCGGCGCACGTACTGCACGACGTCGACGGGCTCGGCCAGGCGGATGATCGGGTAGCCCACGAGCTGGCCCGGACCATGCCAGGTGATCTTGCCGCCGCGGTCGACCTGCACCACCGGGCTGCCGTCGATCGGCAGGTCCTCGGTCTCGGTGCGGCGGCCCGCGGTGTAGACCGACGGATGCTCGAGCAGCAGCAGCTTGTCGGCACCTTCGCCTGCGGCGCGCTCGTCGGCGATCTGCCGTTGCAACTCCCAGGCGGCGTTGTATTCGATGAGTCCGAGATCCTCGACCACGATCGGGGTCGTATCGAATCGAGCGGACGCGGTGGGGCGCGTGTCGTTCACCGTCCTGACGTTACGCCCACCGGCCACCGGAGGTGAAGACCGGTCGGGACGTGCGGGTCGGCCGGTCAGACGTCGAGCGCGAAGGTGCGCTGCATCAGCGTCAGATCCATCCAGCGGCCGAACTTGTGGCCGACTTCGGGCAGCTCACCGACGGTGCGGAAGCCGAAGCGCTCGTGCAGGGCGATGGAACCGGTGTTGCTCGATTCGATGGCGGCGATCATGGCGTGCACGCGGCCGGAATCGGTGGCGCGGGCGATGAGTTCGGTGAGCAGCGCGGTGGCGACGCCGCGACGCTGGAAGCGCTCGTCGACGTAGACGGAGTTCTCGACGGAGAAGCGGTAGCCGGTCTTCGGCCGCCACTGGCCGTAGGAGGCGTAACCGGCGACCTCGCCGTCGATCTCGGCGATCAGGATCGGCATGCCCGCGGCGGTGCGATCGGCGAACCAGGACAGGCGATTGTCGAGGTCGACCTCGTCGGTGTCCCAGATCGCGGTCGAGGACGCGATATTGGTGTTGTGGATCGCCAGGACGGCGGGGAGGTCGGCCTTGTCGGCGTCGCGGATGAACATCAGTGATCTCCGGGGCGACCGACGGCCGCGGCCAGCGCGGCGCCGATCGTGGGGTGCTGGAAGGTGTAGCCCGCCTGCTCCAGCGCGGCGGGGATGGCGCGTGGGCCGCGCAGGATGGCCTCGTCGGCCAGCTCGCCGACCAGCGCGCGCAGGGCGAGACCGGGCACGAGGAACGGGGTCGGCCGGTGCAGGGCCCGGCCGAGGGCGCGGTTGAACTCCGCGTTGGTGACCGGCGCCGGGCCCGCGGCGTTGATCGGGCCCGCGACCTCGGGGTGGGTGAGCGCGAAGGCGATCGCGCCGACCTCGTCGTCGAGGGAGACCCACGGGGTGTACTGGCGACCGCTGCCCAGGCGCCCGCCCAGGCCCAGCCAGTACAGCGGTTGCAGCATGCTGAGCATGCCGCCGTTGCGGGCCAGGACCACGGCGCTGCGGACCAGGACGGTGCGCACGCCCGCCGAGCTCGCGGGCTTGGTCGCGGCTTCCCAGTCGCGGCACAGGGTCGCGAGGAAACCGGTTCCGGCGGGGGAGGTCTCGTCGACCACCGCGTCGCCGGTGTCGCCGCCGTAGTAGTGCACGCCGCTGGCGTTGACCAGCGTCGGCACTCCGGCGGCGGCGACCGCGGTGGCCAGGACGTCGGTGGGGGTGATCCGGGTGTCACGCAGCGTCTGCTTGTAACCACCGTTCCAGCGGCGCGCGCCGATGCTCGCGCCGCACAGATTCACCACCGCGTCGGCCCCGCGCAACGCCCGCTCGTCGAGCTGGGCGCGCGCGGGATCCCACGCGAATTCGTCCGGTGCCGCGGGAGCGCGGCGCACCAATCGCGACACCTCGTGCCCGTCGCGGCGCAGAGCCGCGACGAGCGCTGTCCCGATCAGCCCGGACGAACCGGCGATCACCACCTTCATACGTCGGCCGAATTCCTCGACTACAGACCGAGATCGGCCTCGAACGCCGCCTCTTCCAACCGGTGCTTGATGGTGGTGAGGAAGCGGCCCGCGTCGGCGCCGTCGATGAGCCGGTGATCGTAGGTCAGCGGCAGGTACACCATCGAGCGCACGCCGATGGACTCGCTACCGGCCTCGTCGGTCACCACCACCGGGCGCTTGACGATCGCGCCGGTGCCGAGCATGGCCGCCTGCGGCGGGACCAGGATCGGGGTGTCGAACAGCGCGCCCTCGGAGCCGATGTTGGTGATGGTGAAGGTGCCGCCGGACAGCTCGTCCGGCTTCAGGCCACCGGTGCGGGCGCGGTTGGCGATGTCGGCGATCGCGCGGGCCAGCCCGGCCAGCGACAGGTCGCTGGCGTTGTGGATGACCGGCGAGAGCAGACCCTGCTCGGTGTCGACCGCGATACCCAGGTGCACCGACGCGTGGTAGGTGATCTCCTTGGTGTCCTCGTTGTAGGAGGCGTTCACGTTCGGGTGCACACCGAGCGCCTCGACCACGGCCTTCGCGAAGAACGGCAGGTACGTCAGGTTGACGCCCTCGCGCGACTTGAACGAGGCCTTGGCGAGCTGACGCAGATGCGCGATCTTGGTGACGTCGGCCTCGTGGACCTGGGTGAGCTGCGCGGTGGTCTGCAGCGATTCGCGCGTCTTGGTGGCGGTGATCTGCCGGATGCGGCTGGCCTTCTGCGTGGTGCCGACCAGACCGGCCAGCTTCGGCGCGGCGGCCTGCTTGGCCGGGGCGGCGGGCGCGGCGGCGGCGGCCGGAGCCGCGGCGGG
>NZ_LPNR01000022.1 GCF_019266065.1 Nocardia sp. MH4 | reverse complement strand
CCCGGTCCACCGCCCGCCGGATACGCCGCCCCGGCCGCACAGCCGCCGGTGGCGCAGCAGGGTGCCCAGCCGCCTGCTGTCGAGCCGCCCGTGGCGTACCCGGTGCCCAGCGGTCAGCCGGCACCGCAACCGCCGGTGGCGCAGCAGTCGCCGGCGCGACAGCAGAGTCCGCAGCCGCCTGGCGCGCCACAGTCGCCTGTGGCACCGCAGGTACCGGTGGTGCGGCAGGGTGCGCGGTCGCCTGCTGTCGAGCCGCCCGTGGCCTACCCGGCGCCTGGGGTTCAGCCGGCCCCGCAACCGCCTGTGGCGCCACAGCCGTCCGCTGCTGCGCCGCCTGTGGCCTACCCCGTGCCGGAGGTTCGGCAGGCCGCACATGAGCCAGTGGGGCAGCCCGGGTCTGCCGTTGGGTCCGACTTCCCGGCGGTCGATCCGCAGGCGGTGAGGTCCCCGGGCTCGCCCGCTCCGATCGCGAATCCCGTTGCCGAACGACCACACTCGTCCCAGCCGCCGACCGGGGCGATTCCTGCGGTGCCGCAGGCCCCCGCGATCCCGCCGACCGACGTACCGGCGCCCGGCCCGCGCCCGCAGGGGGGCTCGACCGGCGCGCAGTCGCCTGTGGCGGCAGGGCCGTCAGGTGGTGTGGGATCCGAGGGTGCTCGGATAACGCCCGGCGCAGAGAGCGATCTTCGGCCGCGGGAGGAGGGCCCGGACGGGTCGTCGGTTTCCGCTGTGCCCGGCGGCATCGCTGGTCCGGCAGCAGGGCTGTGGGCGGGCGATTCGGTGGCAGGCTCGGTAACCGGTGGTGGTGCGCCTTCGGCCGACGTAAAAGGCGGCAAGGCTGAGGGTTCCGGGTCCCGCGGGAGTGGTTCGGATGCCGATTCGGTGGTCACCGATGTGGTGCCGATGCCGGATACGGATCAGCTGGATGCCGCCAACGCGAGTGCGCTGACCGAGGTGACGTCGATTGCGCGACCAGCGGAGGAGGCTGGCCGCAGTGCGGAATCGTCCGGTGCTCCAGCCGATTCCGGTCACCCTGCAAGGGGTGTCGGTTCAGGCGTGGCGGCCGCTGAACCGGTACAGGGTGCGCAGGGGCCGCCGCACGCCGCGGCCGCTGTCCCGGCGGAGCCCGACGGTGACCGAGGTGCGGCATACGGATCGAACCCCGGGCGCAACGATTCGCCGCAGCGAGGCGTCGCGCCGAGTGATGCGACGGCAGCGGCCGGGGGGCCCTCGGCGGCCGAAGGCGTTGCGTCGGGTGGCGCACCGTCGGCGGAGGCGGGACGCTCGGTGTCCGTTGCTGACGGGTTCGGAACCACGGCTGGACCCGAACCAGGGCAACAGGATTCGCGCCGCCCAGGCGCGCCGTCGGACGAGAGCGCATCGCGGGCTCCGGCAGCCCACCCGGTCCCGGCCGCCGACGAACGGAACGCGGCTGTGGGGGCGGCCCTCGGGCAGGGAGAGCCGTCCCAGCACGGCCTCGCCACGGGTGGCGAGCCGGGATCGGTGATCGGCCCGCACGCGGGACAGGCCGGAGCGCAGGGCGGTGGTGTGCCGCAGGACTCGCCTCCGCCGGGGAGCTCGCCGCAGGCCGGGGGTGCGCTGGCGGGAACACCGCAAGGTGGTGGGGTGCCGGGTGGGCCGGCGATGGGGGCGCCGGGAATGCGCGGGCCGTGGGTGGGTCCGCGGCGGCCGGTGCCGCGGCGGATGTCGCGGGTGCACCGGTTGGGGTGGTTGTTGCTGGCGGCGTTGGTGTTCGCGCTGGTCGGGTTGTTGGTGGCGCTGGTTGTGGTGGTGTTGCCCGACGGGGACGAGGCTGCGGACGCGGCCGGAGGGACGGCGAAGGGTCCGTCGAGTTCGGTCGCGGCGGTGGGGGATTCGTTCGCGGCGAGCCGCCGGGTGTTTCCGACACTGGTGCCGCAGGGGTCCGTGGCGGAGGGGCCGGGGTATCGGGGTGCGCGGTGTGTCGCGGTGCGCGCGGTGAGTGAGCTGGAGTGGAAAGAACCCGCGCTGCAATGGAATCCGATCAGCGCGGGCTGGCAGTGCGAGCGGACCGACAACAATGCCGGGTCGGTGAGTTACCTGGTGCTGGAGTATCCGACGGCGGCCCAGGCGCGGTCGGTCGTGGAGGCGATGCCCGCCGCGGTGCGGTATCCGGGCACCAAAAACGGGGTGCCGTTCTCGTTGCGCCGGTGGGTGGTGCCCGACCAGGCCGGCGTCCGTACCCAGACCGCCCATCAGGTCATGAGTTTCCCCGACGACTCCACCCGCGCGAACTACCTGATCGCGGTGAGCCGCCGGGGCAGCAGCGGCGTGGCGGGCGCCCCACGCCCCACCGCCCAGGACGAGGTGATCGCCTGGTGGGAGGAAGTGCCACTGTGACGCCGAGGGTCGGTGGGAAAGCCGCACGGCCACAGCGTCACTCGATGTGCCGCACTGCGGAAGCGGGCTGGCACGAGTGCAGCCGGAATGCTGACCGGCGGGTGGTCACGGCCGACGGATATCCGTAGCTGACCCGCCCGAACCGGGCACGCATCGCCGTCCAGGGACGACCCTGCGTCGCGGCGTCACGCGGGAATCCGCGTGACGCCGCGACAGCACACCTCAGTCGACCGCCAGCGCCGCCACGATCGGCATCCTGGCCGCCCGGAAGGCGGGCGGGATGGACCCGAGCAGGGCCAGGCCGAGGGCGACGGCGCCGTAGACCACCAGCAGCGGGCTCGGCCGGTAGACGATGTCGATCGTCATCGCGTGCCCGATCGCCACGGTCGCCAGGTACTGCACGGCCGCGCCGACGACGAGTCCGATAGCGGCGCCGATGAAACCGATGCCCGCGGCCTCGGCCAGCACCGAGCGCAACAGGAATTTACGGTTGGTGCCCATGGCGCGCAGGACGCCGAGTTCGCGGCGCCGTTCCAGCACCGACAGCATCAGCGTGTTGAGCAGCGCCACCGTCGCCACCAGGACGACGATCCACAGGATCATGTTGCTCATGGCCGCGCCCTGCTGCACGCTCGACGAGATGGCGTCGACCATGTCCGCGCCGCTCTCGACATGGAGTTCCTGCGGCACCGCCGCGCGGACGCCGGCGCGCACCGCGGCCGGGTCGGCGCCGGGGGCGAACTTGATCGCCAGGATCGTCTCGCCGGGGCGCTGGTACCACTCCCGCATCTGATCCAGGTTCATCATCACCACGCCCGACACGGCGGTGAAATACGGAATCACCTGCAGCACCGGCACGTTGCGCTCGCCCGAGGGGGTCGGCATGGTGATCCGGTCGCCAACGGACAGCTGCATCGAGCGGGCCACGTCACGGGTGACGACGACGCCCTCGCCCCGACCCAGCTGGTCGATCACCGCCTTGTCGACCGCGCCGAGGCGGGCATCGTCGTAGCTGGGCGGGTAGCCCTGCAACATGACCCGTCCGCTGCCGACGGTCGCGAAGGCCATCTGGGCGGGCCGCACGTGCTCGACGCCCGGTACCGCGGCCACGCGCTCGGCGATGTCGGGCGGCAGCACCGGTCCGGTCGGGAACTGTTCCACCGGAGTGGGACTCACATAGAGGTCGGCGTCGCCGAGGCTCTGGAAGGAGTCGGTGGCGGAGTCGACCATATTGCCCGACGCGCCGCCGAGCGCGACGACGGCCGCGACACCGATCATGACCGTCATCGCGGTCGCCCAGACGCGGCGGGGGGCCCGCTCCAGGGTGGTCGCGCCGAGGGCGCCGGGCGCGCCGAACCAGCGCGCGATGCCCGCCGCGGCGCGCACGATCGGGCCGGTCGCGGCGAAACACAGCAGCACGGCCGCGGCGAAGGAGGTCGAGATCGAGGCGAGCGACACCCGGCCGAGATCGAGCGCGGCCAGGGTCACCGCCGCGCCGGCGAAGCCGAGGCCGCCGAGCAGGGCCGCCCAGCGCAGCGGCTTGCTCGACGACGCGCCGACGGTGGCCTCCACCGGGGCGAGCGCCTCGACGGGCGCGACCTTGTACACCTGCCGCGCCGCGATCGCCGCCGCCAGCACGGTGGCGATGACGCAGGCCGCGATGGCGACGGGCACCGCGTAATTCGGCACCATGAACTCGGTGCGGGCCTCCACCGACTGGACGATCGCCGCGGGCAGACGCCCGATCGCGAACCGGCCCATCGCCGCACCGACCGCGGCGCCGATGGCCCCGCCGATGAGTCCGAGCAGCGCCGCCTCGACGAGCAGATCGCGCACCATCGGCCCGCGCTGACTGCCGATCGCGCGCAGCAGCGACAGCGTCGGCCTGCGCTGGGCCACCGCCATGCTCATCGCGTTGTAGATCAGGAACGCCGAGACCATCAGCGCCGCCGCCGAGGACATCAGCGTGGAGTACCGCATGATCTGGATCGCGCCGCCCGCCTGCGCGGTCCGCAGGCTCGGCTCGGCGACCACCGCGCGGCCGTCGACCACCGCCGTGAGGTCGGCGCGCAGTTTCCCGATATCGGTGCCGGGCGCGGCGATGATCTGCACCGAGTCCAGCTTGTCGACCCGATCGAGCAGCAGCTGGGCCAGCGGCAGCGGGGCGGCGACCAGATGGCCGCCGTTGAGCCGGTTGCTCGCCTCGTCGTCGAGCACGCCCGCGACGGTCGCGCTGCCCCAGCCGATCGGGACGCTGTCGCCTTCCTTCAGCCCCATCGCTGCGCCGACCAGCACGCCCTTGGGAGTGGTGAGCAGCTTGTTCGTGTACTTCGACATCGGTGCGGCCAGATCGCTGCCCAGGGCGGCGATAGTGGCGTCGGCACCGATCAGCAGGGCCCGGTCAGGTCCGGCGCCGAGGGTGCTGCGCAGCATCGGAACCGCGGTGGTCACGCCGGGCGTCGCGGCGATCCGGGTGAGCAGCGACTGCTCGAACCCGGCGTCGGTGATGCCGGTGATCTCCAGGACGCCGTCGCCGGCCAGGCCCTGGGTGAGCTTGTCGACCGACCCGGTGACCGAGCCGGAGATGCTGAGCACGGCGACCAGCAGCGCCGCCGACACCGACATCACCGCCGTCGACATGAAGGTGCGGCCGGGATGGCGGACCAGCTCCCCGATGTTGAACAGCCGCAGGCGATCCCAGAACGCGGCGATCATGCGTCCACCCGGGCGGGCACGATGTCGTCGGCGTCGATGCGGCCGTCGTGCAGGGTGATCACCCGGTCGCAGTGCGCGACCGCGCCCATGTCGTGGGTCACCATCACCACCGAATTGCCCTGCGCGGTGATCTCGCTCAGCAGATCCAGGATCGACGCGCCGGTCTTGGAGTCCAGGTTGCCGGTGGGCTCGTCGGCCAGGATCAGCGGCGGATCCATGATCAGCGCGCGCGCCACCGCGACCCGCTGCATCTGCCCGCCGGACAGCTCCGCGGGCCGGTGCTGGGCGCGATCACCCAGACCGACGAGCTCGAGCAGTTCCAGTGCGCGCGGCTTGGCCTTGCGTAACCCGGTGCCGTCCAGCAGCTTCGGTACCGCCACGTTCTCCCAGGCCGACAGTGTCGGCAGCAGGTTGAAGAACTGGAAGACGAAACCCACCTGCTGCAGCCGGAACGCGGCCTGCGCGTCCTCGTCGAGATCGCCGATCTCGGTGCCGCGGAAGCGGATCGAGCCCTCGTCGGGGCGATCGAGCGCCCCGAGCAGATGCAGCAGGGTGCTCTTGCCCGAGCCGGAGGGCCCGATGATCGAGGTGAACTGGCCTGCCTCGATGCGCATGCTCACCTCGTCGAGCGCGCGCACCCGCTGATCGCCGACGTGGTACTGCTTGACCACCCGCGTCAGCTCCAGCATCGGCGGTTGCGGCGAATCGTTGTCCGGCATGTCGTGTCCCCCAGGGGTTTTCGGTTGTCGGGAAAGTCAGCGCGCGAAGGCGCGGGTACGGGTAGTCTGCACGGTCGCCGCGTGCGCGTCGAGAATTGCCCGGAGCGCGGGTTGCTCGGCGGCCAGTTCCAGATAGGCCTCGACCGCGGAATGTCCCTCGATCTCGGCCTGTTCGAGCTTGGCGCGCAGGTGATTGTTCCAGCGGTAGGTCAGGGCCTGCAGGAGTCCGTCGGTGCCGCCGAAGAGACGATCCACCTCGGGCAGCTCGGTGAACAGGGCGGGGCCGTTCGGGTCGATCGCTGCCCTGGCGAGCACGGTGTGCACGATCTCGGTGCGTCGATGCTGATCGGTCCAGGTCATGGGCTTCACCTTCCGTGAGCGGTACCGCCAACGCTACGGTCGCGCCGCCGCGGAAGCGTCGTGCCCGGGACCCGACTTCTTCTCCTACCCCGGTAGGAGACCGGGCCCGTTCACGGGACGATGACGGGCCGTGGACGCGACGGCTAGCCTTACCCCATGGAGGTGAGTCACGCCCTTCCCGCGAACCCGGCGGGGCTGCGCAGCCGCTGGCGGCGGCTCGCGGACCGGCCGCGGGACGGGGTGCGGCGCTTCCTCGACACGGTGCGCGAACGCATCGAGTCGCTGCCCTACGACTACCCGCCCGCCGTGATCATCGGCGCCGATGTGGCCCTGCTGGTGGTCACCGGCGCGGCCGTGATCCAGCGGCACTCCTACTTCCCGAGCCCGCTGCCCCTGATCGCGATGGCCACCGCCTTCCTGCCGATCCCGCTGTTCGCGATCTTCGGGGTGAAGCCGCACCCGGCGCTGCTGAAGGGCTCGGCGCTGCTGTCGACCGCGCTGTTCCTGGTGCAGCCGGTCAACGCCGATTTCGCGCCGTTCGTGCTGGTGATCGTCGCCGGAGAGGTGGCCGCGGTCGCCTCGCGCGGGATCACCGTCGGATTCACCGTGGTCGCGATCCTCGAACTGGTCGCGTTCGACCTCGCGGGCAATCTGCAGTGGGGCTCGGGGGAGCGGTTACAGGGGATGCCGATGTACGTCCTCGGCGTCATCCTCGGTGTCTTCGTCGGGGTACTGCTGCAATACCAGCGGCGCTTCCTCTATCAGGAACGTGAGAACCAGGCGATCCGCGCCGGTCAGGCCGCCGACGAGGAGCGACGCCGGATCGCGCGCGAGGTGCACGACGTGATCGCGCATTCGCTCTCGATCACGCTGCTGCACCTGACCGCGGCCCGCCACGCGCTGCAGACCGACGACGACGTCACCGAGGCGGTGGACGCCCTCGTCGACGCCGAACGGCTCGGCCGACAGGCCATGGCCGACATCCGGCGCACCGTCGGCATGCTCGACACCGGCCCCGCGCTGCGCACCCCCGAGCCCAGCGCCGCCGACATCGACGAACTCGTCGGCGACTTCCGCCGCGCCGGGCTCGCCGTCGACTACGACCGCAGCGGTGACCTGGCCGTCATCGAGGGCGCCGTCGGGCACGCGCTGTACCGGATCGGGCAGGAATCGCTGGCCAATGTCGCCAAACACGCGCCCGGCACCCCGGCGACGGTGTGCCTCGACGTCACCGCCGAGGCGGCCACCCTGGTGGTGACCAACGCGTTGCCGCTCGGCCCGCCGCCGCGTCGCGATGTCGGCATGGGTCTGCGTGGCATGCGCAAGCGCACCGAACTGCTCGGCGGGTCGATCAGCGCCGGCGCCGCCGACGACGGATGGACGGTGCGCGCGCGGTTCCCGCTCAAATCCAGCGCGTGCGCCACGATCACGGCCATGCTGCCCGGTCTGCTCAAGCCCAAGCCCCAGGAGGACATGTGACGGCCGCGGCGCCGACCGACAACCCGGTGACGGTACTGGTCGTCGACGACCAGGAACTGGTGCGCGGCGGGTTGCGCCGGATCCTGCGCAGGCGCGACGGCTTCACCGTCAGCGAGTGCGCCGACGGGGACGAGGTGGTGGCCGCCGTCGCCGCCGACCGTCCCGACGTGGTGCTGATGGACCTGCGGATGAAGCGGGTCGGCGGCATCGATGCGACACGGTTGCTGCGGGCCCGCCCGGACGCGCCGCCGGTCCTCGTCCTCACCACCTTCGACGACGACCAATTGCTCTCCGGCGCACTGCGCGCGGGCGCGGCCGGGTTCCTGCTCAAGGACTCACCCGCCGAGGACCTGATCCGCGCGGTGCGCACGGTGGCCGCGGGCGGCGCGTGGCTCGATCCGTCGGTCACCGGCCGGGTGCTCACCGCCTACCGGACCGTCAAACCGGCCGGGACCCGCACCGATCGCCGGCTCGGCGAACTCACCGCACGCGAGTACGAAGTGTTCGAACTGATCGGCCGAGGCCGGGTCAACAGCGAGATCGCCGCCGCGCTCGGCATCTCCGAAGTCACCGTGAAAAGCCACGTCGGACACATTTTCGGCAAGCTCGACCTGCGTGATCGCGCCGCCGCGATCGTGTTCGCGTTTGACCACGGCGTGGTGACACCGGGAGAATCCTCCTTCTGACGAGCAGGTCTTCGGGCATGCGAGAAGTGGGAGGCGGACGCTGGTGCAGGCACCTGGGTCACGGACGGGGAGCAGGTTCGGTCCGTACGAGTTGCGGTCGATGCTGGGCAAAGGCGGGATGGGCGAGGTCTACGAGGCCTACGACACCGGCAAGGACCGGGTAGTCGCCCTGAAGTTGCTGGCGGAGGAACTCGCCCAGGACCCCGCCTATCAGGTCCGGTTCCGCCGGGAGTCCCAGGCGGCGGCCAAGCTGGCCGAACCGCACGTCATCCCGATCCACGACTGGGGCGTGATCGACGGGGTGCTGTTCATCGACATGCGCCTGGTCCCCGGGACCGATCTGCGGACGGTGCTGCACACGGGCGGGCCGCTGAGTCCCGATCGCGCGGTCGCGGTGGTCGAGCAGATCGCCGCCGCCCTCGACGCCGCGCACGCCGGTGGCCTGGTGCATCGCGATGTGAAACCGGCCAACATCCTGGTGACCCCCGCCGACTTCGCCTACCTCGCCGACTTTGGCATCGCCCACACCGAGGGCGACAGTGCGGTGACCCAGGCCGGGATGGCCATGGGCTCCTACATCTATATGGCGCCGGAACGCTTCGACGTCGGGCCGATCTCGCATCGCGCCGACGTCTACTCGCTGGCCTGTGTGCTGCACGAATGCCTCACCGGCGCCTCGCCGTTCCCCGCCGCGAGCATGAGCGTGCTGATCCGCTCGCACCTGTCCGAGGCGCCGCCGCGCCCCAGCGAGATCCTGCCCGGCCTGCCCGTCACCCTCGACGAGGTCATCGCCCGCGGCATGGCCAAGGACCCGGCCGATCGCTACCCGAGCGCGGGCGCGCTCGCGGTCGCGGCCCGGGATGCCCTCGCCGCCGCGATGCTCCAGGGCGGTGCCCCGATGCGCGCGCCCGGCACGCGCGGTCCCGTCGGCAGTGGACACGGGCCCGCCGCGCCCTTCGGTG
>NZ_LPNR01000021.1 GCF_019266065.1 Nocardia sp. MH4 | reverse complement strand
CAGAGCGCGGCCAGCGGCGGGATCCAGTAGGCCAGGGCCGCGAGCGCGCCCACCGCGGCGCCGGCGTCGACCCGGCCGCCGTAGGCCGACCACAGCCAGCGGGTGTAGCCCTCGGTGAGTTCGGCCGCGCCGTCGTACATCCGGGTGCCCGCGCTGGGGCCCGCGGCCACCAAAGCGGTGCGATGACCCGTCCGGCGCAGCGCTCGGGCCAGGTCGAGGTCCTCGGTGGCGCTGGCGGCGACGGCCGCGTGGCCGCCAGCGGCGCGATAGGCCGCGGCGTCGACGGCCAGGAACTGTCCGCACGCCACCGCGGTCGACGGGCGCAGACTGTGATTGGCCGGGCCGACCGGCAGCGTCGAGGCCCACGACCAGGCCAGCAGCGGCTGGACCAGGCGTTCGGTGGCCGAGCCGGACTCCTGCACCGGCCAGGCCGACACCAGACCGGCTCCACGCCTGCGTAATTCGGTGACCGCCGCGGCGATCGCGTGCGGGGCGAGCCGGACGTCGGCGTCGACGAAGACCAGGGCCGCGGCGTCGGTGCGGGCGGCCAGCCGCGCGCAGGCGGCGGCCTTGCCGGTCCAGCCGGGCGCCGGGTGGGCGGCCGAGCGCAGCACGGTGAACCGATCGTCACCGCCGATCGCGGCCGAGGCGGCTTCGTAGGTGTGGTCGGTGGAGGCGTCGTCGAGGATCAGTACGCGCAGCCGGGGGACGCCGGTCTGGGCGCGCAGGTCGCCGATCAGCTCGGGCAGGCGCTCGGCTTCGTCGCGGGCGGGCACGCAGACGGTCACCGGTTCGATCACCCCCGCCACCCGGCGCGGCAGGTTGCGCAACGTGACCAGGTTGTAGGCGGCGGTGGTCGCGCCCAGCGCGGCGAGACCGGTGCCCGCCCAGGTCAGGTAGCGGCCCGCCGCGCCCATGTCAGCGGCCCAGCCTGCGGCTGGCGATCTCGCGCCACATCTCCTGCGGCGAGAAGCCGCCGCGCGGCGCGTTCGGCGGGCCGGGGTTGCGGTCGCGGAAGGCCAGACCGGCGATCAGCGCGGCGACGGCGAGGGTGATGCCGCCGACGATGCCCGCCCAGCCGGCGAAGGAGCGGGTGTTCGGGTCGGCGTACTTCACCTCGGCGCGCAGGGTCGAGGTCTCGCCCGCGGGCAGCTTCCAGGACACGGTGTTGTCGCCCTCGCGGGTGCCGTTGGTCTTGGCGACGCGGGCCGGGAACGCGATGGAGAACTGCACGTCCGAGCCGTGCGGCGGCACCGACTCCAGGTCGACGCGGCCCTTGAGGCTCACCAGATCGCCGGTGCGCTGGAACTCGAGGGTGAACATGCCCTGGGTCTGATCCGACAGGCCGCCGAGCTGGCCGACCTCGCCGAAGGACAGGTCGTCGAAGAACACCTGGGTGCCGACGAAACCGTCCTGGTTGTAGTTCTCGACGCGCACTTTCGCCGCCAGCTGGTCCGGCGCCTCGAGCTGCGGGCCCTTGTCGGTGGGGCCGGTCGGCACCACCGCGGCGACGATCCGTCCCGACACCCGGTCGTTGGACGACACGCCCATCGACACCTGCACGCGCAGGCACCCGGCCAGGGCGGGCACCAGCATCGCCAGCAGGACGGCGACGGCCGTGACGCGCCGGGTACGCGCGGAGCGACGCGGTGAAGGAGCGGGCATGTCGGCGACGAGACTCGGCTGCACGGATGTCATCGTGCCAGGCCCGGGCCCGAGAACCCACACGACGGGCCCACCGGGGGTGCCGAACAGGCGATTCGTCGTCGAATCGCGCGTGCGGCGGGGCGGACGCGGCGCCGGTCAGCCCGCTGTCGGGTACGTCAGGCCGTGCGGTCGCCGTGTCGCGCGAACCCGCGTAGCAGCAGCGGGATGCCGAGGGAGGCCAGGCCGAGGAACCCCCAGATCGCCGAGGCGGGTAGCCCGAGGAACACCGCGTGGGCCAGGGCCGAGCCGAGCCAGGTCCAGCCGAACACCGCCACCGGAACCGCCACCGACGGAT
The DNA here is from genome assembly GCF_019266065.1 of Nocardia sp. MH4. Taxonomy (GTDB): domain Bacteria; phylum Actinomycetota; class Actinomycetes; order Mycobacteriales; family Mycobacteriaceae; genus Nocardia; species Nocardia canadensis. The sequence continues at coordinate 6,854 of NZ_LPNR01000021.1, read as the reverse complement.
CGTGGGCGGGCGGTACCCGCCGGTCGAGCACGGTCAGCAGCACCGCCATCAGCGTGGCGACCAGCGCCCAGCCGAGGTAGTTGGTGTACGGGATCTGGGGGAGTGCGGGCAGCCCCGCATCGGTGACGGCCCAGGTCCACTGGCCGTCGGCCACCATCTGCGGATCGAGGAACAGATCCCAGCCGACCGCGCCGACGACGAACAGTCCGCCGCGACCCCACGCCCGCGACGCGATCAGTCCCGCCACGATCCAGATCGGATACAGCCCGCCGGTCCACGCCAGCGGGACCACCAGTGGCACCTCGGCGAGCGCGGGCCCGATCCGGTCGACGGCATAGGCGTAATCGCCGAACGGAAACCCGGTCGCCGTGCCGACGATCTCGGCGGCGAGCCCGAGCCCGGACACGATGACGAAGAACCCGATGGCCCAGCGCGCGCCGCGGGTCGTCGCCGCGTGCAGGAGGGCGGTCGCCGCCGACAGTGCGACGACGACGATCGTGATCCGGTCACGCATGGTGCCCGCACTCAACGGATAGGCGATCTGCGCCAGGACCAGCAGGATCGCCGTGGCCGTCGGCAACGCGCGCGACGGCTCGGTGCGTAACCATCGACCGAACGCCGCCGCGCCCCGGCCCGGCTGGTCCGCGAGCCACCGAGGGTGCCGGGTATCGATCACCGGTTCCGCCTGCCGATCGACGACCTCGAACCACGCGCCGCCGTCACCGAAGTCTCGTCGCCGCGCTCCAGCGCGCACCGCACCGCTGGCAGCCGATACCGCCGTCGTCGCGACGGGATCCGCCGCGACGATGCCGGGCCGCACGAGAACGACACGGCGAGTCCAGGTCTCATCGCCCGCGCGCGAACGGGAACCGGCGGATCCGGCGATCGCCGAGGACGAGCCGAGCGGCGCTGCGGCCGCTGGCCCCGGACACACCGCCGCCGGGATGGGTCGACGCGCCCGTCAGGTACAGGCCGGGCGCGCCCGGCACCCGCTGTCCCGACAACTCCGGCAGCGGCCGCCACAGCATCATCTGATCCAGCGACATCTCGACGTGCATGACATTGCCGCCGCGCAACCCCATCTCGCGCTCCAGATCGACCGGCGTCTGCACGAACCGCTGCCGCACCGACGAGGCGAAGCCAGGGGCGTACCGCTCGACCTCGGCGACGATCCGGTCCGCCTCGCGCTCGCCGTGTTCGGCCCAGTCGCTGCCGTCGGCCAGCGCGTAGGGATGCCACTGCGCCCACAGCGACAGCTGGTGCTCGCCGGGCGGCGCGATGGTGGGATCGAGCGCGCTGAAGCTCATCGCCAGCACCACCGGCCGAGGCGGCAGCGCACCACCGAGGGCCGCGCCGTGCGCGCGCCGCAGCTGGTTGCGGTCCGCGACGAGGAACTGCAGTCCGCGCGCGGATTCGGCGGGGCAGGCGCCGGGGTAGTCCGGGAGCCGGTCGGTGGCCAGGCGCACCACCATGCCGATGCCGGGGCCGACCCGGATCCGGCGCTGCCAGTCGTCCAGGGTGGCCGCGTCGAAATCGCCGGCCCGCAGCAGTTCCAGGGTCGCCAGGATGTGCGAGCCGGCGATCACGGTGTCGGCGTGCAGGTCCCGGCCCGCGGCGGTGCGCACCCGCCAGCCGTCGCCGATCCGGCGCAGGGCGGTGACGGCGTCGCCGGTGTGCAGCTCGCCGCCGTCGGCGCGCAGCCGGGCGATCAGGGCCGCGCTGAGCGCCCCACTTCCCCCCACGGCCCGGCCGGGCGGCAGCGTGTGCATGAGCGCGGCGAAACCGGCCATCGGCGCCGTCCCGGGTTCCGACATCGGCGGGCCCGACTGCGCGCCGAACCAGGCCAGCGACGCCTTGAGGCGTTCGTCGTCGAACCAGTGGTCCAGCAGCGCGTCCCCGGTCTGCAGGAACTCCCGCGACAGGGCGCTGCCGCCGTCGCGCGCGTCCAGGCCCCAGAACGAGCGGACGAGCCTGCCCGGCGTCGGGGGCCCGCCGAACGCGCGCATCACCCGCGCGCTGCGCTCGCCCCACACGCCGACGAAGCGGCGGTAGGCCTCGGCGTCGCGCTCACCGCAGGCCGCGGCGATCGAGGCGCAGGTCCGGTCGAGATCGCGATGGAAGACGAGCGGCGCGCGCACGCCGTCGGACGGCGTGAAACCCCAGGGATCGCAGTCGACGTAGCGCAGCCCGAAGCGGTCGAGCTCGAGCTCTTCGATGATCCCGGTGTGCCGGATCATGATGTGCGCCGAGGACCCGCGATCGACCAGATGACCAGGGAATCGCTCGACCGTCGAGACCGCGCCGCCGGGCACCTCGTCGCGCTCGAGCACCTGCACCCGCTGTCCGGCCTTCGCCAGATAGCAGGCCGCGACCAGCGCGTTGTGCCCCGACCCGACGACGACGGTCGTGCCCGCCGTCCTCACGCGCCGGACGGGGGCAGCGGCAGCCGCCTGCCCAGGATCGCGAACGGCCGGGTGTCACCCGCGAAGACGAAATTGCGGATCACATCGGTGAATCCGGCTCGCCGGTACAGCCGCCAGGCCCGGTTGTCCTCCTCGGGCACCTCCGGCGTCGACAGCAGCACGGCGGCCTCGGCGCGGTCGGCCAGCAGCCGCTCGAGCAGCGTCGAGCCGATCCCGCGCCCCTGCGCCGCCGGATGCACGTGCAGCTCGGTGAGCTCGAAGTAGTCGGCGAGCAGCTCGCGGGTCGCGGCCTCGGGCCAGCCACACCGGCGCATGCCGGTGTGCACCTGCTGATGCCACCACTGCCGCGGCGCGCCGCTGTAGCCGTAGGCGATCGCCAGGATCGGAGCGGTGCGCAGGTCGACCCCGCCCGAGTCGTCGGGCAGCACCGCGGCCACGGCACGCCAGCCGGCCCTGGTGGTGTGCTCGGTCCACATCGGGGCGCGGTGATGCTCGGTGCCGCGCGGATAGTCCATGGCGGCGACATACACCGACAGGGCGTCGTGCAGGCGCGCGCGCAAGGCGGCGACGCTGAGGTCGACGACGACGGGTGCTGGGGTGTGATTCGGCTTGACGGCTGTCATGGCTCTCGTCGATGGCGCGCTGGCGCGGAAGTTGTCGGTGGGTGTCCCTATATTCAATCTCAATTCAAACGTTCGAATGCTTGTTCGATCTGTGCGAGGGGCGAAAGGGGCAGCAAATGGCTGGTCGCAACGATGGTCGGGAGCACGCGGGGCACGACGGTCGCACGGGCGGGCTGCTACGTCAGGCCGACGCCCTGCTCACCGATTCGGCCTGGGAACACGATCCGGGTGAGCGGTTCCGCACCGCCTATCTGGCCGCGCTGCGCGGCGCGGGCGCGATGATCGCGCTCACCGGCGCCGATCGGGCGCCGCGGGCGCGCTCGCGCAGCGCCTGGGTCCTGCTGCGGCGTGCGAGCCCCGAATTCGCGATGTGGGCGGACTACTTCGAGGCGCACTCGCAACTGCGGGCCGATCTGGAGGCCGGGCTGGACCGCGCGGTCACCGACACCCGGGCCGACGAGTTCTGCTCACGGGTGGGCGCATTCCTCTACGACGTCGACGATGCGCTGGTCGCCGCCGTCAAGACACGCCCGCAGCCGAGTCGCGACCGGGACATGACTGCTTAGTTATCACCGAGTAGGTGGTACGGCTTCGATCGAACTCGTATCATGGGGAGCAGATAGCCGCCAAGGTCGGCTACCCGTCGCCTACCCGGAGGCGACCAGCCACGCCTAGTGCCGGGGGAGGTACCGTGCCACTCTCCGAGCACGAGCAGCGCATGCTCGAACAGATCGAGAGCGCTCTCTATGCTGAGGATCCGAAGTTCGCCTCGTCCGTCCGCGGCGGACGTCTTCGCTCCACGTCGAGTCGACGCAGACTGCAGGCCGCGGCGTTGTTCGCCATCGGCCTGTTCCTGCTCGTCGCCGGCATCGCCGCCCCGTTCAAGCCGGGCGGTTTCCCGATCATCAGCCTCGTCGGCTTCATCGCCATGTTCGGCGCCGGCGTCCTGCTCATGATCGGCAACTCCCGCAGGTCCGCTCGGCCGGACTCGTCCGAGACCCCCGCCGCGGGCTCCGGCCCCACGGGCGGCTCGACCGGACGCGGTGGTCGTCCGCGCAAGTCCGGCGGCTTCTCCGAGCGGATGGAAGACCGGTTCCGCCGAAGGTTCGAGCAGGAGTAGCTCGGCGGTAGCCGAGGCGCAACAGCATCGAAGGCGGCGCCGCACCCGATCGGGTGCGGCGCCGCCTTCGCCTGTTTCGGCGGTGGGGGTCCGCCGGATCGATGGTCAGGGCGGTTCCCCCACTTTCCCCACCATTCCCCACCGCGCCCCCACGGCGCGCATCGCCGCCGGTAGCACCTGGGATGTTTGCTGAACGTTGTCGGAACCAGGGGTTGCCGACCCGCGCGGGTTGCCCGAACACGCGATAACCCCGAATCTCGGTGATAGCTGGCATGACCTGCGGAATTGTGTTGGCGGGGAGCGAGATCACCCGGGGTTTCGATTGAAAGTGGGGGAAAGTGGGGTAATGTGGGTCGCGCACTACAGGAGAGGCCGTACGGCGAGGTGATCCAGTAGGGAGGTGGCCGAGATGTTCCTCGGTACCTACACCCCCCGACTGGACGACAAAGGGCGACTGACGTTGCCTGCGAAGTTTCGAGACGAACTGGCGGGAGGGTTGATGGTCACCAAAGGTCAAGACCACAGCCTGGCCGTGTACCCGAAAGACGAGTTCACCGCGCTCGCGCGGCGGGCCGCAGCGGCGTCTCGAAGCAACCCGCAGGCAAGGGCTTTCGTCCGAGCGCTGGCGGCGGGCACCGACGAGCAACGTCCGGATGCACAGGGCCGGATCACGCTGTCGCCGGACCATCGACGCTATGCCGATCTCACGCGAGATTGCGTGGTGATCGGTTCGGTCGACTTCCTCGAGATATGGGACAAGCAGGCGTGGGAGTCCTACCTCGCCGAGCACGAGGAGGACTACGCGCAAGCCAGAGACGAGTCGCTGGGCGGGATCTTCTAGCTCGGAGCACGCGAGTGCTGCGAGGCCTCTGCCCGGGCGTGGACCCTGACGTACTTCCCCGACGCCAGGTGCCGCGCCTCGGTCAGAGACCTCGACGCATTCGCCGGTTCCACCGCAAGGGCGGTGGAGCGGCTTCATTCAGACCGCAATCTCATTCGAAAAGCACTGTGTGGCAAGGCGACCCGTCTGCGACGCGAGGCAGTATCCCGGGAGGTCGAGGTGAACCATGACACCGAGAACCCCCGTCATGTGCCGGTCCTGCTCACCCGCGCCGACGAGCTGCTCGGCCCCGCGCTGAGCGAGCCGGGCGCGGTCTACCTCGACGCGACCCTCGGCCTGGGCGGCCATGCCGAACACTTCCTGCGCACCTATCCCCACGCGCGCCTGGTCGGGCTCGACCGCGACACCACCGCGCTGACACTGGCCGGCGAGCGGCTCGCGCCCTACGCCGACCGGATCACCCTGGTGCACACCCGCTACGACGGCATCGCCGACGCGCTCAGTCAGGCGGGCCTGCCCGAGTTCGGCTCCGTGTCAGCGATTCTGATGGACCTCGGGGTGTCGTCGATGCAGCTCGACGAGGCCGATCGCGGCTTCGCCTACTCCGTCGACGCGCCGCTGGACATGCGGATGGACCCGACCACCGGCCCGACCGCCGCCGACGTGCTCAACACCTACAGCCACGGCGACCTGGCCCGGGTGCTGAAAACCTATGGCGACGAACGGTTCGCGGGCAAGATCGCCTCGGAGGTGCTGCGCAGGCGCGCGGTCACGCCGTTCAGCACCAGCGCCCAGCTGGTCGAACTGCTCTACGACACCATTCCGGCCGCGGCGCGGCGCACCGGCGGTCATCCGGCCAAGCGCACGTTCCAGGCCCTGCGGGTGGAGGTCAACGGCGAGCTCGACTCGCTGCGGGCCGCGCTGCCCGCGGCCCTGGATTCGCTGCGCGTCGGCGGGCGGATCTGCGTCATGTCGTACCAGTCGCTGGAGGACCGGCTGGTCAAACAGGAGTTCGCGCCCCGGATCGTGTCCAGGTCACCGATGGACCTGCCGGTCGAATTGCCCGGTATGGGACCGGAGTTCCGGATGCTGACCCGAGGTGCGGAGAAGGCGACCGAGTCCGAGATCGAGGTCAATCCGCGATCCGCGCCGGTGCGGATGCGCGCGGCCGAACGGATCGCGGAGAGGTCAGGGAGGACACAGGAGGGGACACGATGAGCGTGCGGACGAGCACCGTCGCCGTGCCGGGGCGTACGGCCCGTCGCGTCGAGGCGGCCGAACGGGTGAAATCCGGTGCCGCGCAGCGGGCCTACGCGCGCAAGCGCACCAGGGAGCAGCTGCTCGACGGGATCGAGCTGCCCGAACGGGGCTCGACGATGGCCGGGCGGATTCCCTTCGTCACCGCGATCATCGGGTTGCTCGGCTGCGGTCTGGCCCTGACGCTGCTGCTGACCACCCGCGCCGCCGAGGACAGCTACCAGCTCGGCGACGCCAGGGCGGTCAACCGCAAGCTCGCCGACGAGCGGGCCGCGTTGCAGCGCGAGGTCGCCGCCGCCGACTCCGCCCCCGAATTGGCCGCGCGCGCCAGAGAACTGGGCATGATCCCCGCCAAGGACCCGGCCCGGCTGGTGCTCGGTCCCGGTGGGGAGGTGACTGTCATCGGCACGCCGACGCCCGCGCAGGGCGCGCCGGTGCCGCCGCTGAACGGCCCGCCGACCACCACTCCCAACCCCGCGCCGGGTCACGCGCAGGCGCAGGGCGAGCGGGTGGTCCCGGTGCAGCCGGGCGCCTCGACCGCAGGCCCGGCCGCCCCGAGTGGGACCCCGGCGAACGTGCTGGCCGCGCCC
>NZ_LPNR01000020.1 GCF_019266065.1 Nocardia sp. MH4 | reverse complement strand
GCGGAGCCGCCGCCGCCCGAACCGGCACCCGTCGAGGCGCCGCCCGCCTTCGAACCACCCCCGGCCTACGAGCCGCCGGTCTACGAGCCGCCGCCCCCGCCCGAACCCGAGCCGATTCCGGTGCCCGCACCGGCGCCTCCGCCGCCGCCCCCACCGCCGCCGGTCATCCAGTTGCCGTTCCCGCTGCCGCCGATCTTCGTTCCGCCCGCCGCGGCCGTACTGCCGTGACGGGCGGCGGGTCGCCCGCCGCGCGTCGTCACCGTCGGTGAGACTGATCCGCTATGGACCAGTTGGTGCTCACTCTGGTGATCCTGCTCGTGACGGTGCTCGCCGAATCGCTCGGCGGCCGGGTGGGGATCGCACCGTCCATCCTGATGACGGTGTTCGGCTGTCTGCTCGCGCTGATCCCCGCCGTCCCGAGCCTGAACATCCCGCCCGAACTGATCCTGCCGCTGGTACTCCCGCCGCTGCTCTACGCCGCCGCCCGGCGCACCTCCTGGCGGCAGTTTGCGGAGAACTGGCAGATCATCGCGTTACGCGCGGTCGGTCTGGTGATCGTCACCGCCGTCGCGGTGGCCGCGGTGTTCCACGCCTGGAATCCGGCGACGGCCGTCGCGGCCGGGCTGGTGCTCGGCGCGCTGGTCGCCCCGCCCGACCCGGTCGCGGCGACCTCGATGGCGGGCAGGCTCGGCCTGCCCCGGCGGCTCATCGTCACCCTGGGCGGGGAGGGCCTGTTCAACGACGTCACCGCGATCGTCATCTACACCGTCGGCATCCAGGCCGTGGTGACCGGCCTGTTCTCGCCGTGGCACGCGCTCGGCGACTTCGTGCTCGCCGCGGTGGTCGGTCTCGTGGTCGGCCTGGTCCTGGGCTGGGTGGGCAGCAAGCTCACCATGTACCTCGACAACGCGACCGGTCAGGTGGCGCTGAGCCTGCTGCTGCCGTTCGTCGCCTACGGCGTCGCCGAGCACTGGGAGGGCTCGGCCGTGCTCGCGGTGCTGGTCTGCGCGCTGTACCTGACCGACGCGGTGACCGAGATCGGTGATCGCGACTACCGCCTGGTCGCCGACGCGTTCTGGGACATCGCCGAAATGCTGATCACCGGTTTCGCGTTCGCGTTGATCGGCCTGGAACTGCGCGTGGTCATCGACACCACCGGGCACGACTGGTCTTCGCTGGCCGGGGTCACCGCCGCGGTCATCGCGGTCGTCGTCGGGCTGCGGCTGGCCTGGCTGCTGGTCACCTGGGCGGTGAGCACCCGGTTGCGGCGCTACACCGACGAGCCGTTCACCTGGCGCGAGGTGGTCGTCACCTGGTGGGCCGGGATGCGCGGGGTGGCCACCGTGGCGCTGGCCCTGGCCGTGCCGTTCACCGTCGACTCCGGCGCCGATTTCCCCGCCCGCTCGGAGATCCTGTTCGTCGCCTTCGCCGTCGTGCTGTTCACCCTGCTCGTGCAGGGCCCGACCCTGCCGCTGATCGTCCGGATCACCGGCGTGCACGCCGACACCCGGCAGGAGCGTGCCGTCGAGCAGCAGCTGTGGACGAGAGTGTTGCGGGCCGAACTCGCCGAGCTCAAGTTGATCGCCGCCCGCGACGACCTGCCCGAGGACGTCTACGAGGACATCAAGGACACCCTGCGCCACCTCTCGGCCAAGGCCGACCCCGAAGCGGCCGACGCCGACGCCAAGGCCACCCTCGACAAGGAGCGCAAGCTCGCCTCCCAGATGCGCGCCGTCCGCCTGGCCGTCATCGAGGCGGGCAGGCGCGAGGCCCAGGCCGCGCGCCGCGAACCCGGCATGCCGCCCGACGTCGTCGACCGTGTCACCCGCAGGCTCGACCTCGGGCCGACCCGCTGAGCCGTCTCACCCACCCAGTGTGTCGGTGATCATCCCGATCGCGTAGGTGACAGCCATGGCCAGCGCGCCGCCGACCACCACCCGCAGCACCGCCCTGCCCCGATGGCTGCCACCGAGCTGCGCGCTCACCGACCCGGTGACGGCCAGGGCGACGAGCACCGCGGCGAAGGTCACCGGCACCCGCCACGACGCGGGCGGCAGCACGATCGCCAGCAGCGGCAACAGGGCGCCACAGGTGAACGCGACCGCCGAGGAGCCCGCCGCGGCCCACGGATTGGTGAGCTCGGTGGGGTCGAGCCGGAGTTCGGCCTCGGCGTGCGCGATGAACGCGTCGTGGGCGGTGAGTTCCTCGGCGACGGTGCGCGCGGTCGCCGGGCTCAGCCCCTTGGCCTCGTAGATGCCGGTCAGCTCGGCCAGTTCGGCCTCGGGATCCTCGGCCAGTTCCCTGCGCTCCTTGGCCAGCAGCGCCTTCTCCGAATCCCGCTGGGTGCTGACCGACACGTACTCGCCCGCGGCCATCGAGATCGCGCCCGCGACCAGACCCGCCACGCCCGCGGTGAGGATCGTGTGCGCGTTGTTGGTCGTCGCGGCGACACCGACCACCAGGCCCGCGGTGGAGACGATGCCGTCGTTCGCGCCGAGCACGCCGGCGCGCAGCCAGTTCAACCGCGACGCGAGACCTTCCGCGTGCGGTTCGTGCGGATGGGAGGTCGGTGACGAGTCCTGCACCCGGTCAGCCTAGTCCGTGACGCGGCCGGATCAGAGGCGGGCGCGCAGGGTGTCGGCCAGGCGCACGGCCAGCGCGAGCACGGTCAGCGTCGGGTTGACATGCCCGTTCGTCGGGAACACCGAACTGCCCGCGATGTAGAGGTTGTCCACTCCGTGCACCCGGCACTGCCGGTCGACCACCCCGTGCCGGGGATCGGCCGACATCCTGGTGGTCCCGCTCGGGTGCGCCCGATCGGCCAGCGCCAGCGGCTCGGTACTGCCGGGCCGGGCCGCTGGCACGAGCTCCGGCGCGGGCAGCCCGAGCCGCGCGAACTCCGCGACCAGCAGCGCCGCCGCCCGCCGCACGGTGGCGTCCTCACGCGCGTCGATACGCCAATCCACCTGGGGCAGCGGCATACCCACCGGGTCGGTGCGCTCGGACAACCGCACCCGGCTGTCCGGATCGGGCGCCTGCTCGACCATCGCCCACACCTCGACGCCGGTCAGCCGATGCGGCAGCCCGACCCCGTCGATCAGCCTGCGCCGCGCGCCTGCCAGCAGCAGCCCGGTGCCGGACAGCATGATCCGACCGTCGCGCCGGCGGCCCTTCCCGCTGAGCACCCGCTGCACAGCGTCCCACGGGTCGTCGGGCGCGGTGACCTCCTGCAACCACAGCGCGCAGTTGAGCAGCGACTCCCCGCGCTGGACCTCGGGGGACAGGGCGACCCCGTGCTGGTAGGTGTGTTTGCCCCGCGGTCCACGCACCACATACCTGCCGAATCGGGCCAGCGCCGCGCCGGCGGCCGCGGGGGACAGAGTGGCGACCACGCCGCTGCGATGGTCGATCAGATAGCGCCCGACCTGGTCGTACCGGTTCCCGATGCCGCCCGCGACCCGTCGTCGCGAGGCAAGCAGCAGTCGTGGCGTATCGATCCCGCCTGCCGCGAGTACGAAGATCCGCGCCTCGACGGTGCGCACCCGCCCGCCCGCGCCGGTGACCTCGACCGAATTCACGTGCGCGCCGGTGGCATCGGTGTCGAGATGGGTGACGGTCGCGTTCACCAGCACCCGGGCGGTGGGAGCGACGATGTCGCGGACGGCGGGACCCCAGCGCTTCGGGGCGAAGCGCTGCACCGGATCGCGGCTGAGCTGCCAGAAGTACGAGCGCAGCGACGCGGTGTCGAGCGGGGTGGGCGCCGGACGCCCGGCCAGCGGCCAGAACTCGGCATCGGTGAACCCGGTGCCGTGCCCGAGTCCGGCATGCGCGGCGGCGCGCTCGGCATAGGGGCGCAGGGCGGTCGCCTCGAGCGGCCAGCCCGACCGGCGCACCCACGGGCGGGTGGCGAAGTCGAGATCGTCGAGCAATCCGCAGCGGCCTGCCCAGACGTGTGAGCTGCCGCCGAGCACCCGGCAGCCCGCGATGCGGTCGCGGGGCAGGCGCGGCGCGCCGACGCTGTCGATGGCGGCGAATTCCGGCTCGGTGGGACCGATTTCGTGGTCCCCGCTCTCCAGAACCAGGACCTGCAGACCCGCCGCGGCCAATTCGGTGGCGACGGTCAGCCCGGCCGGGCCCGAGCCGATGACGCAGATCTGGGTGCGCAGCGCGTCGTCTCCGACGGTGCGCAGGTCCTCGACAAGCATCGGCGGTCCTCTCGCCCGTGCTACCAGCGCGGCCCGGCACCCGGCCGCGCTCGGTGTCACTCTAGAAGCCGGGACGCGGAATTTCCGGAGGTCTCACAATGCTGGTTGACGAAAGCCCGGACATACCCGGCGGATTGGCGCACATACATCCACGCCCAGAATTCCAGGCCGGATTCGGTGGGACTGGCGACCATGGTGATCTCGCCGTCGAAACACCGGCCGACGATGTAGCGGGCGCGGGAGACATGCGGCGTGAAGGTCACCACGATGATGTGGTGCCAGCCGTAAATCTTTGCCCGCCGCACGATTTCACGCGCCTCACCGTCGGTGGTCCACGGGTCCGGCACGAAACACGAGACCCGGAAGGCGAATCGGCCGCCGCAGTACTTGTCCATCATCGGATCGTCGGCTCCCGTGGACTGCGAGATCAGCACCTCGGGCGCGTAGCCGCGCTGGGCGAGCTCGATCCCGAGGTCGAAGCGCTCGTAGGGGGTACCGCCGAGGACGACGATCACATCGGCGCGGCGCAGCGGGTCCAGTTGCGGGTTGACGAAGACGGGCCACCCGGCGAACGTCGCCCCCATCACGATGACCAGTGCGCCGACGAGCAACCATCCCGCACGCCGAAAGATCGACACTGCACCGAGGATAGCGAAGGGTGCACACTGGACCCCATGACCGACTCCGCCGTTGCCCCCGAACACCTCGACGTCGTCATCGTCGGCGCCGGACTGTCCGGCATCGGGGCCGCGTACCGGCTGCAGACCGAACACCCGCACCGCAGCTACGCCGTTCTCGAAGCCCGCGCCGATCTCGGCGGCACCTGGGACCTGTTCCGGTACCCGGGCGTCCGCTCCGACTCGGACATGTTCACCCTCGGCTACCCGTTCAAGCCCTGGCGCGCGGCCCGCTCCATCGCCGACGGCGCCTCGATCCTGGACTACATCCGCGAGACCGCGCGGGAGAACGGCATCGACCGCCGCATCCGCTTCGGTTCCCGGGTGATCGGCGCGGACTGGTCCTCGGCGCAGGCGCGCTGGCGGCTCACCATCGCCCACGAAGGCCCCGAGGGCCCCGAACTGAGCACCCTGACCTGCGGTTTCCTCTACACCTGCGCCGGCTACTACGACTACCAGCAGCCGCACGCCCCGGAGTTCGCCGGCCGCGCCGACTTCGACGGCACCATCGTGCACCCGCAGTTCTGGCCCGCCGACCTGGACGTGCGCGACAAGCGGATCGTCATCATCGGCAGCGGCGCGACCGCCGTCACCCTGGTGCCCTCGCTGGCCGACGAGGCCGAGCACGTCACCATGCTGCAGCGCACCCCCACCTGGATCAGCGCCGTGCCCGGCCGCGACAAGCAGGCCGACAAGATCCGCGACCTGCTGCCCGCCGGGCTCGCGCACCGGCTGATCCGGACCAAGAACATCCTGTTCAACATCGGTTTCTACCAGTACTGCCGCCGTCGCCCCGCCGCCGCGCGCAAGCTGCTCACCGGCCTCACCACCCGCATCCTCAAAGACGACAAGCTGGTCGCCGAACACTTCACCCCCGACTACGACCCCTGGGACCAGCGCCTGTGCGCCGCCCCCGATGCCGACTTCTTCAAGGCGATGAAGAAGGGCAAGGCCGCCGTCGTCACCGATCGGATCGACCGGTTCGTGCCCGAGGGCATCCGGCTCGAGTCGGGCGAGGTCCTGCCCGCCGACATCGTCGTCACCGCCACCGGCCTGCGGCTGCTCGCCTTCGGCGGGATCGCGCCCGCGGTCGACGGCACCCCGGTCCCGCTGTCGGAGCAATTCGTCTGGCAGGGCGCGATGCTGACCGGCCTGCCCAACTTCGCTATCTGCGTCGGCTACACCAATGCCTCGTGGACGCTGCGCGCCGACCTCACCTCGCGCCTGGTCTGCAAGGTCCTGGCCCACCTGGACCGGACCGGCGTGCCGGCCGTCGTCCCGGAGCCGAAGCGCTCGCTCACCGAGCGCCCGCTGCTGGACCTCAACGCCGGCTATGTCCTGCGCTCGATCGCCGCCTTCCCCAGGCAGGGCGACCGCCATCCATGGCGGGTCAGACAGAACTACCTGCTCGACGCGCTGATCACGCTGCGCACCGACCTCGGCAAGACGCTGCGCCCGATCCACCGGGTAGGCGAGTTCACCCACAACGGGTGAGGCGCGCGGCCCCGTCTGGTTCCTACCGTTGGCGTGTGCCGTGGTGGCACATCCGTTGACCAGACGGGAAGGCCGAGCGATGACAGATCAGAATCAGCACCCGGTACGCGAGGGAATCGCGGCAGGAACCTCCATCGGCGCAGGCATTCTGCTGGCCGTGGTCGGTGTCCTGCAGATCCTGGAAGGTATCTCGGCTGTCGCCAACGACGATCTGATCGTCGTCGGTCCCGAGTACCTCTATCAGTTCGACCTGACAGCCTGGGGATGGTGGCACATCGTCCTCGGCGCGATCGCGGTGATCGTCGCGATCGGCCTGCTGGCCGGTCAGACCTGGGGCCGGGTGATGGCCATGGTGATCGCCGCACTCGCGATCATCGCGAACTTCCTGTGGCTGCCGTACTACCCGTGGTGGTCGATCCTGATCATCATCATCAATGTCGTGGTGATCTGGGCGGTGGCCACCTGGCGCCCGCACAACGTCTGATTCCCGCTACCGACGACGCCGCCCCGGTCATCGACCGGGGCGGCGTCGTGTCGTACGAGGTCAGTAGGCGAGTGTCGGTTCGCCGGCGTCGGGATCACCGAGGGTGTCGAGCAGATGATCGGAGAGCCGTTCCCCCAGCGCGGCCAGCTCGGCCTTCTGCGGGTCGTCGAGCCCGTCGAGCACCAGCCTGCGCACCGCGACCAGGTACTCCGGCGTCGCCTCGGCCACCTTGGCCAGCCCGCTCTCGGTGAGTACCGCGTCCACCCCGCGCCCCGATTCCGCCGCCGCGCGTTTGGCCCACCCCACCCGTTCCAGCTTGGACACCACATGGGACAGCCGGGAGATGGACCCGTGCCCCCTGGCGGCGAGCAGGCTCAGCTGCATCCGATGGTCCGGCGCCTCGCGCAACAGCGCCATCACCCGGTACTCGAAATGGGTCACACCGAACTCGCGTTGCAGCCGCGAGTCGAGTGCGCTCGGCACTCGCATCGCGAGGGTGACCACCGCGCTCCAGGCGCGACGTTCGACCGAGTCGAGTTCCTCCGTCACCTCGGCCTCCTTTCACCCCAGTGTTAACTGAAGAATTGCTGAACGTCGGGAAACTGTATATCGGAGGGGGTGTGGTGTCTACGTGGGCCATGTCATGTCGGCAGGTAGAGGGAAGTTTTGGCGATCGACTTCACCTGGACAATTGATCAGTTGCTAATGGATCGCCGTCGCCGGTTGGTTGCCGCGTTGCGGCGCCGCCGGCTCCGTGGTGGACGCGGAAGGCTGCGGGGCGGGTCGGATAGGGGTGGGAAACACCGCGTCTACCAGGCGATTTGACTTCGCGTTCGCGGCTGCGTAACTTAATTCGAGTCAGAGCGACACGGACACCGACCCGGTGCCGATCTGCTGAGCCTCTCGAGGCTGGCGGATGGTGCAGGGAAACGAGGTAGGACGATGAGCGCCTGACTGATCATGTGTGCGGGCTCACTGTTCGCCGGACTTGCTTCGGTGGATCGTCTGCGCTAAAGTTTGAACCCTTGCCCTGACTGAAGCCCCGACGAAATGTTGCGGGTGGATGCTTGTGCGTGTGTTCTTTGAGAACTCAATAGTGTGTCGAT
>NZ_LPNR01000019.1 GCF_019266065.1 Nocardia sp. MH4 | reverse complement strand
AAGTCCGCGGCGGGCGCCGCGCCGCCGCGCCGCCCCGACGCCGACGGCCGCCGCGGCAAGCAGGCGCGGATGGCGGGCCGGGTCGCGTGCACCTTCTTCGCGGTGCTGGCACTGGTCGTCACCGGTGGCGGCTGGAGCTACCTGCGTGCCACCAACAACAGCTTCACCCAGGTCTCGGCCCTCGACGGCGCCACCGAGGACGTGCTCGACGGCGACATGCAGCTCGGTGACGAGAACTATCTGATCGTCGGCACCGACACCAGGGCGGGCGTCAACGCCGACCTGGGCGCGGGCACCACCGACGACGCCGAGGGCGCGCGCGCCGACACGGTCATGCTGGTGCACATCCCGAAGAACCGTTCGCGTGTCGTCGTTGTCTCCTTCCCCCGTGACCTCGACGTCACCCGGCCGCAGTGCGCGGGCTGGGACAACGAGAAGGCCGCCTACACCGATCAGAAGTTCCCCTTGGCGATGGGCGACAAGCTCAATGCCGTCTACGCGCTCGGCGGCCCCCGCTGCCTGGTCGACGTGGTGCGCAAGATGTCGGGTCTGAGTATCGGCCACTTCATCGGCATCGACTTCGCCGGATTCCAGGCGATGGTCGACCAGGTCGACGGCGTCGAGGTCTGCTCCACCAAGCCGATCATCGACGGCGTACTCGGCACGGTCCTCGAGACTTCGGGCAAGCAGCGCGTCAACGGTGAGACCGCACTCAACTACGTGCGCGCACGCCATGTCGTCGGCGAGGAGCGCAGCGACTACGACCGGATCCACCGGCAACAGCAGTTCCTGGCCGCCCTGCTCCGCGGGGCGTTGTCGAGCAAGGTGCTGCTCGACCCGGGCAAGCTGCAAGGCTTCGTCGAAGCGTTCCGGCAGCACACGTTCGTCGACGGCGTCGGCACCCAGGACCTGATGCTGCTCGGCCGATCGCTGCAGAAGGTCAATGCCGGTGCGGTGACGTTCATTACCGCGCCGACCGCAGGGACCACCTCGTACGGCAACGAGATTCCGCGCGAGTCCGATATCAAGGCGATCTTCCGCGCGATCATCGACGACCAGCCGCTGCCCGGGGAAGAGACCGCCCCGCCGGTCACGAGCTCGGCCGAACCGCCGCCGACGCAGGCGCCCAAGGTGCAGGCCGTCAGCCCGGGGTCGGTGTCGGTTCGGGTATCCAACGGAACCGGCCGCACCGGCGTCGCACAGCAGGCCGCCAACAAGCTCAGCACGATGGGTTTCGGGATCTACAGCGTCGGGAACTACCCCGACGGCAGCGAGTCGACGGTGGTGCACTACTCGATGGGCAACGAGGCGGCGGCCGCGACTGTGGCCAGTTCGATCCCCGGCGCGGTCATCGAACGCGACGACACCCTGGACGGGATCGTCGAGGTCATCCTGGGCTCGAGCTTCGCCGGACAGGTCCGTACCCCCACCGCGGTCGGTACCGAAATCCCCAACGTGGAGACCGGCAAAGCGATCGCGGCCGCACCGGTGGCCCTCCCGTCCGACCTCGAGCACATGAACGCGGCCGACACCAGCTGCGACTGACCCGCCACGCAGTCATCCGCCACCACCCCAGCGTCGGGTGCCGGGCGTCTGATCAGGTCGCTGCGGGCAAGATCCATTCCCCCATCGAGCGCTGCCCACTTCGTCGTGACATTTTGTGGTGTATGTCACACCATGGAACCGGGTGGCTTTCCCTCGCGTCCAAGTGTGTAGATCAACCGAACACCATTGGCGCGGAAGGGAATTGAGTCTCCGACTCAATCGGGCCGTGCTGTCGACTGTGGGGAGAAAGCTATGAAGAAGACGATTTCGGCCGCCCTCGTTATCGGGGCAGCCGCTGTGGGGATCACGACCCTGTTCCCAGGAGTCGCGACCGCAGTCGAAATGGACGGACTCTACGCGTCCTCGGACGAATGCTGGGCCGCGATCCGGGCCAAGACCCAAAACGGCACCTACGACGCCCCGCCGTTCACGTACTACTGCGCGCAAACGCCGAGTGGATACTGGATCATCACCCGCTAGTTCGGACGGCGACGGGTTCCCGGGCGGCCTCAGCGGAGGCTGTCGGCCGGCCGGGTGACCTACCCGCGGTCCGAAAGAGAACCGCAGCGCCGCATGGGGGCCGATCCGCTGCCGACGAGACCTTTACGTAGCAAACCCCGCTGAGCTGGCACGACACTGCCACACGGCATTAACCCGCCGTTGGGTGACAGCGCCGAGGGTACCCACTAGGGTCTGCAATCATGCGTGTCATCTACAACGAGCAAATGGCCGATCTCGCCAATCTTCTGGGCGAGATGGCCGGTCTCGCTGGCCAGGCGATGGAACAGGCCACCCAGTCGCTGCTGCAGGCCGACCTCGCCCTGGCCGAGCAGGTCATCGGTGAGCAGGACCGGATCTCGGTGATGATCACCGAGGCCGAGGAGAAGGCCTTCGCCCTGCTCGCGCTGCAAGCCCCCGTCGCGGGCGACCTGCGCCAGGTGGTGAGCGCCATCCAGATCGTCGCCGACGTCAACCGGATGGGCGCGCTGGCATTGCACGTGGCCAAGGTGACCCGGCGTCGCCATCCCAACCACGCCCTGCCCGAGTCGGTCAACGGCTACTTCGCCGAGATGGGCCGGATCGCGGTCAACATGGGCGCGGGCGCCAAGGAGGTGCTCGAGACCCGCGATCCCGAGCGCGCCGCCCAGCTCAACCAGGACGACGAGGCGATGGACGATCTCCACCGCCACCTGTTCACCCTGCTGATGGACCGGGAGTGGAAGTACGGCGTCGCCTCGGCCGTCGACGTCACCCTGCTCGGCCGCTACTACGAGCGCTTCGCCGACCACGCCGTCGAGATCGGCCGCCGCGTCATCTTCCTGGTGACCGGCGTCCTGCCCGGCGACGAGGATCTCGAAAGCTAGGACACGGCAACGAGAAAGCCCCCGCACTCCGATCGGAGGCGGGGGCTTTCTCGTGGTGGTGTCTAGCCGAAGCGGCCGGAGATGTAGTCCTCCGTGGCGCGCTGGGTGGGGTTGGAGAAGATCTTCTCGGTGTCGTCGATCTCGATCAGCTTGCCGGGCTTGCCCTGGGCCTCGAGGTTGAAGAAGCCGGTCTGGTCACTCACCCGCGCGGCCTGCTGCATGTTGTGGGTGACGATGACGATGGTGAATTCTTTCTTCAGCTCGGTGATCAGGTCCTCGATCGCCAGGGTGGAGATCGGGTCCAGCGCCGAACAGGGCTCGTCCATCAGCAGCACGTCGGGCGAGACCGCGATCGCGCGGGCGATGCACAGACGCTGCTGCTGACCACCGGAGAGGCCGCCGCCCGGCTTGTCGAGCCGGTCCTTGACCTCGTTCCAAAGGTTGGCGCCGCGCAGCGAGCGCTCGGCGACCTCGTCGAGTTCCTTCTTGTTGCGCACGCCCTGCAGCTTCAGACCCGCCACCACGTTGTCGCGAATGGACATGGTGGGGAACGGGTTCGGGCGCTGGAACACCATGCCGATGGTGCGGCGCACGCCGACCGGGTCGATGTTGGCGCCGTAGATGTCCTCGCCGTCGAGCAGCACCGCGCCCTCGACGCGGGCGTTCGGGGTCACCTCGTGCATCCGGTTCAGCGAACGCAGCACGGTCGACTTGCCACAACCGGAGGGACCGATGAAGGCGGTGACGCTGCGGGGCAGCACGGTCAGCTCCACGCTCGACACAGCGTGGAAGGCGCCGTAGTAGATGTTGAGATCTTTGACGTCGATCCGCTTGGCCATCTGAGTTATCCGTTCGCTTCTATCGGTTCCGGGTGAGCAGCTTGTTGACGCCGGCGGCGGCCAGGTACAGCGCCGCGATCATCAGGATGAGCGTGAGCGCCGCACCCCAGACACGTTCGCGACCGGCGGCCTCCGGGTTGGCCAGCTCTTGGTAGATCAGCAGCGGCAACGAGGCCATGTTGCCGTCGAAGATGTTCTGGTTGATCGACTTGCTGTAGCCGACCAGCACGAGCACCGGCGCGGTCTCACCCATGACGCGAGCCAGGGCCAGCAGGATGCCGGAGATCATGCCGGGCGCCGCGGTGGGGATGACGATCCGCAGGATGGTCTTCCACTTCGGCACACCGAGCGCGTAGGACGCCTCACGCAGCTCGTCGGGCACCAGCTTGAGCATTTCCTCGGTGCTGCGCACGACGACCGGCAGCATCAGCAGCACCAGCGCCAGCGAGACGGCGAAGGAGCTCTGAGGCATGCCGAAGGTGGCGATCCAGAGCGCGAAGATGAACAGCGCGGCGACGATCGAGGGCACACCGGCGAGAATGTCGACCATGAAGGTGGTGACCTTGGCGAGTCGGCCGCGACCGTATTCGACCAGGTAGACCGCGGCCATGATGCCCAGCGGCACCGCGATGATCGAGGCCACCGCGGACTGCACGATGGTGCCGTAGATCGCGTGGTAGACACCGCCGCCGGTCTGATCCGGCAGGATGCCCTTCTGCGAGTTCATCCACCAATCGGCGGACAGGATCGCGGTGATGCCCTTGGTGACCACCAGGCCGAGCACCCACACCAGCGGGATCAGCGCGATCACGAAGCACAGCGTGACCAGGCCGGTCGCGATGTTGTTCTTGATCCGCCTGCCGGTGCTGACGTGGCGGAACGTGGGCGCTTTGACCGGCTTGTCGAGGGTCGTTGTGCTGGTCATCAGCCGTTCACCTTTCCGCCGGAAGCGAGGCGGGCCAGCGCGTTGACGACGAAGGTCAGCGCGAAGAGGACGAAGCCGGCGGCGATGTAGGCGCCGGTCGGCAGCGGCGAGCTGAACTCCGAGGCCGCGGAGGCGATCTTGGAGGCGAAGGTGTAGCCGCCGTCGAACAGCGACCACTCACCGGCCTGGCTCGCGGTGCGCAGCACGACCAGGACCGCGATGGTCTCGCCGAGCGCGCGGCCGAGGCCGAGCATGGAACCGGCGATCACGCCGCTGCGGCCGTAGGGCAGCACGGTCATCCGCACGACTTCCCACTTGGTGGCGCCGAGCGCCTGCGCGGCCTCGATGTGAGCGCGCGGGGTCAGCGCGAACACCTCGCGGGCGACGGAGGTGATGATCGGCAGGATCATCACCGCGAGCACGACACCGGCGGTGAAGATGGTGCCACCGCCGCCGATCGAGACGTTGCCGTCGGAGAACAGGAAGAACCAGCCCAGCTTGTCGTTGAGGAACTGCTGGACCGGCGCGATCTGCGGCGCCAGCACCAGGAAGCCCCAGAGACCGAACACGATGGACGGCACCGCGGCGAGCAGGTCGATCAGCATCGTGAACGGCCTGCCGAGTCGCGACGGCGCGTAGTGCGTCAGGAACAGCGCGATACCGACGCCGATCGGCACCGCGACGATGAGCGCGAAGACCGAGCTCAGCACCGTCACCATGAACAGATCGCGGATGCCGAAGCGCAGGTGGTTGGCATCGTTGGTGGCGAACTCGGTGCTGGTGAAGAAGTTGACTTCGTCGGCCCTGACCGAGGGCACCGCGCGGATCAGCAGGAACAGGGCGATCAGCGCGATGGCCGCGACGATGGTCGCACCAGCTGCGGTGGCCAGCCACCGGAAGATCGTCTCGGCGTTCAGACGGCCTACGCGACCCGACTCAGGGGCCTTGTCGATTTTCGGTTCGGTCGGCATATTCGCAGTATCTCCGGCCGCCCGTGGGCCCGTCGAATTCGACGAGCCCACGGCGGTCACCTCAGGGTGCATGGTCATGGCCAGGAAGCGATCAGGAGATGGCGTTGATCGCGGTGGTCAGCTTGGTCTTGAAGGCGTCCGGCAGCGGCACGTAGCCCGCGTCGGCCAGACCGGCCTGACCGTTGGTGACGACCGAGGTCAGGAACGCCTTGACGGCCTTGCTGGTGTCGGCGTCGGCGTACTTCGAGCACACGATCTCGTAGGTCGCCATCATGATCGGGTAGGAGCCCGCGGCGGTCGGCTTGTAGAACGAGCTGGTGTCGAGCACCAGGTCGTTGCCCTCGCCCTTGATCTTCACGCCGTCGATCGACTTACCGGCCGACTCGGCCGACAGCTTGACCGGGTCCTTGGAGGCCGAGGTGATGATCTGCGCGATCGACAGGCTCTGCGCCTTGGCGAAGGACCACTCGTTGTAGGTGATCGAGTTCTTGGTGTTCTTGATCGCGGCCGAGGTGCCCTCGTTGCCCTTGGCGCCTTCGCCGACACCGCCGTTGAAGGTCTTGCCGCCACCCTTGCCCCACGCGCCGTCGGAGGCCGCGTCGAGGTAGAGCTGGAAGTTGTCGGTGGTGCCCGACTCGTCGGAGCGGAAGATCACGGCGATCTTCTCCGAGGGCAGCTTGGCGTTGGGGTTGAGCGCCTTGATCTCGGGGGCATCCCAGGTGGCGACGGAGCCGTTGAACACCTTGGCGGCGGTCGGGCCGTCGAGGACCAGGTCGGTCACGCCGTCGATGTTGTAGGTGATGGCGATCGGGCCGAAGACGGTCGGCAGGTTCCACGCCGGGGCGCCGCACCGCTCCTGCGCCTTGGCCGGCTCTTCCTTCTTCGAGCTCAGCGGCGAGTCGGAGCCACCGAAATCGGTCTGGCTGCCGAGGAACTCGTTCACGCCCGCGCCGGAGCCGCTGGAGGTGTAGTTCAGGGTGTAGCCGTCGCAGTTGGCCTCGTAGGCCGCGACGAAACGCTCCATGGCGTTCTTCTGCGAGGAAGCGCCCGACGCCTTGAGCGCCTTCTTGCCACCGCAGGCAACGCTGGTGTTGGCATCGGTACCGGCACCGTTGGTGTTCTCATCGCTGCCACAGGCGGCCAGGGTCATGGCGCCCACGGCGACGACGCCGACCAGGGCACTGGTGCGCTTGAAGTTCACTTTTCCTCCGACATTGCTGACGACTCGCTCGGTCCCTCACCGGCCCGGGCGAGTTGGGCGGTGCGGATCGCGGGAAACGCGCGCACCAGGCGACGACTGTGCCGCCCAGAAGTAACCTAAGGTCGCCCGGTTGACAGTTGGCCCGACGTGGGTTAACGCAAAATGAACAGCCCGGCGCGATTAGGGCGAGGAATGTGACGTTTGCCCCAGTTTTACTCGCGCGTACCCGGTCAGCCGCGCACTATTCAGCGGCGCCGAAGAATTCACCGCGACTGTGAGGTGCCTCGCAGTCGGTCAGACGACCGAGTAGGCGACGTCGATATGCGCCGGCGCGAACCCGAGGCGGGTGTAGGTGTGCACGGCGGCGGTGTTGTCGGCCTCGGTGTAGAGCAGCACCTCGGCCAGCCCTTCCGCGCGCAGGTGCCGCAGCCCGGCCAGAGTCAGCAGTCGGCCCAGGCCACGCCCCTGCGCGGCCGGATCGATGCCGACGACATAGACCTCGCCCGCCGGGGCGGCGTCGGGATGCACCTTGGTCCAGTGGAAGCCGAGCAGGCGGTCCGGGTCGGCGGCATCGAAGGCCAGGAACAGCCCGGCCGGGTCGAACCAGGACTCGGCGCGGCGGGCGGCGATGTCGCGCTCGGTCCAGCCGCCCTGCTCGGGGTGCCAGGCGAAGGCGGCGTTGTTGACGCGCAGCAGTTCGGCGTCGTCGGCGGGGCCGGTGTAGGTGCGCAGGACCAGCCCGTCCGGCACCACCAGTTCCGGTAGCTCCGGCGTTGCCAGCGAGCGGCGCATCTGCCACAGCTCCCGCGCCGTGGCCAGTCCGAGGCCGGCCGCGAGCGCCTTGGCGGCGGGCAGGTCGCCGTGCGCCCACACCCGCGCGCCGGCGCCGCCCTCGGCCAGCGCGGC
>NZ_LPNR01000018.1 GCF_019266065.1 Nocardia sp. MH4 | reverse complement strand
GACCGGTGCCGGCGCGGCGATCGGTGCCGGTGTCGGAGCGGCCGCCGGGGCCGCGGCTCTCGGTATTCCGGCCGCGGCCGGCGGCGCCGTTGTCGGCGGCGTGCTCGGCAGCGGCTACGGCGCCACGCTCTGATCGGGACTCGACCATCGGGACGGGGCCGCCGCTCGCGGCCGCCTGGGCAGCACGGACGCGTCGGTAGTACGGTCGAGGCGGGCTCGGACGGAGGTGACGGATGACGGTGCGCGCGGGTCTGGCCTCGTCGGCGCTGCTGACGATCGCCGTGCTGTCCGGCTGTGCGTCGCCGAGCGAAACCACCCCGCCACCCAGTCCCGCGCCCGTGAGTTCGGTACTCCCGCCCGCGCAGACCCTGGCGCCCTCGCAGCAACGCAACGAGCGCATCCGGGGAATGCTGTACACCGCGGGCTGCACCAGCAACGCCTGCGTCCAAACCTACTTCGCCTGTATGGACGGCTACCTCACCGGCGAGCCGTGCCAGTTCTACCGCGACCACCCGCCGCCACCGTGATCAGCCACGGCTGATCACCACGCTGTGGTGCGGGTGCGCTCTCGCGCGACACCCGCATCGAGACGTGATCGCGCTCAGCGGGCGGTGGTGAGGAACTCGCCGATGGCCGGGGCGAGGATCGAGACCTTCGGATTGTGGCTCACGCCGGGCAGTTCGGCGAAGGTCGCGGAGGGCAGCGCCGCGGCGGCCGCCTTGGCGCCCCGGGTGAGCATCGGGGAGGTGCGGTCGCCGGCCAGGACGAGGACCGGGACCCGCACGTCGCTCCAGTCCGCGGGATCGAGCGACTTGCCGCGCATGTACGGCTGCATCACCGCCCAGTCGTGGGCCGTCGAGTTCGATGTCGCGGCAAGGTTTTTCCAGAAGGGCGTCATCCGCATCGCGCCGACCATCAGCCACGGCATGCCCATCGCCTTGGTCATGTAGTACCGCACTGTCTTGTTCCGCTTGTCCGCGGCGATCATCGGATGCAGCTTGTCCGCCAGATCCTTCGGCGGCACATGGTCTTTCGGATCGACGACGAACGGCGGCTCGAACGCGACCACCTCGGTCACCCCCGGCACCTCGCGCGCGGCCAGCAGCGCCAGCGCGGCACCCGAGGACCAGCCGAACAGCGCCGCCTTCCCGCCCGCGACCTCGACCAGCGCGGCGATGTCGGCGATCTCGTTGGCCACGTCGTACACGCCGGGGGAGTCGGCGCTGTCACCGCGCCCGCGCCGGTCGTAGTTGAGCACCGTGAGATCGAAGTCGGCCGCCAGCGTCTGCGCGAGCTCGACCATCGTCGAGTACTCGCGGAAGCTGAACGCGCCGCCGATCAGGATGACGGTGCCCGCCGTGCCGTCCCCGACCCGGTCGTAGGCAATCGTGGTGCCGTCGGCCGACGTCACAGTCTGCATCGTGGTTCCTCTCGCATTCGGGCCGTGTGACCACCGGACTCGACGGTACGCGATCGGGTCCATCGCAGGTCGGCACGGGTTTCCCCGGGTGCCGAGCGTTGCGGCACCGATCATGCAGACGGCGCGGGACTCAGGAAGTCATCGGTTCAGAACAGCATCGGCTCGCCGAAGCCGGGCGTGCGCTCGATCTCCAGCAGGCGGGCCTTGGTGCCGATGCCGCCGGGTGCGGAGAAGCCGTGCAGCGCGTGGTCGGCGGCGAGGACCCGATGGCAGGGGATGATCAGCGGAATGGGATTGCGGCCCAACGCCTGTCCGACGGCCTGGGCCGAGCCGGGGGCGCCGAGACGGGTGGCGATGTCGCCGTAGCTGAGGGTGTGACCGGGGTCGATGTCGCGGGTGATGGCGTAGACGCCCCGGTAGAACTCGGGGACTCCGCCGAGGTCGACGTCGATCCAGCGCAGCGCGTCCAGGGTGCCGGCCAGATGCGCGCGGATACCCGTGATCGCCGCGGTGATCACGGGTCCCGGTTCGTCCTCGACGACCGGCTCGCCGGCCAGCGGTCTGGTGATCCGGGCGAGCGTCTCCTCCTCGCTCGCCTCGGGCAGCTGGAACCTCACGACGGTGTCGCCGTGCCAGGCGATGGCGCACAGGCCGATCGCGGTGTCGAACAGTGCCGCGGCTACCGGTTCGGTCCGGGTTCCGGAACTCATGAGCACAGTGTGCGCCGACCCGGTGACAGATTCGGGGCTGCCCCCGGTCACGCGGCGAGTGGCCCGCGCTCACCGGAGGAGAGAAGGCCAGTTTTCGGCAACTGGACTGGATCGGCGTCGGTGGCCTCGGCCGCCTCGACGACCGGCTCCTCCTCGTGCACGCGCGCGGCGTCCAGATCGCGGAAAAGTCGCTGCTCATCGTAGGTGCCGAAGGCTCTGTCGTGCGGCAGGTACTGGAAGGGCCAGAAGGGCAGTTCGCCGCGTTTCGGGGAGAAGTGGTAGACCGCGTACCCGAAGGCGGCGGCGACGGCGAGGGCGAGGAAAGTGGTCATGACGTAAGAATCCTCCGACTGGCCTTGCCGAGAAATATCCACTTACGGAATACTGGACTTCATGGCGACAAGAGTGATCGGCGCGTCCGGCCTGGCCCGCGACCTCGGGCGGTGGCGTGACCCCGAAACCGACGGCGACGCTCCCGAGCGCCGTCCGCACCGGCCCGCCTATCTGGCCCTGGCCGAGGCCATCCGGCTGCTGATCCACGACGGCCGCGCCCCGCTCGGCGTCGCGCTGCCCAGCGAGCGGGATCTGGCCGCCACCCTGGGCGTCAGCCGCACCACCATCACCTCCACGTACTCGCTGCTGCGCGAGCACGGTTACCTGATCAGCCGACAGGGCTCGCGCAGCACGGTGGCGCTGCCGCCCGCCATCCAGCACGACGGCTCCAAGCCGACCCGGGGCATCATGGCGCTGATGGCGCAGCCCGAACTGCCGACCATCGACATGACCTACGCGGCGATGTCGGCGCCGCCGGAGCTGCACGACGCGTATTCGGCCGCACTGCAAGGCATTCCGGCTTTTCTCGGCACGCACGGCATGGACCCGGTCGGCGTGCTGGCGCTGCGCGAGGCGCTGGCCCGCCGCTATACCGCCCGCGGCCTGCCCACCGAGCCCGACCAGATCCTGGTGACCCTCGGCGCCCAGCACGGCCTGCGGCTGCTGCTCAACGTCCTCACCTCGCCCGCCGCGCGCGTGCTGATCGAGCACCCCAGCTACCCGAACGCCATCGAAGCCATCCGCGATGTCGGCGCCCGCCCGATCCCGGTGCCGCTGCGGCCCGAGTTGCCGCACGCCGGGTGGGATCTCGACGGGCTGCGCAGCACCGCCCGGCAGACCGCGGCGACGCTGGCCTACCTGGTCCCCGACTTCAACAACCCCACCGGCCTGTTGCTCGACGCCGACGGCCGCGCCGAACTGGCCGCCATCGCCCGCGACACCAGGATGACCATCGTCGTCGACGAGTCGATGAGCGAGCTGAACCTGTCCGACGACGCCATGCCGCCGCCGGTCGCCGCGTTCGCGAAGGGCTCGGAGATCATCACCATCGGGTCGGCGTCGAAGTCGTTCTGGGGTGGTCTGCGGGTCGGCTGGATCCGCACCAACCAGGCGCTGATCACCAAGCTGCTCGGCATCCGCGCCACCGTCGACCTCGGCACGCCGGTGATGGACCAGCTGGCCACCGTTCACCTGCTCGGACACGCCGAGCCCATCCTGGAGCGGCGGCGCGAGCAGTTGCGCGCCCAGCGCACCGCCCTGCTGGACGCGGTCGCCGAGGATCTTCCCGGCTGGCACATCGTGCCCGGCGCCGGTGGCATGTCGGTGTGGGCGCAGCTGCCGAGCCCGGTCTCCACGGCCCTGGCGGCCACCGCGCCCAATCACGGTGTATTGCTCGCCGCCGGACCGCGTTTCGGCGTCCAGGGCGCGTTCGAGCGGTTCCTGCGCCTGCCCTTCACCCATCCCGAGGCCGAACTGCGCCTGGCGGTGAAGTCGATCGCCGCCGCCTACGACGCGCTGACCCCGCGCGCCGCCGATCCGCTACAGCCGCTCACCTGCTACTGAGTCAGCCGAACCCGCACGAGTGGTATGTGGCCGGATGCGGACGCACCGTCTCGTACCCGGCACCGAGCATGAACAGCGTCGAGATCACGATCGCGACGGTGGTGAGCGGCACGGCGGCGGCGCGCGGGGACGGATAGCGGAACAGCAGCATCAGCAGGCACACCAGCGCGATCGTGGTGGCCGCCAGCAGCCCGGCCGCCAGGCCGTTGAGCAGACTGACCGTGATGGGGACCGGCGCGTCACTGCGGCAACGGGATTCGGCGAGCTGCGCCTGGCGATCGTCGAGCAGCGCCTCGGCCACCGCGAAGGCGAGCAGCGCGGCGCCGAAGGTGGTGACCGCGATCAACGCGGTGAGCACCTTCGGTGGCCGGTGGCCGGTTCGGATCCGTGGCCTGTCGTCGATAGTCGGTGAGACTACCGACGACAGGCCGGGAAATCAGTCAGCCCAGACCGATTCGATCGGTGTCGTCTCCGACGGCGGCGGCGTCGGCACGCCACCGGGGGTGCGGGAGAAGCGCGGCGCGGGCGCGTGCTGGACGACGCCCTCGATCTCGATCAGGCCGGTACGGGCCGCGATGTGCGGATTCTCGGTGGCCTCGGTGAAGGTGAGCACCGGGGTGGTGCAGGCGTCGGTACCGTCGAAGATCGCCGCCCACTCGTCGCGGGTCTTGGTCTTGAACTTGTCCGCGAACAGCTTGCGCAGCTGGTCCTGCCCGTTCGGGTCGAGCTGCATCGGCAGACCCTCCGGGTCGATCTCCAGCCCGGCCAGCAGCTGGGCGTAGAACTGCGGCTCGATCGCGCCGACGGCCATGTACTTGCCGTCGGAGGTCTCGTAGGTGTCGTAGAAGGCCATGCCGGTGTCGAGCAGGTTGGTGCCGCGCTCGTCGGACCACAGACCGACCCCGCGCATGCCCCACATCATGTGCGACAGGGCGAGCGCGCCATCGATCATCGCGGCGTCGATCACCTGGCCCTGCCCGGAGCTCTGCCGCTCGACCAGCGCGGCGAGCACGCCGAACACCAGGAACATCGAGCCGCCGCCGAAGTCGCCGACCATGTTCAGCGGCGGCACCGGCCGCTCACCCTTGCGGCCGATGGCGTTGAGCACGCCGGTCAGCGAGATGTAGTTGATGTCGTGGCCCGCGCGATCGGCGAGCGGACCGTACTGGCCCCAGCCGGTCATCCGGCCGTAGACCAGGCGCGGGTTGCGGGCCAGCGCGTCGTCGGGGCCGAGGCCCATGCGCTCGGTGACGCCGGGGCGGAAGCCTTCCAGCAGCACATCGGCCCGCTCGACCAGGTCGAGGATCTTGGCGACGTCGGCGGGATCCTTCAGATTCGCCTCGACGATGGTGCGGCCACGCCACTGCGGGCGCTCCATGAATCCGGGCATCATGCCGGGACGCTGCACGCGGACCACGTCGGCGCCGAGGTCGGCCAGCAGTAGCGCGGCATGCGGACCCGGCCCGATGCCGGCCAGCTCGATGACCTTGATACCCGCGAGGGGCCCCTGCTTGGCGGTGGACTCGCTCACGACTGCACCTCGCCGGCGCTCGGCTTCGTCGTGCGCGATCGCGCGCTGTGCTTCTGGTTCGCTCGCCAAGGCTCGCTCACACCTGACCTCTGTTCATCGTCGAACGGTATTGACACTCCGACAATAGCGTCGGGATGGCGAGCCGGGTAGGGCATGGGCGAGAATTCCGGGTGGCGCGACTCGGCGTCACAATGGGAGGAACCCGGTAGTGAGCGTGTGGGGTGAGGTCATCGTAGGCCTCGTCATTCTGGTCGGCCTCGTCGGTGTGATCGTTCCGATCCTGCCAGGCGTCATCCTGATTTTCGCGGCAATCGCGGTGTGGGCCTTCATGACCGGCGGTAGCGCCGCATGGACGGTGCTCGCGATCGCCACGGTGGCGCTGGTCATCTCCGGCGTCGTGAAGTACACCTGGCCCGGCAGGCGGATGCGGGACGCGGGGGTGTCGAACAAGGCGCTGCTGTGCGGCGCGATCCTCGGCGTCGCCGGGTTCTTCGTCATCCCGATCGTCGGCCTGTTCATCGGCTTCGTGCTCGGTGTGTACCTGGCCGAGCTGTACCGGCTCAAGACCAACGACCTGGCCTGGCCCGCGACGCTGCACGCGCTCAAGGGCGTCGGCCTGTCGATGCTGGTCGAGCTGTTCGGCGCGCTGATCGCCGCCGGTGTCTGGTTCACCGGCGCGATCCTGGCCTGAGCTATTCGATGACCGGCAGCGGGCGGGTGTGCTCGCCCGCGCCGGGCAGTTCGTCGCGGGGGATCGGCACCGTCGGGTTGTCGGTGCGCGGGATCGGCGTGGTCGGCAGGGGATCGGCCGCAGGCCGGTCCGCGACCGGCAGCCGGTAGAACTCCCTGGCGTTGTCCTCGAGCACGGCGTGCAGGTCGGCGCCGACCACCTGCCAGATCAGTTCCACGTCGGCGTCCCGGAACGGCCTGCCCGCCCTGGTGCCGGGCAGATCGGAGCCGAACATCAGCGCGCCCGGGTTGACGGCGTGGATCCGGCGCAGCGTCTCGGCCACGTCCATGTCGACCCGGCCGAAACCGGTGGCCTTCACCCTCGCGCCCCGATCGACCAGGTCCAGCAGGTAGGGCAGGCCCTCCTCGGACATGCCGAGGTGGTCGATCGAGAGCGCGGGCAGCTTGGAGATCACCGGTTGCAGCGAGGCCAGCATCTGGCCGTCGATGTAGAGCTCCACGTGCCAGCCGGCCAGCTCGTGCGCGCGCAGCGCCTGCAACGTCATCTCGGTGATGTCGGCGGCGGCGCGCTTGAGGTTGAACCGCAGCGCGCGCACGCCGGCGCGATCCAATTCGATGATCTCGTCGTCGGTGGCATCCAGATCCAGTCGGGTGACCCCCACCCAGCCGTCCCCGAGGGCCGCCAGCGCGGCCTTCAGATACGACTGGTCGGACCCCTGGAACGACGCGCTGACCACCGCACCACCGCGAACATGGAAGTGCTCCATACGCTTTCGATAGTCCGCGATGGTGTAGGGGTCAGGCAGGTAGCCTTCGTTCTCGATCAGCGGGAACCGCGGATCGATGATGTGGACGTGGGCATCGAACACTTGTACAGAATGCCTCGAGTTCGGCGGAATGGAACAGTTCGGCTCCGACGTCCGAGGCTAGACCTTGTTGGGCTCGGAAGCGCGCAGCATGTCCTCGCGCTCCACGACCTTCACGCGCTCACGGCCTTCCGGCTCGCCCAGCGCGCGCTCGTGCGCGTCGAGGCGGTACCAGCCCGCCCACGTGGTGAACGGGATGCCCTTGCCCTCGAGGAACGTGGTGACCGCGTCCAGCTCGGGCTGCGGCGCCGGGGCGAAGTCCTTGGCGTCGTCGAGCAGGCAGGCGATGGTCTCGTTGGCGTCGCCCTTGGTGTGGCCGATGAGGCCGACCGGGCCGCGCTTGATCCAGCCGGTCACGTAGGTGGCGGGCATGAAGCGGGCCGAGCCTTCGGCGGTCTCGTCGGAGATCACGCGGCCTGCCTCGTTGGGCACGGTGCCCGCCTGGTCGTCGAACGGCAGCTGGGTGATGTTCTGCGACAGGTACCCCACGGCGCGGTAGATGGCCTGCACGTCCCACTGCTTGAACTCGCCGGTGCCCTTGACGTTGCCGGTGCCGTCGAGTTGGGTGCGCTCGGTCTTGAGACCGACGACCTTGCCGTTTT
>NZ_LPNR01000017.1 GCF_019266065.1 Nocardia sp. MH4 | reverse complement strand
GGGCCGAACTCGACGCCGACCCCGCCCCGCACGCGGTGCTGGTCGTCGCCGACGGCGCGGCGACGCTCACGGTCGCGGCGCCCGGATACCTGGACGAGCGGGCGGCGCCGGTCCAGGACGCGCTCGACGCCGCCCTGCGCGTCGGCTCGCGGACCGGGCTGGCGGTCCTGGACCCCGCGCTGTGCGCGCAACTGCTGCTCGACGGGCGGGCCGCCTATCAGGTGCTCGGCGGTCTGTTCGCCACCGATTCGGCCGATCCACGGGTGCGTACCCTCTATCAGGGCGCACCCTATGGTGTCGGCTACGACGTGAGCGTGTGGGAACCCGGTGGACAGGAAGGTAGCGACGAGTGACGAGCTGGCCCGGGCGCCCCATCGCGGTCGTCGGCCCCACCGCCACCGGCAAGTCCGATCTCGCGCTCGACCTGGCCGAACGGCTCGACGGCGAGATCGTCAACATCGACGCGATGCAGCTCTACCGCGGAATGGACGTCGGCACCGCCAAGCTGCCGCCCGACCAGCGCCGTGGCATTGCGCACCACCTGCTCGACGTGCTCGAGGTCACCGAGACCGCGACGGTCGCCGCCTACCAGCGCGAGGCGAGCGCGATCGTCGAGGACATCATGGCGCGCGGGCGCACTCCGGTGATCGTCGGCGGCTCGATGATGTACGTGCAGGCCCTGCTGGACCAGTGGGACTTCCCGGCCACCGACCCGGCGGTGCGCGCCCGCTGGGAGGCATTGCTCGCCGAAGGCGGCGTGGCCGCCGTGCACGCGGCGCTGCGCGCGGCCGATCCGGTCGCGGCCGCCACCATCCTGCCCACCGACGGTCGCCGGATGGTGCGCGCGCTCGAGGTAGTCGAGCTGACCGGCCAGCCCTTCGCGGCCTCGGCACCGACGATCGGCGCCCCCCGCTGGGACACGGCCATCCTCGGCGTCGACCGCGAGACCGCCGCCCTGGACGCCCGGATCGAGACCCGGACCGCCCTGATGTTCGACACCGGTCTGGTCGAGGAAGTGCGCGCCCTGATCGACGTCGGCCTGCGCGAAGGCCAGACCGCCCGCCGCGCGATCGGCTACGCCCAGGTGCTGGCCCACCTCGACGGTGACTACGACCTCGCCCACGCCCGCGAGCGCACGCTGATCGGCACCCGCCGGTATGTGCGCAGGCAGCGGTCGTGGTTCCGCCGCGATCCCCGGGTGACCTGGGTCGACGGCGCCGACCCCGAGCTCGCCGCGACCGCGCTGGCCCGGCTCACCACGCACCAGACAGACCCGACAGGACGGACAGCGCAGTGACGCGACGAGTGAGTACCCGCAACGCCTCGGTGCAGGTGTGGCAGGCCTACCTCAACAACCGGACGAAACGTCATCGTGACGGCCGGTTCCTCGTGCAGGGCGTGCGCCCGATCACCCAGGCGCTGGCCAACGACTGGCCCCTGGAGACGCTGCTCTACCGGCTGGGCACCCCCGAACTGTCGAACTGGGCGCGCGAGGTGCTCGACACCGCCGACGTGCCGCAGGTCGGACTCGTGCCCGAGCTGATGGCCGAGCTGGGTGAGAAGGCGGCGAGCGTGCCGGAGATCGTCGCGGTCGCGGTGTCGCGGCAGCCGGACCTGGCCGACTACGCGCCGGGCGAACCGGGGGAGGACGCGCCGGTCGTCGTCGTGTTCGATCGCCCGAACTCGCCGGGCAACCTGGGCACCCTGATCCGTTCGGCGGACGCCTTCGGCGCCTCGGGCGTGATCGTCACCGGCCACGGCGCCGACCAGTTCGACCCGCAGGCCGTGCGCGCCTCCACCGGCTCGCTGTTCGCGGTCCCGGTGCTGCGCGCGGCAGGCCCGGCCCAGGTGCTCGAGTTCCGCGATCGCCAGGTGGCCCGCGGCATCCCCACCCGCATCGTCGGCACCGACGAGGACGCGCCCAGCACCATCTACGACTACGACTTCACCGAGGCCACCATCCTGGTGGTCGGCAACGAGACGACCGGGATGAGTTCGGCCTGGGCCGAGGCCTGCGACGATCTGGTGACCATCCCGATGGGCGGCACGGCCAGCTCGCTCGGCGCGCCGTCGGCGGGCGCGATCAGCCTGTACGAGATCGCCCGTCAGCGGCGCACCTTCGCCCGGTAACGCGGTCCCCGGCGGCGCAGAGGAGAATGACGAACGTGTCCGACATCGAATTCAGCAAAGGCCACGGCACCCAGAACGACTTCGTGGTGCTGCCCGACCCCCAGGTCCGGCTCGACCTGACCGCCGACCGGATCGCCGCGCTGTGCGACCGGCAGCGCGGGCTGGGCGCCGACGGCGTGCTGCGGGTGGCGAAGACGGGCGCGCTGGTCGAAGCGGGCGTACTCACCGCGCTGCCCGAGGGTGTCGGCGCCGAGGACTGGTTCATGGACTACCGCAACGCCGACGGCTCGATCGCCGAGATGTGCGGCAACGGCGTGCGGGTCTTCGCGCACTACCTCGCCGCGTCCGGGCTGGAATCGCGCACGGAGTTCGTCGTCGGCAGCCGGGCCGGCGCCCGGCCGGTCGTGGTGCACGCGGCCGGACCGGTCGAGGGCGAGGTCACCGTCGACATGGGCGTTGTGCGCGAACTCGGGCCCTCGACCGCCACCCTGGGCGGCTGGGCGCTGTCGGGCATCGGCATCGATGTCGGCAATCCACACCTGGCCTGCGTCGACCCCGGGCTCACCGCGGACGCGCTGGCCAAGCTGGATCTGGCGGTCTCGCCCGGCTTCGACCCCGACCTGTTCCCGCACGGGGTCAATGTCGAGATCCTCACCGCGCTCGGCCCCGACAACGCCGTCGACATGCGCGTCTACGAACGCGGCGTCGGCGAGACCCGGTCCTGCGGAACGGGAACCGTGGCCGCGGCGGCCGCCGCGCTGACCGCCGCCGGTGTCTCGGTGAGCACCGGATCCGGTGCGGTGACGGTGCGGGTACCCGGCGGCGAGGTGCGGGTGACCGTCGACCGGGGCCGGGCCCAGCTGCGCGGCCCGTCGGTGCTGGTGGCCACCGGAACGCTGTCGCGGGACTGGTGGGACGCGCAGTAGCGGGATAACCGGATGCGCCCTGTCACCGTGACGTGGCAGCATGGAGGGCGTATGACGAAACCAGAAACCCCCACAGACACCCCCTCGGCCGAGCACACCACCGCGGCCGAGCCCGACGTGGCCGCCGATCGCGGCGACGTCGACGACGCGCTGGCCCGCCACGCGGCCCGCATGCGGCAGCCCGGCTGGTCCCCCGAACCCACCGTCGGCGAGATGCAGCTCGACGAGCGTTCCTCGTTGCGCCGCGTGGCCGGACTGTCCACCGAGCTCACCGACATCACCGAGGTCGAATATCGGCAGCTGCGCCTGGAACGGGTCGTGCTGGTCGGTGTGTGGACCACCGGCAGCTCCGCCCAGGCCGAGGCGAGCATGGTCGAGCTGGCCGCCCTCGCCGAGACCGCGGGCTCGGAGGTCCTCGAAGGACTGATCCAGCGTCGCGACAAGCCCGACCCGGCCACCTACATCGGCTCCGGCAAGGCCGAGGAACTGCGCACCGTGGTTCTCGACACCGGCGCCGACACCGTGATCTGCGACGGTGAGCTGACCCCGGCGCAGCTGACCGCGCTGGAGAAGGTCGTCAAGGTGAAGGTCATCGACCGCACCGCGCTGATCCTCGACATCTTCGCCCAGCACGCCACCTCCCGCGAGGGCAAGGCCCAGGTCGCGCTGGCCCAGATGGAATACATGCTGCCCCGCCTGCGCGGCTGGGGTGAGTCGATGTCGCGGCAGGCCGGTGGTCGCGCGGGCAGCAACGGCGGTGTGGGTCTGCGTGGTCCCGGTGAGACCAAGATCGAGACCGACCGTCGCCGCATCCGCGAGCGGATGGCCAAGCTGCGTCGTGAGATCCGCGAGATGAAGACCGCGCGCGACACCATGCGCGCGCGCCGCGCGGGCAGCGGGGTCCCCTCGATCGCGATCGTCGGCTACACCAACGCGGGCAAGTCCAGCCTGATGAACGCGCTGACCGGAGCGGGCTTGCTGGTGCAGGACGCGCTGTTCGCCACCCTCGATCCGACCACTCGCCGGGCCGCGCTCGACGACGGCCGCGAGATGGTGTTCACCGATACCGTCGGCTTCGTCCGGCACCTGCCCACCCAGCTGGTCGAGGCGTTCCGCTCGACGCTGGAGGAGGTCACCGGCGCCGACCTGCTGCTGCATGTCGTCGACGGTTCCGATCCGCTGCCGCTCGAACAGATCAAGGCGGTCCGCGAGGTGATCACCGACGTGATCAAGGAGCAGGGCACCGCCGCGCCGCCGGAACTGCTGGTGGTCAACAAGATCGACGCGGCCGACCCGAACGAGCTCACCCGGCTGCGCGGGATGCTGCCCGACGCGGCGTTCGTCTCGGCGCAGACCGGCGCCGGGGTGGAGGAGCTGCGCGAGCGGCTCTCGGAGGTGCTCGGCGGGCTCGATGTCGACATCAGTGTGCTGCTGCCCTACAGCCGCGGCGACCTGCTCGCGCGCATCCACGCCGACGGCCGGATCATCACCTCCGAGCACGAGGAAGGCGGCACCAGGGTCCGCGCGCGGGTACCGCACGCGCTGGCCGCCGCATTGTCGGAATATGCCCATTCGGGCCCGGCCGAGGCCGTGCCGAACTGATCCGACCAGCAGGGTTTGCCGCGGGGTAGCGGTCAACGTCGATGCGACACAGCCATTTTCGGGCGCTATGGTCGATTGTCGACAGCAGGAGGGTGTTATGTCGAATGACCAGCGGGGTCCAGCGATTGTGAACGAGAACAGGGTGGGATCGGTCGAGCAGGGCGACCGGATCCTCTCCGACAACGCGCCGTTGAATCCGACGCCGAGCGAATGGGAGATCCGGGCGTTCGAGGCGTTCTTCGCGCCGGTGCGCGCGTGGACCAGTCCGCGGTTCTACGGCTTGGAGAACATCCCGGCCGAGGGCCCGGTGCTGATCGTGGCCAATCACAATCTGCTCGGCGGGATCGACGCGCCGCTGCTGATGCCGGAGATCCTGCGTCAGCGCGGGCGCCTGGTGCGCGGCCTGGCCGAGCACGTGCTGATGGTGCCGGGCGTGCGGGAGATCCTGCATCGCTTCGGCGCGGTGCGGGGCACCCGCGGCAACTGCCTGGCGCTGTTGGAGCGGGGCGAGGCTGTGGTCGTGTTCCCGGGCGGTGGCCGGGAGGCGATCCGCCGCAAGGGCGAGAAGTACGTGCTCAAGTGGGAGGGCCGGACCGGCTTCGCGCGGATGGCGATCCAGGCGGGGGTGCCGATCGTGCCGCTGGCGATGATCGGCATCGACGACGCGTTCGACATCGTCTTCGACGGCCAGCACCCGGTGATGCGCCCGCTGCGCTGGACGTGCAGCCTGCTCGGCATCAACCCGGAACTGAACCCGCCGCTGGTCAAGGGCATCGGCCCGACGCCGGTGCCGCGCCCGGAGCGGTTCTACTTCTCGGCGGGCACGCCGATCGACCCGACGCCCTGGCTCGAGGCCGACGATGTCGACGCCGCGGCGGCCGATCTGCGTGACGTGGTCCGCAAGGGGCTCGAGGAAGAACTCCAGTTCCTGTTCAACGAACGCGAGCGCGATTCCGGCCGCACCCTGGTCGGCCGCCTCCGCAACGCCTTGCCCTTCTGACCTTCGGGGGTGGAGCGCCGTGGAATGCCCGCGGCGCCCACCGCGTTACCCGCTATGCGGACCCTAGTCCGGATGGCGGAAGGTGATGACGATGGCGACGGCGCAGGTTCAGGTGATTCCGGGTGCGCGGCGCGCGCACTGGTGGAACGCCTGGCTCGATTCCCGGCAGTCCTTCCCGGCGACGGGCAACTTCGTGCTCGAGGACAACGCCCACGGACTGCTGCTGGTGCACAACGAGGACACCGTCGGCCCGGGCGAAGGGTTCGACACCCATCAGCACCGCGACACCGAGATCCTCACCTGGGTCCTGGAGGGCACCGTCGTGCACCAGGATTCCGCCGGGCATTCCGGCGTGATCCACCCGGGCCTGGCCCAGCGGATGAGTGCGGGCACCGGCATCCGGCATTCCGAACGCAACGGCGCCGGCTACCGGGAGCGTGAGCGCCTGCACGTCGTGCAGATGTGGATCCCGCCGGACACCCCGGGCGTCACGCCGAGCTACCAGGAACTCGACATCGCCGACGAGCTGCGCCGCAACACCCTGCTGCCCGTCGCCTCCGGCATGCCGCGCCATCGCGACCACGCCGCGATCGGCATCGGCAACCGGCACGCCACGTTCCATGTGGCGCGGCTGGATCCGGGCCGCTCGATTACCGTGCCGGACGCGCCGTACGGGCACGTCTTCGTCGCGCGCGGCTCGGTCGACTTCGAGGACCACGGCGCACTGGCGCAGGGCGACGCGGTGCGTCTGACCGCCGCCGGCGGCCACCGCGTCACCGCGTCGACCGCCGCCGAACTGCTGATCTGGGAGATGGACGCCGCCGTGCGCGACTGAGCGCCGGGGCGGCCGGATCTCAGATCTTGCGGATGACGGTGACGACCTTGCCGAGAATTTGCGCGTCGTTGCCCGGAATCGGTTCGAAGTGCGGGTTGTGCGGCATCAGCCACACGTCCTTGCCGGTGCGCTTGAACGTCTTCACCGTCGCCTCACCGTCGATCATGGCGGCGACGATGTCACCGCCCTCGGCGACGTTCTGCTGCCGCACCACGACCCAGTCGCCGTCGCAGATGGCCGCGTCGACCATGGACTGGCCCACGACCTTCAGCAGGAACAGCGAGCCGTCGCCGACGAGTTCGCGGGGGAGCGGGAAGACGTCTTCCACGGCCTGCTCGGCCAGGATCGGCCCACCGGCGGCGATTCGGCCCAGGACCGGAACGAAGGTCGGCGTCGGCCTGGCCGCGTCCACCTCGTCGGGCGCGTCGACGGGCAGCGTCGTCACCGAGCGGACCGCTTCGTCGAGACCGCGAACATTCACCGCGCGCGGACGATTCGGGTCGCGACGCAGGTACCCCTTGCGCTCGAGCGCGCGCAGCTGATGCGCCACCGAGGAGGTGGAGGTGAGCCCGACCGCGTCCCCGATCTCGCGGATGCTGGGCGGATAGCCGCGTTCGGTCACCGAGGTACGGATGACGTCGAGGACCGTGCGCTGACGCACGGTGAGATCCGCACCGGATCCCGATGT
This sequence comes from Nocardia sp. MH4, assembly GCF_019266065.1. Lineage (GTDB taxonomy): Bacteria > Actinomycetota > Actinomycetes > Mycobacteriales > Mycobacteriaceae > Nocardia > Nocardia canadensis. Next base: position 436 of record NZ_LPNR01000017.1, on the reverse strand, counting down.
GACGGTGCCGGTAGCGCTTTCGTCACCCGTGTCGTCTGTGTGGGTCACCGTGTCCCGCCCTTCCGCTGGTCGATTTCGCCTTTCCGAGGCTAGTCGTGCCACGCCGAAGTATCAAACATCTGTTCGAGCATGTCGGGCGTTTCGTGCTGACATCGTCTCCGCGGCGTGGTAGAAATCGAACATCAGTTCGTCGCACAGGTGTTCGAACAAAGTGTGACACAGCGGCTTCACCAGCACTTCCTTCAGCAGCGGAGCACACCACCCCGGAGGTTCTTCCGATGAGCACAGCGACCAGCGCCCTGCGTTCCCACGACCACGCCGCCTACCCCGAGCCGATCGTCCGGCGCCGCCGCGACGCCCGGGCGCGACGGCCGTTCTCGCTCGTGCGCGGCGTCGGCGCCGGCTCGATCGTCCGTCGGCCCGCGCCGGTGCCGCC
>NZ_LPNR01000016.1 GCF_019266065.1 Nocardia sp. MH4 | reverse complement strand
GCCGGGCCACGCGACGGGGCGGGCAGGGCGGCCGGTGGCACCAGTGTCGCCGGCCCGGCCGCGCTCGGCTCGACCGAGGACGCCGAGCCGGGCGCGGGCAGGGTCGGACTCGGCCGATCGGCGGGCGCGCTCGTGCCACCCGAATCGGCGCCACAGCCGGGGAGGAGCAGGGCCACCGCGCAGACCACGGTGGCCGGAATCAGCGCTGTCCGCATGAGCACCACTCCTCGCGATCGGTGCGCCCGACGGGCACCTCACCCCGAAAATGTATCGCGACCTGCCGGTTCAGGGTTTCCGTCGGTATCGGAGCGTTACCGGAAATAAATCAGCCGACATCCGGCGCGCCGTATGTCACCATGAATTCCACGCCGGTCAGTCGCGACACGGCGAGACCGACGAGACACCCCGAGAGGAGGAGACGGCCATGAAAACCCTTGCGCCACGGCGACAGTCCGAAAAGACCTACCGCCGCGCCGGTTCGGCCCACAGCGTGTCGAACGCGGGCCCCGATGCCATGGCCCGTCTCCGGTTCGCGCACTGACGCGGTAGCCGCTCCCCTTCGACCGTCGTTCGCCTTTCTCTCCCGAAACATGGTGATTCCCATGACGATCCGTCATGCCGTCGACCCGATGGCGCCCACCTCCGACACCTGGATACGCACCAGGGTGCTCGTGCTCAACGCCAGCTACGAAGCCCTCGACGAGATCACCGCCGACCGGGCCGTGACACTGCTGATCAGCGGCGCCGCGGAGACCGTCATCGAACGGGCGCCGCGGTTCCCGATCCGGTCCCAGCACCTGGTCATCGGCCTGCCGGAGACGATCCGCCTCGTGCGCTACGTCTACCTGGGCCACGTCGCCCCGGTGGGCGAGGACAGCCGCGCCACGCTGGCCGGCGTCCTGCGCCGTGACAAGCACCGTTGCGGCTACTGCGACGACTGGGCGCAGACCGTCGACCACATCCGCCCGCGCAGCAGGGGCGGACCGAACACTTGGGGCAACCTGATCGCCTGCTGCGGCCCCTGCAATACGAGCAAGGCCGACCGCACCCCGGAGGAAGCGGGGATGCGGCTGCTGTGGGAGCCCAAGGCTCCCGACCCGCTGGCCCGCACCCAGCGCCGGATCTGGAAGGAGTACGCGCCGTGACCACCGACCTCGCACTGACCGAACTGCTGACTCTGTCCGATTCCGGGCAGTGGCATCGCGCGGCCTGCCGTGGCGACCCGAACCACGAGGCGTGGTTCCCGTATCCATCGCAGGACTTCGACTACGCCCGCCGGATCTGCGCCGGTTGCCCGTTGCTCGCGGGGTGCACCGAGTACGCGGCGCAGACGGGCCAGTCGGGGGTCTGGGGCGGCCGTGAATACGACCGCGGACGGGTGATCCGCGAGTGACCGGCCGGGGCCGGGTGTCCGTCGTGACACCCGGCCCGAGGTCGTGACCAGCGCCGATGCGCATCGGTGTACACCGTGCGGCGGCCCGGTCACGACTCCTTAAACTTGCCACGTGGGTACTCATCGCAGCGGGACCAGATCTCGAAGTATCAGCAAAGGTCCGGTTATCGCGGCATCGGTACTCGTGCTGATACTCGTGGCCGTCTTCGCCTGGTTCCAGCTCAGCGATCGCGCCGCGAGCACCGACGTCGCGGCGGCCGCCGAATGCGTGGAGGGACCGGCGTCGCTGGACGTGACGGTCGACCCGGCGATCGCGGGCCCGGTCCGCGCCGCCGCCGATCGCTACAACGCGACCAAGCCGCGGGTGCGCGATCACTGCGCCCAGGTGAAGGTGTCGGCCCGGCCGTCGGCCGCCGTGGTGGCGGGGTTGGCCGATCCCGGGAAGTGGGACCCGGCGCTGGGACCCAAGCCGGGGCTGTGGATCGCCGATTCGACCCGATCGATCGAACTCGTGCGGGTACCCGGCCTGATCGAGGGCACGCCCGCCTCCATCGCCACCAGCCCGATCGTGCTGGCTGTGCCCGACGCGCTGCGCCAGGCCCTCGAACAGCATCGGATCGCCTGGTCCGATCTGCCACGCCTGCAACAGGGCTCGCTCGACGAGCTCGGCCTGTCCGGTTGGGGCGGCCTGCGGATGGCCCTGCCCGCGGGCGATGCCACCACCGCGGCGGCCGCCGCGATCGGCGGCGCGGTCTCGGGCACCGAACCGCTGACCGCGCAGGCCGCCGGATCCGGCCAGGTCGTGGCCGCGATCTCCGGACTGGCCGCGGGCGCCCAGACACCCGCCGACCTGATGACCGCGATGGCCGCCATCAGTGCCGACCCCACCGCCGACGAGGTGCACGCCGTCGCCGCGACCGCCCAGCAGCTCGGTACCGGCGGCCTGACCGCGTTCCGGCCCGTCGGCACCGCGCCGCTGGCGGACTATCCCGCCGCGCTGCTGTCGGGTCCCTGGGTCGACAAGACCCAGAACCTCATCGCCTCCCGTTTCATCGACTTCCTGCGCGCCCCGGAGCAGGCGGGCGCCCTGGCCACCGATGGTTTCGGCCCGGCTATCGGGTCCGCGCCGCCGAACCCGGACAAGGCGGCGCTGCAGAAGGTGCAGTCCACCCTGGCCGATCCTGTGCTGGGCGTGAACGCGACGGTGTTGCTGGACGTGTCGTCGTCGATGGGCACCGCCGAGGGCTCGACCACCCGCCTCGCGAACGCCGGCGCGGCCCTGGCCTCGACGCTGACGGTGATGCCGCCGGACTTCGGCCTCGGGCTGTGGACCTTCGGCAAGAACCTCGACGGCACCACCCCCTACAAGGTGCAGGTCCCCACCGGACTGCTGACCGACGCCCAACGCAATGCCGTCGGGTCGGCGGTCACCAGCACCAAGGCGACCCAGAGCGCCACCGATCAGGCCTACCCGAGCCTACTCGCCGCCTACCGTTCCGCGGTCGCCGCCTACTCCCCCGGCCGGACCAACTCGATCCTTGTCGTCACCGACGGTCCCGATGACGACTCGACCCTGACCGGCACCGCCCTCGTCGACGAGATCACCGCCGCGACGACCGCGGGCAAACCCGTCCGGATCGATGTCGTCGTGATCGGCGGTCAGGGCACCCAAACCCTGCAGACCCTCGCGCAGCAGACCAATGGCACCTATACCCGGGTCCCGACCAGCAACGACCTCGGCTTCGGCACCGCTGTCGTGAAGGCGCTCACCACGCCCTGACGCGTCTCACACGGCCGCGCGGACAACAGCATTCGTGCGCGCGGCCGACATCGTTGGTGTGAACCGACGCACCATCGGGTACTCGCATCCCACTGCGTTCGGTCCGATCCACGGGGGGGAGACGAGCCATGCCGACGTACCACGGGGCGCGGGTCGCGTTCCGGCACTGGCGCGAACGCGCCGCCCGGGCCGTCATCCTGGCCGCGCGCAAGCCGAATCACTACATCCTCACGGTCAGCACGGCCACCGCCGGGGTGTTCAGCTCGCTCGAGCTCGCCGACCCGGTCAAGCGGGGCATCGACGCGCTGCCGGTGGTCACCAACAGCGACTGGCTCGGTTTCGTCCTCTTCACCGTCGTGATCGCGGCCGGATTGCGCGGATTGTCGCTGGTGGTCGGCAGGCTCGCGGGCCGTGAACCGATCGACGTGCTGGCCGGGATCATCGACGAGAGCGGGCTGCTGCCCGACCTCACCTCGCACTATGGGAGACGTATGACCGGCGACAGCGATGCGACACCACAGCTCGACTACCGCGTGCGCCATCTCGACGATCGCGACCTGGATACGCTGTGCCAGATCAACCGGGAAGCCTTCGCCCGGTCCGGTTTCGCGACCCCGCTCGATCTGATCCGGCAGCGCAATCTCAGTGTGCATCAGGTCAATCCACTCGCTTACAGCCTGATCGAGGCCAGTGTCGACGGCACCTTCGTGCCGGTCGGCTTCTCGTGCATCCTGCCGCTGAACCGGCTGGGCGAGGCCGCCTATTGCCGGACCGGCGGGTTGACCGACGCGCAGCTGCGCGGTCTGCACCTGAGCAGGCCGGGCGAATGGTCCGACGCGGTGGTGCTGTTCTCGGTCGGTCTGCTCCGCGGGTTCCGCGGCAGGCTCGGCGCCAGCCCACTGACCATCTCGCAGATCTACATCGATCATCTCGCCGAGGTCCTGCTCGACATCCACACGGCCGACCCGGCCCGGCCGACCACCCGCGTCTACGCGCAAACCGAGCACACCGGCACCGGCGTCGCACGCCTGCTCGCCGCGTTCGGCTTCGCCGACACCGGCGTGGTGACCGGTGACGGCTATCCACTGCGGATGCTCGAGGTACCGCTGGGCACGATCGATGCGGCGACGGCACCGACCGCGCCCGGGCTCCGCGCGCTGCTCGAGCGGTTGCGGTCCTCAGCCGGGTGAGACCTCCACCAGCGCACCGGATTCCATGGCGATCCAGAGGTGGCCGCGCGGGTCGACAGTGAGTCCGTGCGGTTCAGCGCCGGGCAAGGTCAGGTGGTCGATCTCGCCCCCGGTGGTGATCCGGCCGAGCTTTCCGCTCGCCCATTCGGTGAACCACAGCGCGCCGTCGCGGCCCGCGACGATCGCGTGGGGGCGTGCGGCCGGGTCGGGCAGCGCGAATTCGGTGACAGTGCCGTCGGTCTCGATGCGCCCGATCGCGCCCGCCCCGATCTCGGTGAACCACACCGCGCCGTCGGGTCCGGCCGCGATCCCGACGGGGGCGGCGGTGGGTGTCGGCAGCGGGAACATCGTGAGTGCCATGGCCTGGTCGACCCGGCCGATCGCGTTGCCCTGATTCACCGTGAACCACAGTGCGCCATCGGATCCCGCGGTGATCATCGACGGCATCCCGTCCACGTCGACGTACTCGACGGTGCCGTCGGCGGCGAGCCGCCCGACCCGGCTTGCCTGCAACGCGGTGAACCACAGCGCCCCGCCGGGTCCGGCGCACACCCCGTAGGGTCCGTCGAGGGCGATGCTCGTGACGGCGCCGTCGAGGGTGCGCCGACCCAGCCGTCCGCCCTGGAATTCGGTGAACCACAGGGCCTCGTCGGGTCCGGTGACGATCACCGTCGGTTGTCCGTCGGCCGGCTCGAGCGGGAAGACTCGCACCTCGCCGTCGGCGTAGCGGCCGACAGCACCCTGGGCGACCAGCGTGAACCACACCGCGTCGTCCGGCCCGATCGTCACCCCGTACGGCGCGCCCGGCACCTCGACCACCTGCACGATGTCAGCCAAAGTCCTGAATTCCCTTCTGTATTCCCCGGAACCGCCGGCGCAGCGCCCGATCGTGCGAGACCACGACCACCGCGCCCCGATAGTCGCGCAGCGCGCGTTCCACCTCGTCGACCAGAGTGAGCGAGAGATGGTTGGTGGGCTCGTCGAGCAGCAGCAGATCGTGTTCGCCGGCGAGCACCCGCGCCAGCGACAGCCTGCGCCGCTGTCCCTCCGACAGGCTACCCACCGGACGATCCAGCAGGTCGGACGCGAACAGCCCGGTCCCCAGCAGCGCGGCCCGGCCGAACCCGTAGGTCTCGGTGACGCTGCGGTCCGGATCGAAACGTTCGTCCTGCCGCAGATATCCGATCCGGTCCGGCGCCGCCGCGTGGATCGCGTCGAGCAGCGTCGATTTGCCCGCGCCGTTGGGACCGTGGATCAGCAGCCGTCCCCGCGCGCCCAGCGTCACAGGACCGACGGTGAACTCCGCGCCCGACCCGGCCGCCGCGAATCGTCCACGGAACCGCAGCGGTTCGGGCGGGCAGGGCACCGGCTGCTCGCGCAACCGGCGCAGACGCTCGGCGGTCCGGCGCACCCGGGAAGCGACCGAGCTCTGGACCCGCCCGGCGTTGCGGTCGTAGGCCATCTTGTTGTTGTCGGTCATCGCCCGGCCGTGCGCCACCTGCAGGGCGGTCGTGGTCGCGAACTCCTCCAGCCGCCCGATCTCGGTGCGCCACTGCGTGTACGCCTGCTCCCAGCGCACGCGCGCGGCCGCCTTCTCGGCGAGAAATCCGCTGTACCCACCCCCGAACCGGGTCAGGCCGCGGTCGGCCACCTCGAGGATCGCGGTCACCACCCGGTCGAGGAAGATCCGGTCGTGCGAGACCAGCACGACCGTGCCGTTGTGGGTGCGCAGCCGGTCCTCGAGCCAGGTCAGCGCGCTGTCGTCGAGGTGATTGGTCGGTTCGTCGAGCAGCAGCACCTCCGGCGAGGCGGCGAGCAGACAGGCCAGGCCGAGCCGGGCCCGCTCCCCACCCGAGAGACTGTCGAGGCGGCGCGATCGATCGATCCCGGCCAGCCCCAGTCCGTGCATCGACGCCTCGACCCTGGCGTCGGCCGCGTACCCGTCCCTGGCCTCGAATCGGGTGAGCAATTCCCCGTACCGGTCCATGTCCTGCGCTTGGGCGGCGGCCTGCATCGCGCGTTCGAGCCCGCGCAGCTCCGCCAGCGCCTGCTCGACCGCCGCCTCGACGGTGTCGCCGGTCAGGGTCTGGGCGAGGTGACCCACGCCGCCGTCGGCGGTGACGGTGACGGATCCGGCGTCGGCGGACTCGGCACCGGCGAGCAGCCGCAGCAAGGTCGACTTCCCCGCGCCGTTCTCCCCGACGATGCCGACTCGCTCGCCGGGCCGGATGGTCGCGGTGATCGCGTCGAGTACCAGCCGGTCGGCATAGGACTTCGACACGCCCCGCATGGTTAGTTGAGTGGTCAAACAGCGCTCCAATCGCAACTTGTGTAGCTTTAAATGTACAAAGGCTCGCCCACTAACGCAACAGGAGTAGATTTTGGAACCGCAACGGCGCCCCGGTGGGCGCAGCGCCCGGGTGCGGGAGGCCGTCCTCGACGCGACGACGGCCGAGCTCGCCGAGCACGGCTACCAGGGCCTTTCCGTCGACGCCGTCGCGCAGCGGGCCGGGGTGCACAAGACCACCGTCTACCGGCGCTGGCGCGGTCCCGAGGGCTTGGTCGCCGACGCACTCGACCGCGCAGCGGGCCTGCCGTGGGCGATCCCGGACACCGGCAGTCTCACCGGCGACCTGCGCGCCCTCACCGAGCTGTTACGCACCGGCTTCACCGATCCCGAATCAGCGCCCGTGGCAACCTCTTTCATCGCGGCCGGCATGCAGCACCCTGCCGCCGCCGATGCCCTGCGCGCCTACTACGCCGCCCGGCACGCCGAGGCGGCGGTGATCGTCGACCGGGCGATCGCGCGCGGTGAACTCGACGCAGCGGTCAGCGGAACCGAAGTCGTCCGGTTCGCCGTCGCGCCCCTGTTCCACCGGCTCTTCGTCACCCACGAACCGGTCACTGCCGACCACGCGCGCCGGGCCGCCGACGCGGCGGCCGTGCTCGCCCGATCAGGGCTGCTGACCGAGGAGACCGGCTAGTCCTCGGCACGCGCACCGCTACCGACGCCGACGGGCCCCGCCGAACAGTGTCGGCGGGGCCCGTCGGCGGAATGATCAGTCCTCGTACGCGTCCAGCGGCGGGCAGGGTACCTCTACACCAAGTTATGCCGTGACGCCGAGCCGACCGGCCAGAGCACGCGACTCCCGCTCGACCATCTTCCCGCCCTGCGT
>NZ_LPNR01000015.1 GCF_019266065.1 Nocardia sp. MH4 | reverse complement strand
GTTGGTGCCCGCCTCCGGGCAGCGCAGCAGCGCGGTGCCGAGCTGCCCGGCGGCCGCGCCCGCGGCGAGTACCGCGGCCAGGCCGGCGCCGGTGGCGATGCCGCCCGCGGCGATGATCGGGCGGTCGGTGCTCGCGGTGAGCAGTTGGAGCAGGGTCAGCAGGCCGAGCGGGTCGACCGGGTCGTCGGCGGGATCGTCGAGGAAGCTCGCGCGGTGTCCACCCGCCTCGGCGCCCTGGGCGATCAGCGCGTCGGCGCCCGCGTCGAGCGCGATCGCCGCCTCGGCGGGGGAGGTGACCGTCACCCAGACCTCGGTGCCGACCGCGTGCAGCCGGTCCACCTCGACGGCGGTGGGGCAGCCGAAGGTCGTCGACACCACCGCGACCGGGTCGGCCACCAGCAGGTCGATCTTCTCCGCCCAGCCGTCGGTGTCGTGCTTGGGCGTGCCGAGCGGGAACTCCGCGCCCAGCTCGGCCAGATAGGCCGCGTAGGTCGCCGGCTCGGCGACCGGGCCGGGGGCGAACAGATTCATGCCGAAGGGGGCGGTGGTCGCGGCTCTGGTCGCCGCGATCTGGTCGGCCATCGCCGCAGGCGCGAGGTAGCCGGCGGCCAGCTGGCCGAATCCGCCCGCGTTCGAGACGGCGACCACCAACTCCGGGGTGGACGGGCCGCCTGCCATGGGCGCGGCGACGATAGGGACACGCAAGCTCTCGATCACCATGTCCCGAGTCTGTCCCGTCGGCGCCGGGTCAAGCGCCGGGACCGGCGCGTGTGACCGGCTCGGCAACGGGATCGTTACTGTGGGACAGGCCTCCCACCTGCGAGTTCGACGGAGAAGGTTGCGGAATGGTCACGACCGGGTAGAGTTCCCGTCACAACGGATGCCGAACCGTTACACGCGGGTCGGTAACGGGAACCGCCCAGGCGGATTCCGGGCCGGTCGTCACCGGTTTCGTTTCCTTGTTGTCGGACGCTAGGACGAGACTTTGTCGCAGCACCGTATGGGCCCCGAATCCATCTCCGTCAAGGCCCTGTTGGGTGACGGAGGCGCCGGGCGCCCGAGCCGGCACCGCGCCGAACCCTCTCGCACCGATCGGGTGCGGGTCGCCGCCAGCGCCGCGGTCGCCGCGGGCGCCATCGTCGGCACCGCCGCCTCGATCGCCCCGACCATCGCCTACGCGGCCCCGCTGCTGCCGACGCACAACGACGACGTCGAGGAATCCGTCGTCCCCGATTCCGCTCGCGAGGCCGCCGAGGTCAACCTCGTCGCCGCCAAGCAGGTCGCCGCGCCCGCCGAGGCGCCCACGCAGGTCGACGCTGTCGCCGCGCCGATCGCGTCGCCCGTCGCCGCGCCGTTCGGCATCGGCAACCTGCCGCCCGAGATCGCGGGCCCGCTGGCCCAGGTCGAGGACATCATCCAGGGCATCCAGCACCAGGTCGCGCCGCCGCAGGCCGCCCGCCCGGTCGCGGGCCCGATCAGCTCCGGATTCGGCGCCCGCTGGGGCGCCATGCACTACGGCCTGGACTTCGCCGACTCGATCGGCGCCCCGATCCACTCCGTGTCCAGCGGCACCGTCGTCGAGGCGGGCCCGGCCTCGGGCTTCGGCCTGTGGGTGCGGGTGCTGCAGGACGACGGCACCACCGCCGTCTACGGCCATGTCAACGAGATGCTGGTGACCCAGGGTCAGCGCGTCAACGCGGGCGACGTCATCGCGACCGTCGGCAACCGCGGCCAGTCCACCGGCCCGCACCTGCACCTGGAGATCTGGGATCAGGGCGGCGCCAAGATGGATCCCATTCCCTACCTCGCCTCCAAGGGTGTGCCGCTGGAGTGGGGCCCCTCCGCGCACTGAGCGTTTCCAGTCGCGGACTCTCCGCGAAAGCCGAGTGACGGTGGTTCAGTATGAGCCCCGTCACTTTGCTGTGTGATCCGGCAACACGCCTGGTCGGCGGGCCGATACTCCTCAGGGCCCGTGGAACCGGGGGCCCCGCAATCGGGGGCTGTCGGCACGACGTTCGGTCGGTCTGTGGTCGCTCGATATGATGGCTCGATCTGCACGGGGCGGCCGTCGGCGCGTCCATGCTCGATGAGAGGTGAATGAACCCGAATGGAAACTGCCCGTCGTTCTGCCCGCGGTAACCGCCGTCGCCGGTCGAGCAGTCCGACATTCGGTCAGTTGCTGACGGCCGCCGTGGAATCGGCCGCCGACACCACCGCCATCCGGTTCAACCCCACCGGCGACCCGGCCGACCAGCGCGAACTCACCTACCGCGCGCTGGACGAGGAGTCCTCCCGGCTCGCCAGGGAGCTGATCGCCCGTGGCATCGGCCCCGGTGACATCGTCGCCGTCGCGATCACCCGCTCGATCGAATCGGTGCTCAGTGTGTGGGCCGTGGCCAAGTCCGGCGCCGCCTACGTGCCGATCGACCCGGCCTACCCGGCCGAGCGCATCGCCCACATCGTCACCGATTCGCACGCCGTGCTCGGCGTCACCACCGCCGCGCACCGGCCCGCGCTCGGTACCTCCACCGAGTGGCTCGAGCTCGACGACCCCACCGTCGCGGCGCGGATCGCGGCCCAGCCCGCGCACGCCATCTCCTACAGCGACCGGGTGCGCACGCTCGACGAGCGGCATCCGGCCTATGTCATCTACACCTCGGGCTCCACCGGTCTGCCCAAGGGCGTCGTGGTGACCCAGGCGGGCCTGTCGACGATGGCCGCGGTGGGCAGGCAGTACCGCATCGACGCGGGCTCGCGGGTGACTCACCTGAGCTCGCCCAGCTTCGACTTCTCCCTGATGGAGATGCTGTTCACCTTCACCGCGGGCGCGACGCTGGTCGTGGTGCCGCCGACGGTGTTCGGTGGCGACGAACTCGCCGATCTCGTTCGCCGCGAACAGGTCTCGCACCTGCTGATCACCCCGGGCGCGCTCGAGTCGGTCGACTCCACCCGGGTCGACAGCGTGCGGGTGGTCGTCACCGGCGGCGACAAGCTCGGCCCCGAACTGGTGGATCGCTGGGTGGCACAGGGCCGTTCGGTGTTCAACGCCTACGGCCCCACCGAGGCCACCGTCATGGTGACCACCGGCGAGATGACCGCGGGCGCGGCGGTGACGCTGGGTTCGGTGATCCCGGGTGTCGCGGCCTTCGTGCTGGACGCGCGCCTGCGCCCGGTACCCGCGGGCGTCGTCGGTGAGTTGTACCTGGCCGGTCCCGCGTTGGCCCAGGGCTACCTGGACCGTCCCGAGCTGACCGCCGAGCGCTTCGTCGCCAACCCGTTCGGCGCCGACGCGGGCGCGCCCGGCGGACGCCTGTACCGCACCGGTGACCTGGTGCGCCGCGACACCTCCGGCGAGTTCGAGTACCTCGGCCGCTCCGACTTCCAGGTCAAGATCCGCGGCCTGCGCATCGAGCTGGGCGAGATCGACAACGCGCTGACCACCCACCCCGACGTCGACTTCGCGGCCACCCTCGGCCGCACGCTGACCAACGGCGTGACCTCGCTGGTCGCCTACGTGCTGCCCCGCGCGGGCGCCGCGGTGACCCCGGCCGACCTGGCCCACCACCTGTCGGGCCTGCTGCCCGCGTACATGGTGCCTGCGGCGATCATGCTGCTCGACGAGATCCCGCTGACCCCGGTCGGCAAGCTCGATCGCAAGGCCCTGCCGGAGCCCACCTTCACCGCCCGCGAGTTCCGCGCGCCGAGCACGCCGATCGAGGAGATCATCGCGCAGGTGTTCGCGGCGCTGCTGGTGTCGGGAGACGACCAGGTCGGCGCGGACGACGACTTCTTCGAGCTCGGCGGCAACTCGCTGCTGGCCGCCCAGGCGGTGGCCCGGATCGGGACCGCGCTCGATGCCAGGGTGCCGGTCCAGCTGGTGTTCGAGGCCTCGACGGTGTCGGCGCTGGCCGCGCGCGTCGAGTCGCACGTCGGCGCGGGCACCGGCAACCCGCTGACCGCGCAGACCCGGCCCGAGCAGATCCCGCTGTCCTACGCGCAGCAGCGGATGTGGTTCCTCAACCGGTTCGATCCGGGCAGCGGCGCCAACAACATCCCGCTGCCGGTGCGGTTGTCCGGCGAGCTGGATGTGGCGGCCATGCGCGCCGCCGTCGCCGACCTGGTCGGCAGGCACGAAGTACTGCGCACGATCTACCCGGAGGTCGACGGTGACGCCGTGCAGCTGGTGCTGCCGGTGGGCGATCCCCGCGCGGTCCCGCAGGTCGAGCTGGTCGACGCGACCCCCGAGCAGCTGCCCGGTCTGATCGCCGAGCAGGCGGTGGCCGGTTTCGATGTCGCGGTCGCGCCGCCGGTGCGGGTGCGGCTGTTCCGCCTCGGCGCCGACGAGCACGTGCTGCTGTGCGTGGTGCACCACATCGCCGCCGACGGTTTCTCGATGGCGCCGCTGACCCGCGACCTGATCGCCGCCTACTCCGATCGGCTGCGCGGTAGCGCGCCGGCCTGGCATCAGCTGCCGGTGCAGTATGCCGACTTCACGCTGTGGCAGCGGGCGACACTGGGCGCCGAGTCCGATCCGGATTCGCTGCTGGCTCAGCAGATCTCGTTCTGGCGTGACGAATTGGCCGGACTGCCCGAGCAATTGGACCTGCCCGCCGATCGCCCGCGCCCCGCGGCGATGACCAACCGGGGCGCGAGCTACGACTTCCGGATCGACGCCGACACCCACGCCGCACTGGATCGGCTGTCCCGCGAACACAATTCGACGCTGTTCATGGTCGTGCACGCCGCGCTGGCCGTGCTGCTGGCGCGCCTGTCGGGCACCACCGACATCGCCGTCGGCACCCCGGTGGCCGGTCGCGGCGAAGCGGTGCTCGACGACGTGATCGGCATGTTCGTCAACACCCTGGTGCTGCGCACCGACGTGGACCCGGCCCGCAGCTTCGCCGAACTGCTCGGCAGCGTCCGCGGCACCGACGTGGCCGCCTTCGGGCACGCCGACGTGCCGTTCGAGCGGCTCGTCGAGCTGCTGGATCCGGCCAGGTCGATGGCCAGGCACCCGCTGTTCCAGGTGATGCTCACCTTCCAGAACCTCGCGGGCACCGAGCTGACGCTGCCCGGCCTCACGGTCGCCGGCGTCGATCTGGCCGTGCCGTTCGCGAAGTTCGACCTCGAACTCACCCTCGTCCCGCTGGAGACCGCCGGTGTCTCCAACGGGGTGTCGGCGGCGTTCACCTACGCCACCGACCTGTTCGACGAGGCCACCGTCGCCGGGTTCGCCGACCGGCTGGTGCGCCTGCTCACCGAGGTCGTCGCCGATCCGGCCCGTCCGGTGGGCGCGATCGAGCTGCTCGAATCGGACGAGCGCGAGCGAATCCTGCGGCGGTGGAACGACACCGGGCACGAGCTGGCGCCCGCGCTGCTGCTCGACGGTTACCGTGGTGCGGTCGCGGCGCATCCCGATGCGGTGGCGCTGTCCTATGAGGGCACCGAGCTGACCTATCGCGAGTTCGACGAGCGGGTGAACCGCCTGGCCCGGCTGCTGGCGCAGCGCGGGGTCGGCGCGGAATCGCTGGTCGGGCTGGCCGTGCGCCGGTCGCTGGATCTGGTCGTCGGCATGTACGCGATCGTCACCGCGGGCGGCGCGTACGTGCCGCTGGACCCGGATCACCCGGCCGAGCGGATCGCGCACATCCTCGACACCGCGCAGCCGGTGTGCGTGCTGACCACCACCGCCGACGCCGTCGAGGTGCCCGCGGCGACCCCGGTGATCACCATGGACACCGTTGCGCTGGACGGCTTCTCGGGCGAGCCGTTGAGCCCGGCCGAGCTGGTCCGGCCGGTGCTGCCGCAGCACCCGGCCTACGTCATCTTCACCTCGGGTTCCACCGGCCGCCCGAAGGGTGTGGCGGTCTCGCACCAGGCGATCGACAACCAGATCGCGTGGATGCTCGCGGAGTACCCGCTGGCTCCGGGCGATGTCTACCTGCAGAAGACCGCGACCACCTTCGACGTGTCGCTGTGGGGCTACTTCATGCCGCTGCGCACCGGCGCGAAGCTGGTCGTCGCGACCCACGACGGCCACCGTGATCCCGCCTACATCGCCGAAACCATTGCCGCGCAGGGCGTCACGATGACCGACTTCGTGCCGTCGATGCTCACCGTCTTCGCCGCGCACACCGCGCCCGGCGCCATCCCCACGCTGCGCGACGTGTTCGCCATCGGTGAGGCGCTACCGCCGGAGACCGTCGAGGCGCTGCGCGCGGTCTCGACCGCGCAGGTGCACAACCTCTACGGCCCGACCGAGGCCGCGGTGTCGGTGACCTACTGGCCCGCGGGCGAAACCGATCGCGGGTCGGTGCCGATCGGCGTGCCGCAGTGGAACACCCAGGTCTACGTGCTGGATTCGCGGCTGCGGCCGGTGCCGGCGGGTGTCGTCGGCGAGCTGTACCTGGCGGGCGATCAGCTCGCGCGCGGGTACGTCGCTCGGCCGGACCTGACCTCGGATCGCTTCGTGGCCAACCCGTTCACGCCCGGAGCGCGGATGTACCGCACCGGTGACCTGGTGATGTGGCGCACGCCCACCGCCGACACCCCGGTCCTGGAATACCTGGGCCGCACCGACTTCCAGGTGAAGTTCCGGGGCCAGCGGATCGAGCTCGGCGAGATCGAGACCGCGCTGCTGGCGCAGCCGTCGGTCAGCCAGACCGTCGCCGTGGTGGCCGATTCGCCCGCCGGTGAGCAGCTGGTCGCCTACGTGGTGCCCAAGCCGGGGGAGCGGATCGAGCAGGCGGCGCTGCTCGCCGCGATCGGTGAATCATTGCCCGCGTACATGATTCCGGCCGCCCTGGTCGCCCTGGACGCGTTCCCGCTGAACCCGAGCGGCAAGCTCGACCGCAAGGCGCTGCCCGCGCCCACCTTCACGGCGGGCGAGTTCCGCGCACCCGCGACGCCCACCGAGGAGATCGTGGCGGGCGTCTACGCCGAGCTGCTCGGCATGGCGCGGGTCGGCGCCGACGACGACTACTTCGCGCTCGGCGGCAACTCGCTGCTGGCTACCCGCGCGATCGCCCGGATCAACGAGGCCCTCGACGCCGAGGTCACCATTCGCGACCTGTTCGAGGCGCCGACCGTCGCCGCGCTGGCCGCGCGCGTCGGCGCGGTCGGCGGGGCCGCGGCCCGGCCCGCGCTGGTGGC
>NZ_LPNR01000014.1 GCF_019266065.1 Nocardia sp. MH4 | reverse complement strand
GGCGCGGGGGCAGCGCGGCGGGGCCGCCCTGTGGCCGCGGGCCGCCGCCGACGGGGCGTCCGGCCGAGGAATTCCCCGGGCCCGAAGGGCGCTGTCCGCCAGGCGCAGTGCCGAGGCCGTCGCCCGGTTGCCCGGACGGCTGCTGACCACCGGGTGCGTTCGCCGGGCGTTCGGACGGCGAACGTCCGCCGGGTGCGTTCGTATGTCGCTCGGTCGACTGGTCGCCGGCGCCGGCAGCGCCCGGCAGCTCGCCACGGCGGATGACAACCGTCTCCGCGTTGCCGGGGGGAACGGTCGGCCTGCCCGGTTCGGTCACCGCTTCGGGGGTCGACTTGGGCGCGCCGGTCGACGGCGCGGTGTTCGACGAATCGGCGCCGCGCTGGGCGGTCGCGCCGGGGTCGGCAGATTCGGCTGCCGCGTTGTTCTCGTCGGTCGGGTCGGACACCTAGTACCCCTCGCTCAGGCTCGAACGTTCCACTCGCGCCACAGCCTAGTGCGCGCCGCGCCGAGGGGTTCGCCGATCGCCTCGCGGCGGGCCGGGCGACGACGTGACGGGCCTCGGTGCACAATGAACCCATGACCTCCTTCGGTGACCTGCTCGGACCGCAGCCGGTCCTCCTTCCGGAATTGATCGACGCCGAGGACGCCATCGCGGCGGGCACCGATCCCGTCCAGGTCGCCGCCGATCATCCGGCCGCGTCGATCGCGTGGGCGCAGCTGGCCGAGGCGTCGCTCGAGCGCGCGGGCGACGAGGTCAACCACGACACCGTCGCCGCCTACGCCTTCGCCCGCACCGGTTACCACCGCGGCCTCGACCTGCTGCGCCGCAACGGCTGGAAGGGCTTCGGCCCCGTCCCGTGGAATCACGAACCGAACCAGGGTTTCCTGCGCAGCGTCGGCGCGCTGGCCAGGGCGGCCAAGACCATCGGTGAGACCGAGGAATACGCACGCTGCCTGGATCTGCTCGAGGACTGCGATCCGCACGCGGCAGCCGAACTCGGCCTGGACTGAGCCCGCGGCCGGATCCGAGTCGTAGGTGAGCGATCCCCATCCCGTCGTCGCCGCGGCCAGCCCGGTCGTCGCCGCCGCCAAGGACAGCACCGTCGATCGCGTGAAGGCGTCGGCGGTGCGCCTGCGGCTGTCGATGATCCCGATCATCCAGTGTTCACTGGGTGCGGCACTGGCGTGGTTCATCGCGCACAACGTCATCGGGCACCCCGACCCGTTCTTCGCGCCGACCGCGGCGATCGTCTCGATCGGCATCTCCTTCGGCGCCCGGATCCGCCGGTCGGTGGAGCTGGTGGTCGGCGTCGCCGTCGGCATCGGCATCGGTGACCTGTTCATCGCGCAGGTCGGCACCGGGGTCTGGCAGGTGGGCCTGGTGGTCGCCGCCGCGATGGCGTGCTCGGTGTTCCTCGACGGCGGCTCGATCATCACCATCCAGGCGGCGGGTTCGGCCGTGTTGGTCTCGACGCTGAGTCAGTCGTCCGGGGCCGGGCCGAGCCGGATGATCGACGCACTGGTCGGTGGCCTGGTCGGGGTGCTCATGGTCGGGCTGATCCCGTTGCACCCGGTGCGCCGCGCCCGCGAGCACGCGGCCGACGTGCTGTCGGTGATGAGCAAGTCGATGATCACCTGCGCCGACGGCCTGCTCGAACAGAACTCGGAGAAGGTGCACGAGGCCCTCTCGGCGGTGCGCGCCACCCAGAAGCAGATCGACGCCCTGCGCTCGGCGCTGGAGGGCGGCCGCGAGGTCAGCCGGATCTCGCCGCTGTACTGGAACTCCCGCAAACGCCTCGCGCGCATCCATTCGGCGGCCGATCCGCTCGACAACGCCGTCCGCAACACCCGTGTGCTGCTGCGCCGTTCCCTGACTCTGGTCCGCGACGACGAGGTGCTCGATCCGCGCCTGATCGACCTGGTCGATCAGCTGGGCCATGCCACCGATGTGGTCCGCAAGATGATGCTGGCCGACCCGGGCGAGCAGCCCGATCAGGCCGAGGCCACCCGCGCGCTGCGCAGCGTCGCCAAGAAGGCCCGCCCCGAACTCGTTGCCGGTGCCGGTCTTTCGGCGCATGTGGTGTTCGCGCAGATCCGGTCGATCGTGGTGGATCTGATGGTCGTGTGCGGGATGCAGCGCATCTCGGCGATGGCGCTGCTCCCGCCCACCGTGCCCAATCCGTATGTGACGCCCGAGGAGTGACGGCTCAGTCGCCGACGGGGGAGACCCTGGGGCGGCCGGGCCGCAGCGAGAATCGCTTGCGGTCGAAGTCCCACACCCGGTAGATCGGCCACTGCGAGGTGTGCATCACCCAGGCCCCGGTGATCACGGCGCGGTGGAAGCCCACCACGTTGTAGCCCTGGTTGGCGATGGTCTCCAGGCCGCGCAACTGGTATTTCCACCAGATGCTCGGCGGCGTCTGGCGGCGACGCGCCGAGATCTCCGCGCGCAGCCGCGGCAGCTGGTCGATGCGCAGTTTCGCCTTGGTCAGGCAGAGCGCGAGGTCGAGGTCTTCGTGCAGGTCACGACGGGTGGTGGTGGCCTCGCGCACCTGCTCCCACGCGGTCCGCCGGATCGCCATATTGGCGCCGTGTACGTTGCCGACCGGCTGGTGTTTGATCAGGCCGAGGCGCTCCTGGCCGCCGATCGCGGCGGCGAGGAAGAAGCCGATCGGGGAGTCGTGGTAGGTGCTGATGCCGGTCACCGCCATGGTGTCCGGATGCGCGTCGAGGTGGGCGCGCACGGTGGCGCCCCAGTCGGGTCCGACGAGGGTGTCGGCGTCGATGCGGCCGAGGTAGTCGCCGCGCGCCTTGTCGAAGCCGGTATTGCGGGCATGGGCGACGCCGGGATTCGGCTCGTCGATCAGTTCGATCTTCGGATGTCGGGCGGCGAGCTCGGCGACGATCTCCCGGGTGCGATCGGTGCTGCCGTTGTCGACGACGATGATCTCGTCGATGGCGTCCTGGCCGACCAGCCGGTCTAGGCAGGCGGCGATGACCGAGGCTTCGTCGAGCGCCGGGATGACGACAGAGAGAACTACGGGCGGTTCGGTGGTGCCCATACGAGTTTCCGTTCCTGAGTCGAGGCTGACCCGCGACAGGCTATCAACGCCAGAACCGGGTCATGTGGCTACCGTAGGCAGCCCACCCGTCAGGTACCCCGGAAAGTTCGAACAAAGCGTAAACAGCGTCGAAAAACACCTGGCTCAATGGTGTGAAGAAGATGACAGCGAAAAGAACGAGCATTCCGTAGGGCTTGATCTGGTCGAGCGACCGGCGCGTCTCGTAACTCAGCGAGGGCTCGATGATCCCGAACCCGTCCAGGCCCGGCACCGGCAGGATGTTCAGCAGGAACGCGGTGATCTGCAGGAACGCCAGAAAACTGAGCCCGCACCAGAACGCGGCGTGCTCCTGCATCGTCCCGAACGCGCGCACCACCACCAGCAGCACCACCGCGCACAGCAGATTGGACGCCGGACCGACCGCGCTGACCAGCCGCTGCACCCCGGACCGGAATCGCGTGGTGTCGACATACACGGCGCCACCGGGCAATCCGATACCGCCGAGCGCGATGAAAATCAGCGGTAATCCGATCGACAGCACCGGGTGGCTGTATTTCAGCGGATTCAGGGTGAGATATCCCCGCACTTCCACTTCATGATCACCGGCCCGCCACGCGACATAGGCGTGCGCGAACTCGTGCAGACACAGGCTGATGATCCAGCCGAACACCACGAGCACGAACACGCCGACCTTGGCGCGCACCGACTCGATGTCGGCGTCCCAGGCCAGCGCGCCGCCGAGCACGGTGATCAGCACGATGAGCAGGAAGACCGGGCTGGGGCGGACGGCACTGTGGCCTGCCCGCCTGCCGGTGGGGAAGGAGGAGGTCATCGCACCAGGAGCCAGGGTTGTTCGAAACGATAGAAGGTCGAGCGGGGCACCTTGCGGTCGGTGGTGATCCCGTCGCGGGTGACGATCGCGCCCGGCGTGCCGAGCTGCGCGGCGCGGCCGGCGACCCAGGGGCGCTTGCGCAAACCCTTGCGGACCCTGGCGCGGACGCCGGGCATCGTCATGGTCGGTGAGATCAGCATCGTGGTCACCGTGCCGGTGAACAGCAGGGTGTCGTCGACGTAGGCCTCGCCCTCGAGCTTGGCGCCGTCGACGCCGGTGATGCTGGCCCGGCCGACGAGTACGGTGCCGGTGTCGTCGCGGATCAGCGGCGTCTCGATCGCCCGGCCCTCGAGCGCGATCTTGGCGGCGGCGTTGCCGGTGGCGGTCTGATAGACCCGCGAGGCATAGGTCGTCTCGGTCGGCACGAAACCGACCTCGACGTGCAGGCGTTCGGTGCGCATCAGATGGGTGAGCACGGTGGCCAGGGCGGCGTCGGAGCCGAGCACGATCAGGCGCGGCAGGCTGTCGGCGGCCAGCACCGGCAGCAGTTCGTCGATCACGCCGGTGTCGGGCTGTGGCCCGGTCTGCGTGGTCGGCTGCGAGGCCAGCGCGATCGGGACCGGCATGTCACCACATCGGAGAACGTGGGTACTCAAACTGCGGTACACCCTCCTCGGTCGGGTCGACGGTTTGTCGCCCTCGAACACGGCAAACCCCCTGCCGGCAAGTAACCGTAACCGATCGTGGCACCCGCAGCGGTCCGGGGTCGGCGTGCTCGGACAGGGCAGGTCGGAGGGTCCTGATCAGGGGTCGGCTAGACTGTGTCTCCGGCCACCGCCTCAATTCGGCAGGTAGCTGCAGTACACCGTGTGCTGCCGTCGATCTGTAGGAGACGCGAAATGCCGGCAATCGTCCTCATCGGCGCCCAGTGGGGCGACGAGGGTAAGGGCAAAGCTACCGATCTGCTCGGTGAGCGGTTGCAGTGGGTCGTTCGTTACCAGGGCGGCAACAACGCAGGCCACACGGTCGTGCTTCCCAACGGCGACAAGTTCGCCCTGCACCTGATCCCGTCCGGCATCCTCACCCCCGGCGTGAAGAACGTCATCGGCAACGGCGTCGTGGTCGATCCCGGCGTGCTGCTCGACGAGCTCGCCGGGCTGGAAGAGCGCGGCGTCGACACCTCCGGCCTGCTGCTCTCGGCCGACGCGCACCTGATCATGCCGTACCACGTGGCGATCGATAAGGTCGCCGAGCGCTTCCTCGGCAGCCGCAAGATCGGCACCACCGGCCGCGGCATCGGTCCCTGCTACCAGGACAAGGTCGCCCGCGTCGGCGTCCGCGTCGCCGATGTGCTCGACGAGAAGATCCTCACCCAGAAGGTCGAGGCCGCCCTGGAATTCAAGAACCAGGTGCTGGTGAAGATCTACAACCGCCGCGCGCTGGACCCGCAGCAGGTGGTGGACGAGGTGCTCGAACAGGCCGAGTCGTTCAAACACCGCATCTCCGACACCCGGCTCGAGCTGAACCTGGCGCTCGAGCGCGGCGACACGATCCTGCTGGAGGGTTCGCAGGGCACTCTGCTCGACGTCGACCACGGCACCTACCCGTTCGTCACCTCGTCGAACCCGACCTCGGGCGGCGCGGCGGTCGGTTCCGGCATCGGCCCGAACAAGATCGACACGGTGCTCGGCATCCTCAAGTGCTACACCACCCGCGTCGGCTCCGGCCCGTTCCCGACCGAGCTGTTCGACAACTTCGGTGAGTTCCTGGCCAAGAACGGCGGCGAGGTGGGCGTCACCACCGGCCGGGCCCGTCGCTGTGGCTGGTTCGACGCGGTCATCAGCCGCTACGCCACCCGCGTCAACGGCATCACCGACTACTTCCTCACCAAGCTCGACGTGCTGTCGGGTCTGGACACCGTGCCGATCTGCGTCGCCTACGAGATCGACGGCGAGCGGGTCGAGCAGATGCCGACCACCCAGACCGAGTTCCATCACGCGAAGCCGATCTACGAGGAGATGCCCGGCTGGTGGGAGGACATCTCGCAGGCTCGCACCTTCGAGGAGCTGCCTGCCAACGCGCAGGCGTACGTGCTGCGGCTGGAAGAGCTTTCGGGCGCGCGGATCTCGTGCATCGGTGTGGGCCCCGGCCGCGATCAGACGATCGTGCGCCACGACGTGCTGGGGTGAGCTGAGCGCTGACACGCGTGAGTGATGTCGACTCGCTATCGATTTGACAGCATCCGCTCGGCTACCGCTATCGTCGCTGCGCGGTACGCGGGGACGTGCCGCATGGTGTCGAGTGTGTGAGTGGGTGTTCGGCGTGATCCGTCGGTCCGATGATGTGAACTATTCGACGGCGCGGCGAGTCGCCCGTCCGCTCGTCGGCGTGCTGCCGATGGCGCTGGCCGTGGCCTGCGCCGGCGTCGCGATCGCGGTGCCGCAGCCGGGGATCAACCCGGAGCAGCCGGGCGTGAACACGCCGGCGCCCGCCGACGAGGGCCGGTCCGATCTGGCGACGTTCGACGCTCCCGACACGCTGGAGCGTCTCGCGCCCGAACGTCCGGAATCGCGCCCGGTGCCCGAATACACCGCTCCGCCCCCGCCGATCGTCATCGAGGAGCTGCACCTCCCCGAGCCCGTCGAGCCGGTCGCGCCCATCGCCCCGCCTCCGCGCACGCTGCGCGTCGGTGACTTCACCAGCCCGGTACCCGACGAGGTCCCGGGCGAGGTCCTCGACGGCGTGAACAACTCCGCCGCCGACGTCGAGGCCGCCATCGCGACCCAGGGCCGCTCGATCGGCATCAACCCCAGCCGCTCGGACAAGATCGCCGCCGCGACGGTCGGCGGCGCACTGGCCGGTGCCGCCATCGTCGGTGCCCCGGCGGCGGCCGTCGGCGCCGTCGGTGGTGGGCTCATCGGCGCGGGCATCGGTGCCGGTGTCGGCTTCGCGGTCGGTGCGGCCGGTACCGCGGGCGCGACCGCGATCCTCGCCGGCGCTTCGGCTATTCCTACGGCGGGTGTCGGTGCGCTGGGCACCATCGGCGCCGGTTTCGCCGCGGCGTGGCCGATCGCCGCGGCGACGACCGGTGCCGGCGC
>NZ_LPNR01000013.1 GCF_019266065.1 Nocardia sp. MH4 | reverse complement strand
GGGGCGGTGGCGGCGGACCGGAGCCGAGCTGTCGCGTCGCGCCGAGGTGCCGCTCGTCGTCGACAGCGGACGGACCGCCCGGACCGGGCCGCCACGCGCCGGGGCCGGGCGGCGGGGCGTCGGCGGCAGCCGGATCGGGGAAGCGGCTGTCGCTCATCGGGACTCACCGGGGATCGCGATGTCCATACCCTCGCGGGCGCACCGCCGGTCGATGTAGCAGACGGCGCGACTGGTGGCCTCGACGATCTCGCTGATCGTCACCACCAGCAGCAGCCCGCCGACCAGCAGCGTGATGAACGCCCAGCGATGCGTGCCGGAGAAGTCGGACAGATAGAAGGGCACGCCGAACGCGGGCACCGCGAGGACGGCGAAGATGACCCGCTGGGTGAGCCACAGGCCGGCCACGGTCCAATCGGCCCCCTGCACCAGTTCCTTCGACCGGGCGATCGCCGCGCCGAATCCGGCGTGCTCGCCGACGATCACCGGCTCGGCGACGAACCGTCGCGCCCGCACGTTCGACAACCACAGCAGCGCCAGCGGATAGGTGATGATCAGCAGGCTGCCGACCAGCAGGACCCCGATGCCGGTGAGCGTGAACATGATCTGCGCGAGCAGCAGCGGACCGGCGCGCCGGGCGGCCGCCCGCAACCCGGCGATCGCGCCGAGGCGCACCCCACCGAAGTCGGCGAGCGCGATCGCGACGGTCGCGCCGCGCAACACCAGGCGCAGCAGCCAGAGAAACGCCGCCGTGGCCAGGATCGCGGCCCACGCCGTGCCCGTGTCGGAGCCGTCGGTCAAGTGCGAGACGAGGCCGGTCACCCCGAGCACGCCGAGTACGGCCGCCACGAGCGCGCAGGCGCCGAGGGTCGACAGCGCCCGAATGTGGGCCTGGATCAGGGCGAACGGCTCGTCGAGCAGTTCGCGGAAACGCAGGGGCCGGATCGGTACCGTCGGCGGAGAGGGTGGCGCCGGCACGGACGCCGGTGCCGGATCGGTTCCCGCCCCGACGGCGCCGACCGCTTCGACGGCGGGACGCACGTCGGCGAGTCTAGCCGGGTTGTCGCAGCACCGGCGCGCTCGTGTCGCGGCCGTCCGCGTCGTCTGCCCCTCGTCGGGGTCGGGGCGTGGGGGTCGGGTGAGGTGGTCCGGATCAGCGCACGTCGGTCGTCGACTGTGCGTTCGTCGCGGTGGGGTCCGGGGTGCGCGCCGAGATTCTGGGTAGGGCCAGCTGGGTGGGGGTGAGTCTGCCTCGGAGGGTGACGGTTTCGCCGAGGTCCCAGTGGGCGGTCTCGGTGGCGGCGGCGCGGGCGAGGGTGGTCGCCGAGCTGAGGAGGCGTTCGTCGTAGTTCTTCGACAGCTCGCACAGGCGGGCCGCCTCGTTGACCGCGTCGCCGATGACGGTGAACTCATAGCGGTTGTGGGTGCCCACATTGCCCGCGACGACCCGGCCCGCGGCGACGCCGATGCCCGCGTTCAGGTCGGAGGCGTCGCGCAGTCGGCGCTGGATGGCGCGGCCGCAGGACAGAGCCGAGCCCGCCAGGTCGGGCAGGGGAGCGGGGGTGCCGAAAACGGCCAGGGCGGCGTCGCCTTCGAACTTGTTGAGCAGGCCGCCATGGCGTTCCACCTCGTCGACGACGATGTCGAAGAAGCGGTTGAGGATGCCGACGATCTCGGGCGCGGGCCGGGTGGCGGCCATCGTCGTCGAGCCGATGATGTCGATGAACAGGGCGGCGGCCTCGGTCTCGGTGCCGCCGAGCACCGGCCGGGAGGCGATCGCGGCCATCGCCACGTCGTGGCCGACGTGCTTGCCGAACAGGTCCTCGATCAGCGCGCGCTCGCGCAGGCCGTGCACCATCCGGTTGAAACCGCTCTGTAGATCGCCGAGTTCGGTGCCGTCGTAAAGGGTGATCTCGGTGTCGAGATCGCCGTCCTCCACCCGGCGCAGCGCCTGGCGCACACCTTTGATGGGGGCGACCGTCGCGGCGACGACCTGGGCCATCAGCAACATCCCGAACAGCAGCGCCGAGCCGCCGAGGCTGAGCACACAGACCGCCAGCCTGGCCTTGCTCACCGCGGGGTCGGCCAGCGCCCACACCGCGACGATCATCGACAGCGCCACCGGAATCCCGACGCCGACCAGCCACGACAGCATGGTCCGGCCGAACACGCCGATGCCGCGGCGCCGGTGCGGGTCGGCTTGCAGCACCCGCGCGGTCACCGGCCGCAGCGCGAATTCCACGATCAGATAGCTGTTGGCGCACACCACGATGCCCGCGGCGCCGATGGACAGCCCGACCTTGGGGATCAGCGCCGGATCGGCCACGCCGTAGACGATCGTCAGCGTGACCAGCGCCAGGGACCACAGCACCGCCTGCTGCAACACCATCCAGCGCGGCGCCGACACCGCGACCCGCTGTTCGGGCGGGGTCGGCACGTGGTCGGGGTCGGTGGCCCAGCGCATGGTGCGCAGGCCGGCGACGGTGCCCCACACGGTGCCGATCGCCAGCGCGAGGACCGCGCACAGCGGTGTGAAGACGGCGTTGATCAGCAGCAGCTGCCTGGTGAAGACGGTCGGACCGGGCAGCACGAACCCGGCGAGCACCACGATCATCGTGATGCCGATCAGGTTGGCCACGAGCAACGGCACGGTCAGCAGCAGCTGCACGCGGACGCGCCGGATGGACGACTTCTCCTCGACCGGACCGAGCAGCGGTGAGCCCCACGGCGCCGCGCCCTTCGGTCCGTTGCTGTGGATCACTCTCGCACTGTAAACCGAGTGTCGTGAGTTGCCACAATGTGTAGCCCAGGTCACTGATTAACGGGCCGTGCTATATGACCAGTCAGTGGTCAGTTTTTGACCACGGTCGGCGGATATGTGCGCGCGGTCCGGTCCGGAATCAGTTCGGAGTACACATGTCCACTGAGATTGTTGTGCTCAGCGCTCGAGCAGCCGATCCACGACCGCGCGGTAGCGGGCGGGCTCGAGCTGCGGCAGCCCGAGCAGGGCGCGCAGGTAGACGCCGTCGCCGACCAGACGGATGGTGTCGGCGCGGACGGGGTCGTCCACCTCGTCGTCGAGGCCGTCCGACCAGGCCGTCATGACGCCGTCGAGGGCCCGTTGCACCTCGTCGGGGTCGGTCCCCGCCGAGGCGTCGATGGTGCGCATGGTCGCCAGCAGGGAGCGGTACAGCGCGAGTTCGACCGCGTCGGCCTGGGTCGTGGGGTCGGGCGTCTGGAGGTACCACTCCGCGACCGGGGTGCCGTTCGCCCGCATCTCGGCGAGCTGGGTGCCGGCGCGGTCGCCGAGTCGTTCGACCAGGCCGACGAGCAGGGCGTCCTTGCTCTTGAAGTGATAGAGCAGCCCGCCCTTGGATACGCCCGCCGCGGCGGCGACGTTGTCGAGGGTCATCTGGGCCGCGCCTCGTTCGAGCAGCAGGGTCTCCAGGGCGTCGAGGATGCGATCGCGGGTGCCGGGGCTCACGGCGATCACTGTACCGTCTGGACGGTCTTTCTGTTACTGTACCGTCTGGACGGTTTACCAACTCAGAAAGTCGAGAAACCGATGAACACCCCTGTCACCACCGCCGCCGCCCCGCCGCGCGCCACCGCGCGCGAGTGGGCGGGCCTCGGTGTGCTGGCCCTCGCCCTCCTGCTGCTCGCCGTCGACGCGACCGTGCTCGACCTGGCCGTGCCCGCGATCAGCGCCGACCTCGCCCCGAGCACCCCGCAGCTGCTGTGGATCATCGACGTCTATTCGTTCGTGCTCGCCGGCCTGCTGGTCGTGATGGGCAACCTCGGCGACCGGATCGGCAGGCGCAGGCTGCTGTTGATCGGCGCCGTCGGCTTCGGCATCGCCTCGGCGCTGGCCGCCTGGGCGGTCTCGCCCGAGATGCTCATCGCCGCGCGCGTACTGCAGGGTGTCGCCGGTGCCACGCTGATGCCGGCCACGCTGGGCCTGATCCGCTCGATGTTCCAGGACGCGCGGCAGCGCACCCTGGCGATCGGTGTGTGGAGCGCGATGGCCGGTGGTGGCGCCGCGGCCGGTCCACTGGTCGGCGGCTGGCTGCTCGAGCACTTCTGGTGGGGCTCGGTATTCCTGGTGAACCTGCCGGTCATGCTGGTGCTGCTGGCGCTCGCGCCGCTGCTCATCCCCGAATCGCGCGACCCGAACCCGGGCCGGTTCGACGCGCTCAGCGCGGTGTTGTCGATGCTCGCGCTGGTCCCCGTGGTCTACGCGGTGAAGGAAACCGCCGCGCACGGCCCGACCGTGGCCGCGCTGCTGGTCGGTCTGGCCGGTGTGCTCGCCGGCGTGCTGTTCGTCCGCAGGCAGCGTCGCCTGGCCGATCCGATGCTGGACCTGCGGCTGTTCGCGCTGCCCCGGTTCCGTGTCGCGGTGTTCACCAACCTGCTCGCGGTGTTCGCGCTGGCCGGTGTGCTGTTCTTCGGCTCGCAGTACCTGCAGCTGGTGCTCGGTCGCTCGCCGCTGGAGGCCGGGCTGCTGATGCTGCCCGGGCTCGCGGCCAGCGTGCTCGGTTCGCTCGCGGCGGCGTGGCTGGTGCGGCGCTGGCGCGCGGCGGTCGTGCTGGCCGGCGCGCTGGTGGTCACCGCGTTCGGCGCGGCGGTCTTCCTCCTGGTCGACGCGGTCAGCGGCGCCGAGGCGTTCGTGCTCGGCTTCGTCGGCATCGGCCTCGGCGCCGGGGTGGCCATGACCGTGGCCGCCGACCTGGTCGTCGGCTCGGCGCCGGCGGAACGCGCCGGTGCCGCGGCGGCGATCTCGGAGACCGCCTACGAGACCGGTCTCGCGCTCGGTGTCGCCCTGCTCGGCAGCACCGTGATGGCGATCTTCCGCCGCGGGCTCGATCTGTCCCTGCTGCCGGACGACGCGGTGGCGACGGCATCGGGATCGCTCAGCGGCGCGGTCGAGGTCGCGCGGGAGCTGCCGGCCGCGGTGGCGCAGGAGTTCTTGTCCTCGGCGAATCAGGCGTTCGTCAGCGGCATCCATCTGACGGTGCTCGGCATCGTCGCGGTGCTGCTGTTCGCCGCCTTCAGCGCGGTGCGCACGAAGAACACCCGCGCGTGAGTTCGCCGTGGGGCCGGTATCGATCCGGCCCCACGGCGGCTCGCTTTCGCCAGATCGCCTCGGTCGCGTCGTCGATGGCGGCGAGGTCGGTCGGACGGCCGCGAAGGCCCTGCCGAGCGAGTCGGCGACGACTTCAGTGAGGCCCCGTCGCCGACCCGTAGGTCAGCGGGCGGGCGGCAGTTGACGCTGATCGCCGCCGGGGAGCTCGTTGGCACTGCCGCCGGGAAGTTCTCCGTAGCCGTCGGCGGTCGGCAGGGTATTGCCCTGACCTGCGGGCAGCGCGGTGTAGGTCGGCGCGGCCTGGTACTGGCGCGGGTCGGGGTGGTACCGGGTCGACGGCGCGTCGACGACGGTCGAGGCGATCTGCTGGGCGTACGGGTGGTACTGCGGTGCGCCCTGCTGGGGGTACCCGGCGGGCAGGTAGCCCTGCGCGGGCTGACCCGGCAGCTGGTAGCCGGGCGGCGCCATCATCTGCTGCTGGGCCTGCGAATCCTGGGTGTCGACGGTGACCTTGCGGCTGCGGCGCAGCGTGAAGGTGACCTCCTCGACCTCCTCGAACGCCTGCCGCGCGGTGCGCAGCGGGTGCGTGGCCGAGTCGATCGCGTTGGCGACGAAGGACGGCACCAGCGGACGGATCCAGCGGGCGGCGGTGTCGGTGAACGGCACGGTGCCGATGATCGGCAGCTCGAGTCCGCCGCCCCCGGTCGGGGCCTGCGCGGGCGCGGCGGCGACCGGCTGGGCCGGCACCAGCGCACCGGCCTGCGGCGCGGCGGCGGGCAGCGCGGTGGGCAGGTACCCGGCGGGCAGCTGCTGCTGGGAGACGTTCGGCTCCAGAGCCACGGAGTCGTCCTTTCGATGCGGCTCGGTGATCCCGAGCTCGAAGCCGCCGATGGCGGCGATGATCCTGGTGCGCTGACGTTCTCGATCGATGACGGTATCGGCCTCGATGGCCAGGCGCGCCGCGGCGAGTTCGTGATCGGCGCGCAGGGCAGCCGCCTCGGTGCGCACCTCGGCCCGCTTCACCGCGATGGCCGCGTCGGCCTCGCGCTGGGCCCGGTCGGCCACCTCCTCGGCGTCGACCCGGCGGTCCAGCGAGGTCTCCCCGCGCCACCACCGCAGCAGCAGGGGCAGCAGGGCGAGCAGGACCCCGGCCAGCAGGATCAGCGCCCGCAGCGCGGCGGCCCCGGCGTGGTCGGCGGTGTAGCCGTTCATGGCCAGCCAGCGGGCGCCGAGCCCCCGGTCGGCCTCGGCGAACGCGGTGGCGCGGGCGGCGGCCAGCTCGGCGGTCTCGGTGCGGACCTGCTGGTCGAGCTGATCGGTGCGGGCCTGCGCGGCGGCGAGCTGCCTGCGGGAATCGTCGAGCATGTCGTTGGCCGTCTGGGCCTCGGGACCGCGGCCGGGGACGCCGGTGATCCTGGTCTGCGGGCACTCCGGCGTCGGGTTGTACTCACAGCGGGCGATGACCAGCGCGCGGTCGATATCGGCCTGCGCCTTGGCGATGCTCACGTCCAGGGCGGCCCGGTCGGCGCTCGCCCGGTCGAACTCGGCCCGCGCGGCGACCACGCCCGGGGCGTTCTCGGCACTCGCCTGCGCGCGCACGTCCAGCTCCCGGTCGACGGTGCCGCCGAGCAGCACGGTCGAGGCCAGTTCGGCGACGAGCACGCCGGCCAGCACGCCGACGCCGATCCTGGCAGCGGTGCTCGCGCGGTCGGCGGCGCCGGGCCTG
>NZ_LPNR01000012.1 GCF_019266065.1 Nocardia sp. MH4 | reverse complement strand
GCCGGGTCCGCAGGGCGGACCGAACCAGGGCGGTCCGAACCAGGGCAGGCCGCCGCAGGGCAGGCCCCCGCAGCCGGGTCGGCCCGTCGGCCCGCCCGCGGCGGGCGCCACCCAGAAGCTGCCGCGCCCCGGACGCGACGAGTCGACCGCGCGGGCGAGTCATCCCGACGGCGGCAGGCCCGTCCGTGACGACCTGAACCGAAGCACCCGCTCCGGTGGATCGGCCGTGACCGCGCGTCCCGGCGCAGGTCCGGGCCGCCGTCCCGGTGGGCCGACCACCGGCGAACGCCGAGCCACCGGCACCGGCGGCACCCCGCCGCCGAGTGGGCCACGTAACCGCCGCGATGGTGGCGGGGGCGACGACGGCTCCGGTAAGGGTGGTTCGGTGAGGAAAATGCCGTGGCGGGCCATTCGCCGGACCATGTACGTGCTGATGGCGCTCGCCATCGTCGTACCGAGCGCGGTGTTCCTCGTCGCCTACACGGCGGTCTCGGTGCCCAAGCCGGGCGATCTGGAGACCAACCAGGTCGCGATGATCTACGCCAACGACGGCACCACCGAGATCAGCAAGGTGGTCCCGCCACAGGGCAACCGCACCGAGGTCTCGATCGATCAGATCCCGCCGCACGTGCGCAATGCCGTGATCGCGGCCGAGGACCGCGACTTCTACACCAACCCGGGTTTCTCGGTGTCGGGCTTCGCCCGCGCCGCGCGTGACAACATCCTCGGCAAGGAAAGCGCCGGTGGTGGCTCCACGATCACCCAGCAGTACGTGAAGAACGCGCTGGTCGGTGACGAGCGGTCGATGACCCGAAAGATGCACGAGCTGGTCATCTCGGCCAAGATGGCCCGGCAGTGGAGCAAGGAAGACATCCTCGCCGCCTACCTGAACACCATCTACTTCGGTCGTGGCGCGTACGGCATCGACGCGGCGGCGAAGGCTTACTTCGGCAAGCCGGTGCAGGAGCTGACCGTGGCCGAGGGCGCCGTGCTGGCCGCGACCATCCAGCTGCCCTCGCTGCTCGATCCGGAGAAGAACCCCGAGGGCGCCAAGACCCGCTGGAACTACGTGCTCGACGGCATGGTCAGCGGCAACAACCTGCCCGCGGCCGAGCGTGCCTCGATGCAGTACCCGCAGGTGGTCGCGCTGGCCTCGCTCAACGACAGCAACCAGGACGAGGGTCCCGGCGGTCTGGTGAAGAACCAGGTGCTCAAGGAGCTGTCGGCGGCGGGCATCAGCGAGCAGCAGCTCAACACCGAGGGCCTGCAGATCACCACCACGATCGACCCGAAGGCGCAGGAGGCCGCGGTCAACGCCGCGCAGTCCAAGCTGCAGGGCGAGCCGGAGAACCTGCGGACCGCGGTCGTCTCGATCGACCCGCGCACCGGCGCGGTCCGCGCCTACTACGGCGGTGAGGACGGCCAGGGCTTCGACTTCGCCAACGCCGGTCTGCCGACGGGCTCCTCGTTCAAGGTGATCGGCCTGGCCGCGAACCTCGAGATGGGCATCCCGCTCTCGCAGCTGTACGACAGCTCGCCGATCACCGTCAACGGCATCCAGATCGGCAACGTCGAGGGCGAGTCCTGCGGCATGTGCACCATCGCCGAGGCGCTCAAGCGCTCGCTGAACACCAGCTTCTACCGGATGCAGCTGGACATGCAGAACGGTCCGCAGAAGATCGCGGACATGGGCCACAAGCTCGGCATCCCCGAGGAACTGCCCGGCATCGGCAAGACCCTGACCGAGCCCAACGGCGCCGGTCCGAACAACGGCATCGTGCTGGGCCAGTACCAGTCGCGTCCGCTGGACATGGCCTCGGCCTACGCCACGCTGGCGGCCTCGGGCATGTACCACGCGCCGCACTTCGTGCAGCGGGTCGTGACCGCCGACGGTCAGGTGCTGCTCGATCGCGGCGAGCCCGCGGGTGAGCAGCGGGTGAGCGCGGCGGTGGCCGACAACGTCACCGCGGCGATGAAGCCGATCGCGGCGTACTCGCGCAACCACAACCTGGCGGGCGGGCGCGAGTCGGCCTCCAAGACCGGTACCCACCAGCTCGGCGACACCGGCAACAACCGCGACGCCTGGATGGTCGGCTACACCCCGTCGCTGTCGACCGCGGTCTGGGTCGGCACCGAGCAGGGCGATCCGCTGCGCAACTACGGTGGCGGCAGCATCTACGGTTCCGGTCTGCCCTCCGACATCTGGAAGGCGACGATGGACGGCGCGCTGGCCGGCACACCGAACGAGTCGTTCCCCAAGCCCGCCCCGATCAAGGGCCAGGCGGGCGTGCCGGAATGGTCGGCGCCCTACACCGCCCCGTCGACCACCGCGCCGACGATCGCCCCGCCGGTGATCGTGCCGTCGCAGGTCGAGATCCTGCCCGGCATCCGGATCCCGGTGCCCGGCGTGCAGCAGCCCGCCGGCCAGCAGCCCTCGCAGCAGACGCCGGAGACGACCACCGGCCCGCTGCCGGGTCAGCCGACCGCCCCGGCGGACGGCTCCCCGCCGACCAACGGCAACACCAACGGCAACGGCAACAGCACCCGGCCGGGTGCGGGCGCGAACGGCACCGAGGGCGGCGGAGGCACCACGCCGACCAGATCCCGGTAGCCTCGGATGTCGTGACCGATCAGCAACTCGCGGACCAGCCGGCGTCGAGTGGTACCCGGCCGGGCCGCGAAGTGCAGTACGTCGCGCCCGCCCAGCTGGCCCCCGACCTGCGCTCGATCGACGCGCGAGACCGGCCCAGCCGCAACGATTCGCTGACCGCACAGCTGTCGACCGTGATCGGCGGACCGGTCGGCGATCACGCGCTGATCGGCCGGGTGCGGTTCTGGACACCGCTGCGGGTGATGTTCGCCTTCACCGTGGTGTTCCTCGCGCTCGGCTGGACGGCGAAGGCGGGCTGCATCCAGCAGACCTCCGACGGCGCGGGCGGGCTGATGCTCGACTGGAACAACGGCCGTCAGTACGTGGCCATGTGCTACTCGGACACGGTGCCGCTCTACGGCGCCGAACGACTCAACGAGGGCGCGTTCCCGTACAAGAAGTCCTGGACCGAGTCGACGCCCGACGGCGGCACCGAGACCAGATACATGGAGTATCCGGTCCTTTCGGGCCTCTACCAGTACGTCGCCATGCAGCTCGGCAACGTGTGGGACCACCTGCCGCTGCCCGGCGCGCTGTCGGTGGTGGTGTATTTCAACGTCGTCGCGCTCGGTCTGTCGGTGGGCTGGCTGATCACCGTCTGGGCGTCGTCGCGACTAGCCGGGCGGCGGGTCTGGGACGCGGCGCTGATCGCGGTGTCGCCGTTGGTGATCGTGCACGCGTTCACCAACTTCGACGCGCTGGCAACGGCTTTCGCGGCCACCGGCCTGCTGGCCTGGGCTCGGCGCAAGCCGGTGCTGGCCGGCGTGCTGCTCGGTCTCGGCGGCGCCGCGAAACTGTATCCGCTGCTGCTGCTCGGCCCGATCCTGGTGCTGTGCCTGCGCGCCGACCCGATGCAGCGCCAGCCCGCCGCGCGCGCGGGTCTGCGGCTGCGTGATGTCGACAGCATCGACAGCGCGCGGACCTGGATCCGCGAGACACCGGCCCGCACCCATCTGTTCGCGCTGCGCCCGCTCGGCGCGGCCGTGCTCGCCATCCTCGCCGCGGCGGGCACCTGGATCGCGGTGAACCTGCCGATCGCCGTGCTGTACCCGGACGGCTGGCGAGAGTTCTTCCGGCTCAACACCACCCGGCACGCCGACCCGGATTCGATCTACAACGTGATCACCTCCTTCACCGGCTGGGGCGGGTTCGACGGCGAGCTCGCGCACGGACAGCCGCCGACGGTGCTGAACACGGTCTCGCTGCTGCTGTTCCTGCTCGCCTGCGCTGGCATCGCCTATCTGGCGCTGACCGCGGCCCGCCGCCCGCGCGTGGCCCAGCTGTGCTTCCTGGTCGTGGCCGCGTTCCTGCTGACGAACAAGGTGTGGAGCCCCCAGTACTCGCTGTGGCTGGTGCCGCTGGCCGTGCTCGCGCTGCCGCATCGGCGAATCCTGCTGGCCTGGATGACGATCGACGCGCTCGTCTGGGTGCCCCGGATGTACTACTACCTCGGCGAGGACGCCAAGGGCCTGCCCGAGCAGTGGTTCACCGGCACCGTGGTGCTGCGCGATCTGGCCGTCCTCGGCCTGTGCGCGCTGATCGTGCACGAGATCCTGCGCCCGCAGGACGATCTGGTGCGCCGCGACTTCGTCGACGATCCGGCGGGCGGGGTCCTGGACCGCGCCCCCGACCCATTGCTGCCGTGGCTGCCGGAGTTCCTGCGCCCCCGGCAGGCGTGCACCAGCTCGCGCCCCGCCGCGATGGTCGAATGACCGGCTACATCCGCAGGTAGCGGGCCTGGAGCTCGGGTTCGGCCGGGAGCATGTCGAGGTCGAGTTCCCAGGCGTTGCCGGTCCACGGATCGAACAGCGGGGTGCCGGGGACCGTGGGCAGGTGCCTGCACGACTGCGACAGCAGCGACAGCGGTCCGTCACCGAAGTCGACGCCGCCGCTGCCGACGATCACCAGCGACAGCCCGATCAGGTCGCCGCGCACCATCAGCTGACCTAGGCGCACCACGTCGGCGGCCTGGTAACCGTGCGGGAAGTCGGCCGCGACGAGAATCCGGTGCTCAGCGGGCGGCACGGCTTGCCCACTGTTGTAGGCGATGTCGGCCAGCTCGGCCGCGTGCGCGAGTTCACCGAGACGCGCGGGGATATCGGCGTGATCGGCGATCACCGGCCCGGCGAGCAGCGGCGTGAGCGGGGCGGCGAGCCCGCGCAGACCGCCGGAGAGATCGATCAGGTCGACGCGGGTCGGCTTGTCCGGCAGCGCCGCGACCAGCCGGGCCACCAGGGCGCCGACCACCCGGGACGCGGCGGCGCTGGACTCGGTGTCGACCCACAGCGGCCGATTCAGCGGCACCGGAACGCAATACGGCACGCGCAGCGCACCGCGATCGAGGGCGTACAGCTCGCCGAGCCGGATGCCGTCGCTGCGTACGGCTTTCGTGGTCCAGGCCGGGGCCAGCCAGGACGCCAGCGCGGCCGGCATCACCGCGTCGGCCTCGGCGATCTCACGACCGAGCTGGTCGCTGTCGCGCCGATGGTTGCCGTCGGCGACGCCGACCAGCTCGTCGTGGCGGCGCTGCGCGGCGGCGCGCGCGGCGTCGGCCGCCGGGGTGTTGCGAGTGGCCGGATTCGACACCGCTTCGGACAGTTCCTGATCCAGCCGATTCGCGGCGTAGTCGCGGGCCGAGAGCAGGGCGGCCGCCGAGCGGGCCGCGTCCTCGAAGATCATCCACATCCGCTGCAGGCCGTGATCGACCTCCAGCGGAACGCCGGGCGCCGCGGTGGTGGCGGGCCGCTCGACCGTCTCGGTCGGCGCGGTCGCTCGCGGTGTCGCCGGGGCGGGCACGCCGTGCGCGGGCAGCAGCTGCGCCGCGCCGCCGTCGTAGCCCTGTCCCAGTGCGCGCAGCTTCCAGCCGCCACCGCGCCGGTACACCTCGAGGCAGATCAGCGCGCTCTCCCCCGCGGTCGGAGCGACCACGAATTCCGCGGTGGGCGAGCCGTTCTCGGCCAGCGTCGCGGTGACGTCGCCGAGCACGTGCCCGGCGGTGACGTAGAGCAGCACGGCGTTCGCGTCCGACCTGACCTGCGCCAGTGCGATGTCCACCGCGCCACCGGCGAAGGTGACGCCGGGAGCCGCGGGCCGCGACGCGCACACATGATCGTGCTCGTCGCGCACCCGCAGATTCTCGTCCACCACCAGCGCGCCGAGTTCGACGGTACCGGCGGTCTGTGCGGTGAAGCGCACGATGTCGGCGGACAGTGCGGTGTTCTGGCCCGCCTTCAGGTGAATCACGTCGTCATGCCTGCTCTGTGTCGTCCTGCCTTAGTCGCTGCCGAGGAACCGGCCCAGCTGGGGCACGGCCTCGCCGGGATGCTTGGCCTGGAAGCCCTCGCCCAGCGCCTGCATCTTCCAGTCGGCGCCGACCCGGTACACCTTGGCCATCGCCATCGCCGTGAACGGCATGCCACCCGCGAGGGTGTAGCGGGCCAGCTCGCCGTTGTTGGCGCCATCGATCAAGCGGCAGAAAGCGTTCTGCACCTGCTCGAAGGTGTGGCCCTTGTACGAGGTGACGATGAACAGCAGCGTGGAGATGTGCGCGGGGATCCGGGTGAGGTCGACCAGGATCATCTCGTCGTCGCCTTCGCCCTCACCGGTGAGGTTGTCACCCTGGTGGCGGACCGAACCGTCCTTGGACGACAGCTGGCCGTAGTAGGCGACGTCGACGAGGTTGTTGTCGGCGAACAGGCACACCGAGGCGTCGAGGTCGATGTCGACGGTGCGGTTGCCGAACATGCCGCGGGTGCGCACCGGGTCCCAGCCCAGGCCCATCTTGACGAAGGTGAGCGCGGCGCCGCCGTCCTTGCGGAGCGTGACGCGCTGCCCCTTCTGCAGGCTGACCGGGCGATCCTTGCTCAGGCTGATCTCACCGGCGGGCTGCGGCGGCGCGGCCTGCGCCGGCGGCGGGTAACCGGGGCCGGGGCCGGCCGGCGGCGGGTAACCCGCGCCGGGCG
>NZ_LPNR01000011.1 GCF_019266065.1 Nocardia sp. MH4 | reverse complement strand
GAGTTCTTCTGGCCCTTGCAGATCGGTGCGCGTTTGGTCGTCGCGAAGCCGGATGGTCATCGTGATCCGGCGTACCTGGCCGAGATCATCGCTGCCGAGGGTGTGACGGTCACCCACTTCGTGCCGTCGATGCTCGCGGTCTTCGTCGCCGACGCCGCGGCCGCGCGCTGCGCGTCGCTGCGGATGGTGTTCGCCTCCGGCGAGGCGCTGCCGCCCAAGCCCGCGCATCGTCTGCGCGAGCTCACCGGTGCGGCCCTGCACAACCTGTACGGCCCCACCGAGGCCGCGGTCGACGTCACCTTCCACAAGGTCGTCGACACCGATACCGACACCGTGCCGATCGGCGCGCCGGTGTTCAACACCGAGGTCTACGTGCTGGACGCGCGCCTGCGCCCGGTCCCGGTCGGTGTCGCGGGTGAGCTGTACCTGGCGGGCACCCAGCTGGCGCGCGGCTATGTCGCGCGGCCGGACCTGACCGCCGACCGCTTCGTCGCCAATCCCTTCGAGGACGACGGCGCTCGCATGTACCGCACCGGCGACCTCGTCGCCTGGACCGAGCACGGCGAGCTGGAGTACCTGGGCCGCACCGACTTCCAGGTGAAGCTGCGTGGTCTGCGCATCGAGCTGGGTGAGATCGAGTCGGCGCTGACCGCGCTCGACGAGGTCGCCCAGTCGGTGGTCGTGGTCCGCGGTGATCAGCACACCGGCGATCAGCTGGTGGCCTACGTCATCGCCGCGCCGGGCCGCACCGTCGACATCGAGGACGCCCGCGAGGAACTGGGCACCAACCTGCCCGCCTACATGGTGCCCGCGGTCATCATCGTCCTCGACGAGTTCCCGCTCAACGCCTCCGGCAAGCTCGACCGCAAGGCGCTGCCCGCGCCGGTGTTCGAGGCCGCGGTGTTCCGCGCCCCGACCACGCCGGTCGAGGAGATCGTCGCCGCCACCTTCGCCGATGTGCTGGGCCTGGAGCGGGTCGGCCTCGACGACGACTTCTTCGCCCTCGGCGGCAACTCGCTGACCGCGACCCAGGTCGCCGCTCGCCTCTCGGCCGCGCTGGAGACCGACATCGGCGTGCGCGAACTGTTCGAGGCCTCCACCGTCGCCGGGTTGGCCGCGCGCGCCGAGACGCACTCCGGTACGGACCGTCGCGCCGCGCTGGTCCCGCAGCTGCGCCCCGAGCGGGTGCCGCTGTCGCTGGCCCAGCAGCGCATGTGGTTCCTCAACCGCTTCGACCCCGAGTCCGCGGTCGACAACATCCCGGCCGCCGTGCGGCTGTCGGGCCTGCTCGACCGGCAGGCGCTGCAGGTGGCCGTGGCCGACGTGCTCGCCCGTCACGAGTCGCTGCGCACCTACTACCCGGAGGTCGCCGGCGCGGCCCACCAGGTGATCGTGCCGACCGGCAAGGTCATCCCCGACCTCGCGCCGATCGAGACCACCGGTGCCGAACTGCCGCAGCGCCTCTCGGAGCTGGTGCTCACCGCGTTCGACGTCACCGCCGAGGTGCCGTTCCGGGCCGCCCTGTTCGAGATCAGCCCGACCGAACACGTGCTCGCCCTGGTCGTGCACCACATCTCGGCCGACGGCTTCTCCATGGGCCCGCTGACTCGCGACGTGATGACCGCCTACAGCGCCCGCGTCGAAGGCGCCGAGCCCGCCTGGCGTCCGCTCGAGGTCCAGTACGCCGACTTCGCCCTGTGGCAGCGCGCCGTGCTCGGCGACGAGGACGACGCCAAGTCCGTGATCTCCCAGCAGATCTCGTTCTGGGGTCAGCGGTTGCGCGGCCTGCCCGAGCAGCTGGACCTGCCCGCCGACCGGCCGCGTCCCGCGGTCGCCAGCGGTCGTGGCGCCACCCACACCTTCGAGATCGACGCCGACACCCATGCGGCACTGGCCGAGCTGGCCCGCAGCCGTGGCGCGACGCTGTTCATGGTCGCCCACGCGGCGCTGGCGCTGCTGCTCTCGCGCCTGTCCGGCGAGAACGACATCGCCATCGGCACCCCGATCGCCGGTCGTGGCGAGCGTGCCCTCGACGACCTGATCGGCATGTTCGTCAACACCCTGGTGCTGCGCACCGAGGTCGACGGCGACGCGAGCTTCACCGACCTGCTCGGCGAGGTCCGCGCGGCCGACATCGCCGCCTTCGGCCACGCCGACCTGCCGTTCGAGCGGCTGGTCGAGATCATCAACCCGGCCCGCTCGCAGGCCCGCCACCCGCTGTTCCAGGTCATGCTGGCCTTCCAGAACACCGGCCAGACCAGCCTGGAACTGCCCGGCCTGACCGTCAGCGGCGTCGAGCTGCCGATCGACGTGGCCAAGTTCGACCTGAACGTGGTGCTCACCGAGAAGCCCGCGGAGTCTCCGTCCGGCATCGTCGCCGAGCTGATCTACGCCACCGACCTGTTCGACGCGGCCACCATGGATCGCTTCGGCACCCGCTTCGCCCGCCTGCTGGCCGCGATCGCGGCGGCGCCGGACCGGGCCGTCGGCGATCTCGAACTGCTCGACGACACCGAGAACGCGCTGGCCGTGCTCGGCTGGAACGACACCGAGCGCGCGCTGCCCGGCGCGGGCACCCTGGTCGACGAGTTCGCCCGCCAGGCCGCCGCCACCCCGGACGCGGTCGCGATCGTCGACCCGGCCTCCGGTGCGACGCTGACCTACGCCGAATTCGCCGCGCGCGTGCACCGTTTGGCGCATCGCCTGATCGAGGCGGGCGTCGGCCCGGAGACCCTGGTCGCGCTCGGCCTGCGCCGCGGCGTCGACCTGGTCGTCGCGGCCTACGCCGTGCAGGAAGCCGGCGGTGGCTACGTGCCGCTCGACCTCGACCAGCCCGCCGACCGCATCGCCTACGTGCTGGAGACCGCCGCCCCGGTGGTCGTCCTCACCACGGCGCGCGACGGTTTCGACGCGGGTGAGCTGCCGACGCTGGCCGTCGACACCCTCGAGGTGGCGGCCTACTCCGACGCTCCGGTCACCGACGCCGAGCGGATCGCGCCGCTGCGTCCTCAGCACCCGGCCTACGTCATCTTCACCTCCGGGTCGACCGGTCGCCCGAAGGGCGTCGCCGTGCCGCACGCCGCCGTCGTCAACCAGATCCGCTGGATCACCGGCGAATACGGCATCGGCGCCGACGACGTGGTGCTGTTCAAGACCCCGGCCACCTTCGACGTCTCGGTGTGGGAGCTGTTCGGCCCGCTCAGCACCGGCGGCCGGATCGTCGTGGCGAGCCCCGACGGCCACCGCGACCCGCAGTACCTCGCCGATGTCATCGCGGCGCAGCGTGTCACGATGACCTCGTTCGTGCCGTCGATGCTGACTGTTTTCGCGGGCAGCATCGATGCCGAGGGCGGAGCTCTGTCCTCGCTGCGCGCCCTGCTGATCGCCGGTGAGGCCTTCACCGGCGACGCCGTCGCCGCGCTGCGCAAGGTGAGCGACGCGGCCCTGTTCAACCTGTACGGTCCGACCGAGTTCACCGTCCACGCGACGCACGGCCCGGTCGCCGACCAGGTCGACGGTGCCGTCCCGATCGGCGCACCGGTCTGGAATTCGCGGGCCTACGTGCTGGATTCCCGTCTGCACCCGGTCGCTGCCGGGGTCGCCGGTGAGCTGTACCTGGCCGGCGCGCAGCTGGCGCGCGGCTACTTCGGTCGCGCCGATCTGACCGCCGACCGCTTCGTCGCCGACCCGTTCGGCGAGGACGGCGCCCGCATGTACCGCACCGGTGACCTCGTGCGGCGCGACGAGCACGGTGTCATCACCTACCTCGGCCGCACCGACTTCCAGGTCAAGCTGCGCGGTCTGCGCATCGAGCTCGGCGAGATCGAGGCCGCGCTCACCGCGCACGAGACCGTCGCGCAGGCCGTCGTGGTCGTGCGCTCGGACGCCCGCACCGGCGACCAGCTCGTCGGCTACGTGGTGCCTTCCGCGGGCGCGGCCGTCGAGATCGACACGCTGCGTACGCAGCTGGCCGCGCAGCTGCCGTCCTACATGGTCCCCGCCGCGTTCGTCGCGCTCGACGAGATGCCGCTGAGCGCCAACGGCAAGCTGGACCGGCGCGCCCTGCCCGACCCGGTGTTCGAGGCGCGGGAGTTCCGTGCGCCGAGTACGCCGATCGAGGAGATCGTCGCCGCGACCTTCGCCGAAGTGCTCGGCCTGTCCGGGGACCGCGCCGTCGGCCTCGACGACGACTTCTTCGACCTGGGCGGCAACTCGCTGATCGCCACCCAGGTGGTCGCCCGCCTCGGCGCCGCCCTCGACACCCGCGTTCCCGTGCGCGTGCTGTTCGAGGCGCCGTCGGTCGCCGCGCTGGCCGCCAAGGTGGAATCGCACGCGGGTAGCGGCAGTCGTCGCGAGCTCGTCGCCGGAGCGCGCCCGGAGCAGATCCCGCTCTCGCTGGCCCAGCAGCGCATGTGGTTCCTCAACCGCTTCGACAACGCGACCGGGGTCAACAACATCCCGCTCGCCGTCCGCCTGACCGGCGACCTCGACATCGACGCCCTGCGCCAGGCCGTCGCCGACGTGGTCGACCGGCACGAGGTGCTGCGCACCGTCTACCCCGAGACCGCCGAGGGCCAGGGCGTGCAGGTCGTGCTGCCCGCGGGCCAGGTGCCGATCTCGCTGAGCCCGATCACGGTCGGCGAGGACGAGATCCGCGACCGGATCAGCGAACTGGTGCTCGCCGGGTTCGATGTGACCGCCGAGGTGCCGGTGCGTGCCGCGCTGCTGCGCGTCGCCGGTTCGATGGACGGTTCGCATCCCGACACCCACGTGCTCGTGTTCGTCGTGCACCACATCTCCGGTGACGGCTGGTCGGTGCGCCCGCTGGCCCGCGACGTGATGATCGCCTACGCCGCGCGCTCGCGCGGTGAGGCGCCGGGCTGGGCGCCGCTGCCGGTGCAGTACGCCGACTTCGCGCTGTGGCAGCGCGAGACCCTCGGCGCCGAGGACGACGCGACGTCGATGATCGCGCAGCAGGTCGCCTACTGGTCCGAGCACCTGGCCGGCCTGCCCGATCAGCTCGACCTGCCCGCCGACCGGCCGCGTCCGGCCGTGGCGTCCAACCGCGGTGGCGTGCACGAGTTCTCGATCGACCCGGCACTGGCGGCGAGCCTGAACGCGCTGGCCCGCGAGCACGGCGCCAGCCTCTTCATGGTCGTGCACGCCGCCTTCGCGGCGCTGCTGGCCCGCCTGTCCGGCAGTGACGACATCGCCATCGGCACCGCCGTCGCGGGCCGTGGTGAAGCGGTCCTCGACGACGCGATCGGCATGTTCGTCAACACGCTGGTCCTGCGCAGCGCGGTCGACCCGGCCCAGCCGTTCACCGCCCTGCTCGCGCAGACCAGGGAGAGCGACCTGGCCGCCTTCGGCCACGCCGACCTGCCGTTCGAGCGCCTGGTGGAGATCCTCAACCCGGCCCGCTCGCAGGCCCGGCACCCGCTGTTCCAGGTGATGCTGTCGTTCCAGAACACCGGCGAGGCGGCCTTCGAGCTGCCCGGCCTCGAGGTCGCCGGGGTGCCGCTGGACGTGGTCACCGCCAAGTTCGATCTGCACCTGAACCTGGCCGACCGGCATCGCGAAGACGGTTCCGCCGACGGCATGACCGCCGAATTCGCCTACGCCACCGACATGTTCGACGCCGACACCATCGCCGCGCTCGCGCAGCGCCTGGTGCGGATGCTGACCGCCGTCGTCGCGACGCCGGATCGCGCCATCGGCGAGGTCGAGCTGCTGGCTCCGGCCGAATACCGCCAGGTCGTCACCGACTGGAACGCCACCGCGCACCCGATCGACCCGGCCGCCACGCTGGTGTCGATGTTCGAGGCCCAGGCGCTGACCAGCCCGAACGCGACCGCCCTCACCTTCGAGGGGACGAGTCTGTCCTACGGCGAGTTCGCCGCGAAGGTGAACCGCCTGGCCCGGCATCTCATCGCCCAGGGCGTCGGCCCGGACACCATGGTCGCGCTCGGCATGCGCCGCTCGCTCGACCTGGTGATCGGCATGTACGCGGTGAGCGTGGCCGGTGGCGCGTACGTGCCGCTGGACCCCGACCACCCGGCCGAGCGCACCCACTACGTGCTCGAGACCGCCGCGCCGATCTGCGTGTTGACCACGGCCGCGGACGACGTCGACGCGGGCTCGACGGTCGCGCTGCGGATCGAGAGCCTGGACCTGTCGGGGTACTCCGCGGCGCCGGTCACCGATGCCGAGCGCCTCGCCCCGCTGCGTCCGTCCAATACCGCGTATGTGATCTTCACGTCGGGTTCGACGGGTCGTCCGAAGGGTGTGGCGGTCAGCCACGGCGCGATCGTCAACCGTCTGGTGTGGATGCAGGCGGCTTACGGTCTGACCGGCGACGATGTGGTGTTGCAGAAGACTCCGGCCACGTTCGACGTGTCGGT
>NZ_LPNR01000010.1 GCF_019266065.1 Nocardia sp. MH4 | reverse complement strand
TACCGAGACGTCCTCGGCGCCAACAAGACCCCGATCGTCGACACCTGGTGGCAAACCGAAACCGGCGCCATCATGATCTCGCCACTGCCCGGCGTCACCGCGGCCAAGCCCGGCGCGGCCATGCGCGCACTGCCCGGCATCTCGGCGACGGTCGTCGACGAGGAGGGCAAGCCGGTGCAGCTCGGCGAGACCGAGGCCAACGGCTACCTGGTGCTGGACAAGCCGTGGCCGTCGATGCTGCGCGGCATCTGGGGCGACATGGAGCGGTACAAGGCCACCTACTGGGAGCGCTACGCCGAGCAGGGCTGGTACTTCGCCGGTGACGGCGCCAAGCTCGACGCCGACGGCGACCTGTGGGTGCTCGGCCGGGTCGACGACGTCATGAACGTCTCCGGGCACCGCATCTCCACCGCCGAGGTCGAGTCCGCGCTCGTCGGGCACCCGGCTGTGGCCGAGGCCGCCGTCGTCGGCGCCAGCGACGCGACCACCGGGCAGGGCATCGTCGCCTTCGTCATCCTCACCGGCGACGCGGCGGGCCGCGCCGGTGACGGCCTGGTCGACGAGCTGAAGGCCGAGGTGTCCAAGGAGATCAGCCCGATCGCCAAGCCGCGCGAGATCCACATCGTGCCCGAGCTGCCCAAGACCCGCAGCGGCAAGATCATGCGCCGACTGCTGCGCGATGTGGCCGAGGGCCGCGAACTCGGCGACACCTCGACCCTGGTCGACCCCGGCGTCTTCGAGGCGATTCGCGCCGGCGGCAACTGAGGCGGGACGCGCCGCGAAGGCGCAGGATACGGCCGGTGACCTCCGATGTCACCGGCCGTATCCGTTAGAATCTCGTTCAGGTGTGCCGGGAAGACTGGTCGGCATGCGGTCGTGAATCTCCAGGCGCCGCCGGATGGGATGAGCGCCCGCAGCGCCGTCCACCCCGCCGAAAGGCCCACCGTGATCACCCGTGTTCGCTCCGAGCTCACCCGCTATCTACGCACCGAAACCGTCGGTGGCGCGCTGCTGCTCGTCGCCGCCGCCATCGCCCTGATCTGGGTGAACTCGCCCTGGGGCGCGAGCTATCAGACGATGGTCGACACCCGGCTCAGCATCTCCGCCCTGCACCTGGACCTCACCCTGGCCGACTGGACCAAGGACGGGCTGCTCGCGATCTTCTTCTTCGTCGCCGGGCTGGAGCTCAAACGCGAGTTCGTCGTCGGCGAGCTGGCCGATCCGAAGCGGGCCGCGCTGCCGATCATCGCCGCCGTCGGCGGTGTCATCACCCCGGCGCTGATCGCGATCACCATCGGCCACGGTGTGCCCGGCATGGACAACGGCTGGGCGATCCCGGTCGCCACCGACATCGCCTTCGCGCTCGCGGTCCTCGCCATGACCGGCTCACGCATCCCCGCCAGCGCCCGGGTGTTCCTGCTGAGCCTGGCCGTGGTCGACGATCTGCTCGCGATCATCCTCATCGCGGTGCTGTTCACCGCGTCGCTGTCGATGCTGTGGCTCGGTGTCGCGCTGGCCTGCTGCGCCGCCTGGGCGCTGGCGCAGCGGCAGCGGCTGCACACGCCGCTGTTCTATCTTCCCGTCGCGCTGGTCTGCTGGTACGCGCTGCACGAGGCGGGCATCCACCCGACGCTGGCCGGCGTCGCGCTCGGACTGCTCACCAGAGTGCGCAAGGACCCGGGCGAGAAGATCGCGCCCGCCACCCATCTCGAGCATGTCGTGCAGCCGATCTCGGCGGGATTCTGCGTGCCGCTGTTCGCGTTGTTCGCCTCCGGCGTGCCGCTGGACGCGGCGGTGTTCGGCTCGCTGTTCACCGACCGGTTGTCGCTGGCGATCATCCTCGGACTGCTGCTCGGCAAGACGATCGGCATCTTCGGGATCAGCTGGCTCGCGATCCGTTTCGGCGTGGCGAAACGACCGGCGGGGCTGGAGTATCGCGACATGTTCGCCCTGTCGGTACTCGGCGCGATCGGGTTCACCGTTAGCCTGCTGGTGGCGGAACTCGCGCTGGCCGATGTCGGTGACGACGCCATCGATCTGGCGAAGGCCGCCGTCCTGGTGACCTCCATGGCAGCATCGCTGCTCGGATCGGCGCTACTGTTGCGCCGAGGACGTGTGCACCAGGCGCGCCGCGACGCGGACGAGCTACAACCGGACAGTGAGGCCTAGTAGTGCCAGGACAGGGAGAAGGGTCGACGAAGTGAGTTACA
This sequence comes from Nocardia sp. MH4, assembly GCF_019266065.1. GTDB lineage: Bacteria > Actinomycetota > Actinomycetes > Mycobacteriales > Mycobacteriaceae > Nocardia > Nocardia canadensis. The sequence continues at coordinate 4,112 of NZ_LPNR01000010.1, read as the reverse complement.
CCCAAGGCGGAAATGACGGTCGCACGGTCACTTCCATCCCGTTGACCGACGCCAACCCGCCCGGATCGGCGAGTATCGGCAGCCTCGTCCGCGATGCGACCGAGCAGATGTCCACCCTGGTCCGCGCCGAGGTCGCGCTGGCCAAGGCCGAAGTCACCGCCGAGGTCCGCAAGGGACTCACCGGCAGCGTGTTTTTCATCCTCGCGTTGACCGTGCTGCTGTTCAGCTCGTTCTTCTTTTTCTTCTTCCTCGCCGAACTGCTGGACGTGTGGCTGTACCGCTGGGCCGCGTTCCTGATCGTGTTCGTGCTGATGGTGGCGGCCACCGCGCTGCTCGCCCTGCTCGGCTGGCTGAAGGTCCGCAAACTGCGGGCGCCGGAGAAGACGATCAATTCGCTCAAGCAGACCGCCGAGGTCCTGCCCGCGGCACTCACCCACAGTGAGCACGCTCCCGCGCTGGAGAAGTCGACCCGTCGATGACGCGCCGGGCGGGCCCGGTCGCGACGGCCGGACCCGCCTACTAGGCTCGATCGGCGTGTCGTCCAACTCATTCCCGGATCCGTCCAGCGTCCGTTACGACGGACCGTGGACCCACCGGGACGTGCACGCCAACGGGATCCGTTTCCACGTCGTCGAGGCCGACGGAACGGACCGTGCCGATGCCCCGCTGGTGCTGCTGCTGCACGGCTTCGCCGACTTCTGGTGGTCGTGGCGGCACCAGCTGACCGGGCTCACCCAGCACGGGTACCGGACCGTCGCCGTCGACCTGCGCGGGTACGGCGACACCGACAAGCCACCACGCGGCTATGACGGCTGGACCCTCGCCGGTGACATCGCCGGCCTGATCCGGGCGCTCGGCCACACCGAGGCCACGCTCGTCGGGCACGCCGAGGGCGGCCTGGTCTGCTGGGCCACCGCCGTGCTGCATCCCCGGCTGGTCCGCACGATCGCGCTGGTGAGCTCGCCGCACCCGGCGGCGTTGAAGAGCGCGGTACTGCGCGATCGGGCCCAGCGCGCCACCTGGCTGCCGGACTTCCTGCGCTACCAGCTGCCGCGCTACCCGGAACACCTGCTCACCCGCCGCGACGGCGCCGAGGTCGAGCGGCTGCTGCGTGAGCGTGTCGGCGAAACCTGGTCACGGACGGCAGAATTCGCCGAGACCGCGGCCCGGATGCGCACCGCCATCCGGATTCCCGGCGCCGCGCACAGCGCGCTGGAGTACCAGCGGTGGGCCTTCCGCAGCCAGTGGCGCCCCGACGGCAAGCGGTTCATGGCCACCATGCGCACGCCGATCGGCATTCCGGTGCTCGGGCTGCGCGGCGAACACGATCCGTATCTGCTGCCCACCACGTTCCACCGGGGGGCGCGCCTGTCGCCGGATCGGACGCTGGTGTCGATTCCCCGGGCCGGGCACTACGCGCACCAGGAGAACCCCGGCAAGGTCAACGAGGTACTGACCACCCGCTGGCGCGAACAGAACGGCGTCAACGGGTCGCCCAAGGACGGCTTGGTCTCCCCCTGAACGAGTTCGTCCCGGGCGGCTGGTGCCACCCGGGACGATTCGTCTCAGCTCAGGACGCAGGCCCCGGTGGGAACCGGAGCGCCGCTGGTCTGCGCGGCCGCCAGTTCCGGGGCGATCTCGTGCAGGGTCAGCACGTAGCCGGTGTCGTCGTCGGTGACGGCGGCACCGAAGACCACGCCGAGCACCTGGCCCTCGGTGTCGACCAGCGGTCCGCCCGAGTTACCGGCCCGGACCTGGCCGCGCACCGTGTACACCTCGCGCTCGACGGTGCCGTCCCGGTGGATCGTCGGGCCGGTGAGGTCGAGGGTCTCGCGAACACGAGCGGCGCTGGCCGTGTACGGGCCGCCGCCCGGGTAGCCGAGCACGATCGCGCTCTCCCCCGAGCTCGCCGCCTGCGGCGCCTGCGGCACGACCGGCGCGGTCAGTCCGGGCACGTCGAGGACCGCGATGTCCTTGGACGGGTCGAACAGCACCACGCTGGCCTCCATCGGCCCACGCGCGGTATCGACCGACACGCTGGTGGTGCCCGCGACGACGTGCGCGTTGGTCATCACCCGTTCCGGCGCGACGACGAAGCCGGAGCCCTCCAGCGCCCGCTGGCAGCTGGGCGCGACACCGCGAATGCGCAGCACGCTCTGCTGTAGCGAGGCCGCGACCGGGCTGGCGAGCACGCTCGCGTCCGGCGGTTCGACCGCGGCGATCGGTGCCCGGCCGAACGGTCCGATGACGTCCGGCAGCCCGGAGGTGTTCAGCAGCCGCGAGAATTCGTTGGGCAGCTTGCGCAACCAGCTCGGCGCGACCTCGTTGACGTCGGCGAGCACCCGCGATCCGTTGATCGCGGCGGCGACGCCGGGTTGCGAGGCCGTGGCCAGCGGCAGGGCCAGCAACCAGGCCGCGACCAGCACGGTCGCCGCCTGTAGCACCGCGCCGATGACGCTGTCCACGCTGCGCGCCACGGGGTGACGCATGCTGCTGCGCGCCGCGCGGCCGAGCACCATGCCCGCGACCTCGCCGACGATCACCAGCAGCACGATCAGCAGGATGCCGCCGAGGACCCGGCTGCGCCCCTCGCTGAGGTGTTTGAGGATGTGCGGCGCGATCAGAATGCCGGCGACCGCGCCCAGCGCGACGCCGAAGAAGGCCAGCGCCGACGCCACCGCGCCCTGCCGCCAGCCGGTCGACGCCGCCACCAGTGCGATCAGCACGACCGCGATATCGAGCCATACCGAGGCGCTCATACTTCCGCCTCACTGGCGCTCGGCTCCAGCATGACCGCCGTGGCGGCTGCCCCGCTAGGCCGCTCGCTGCGCTCGCTCACAGGGTCATTCCGACCGCAGCCAGCGAGCTCTCCAAGTCACGCACGTCGCCCCGATCCCAGTCTCGTTCCCACCCAGCCGTTTTGATGATTCCGGCGAGGATACCGCCGGTGAGCCCCCAGACCAGCATGCCGTCGACCTGGAAAGCGGGACTCTGGTAGCCGAGACTGCCACGCACCATGAATCTGTGTGCCGGATCGAGCAATTCGGTCAGCGGAATACGGACGACACGCTCGGTTTCCGCCGGATCGACGACGCCGACCGCGCTGGGTGCTCGCCAGTAGCCGAGGACCGGAGTCACGTCGAATTTCGACGGCGGAACGAACAATTTCGGCAGCATGGCGAAGGGCTGCACGCCCGCGGGGTCCAGGCCGGTCTCCTCGGCGGCCTCGCGCAGCGCGGTGCCGACCGGGCCGTCGTCGCCGGGGTCCTCGGCGCCGCCGGGGAAGGCGATCTGACCGCGGTGCTGGCGCATGGTCGACGCGCGCTGGGTGAGCAGCACGTCGGCATCGGCGGGCAAGCCGCCCGGCGCGGCGGGATCGGCGTCGGGCGAACCGCCGAAGAGGACGAGCACGGCGGCCTGACGCGGCTTGCCGGTGATCGACATGGCCCGGCGCAGGGCGCGGGAGACGGCGAGGGTGTCGTCGGCGTCGGGGCCGCCGTGCCGGATCGCGGCGGTCAGCCAGGACGGAAGACCGGACTCGTCCAGCCGTAGTACACCGTTCATCACAACGTCCTTCGTCATACCGCGATCCGAACGCCGAGCTCCTCGGCCACCGTGTCGGCGATGTCGGCGACATCGGCGAACGTGCGGACCTCGACACTGGCAATCGTGCCGTCCGCGCGCACGAGCACCGACACCGGGAGTACCGCGGGCGCGCCGACGGCGGTGCGCACGCTCGCCCGCGGGTCCTCGACACCGGGCAGCGTGACGCCCAATCCGTCGAGTCGCGACAGCGCCTTCACCTCGTCGGGGTCGCTGTGCACGGTCAGCACGGTGAGCTGCGAGCCCGCGCGCTGCGCGAATTCCTGCAGGTGGGGCAGCTCGACGGCGCACGGACCGCACCAGTAGGCCCACAGATTGAGCAGCGCGGGCTTGCCGCCGAGCGCGGCGGCGAGGTCGACGGGCGCGCCGTCGGCGAGACAGTGCAGGGAGATCCCGGCCAGCGGACCCGATCCGGGCGCCTGCGCCTGCGCCGGACACGGGGCCAGGCCCGCCGCCGCCCGCTGCTCGGCCGACGCCGTCGCTGGCTGCTCGACCTGCGACGCCGACGG
>NZ_LPNR01000009.1 GCF_019266065.1 Nocardia sp. MH4 | reverse complement strand
CTCGTCCGGATATTTCTTCGGTGCTGCCACTGATCGACTCCTTCCGGTCCTATCGGACCACGGGTTGGAGCTCTCCGTGAAAACGGGGGAACCTCACCGAAGGCATCGACACGATGCGCCAAGCGGTCCAGGCGGCATATGACCGGTATACGGCCGCCATCGCGGCCAACCTTGAAATGCTGGGACGAGCATGATCGTCGAGGGCCGATTCTCGTGGTGGTGGGATCGGAAGCTTGTGATTGGCGATTCGTCGAATTCTTGATGCCCTCGGCCGATTCGACCACCAGCCGCGCCACCAACACCAGTTCGTTCGACCTGCCACAATCCACAGGGGGGAACACTTCATGGCTGAACCGCTACGGGTCGCCGCTACCGAACTCGACGAAATCACTACCCGCGTAGCCGGATTCACCAGCTTCCTCGTTGCCGACCACGCCGGAATCCTGCAACACGCCACGCGTGTCCGAGCATGCAGGACTGGTCAGTCGGTCCTCCTTGGCAATGACACCTTTGCTCAACGGATCACGGGCACACGGGACGTTGCAGCGGGTATCAACTCCATATGCGCCAGCCATCAGCGATTCAGCTGCGAAGCGGCGACCGCGCTCGCCGTGCGCGCCAGCGGAGGCTTGCGATGACCGTCCTCGATGTCGCGCCCCAGGTCTACTACGATGCCGCGACTGCCTGCAATACCGCTGCGTCCGGTCTAATGACCGCATTCCAAAGTGGCATGTATTCACTGAAAGAAACTTCCGGCATGGCCGGCAGCGTGGGCGACGGGAAGACGTGGGCAGACTCCTACGATACTCGGGCGAGGGAACTTTGGAAGATGTCGCTGGACATGGTCCTTGCCCTCGATGGCTACGCCAGTGTACTCAACCAGGCTGGATACAACCACGCGCTCGCCGACCACAACCCAGCTTCGGGTGTGCCTGAACCCCAGCTGCCGACTCTGAACCCTGCATTCACTGGAAGCCTCGATCAACTAATCTTCACGCTCCCGACCTCGGCCGGCGGCGACGGACGCGGCATCGTTGACGACGGACTCGAACTCGCCGCCAAGGTCGGCATCCCTATCCCAGACGGCGATACCGGCAAGCTCTCCCGTGCAGCCGACCTGTGGAACGCCATGGCCACCCATGAATCGGTCACCGCGGTCGCCACCGAACTCGAACGCGTAGCAGCCATGTTCGACCAGGTCACCTCCCCTGATGCCAACTTCATAGATGAAGACCTACGCGAACTCAAGACTGCTGCTTCTGACATCTCAGGGCCTACGGCGAAATCGCCCAAGCTTGCCGCGACCAAAAACAAGCCCATGACGACCTGCGCGAACAGCTCCGAAAGACACTCGAAGACCTCGGCAAGGCGCTGCTCGAAGAGATCGCCATCAACGCCGCCATCGCCGTGGCTACTTCATTCGTCAGTTTCGGGGTGGGTGCGGCGTTGGCCGCTGCGAAAACAGCCAAAGCTATCGACAGATTCGTTGACCTCATCCGCGCCGTCATCAGGGCTGGCAAACTCAAGACCGCTGTCGCAGTTGAGCGCATCACCACGAAGACCAAAGACACTGTCCAACGGATCAAGGATCTGACGACTAAGCTGGTAGAGAAGCTCAAGGCTGCACCGAAGTCTAAGCTTTCCCAGAAGGACATCGATGCGATCGGGGACTACACGGAGGAGGATCTGGGTCCATTGGGCTACAAACAACTCAATGCAGCCTTACGGGAAGGTAACGCGGACGCCACGCAGCAGGCGAAGATCAATGACATCGACACGGCTCTCTCTAAGTTGCCAAATTATGATGGCGTGGTATATCGCGGCACCGACCTACCGGCTGATGTCATTGCAAAATATAAGCCAGGTGAGGTGATAACCGAAGATGCATTCGTGAGCACTTCAAGGAATTCTTCCGGGTCGTTTCCCGGAAACGTTCAATTTGAAATAGCGTCGAAAACTGGGAAGGATATCGAACAGTATAGTCGCATTCCAAATGCTGCAGACGAGGCTGAGGTACTATTTCGCCCAGGCTCCAAATTCTATGTCGTAGATAACTACGTGGATAGTAGTGGGAAGACCATCATCAAGATGGCAGAGAGGTGACTGAGATGAGCGAAAGAGTAGCAGGAAAGACGTTCTCCACGCCGGAAGAGGCTGGCGTCGAGGCGCCCACCCCAGAAGAGCTTGCCAAATACCGGAAGATGTTCGAAGAAGCTAAGAAAAAGCGGGATGCGATCGATCCCAATGACCGTGTCATGCTAGGCCCCAAGTTTTGGGACGACACGAGCGGTACCGAGTTCGACCGAAACCGGTGAATCGAGCAGATAGAGATGCGGCGGTCGCCAGGTCATGTCGGGTAGCGGTCGAACCAGTCGTCGGTGGGTTGGCCGTGGGCGTCGCGGGGTGGGGTGAGGCCGAATTCTGTGCAGTAGTCGGTGGACAGGCGGCCTAGGACCGCGCCCGCGTCGACGGTGTCGGCCCAGCGATGGGGGAGGGCGGCGCGGCCGTAGCGGGCGCCGAGGAGGCTGCCGGCGATGGAACCGACAGCGTCGCTGTCGCCGGAGTGGTTGACCGACAGCAGGAGTCCGGTGCGGACGATGTCGTGTGGTGCGCCACCGCGGAATTCGGCTGCGAGCACGGCGAAGACCGCGATGGCCAGCGCCTCGGGGCCGATCCAGCCTCGGCCGAGGGACTCTACCTCCTCCGGGGCAGGCGCCCGACCGGCGCGCGCGATCGCGCCCGCCAGTGCAATGCACTTGTCCAGTGCGGCCGAGGTTTCCCCGTGCTCGGGATAGCTCGCGAGTTCAGCTTGCGCGCGGCCCAGCGCGGTCGCGGTGTCATCGCCCCGCGAGAGCCGGTAGATCAGTGCTGAGAGGGTGCCTGCGGGCAGCCAGCCGCTGGGGTGGCCATGGGTGAGGGCGGCAGCGTCGCAACCCAATTCGAAGATCGCGCCGATGGCCGCGCCGGAACGGTCGGCGGCGTAGCCGAATCCGCAGGGCGCGGCTCCCATCATCGCGCCACTGCCCTTGGAAGCGTTGATCGGCTGATCGCGGGTGCCAAGCGGGCTGGCTGGCGCACGCCTTGCCGCAGCCTGGAGCAGGGCCGTGTACACCGAATTCGCCACGCCCCGTTGCTCGATCAGTTCGGGGTGGCCGCTGAGTGAGCTGTGCAGCGCGAAGGGCTGGTCGGGCAGGTCGACCACCTGGCCGCGCAGCCAGACGAGCATGCCCTGCTGGAGCAGGCCCATGGTGGCCCCGCCGATACCCTTGGCTCTGGCTCGCACCGAGCCGCGGATCAACGCCTCCACGGTGAACGCGGTCAGCTGCGTCTCTTCGGAGATCCGCAGTGGATCGGTGTCGGTGAGACCGTCCGGGCCGTACTGGTCCCGGATCTGCCGCAGGGTTCTGGTCTCGATCGGCGCGCCGAGCGCGTCGCCGATCGCGCCGCCGAGCAGGCAACCGTGCACCGCGTTCAGCCACACCGACCCGGCGCTGACCACGGCGTCGCTGCTGCGGTGCGTGTGTTCGCGCCGGGGCTCGGGGTCGTGCCAACCGGAAACCGGTGTGCGAGCGGGAGAGCCGGGGTGCCGCGCCGGGTGCCGGATGTCGATGCGTGGTCGGCCGTCCGCGGATGTCGCGCCGCGTGCTGTCGGCTCGGACCGGCGGGCCGGATCCGATGCGGTGTTGCGCCGGGTCTGCGGTGCATCGGGGTGGCCAGCCGGTCCGGCACCACGGCCGCGGAAGTCGGTGCCGGATCGGTGGTCCGGTGCGTGACCGGTGGAGACGGAGGTCCGGGGCGTGGCTGACGAACTGGGGGCAGACCCTCGGCGCGTGAGGGATTCGGTGAGCGCGGCCGCGAAATCGGCGCAGGTGGGGAAGCGCCGCGCCGGATCCTTGGCCATCGCCTTGGCCAGCACCGCGTCGACCGCCGGCGGCAAGGCGGAACGCCGGGTGCTGGCTCGTGGCGGCACGGCGTTGAGATGGCCGAGCATGACGGTGGCCGGGTTGGGCGCGTCGAACGGGCCGGTGCCGGTGAGCAGTCGGAACACGGTGCAGGCCAAGGAGTACTGGTCGCCGCGGCCGTCGAGGGGCGCGCTGCTGAGTTGTTCGGGCGAGGCGTAGGCGATGGTGGCGGTGAACTGGCCGGTGCGGGTGAGACCGCCGGTGTCGTCGAGGAGTTTCGCGATGCCGAAGTCGGTGAGCAGCACGCGTTCGTCGAAGCCGGCGCCGACGCCCGCGGTCCGCGAGAGCAGGATGTTGGCCGGTTTCACGTCGCGGTGCAGCACGCCCTGGCGGTGCGCGTAGTCCAGCGCGCTCGCGGTCTGGGTGACCACCTGCGCGATCCGCTCGATCCCGAACTGCGGCACCGGGACCGCCGCCGCGTCGACCCCGTCGACGAACTGCATGGCGATCCACAGCTGTTCCTCGTCGACGCCACGGTCGTAGACGGTGATGATGTTCGGGTGATCCAGCTGCGCGACCAGGTCCGCTTCCCGTTCGAACCGGGTGCGGATCTCGAAGTCGGTGAACAGGTCACGGTGCATGAGCTTGAGCGCGGTCAGCCGCGGCAGCCGCCGATCACGGGCCGCGTACACCGCGCCCATCCCACCGCGCCCCAGCTCCCGCTCGATGACGAACCCGGCGAACACCTCCCCGCGCCGCAACATCGCCTCACCCCGTTCACCGAACCCGATCGCTTCGCAGCCTAGCGAAACTCGCGGTGCTACACGGCGGGAGCGTGGGTGTCGGCCCAATGGGTGAGGTCGCCACGATCGAGGGCGGTCGCCAGCAGATCGGGGAATTTGTCCGGGGTGCAGGCGAAGGCGGGGATGCCGAGCGCGGCCAGCGCGGCGGCGTTGTCGTGGTCGTAGGCGGGCGCGCCCTCGTCCGAGAGCGCGAGCAGGACCACCACATGGACGCCGGCCTCCTTCATCGCGTTGCATCGGCGCAGCATCTCCTCGCGCACGCCGCCCTCGTAGAGATCGGAGATGAGCACGAACAGGCTGTCGGTGGGCCGGGTGATCAGCGACTGCGAGTAGGCGATGGCGCGGTTGATGTCGGTGCCGCCGCCGAGCTGGGTGCCGAACAGCACGTCGACCGGGTCGCTGAGCTGGTCGGTGAGGTCGACGACCTCGGTGTCGAACACCACCAGCGAGGTCTTCAGCGACCGCATCGACGCCAGCACCGCGCCGAAGACCGACGCGTAGACGACACTGGCCGCCATCGAGCCGGATTGATCGATCGCCAGCACCACGTCGCGCTGGATCGACTGCGCCTTGCGCCCGTAGCCGACGAGCCGTTCCGGCACGACGGTGCGATGCTCGGGCAGGTAGTTGGCGAGGTTCTTGCGGATCGTGCGGTCGAAGTCGATGTCGCGCAGTTTCGGGCGGTGGGTGCGGGCCGAGCGATTGATCGCGCCGGTGACCGCGGCGACGGTCTTGGCCGCGATGCGCTGCTCGATCTCGCGCACCACCTTCTCGACCACCATCCGGGCGGTGGCCTTGGTGGTCTCCGGCATCACCCGGTTCAAGCCGAGCAGCGTCCCCACCAGGTGCACATCGGGTTCCACCGATTCCAGCAGTTCGGGTTCGAGCAGCAGCTGGGTGAGGTTGAGCCGCTGCACGGCATCGCGCTGCATCACCTCGACCACGGTCGCGGGGAAGTAGGTGCGGATGTCGCCGAGCCAGCGCGCCACCCGGGGCGCCGAACCGCCGAGTCCGCCGGACCGCTTCGTCGATCCGCCGGCCTCGCCGGTGTTGTAGAGGGCGCCGAGGGCCTGGTCCATCGCCTGGTCGGGGCCCGAGGACAGGCCGCCGAGCTGTTCCTGCGCGGCCTGCCCGAGAACGAGACGCCAACGGCGCGAATGGTTGTCGTCGATATCGGTCATGCGGGCTGCTCCTGGTGATCGAGCGGGCGGTGCTGTGGCAGCGGGCTTGCCGCCCGCGCTCCGGGCCGGGTCATCCGGCGGCGCCGAGGATCGCGGTGGCGGCGCGCAGGGCGAGCTGCCCGCGCACCGGGTCGATCGGCGTCGCGCCGGTGGCGGC
>NZ_LPNR01000008.1 GCF_019266065.1 Nocardia sp. MH4 | reverse complement strand
TGTGCGCCTGCCCCGCCCGCGTGGCGCGAGCGCCGCGACCGGCGCCGGGGTACTGCGGATCCGCCGCAGCACCCCGGCGTCGAGGGTGGCCATCAGCCCGCCGCCGGCGCGAACGCCGCCCCGCCGGCGGTGACCGCTTCGGTGACCGCGGCGTCGAAGCGCAGGTCGAAGCCGTCGGAGGCCCTGATCTTCTTCGGCAGCTCGCCGACGGCGTCGATCGCGTCGATGGTGGTCTGCTGCCGGGCGACCAGCTGCTGGTCCAGGTGCGGGAAGGTGTAGGTGCCCAGCGATTCGACGATCCGCTCGGCGTCGTCGGCACTGACCTTCTGACTGTCGACGTAGTACTTGGTCGCCCACTCCTCGCGGTGGGTGTTGGTCCAGTGCCAGGCCCGGACGAACGCGCCGACGAGGGCGCGGGTGGCGGCGGCCTTGGCCGGGTCCTGGACGACGGCGCGGCGCGCGTAGAGGTAGGCCAGGCCGCTGTAGATCCCGGTCGTCTCCGAATCGGGGATCACCGAGGCGCCCTGGGTGCGCAGCAGCCGGGTGACGTTGGGCTCGATCAGCGGCGCCACGTCGACCTGACCGGTGCGCACGGCATCGAGGAACTCCGCGAGCTGCAGTCGGACCAGTTGCACGTCGGTGGGCTTCAGCCCCGCCTTGGTGAGCGCCTTGAGCACGGCCGCCTGCTGCGCGGTGCCCTCGGCATAGGCGATCTTCTTGCCCTTCAGGTCGGCGAGCTTGCTGATCGAACGGCCCGGCGCGACAGCCAGTTTCAACGCCTGCGGGTTGGTCTGATACGAACCGACGATCGGCACGTCCTGACCGGCGGCCAGCGCGTGGATCGGCGGCACGTCGCCGACCTGACCCACATCGGCGGCACCGGCCCGGAAGGCCTCGAGAATGGCCGGGCCACCGACGAAGTTGGCGAATTCGATCTTGAACGGCAGCTTGTCCAGCTCACCGGACAGCCGCAGCGCGGATTGCAGCCGCTCCTGCTGGTCGGCCACGACGAGCGTGGTGCCCGCGGGAACCTCGGTCGGCAGGGGCGCGTCCGGGGTGCCGACCGGTGCGTCGCTGCCGTTCGAGCATCCGCTCAGGCCGAGCGTCGCAACGGTGGCCACCGCGAGAAGCGCGGCGGTGGCACGGCCTCGCAGGCCGGGCAGGAACGTATTCGGTCGGTGCATAGAGGGATTGAATCAATCCGGGGTTTTCCCGAATAGCATTAGCCTTAGCGTGATTGGAAGACCGGTCTACCGGCCGGTCCCCCGGTAGACCGCTGGCACCGGGTGCCACGCTAGAGTTCGGTCGTCATCCCCGGCGGGTGCGGGAATCCGGTGCAACTCCGGAACGGTCGCGCCACTGTGATCGCCTCGCGGCGAAAGTCAGACCTCCCTCGCCGGGCACCCTCTGAAAGGGCCGCGCCTTGCCTCTGGAGATACCGCGATGATCCGTGCCCGGACATCGCTCGCGTTCCCCCTGCTCGGGACGCTGTTGCTGGCCGCCATGATCGGCGCGACCGGCTTCGGCGCCGAGATCGTCCCCGTGTCCGCGGTGCTCGACACCCTGGGCGCCCGCCTGACCGGGACCACACCCACCGATCTCGGCATCGACACCATCGTCTGGCAGCTCCGGGTGCCCCGCACGGTCCTGGCCGCCGTGGTCGGCGCCGGTCTCGCGCTGGCGGGCGCGGCGATGCAGACCCTGGTCCGCAATCCCCTCGCCGATCCCTACCTGCTCGGCGTCTCCTCCGGCGCGGGCGTGGGCGCGGCCGCGGTGATCACCTCGGGCCTGTTCGCGGGCGCGGGCATCTGGGCGCTGTCGGGCGGCGCGCTGGCCGGCGCGTTCGGCGCGGCGACGCTCGTCTTGCTCGTCGCCTTCGCCCAGGGCGGACTGACCCCGCTGCGGCTGGTCCTCACCGGCACCGTGCTCGGCTCGGCCTTCGCCGCGTTCAGCAGCTATCTGGTCTTCCGCAGTACCGATCCCGCCGCCGCGCAGTCGGTGTTGTTCTGGCTGCTCGGGAGCCTGGCCGGGGCGGACTGGACGACACTCGCGCTGCCGCTGGTCGTCGTGCTCCTCGCGGGTGGTGTCCTGCTGTCCATCGCCGGCTGGCTCGACGCGCTCACCCTCGGCGCGACCACCGCGTCCTCGATCGGCGTCCCGGTGAAGGAACTGCGCCTCGGATTGTTCGTGCTGCTGGCGGTTCTCGTCGGTGTGCTGGTGGCGGTGTCGGGCGGGATCGGCTTCGTCGGCCTCGTCGTTCCCCATGCCGCGCGCATGATCGTCGGCCCACGCCACCGCGACCTCCTCCCCGCCTGTGCCCTGTGCGGCGCGCTGTTCCTCGTGATCGCCGATGCCGCGACCCGGGTCCTGGTGCGCCCCACCGAGATCCCCGTCGGGGTCCTCACCGGCTTGATCGGTGCCCCCACCTTCCTGCTCCTGATGGGCCGCAGGCGCTACCGGTTCGGCGCGTCATGACCACGCACGAACACCCCGCTCCCCGTTCGGCGCCGTGCGCCGGCACCGAGCCGGACGAGCAGGGTGCCCCCTCGGCCGATTCCGCCGATGCGCATCGCGACGACAACCGGTCCGACGCACGCACCGCGGCCGACGATCCCGGCGAAGCCCGCGACCACATCCCTCGAACGGTGACCGACGATCTCCTCGGCGACGGGGTGCGCGGCACAGAGCACGGTGGCGCCGACACCCCCGAATCCCCCGCGAGGGTCGACAGCATGGCCCGCCCCGACCCCGCGCCGCCCGCAGCGGTGCGAGCATTCGAACTGACGTGCGCCGTCGGCCGGCGGAACATCGTTGCCGACGTGGACTTCTCGATCGCGCCCGGCGAGACAATCGGCATCGTCGGCCCCAACGGCAGCGGCAAAACGACGCTGCTGCGAACGCTGGCCGGTATCGGCAAGCCCGCGCGCGGCCGCGTGCTCGTCGAGGGCCGAGTGCTGCACGAGCTGCGACCACGACAGCGGGCGACCGCGGTGGCACTGGTGGCCCAGGACGAGAGCCCGCCCGCCGACATGCTCGTCGGCGAAGTGGTCGCACTGGGCTTGACACCCTACTTGCCGCCGTGGGGTCTCGGCGCGCCGCGCGAGCGGCAGCAGGTGCTGGAAGCACTGGCGGCGGTCGACCTTTCGGGTTTCGCCGACCGCCCGGTGCACCGGTTGTCGGGTGGCGAGCGGCAGCGGGTGCTGCTGGCCAGAGCCCTGCTCCAGGACACCCCGGTCCTGTTGCTGGACGAGCCGACCAACCACCTCGATGTCACCCATCAACTCGAGCTCCTCGGCCTGGTCCGTGGACTGCGCCGCACCGTCGTCGCCGCCCTGCACGATCTGTCGCTGGCCGACCGCTACTGCGATCGGATCATCGTGCTGCACAACGGCATCGCCCGCCCACCGGCACCGCCCGCCGAGGCACTGACCCCCGACGTCGTCGCCGAGGTGTTCGGCGTGGACGCCACCCGAGTCCGGCACCCGGTCACCGGCGAGGACCATCTGTTGATCACCCCGCGAAAGGCGCGCTGATGAAGAACACCGGCCGAATCCTGGCCACCACCGCCCTCGCCGCCGTCCTGGCGGCCTGCACCGGCACCTCGGCGGACACCGCGTCGACCATCACGGTGCGCAACTGCGGCAAGGACACCCGTTTCCCCGCACCCGCCCAACGGCTGTTCGTCAACGACGGCAACCTCGTCTCGATGGTCCTGGCGCTCGGCGCCCAGGACCAGGTGGCCGCGGTGTCGAGCATCCAGCGCGACGCCGACACCCTGCGCAGGCACTACGGTGCGGCCGTCGTCGACGGGCTGACCTCGGTCGCCCCCGAGTACCCGTCGCGCGAAACCGTCCTCGCCCAGCGCCCGGACGTCATGGTCGCCGGCTGGAGCTACGGCTACGACGAGGCGAGCAACCTCACCCCCGCCTCCCTCCAGAAGGACGGGGTGGCGGCCTACGTCCTCACCGAGAGCTGCCGCCAGCAGGACGGCGCTGCCGCACGCGGCACCGTCGAACCCTGGACCGCCCTGCGCACCGATCTCACTGATCTGGGCGCGATCACCGGTCGCACCGACCGCGCGGCCGAGGTCACCGCCGACCTCGATCGCAGGCTCGCCGCTCTCACCGCCGCCCCGAAACCGGCGAAGGCACCGACGGTCTTCCTGTTCGACAGCGGCACCGACACCATCTACTCCAGCGGCACGTTCGGGGCGCCCCAGGCGATCCTCGACGCCGCGGGCGCCCGCAACGTCCTCGACGATGTCGCCGACACCTGGACCAAGGTCTCGTGGGAACGTCTGGCCGCCGCGGACCCGGACGCGATCATGTTCGTCGACTACCCCGGCCAGAGCTACGCACAGAAGGTGGAACTGCTGCGCGGCAAGCCCGGCATCAACGGGCTGCGCGCCGTCCGCGACAGCCGGTTCTTCAACCTGCCGTACGCGCTGTGGACCAGCGGCCCGCTCAATATCGACGCCGCCGAGCAGATCCGCAAGCAGCTCGAAGCGTGGAACCTGGTCCCCGCCTCGACCATCACCCCGCGCGCCGACGACGCGGTGCGCTGACCACCGGCCGGGTGCGGCCGGTCAGTCGACCGTGCCGCGCTCGGCCAGGGCGGCGAGTTTGCGCAGCCCCATCCGCCAGTGCGTCTCGTTGTCGGCCGCTGTCAGCCCCTGGGGCACGTCCTCGTGCAGCACCTCCAGGTCGGTGCCGCCTCCGGCGGCGTCGCTCAGGGAGAACGTGATGGACTGCGCGCCCTCCATATCCGGCCTGCCGGTGACGAACTCCATCACCTCCACCACCCGCTCATCCGGAACCAAGGACAGGAACCGTCCGTAGTAGGCGTCGTGCTGGAGCTCAGCTATGCCCGACGGGGAGGGTTCGTCGTTGGTCACGGTGATCGAGAAGGAGCCGCCGGCCTCGGGCTCGAACCGGTGTACTTCGCAGCTCATGCCGTCCGGCATCATCCACTGCGTCACCGCGTCCGCCTCGAGCAGCAGTCGATACACAGTCGAGCGAGGCGCGTTGATGTGCGTGCCGATCCTCGTGGTCGCCATAGCTTCCACGGTAGTCCCCGAATCCGGCGCACGGGCCCCAGGACGCGAACGCAAAAAGGCCCTCCAACCGTAGTTGGAGGGCCTTTCGCAGTGATGTTCCGGCGGTGTCCTACTCTCCCACACCCTGTCGAGTGCAGTACCATCGGCGCAGGTGGCCTTAGCTTCCGGGTTCGGAATGGGACCGGGCGTTTC
>NZ_LPNR01000007.1 GCF_019266065.1 Nocardia sp. MH4 | reverse complement strand
AAAGCAGCGCGGCCGCGCCGACGGGATCGCGATCGGCCCCGCCCGCCGGCTCGGGAACGACCGCGTCGGCGATGCCCAATTCGAGCAGGGCGGCCGCTTCGACGCGCAGGGCGGCGGCCGCGCGCGGCGCGGCGGCCGGGTCCTTCCAGAGGATGGCGGCGCAGCCTTCCGGGCTGATCACCGAGTAGACCGCGTTCTCGCACACCAGCACCCGGTCGGCCAGCGCGAGCGCGAGCGCTCCCCCGCTGCCGCCCTCGCCGGTGATCACGGTGACCACCGGAACGGGCAGTCCGGCCAGCAGTTTCAGCGACTCGGCGATGGCCACGGCCTGACCCTGCTCCTCGGCCTCGATGCCGGGGTAGGCGCCCGCGGTGTCGACCAGCGCGACGACTGGGCGACCGAGCTTGGCGGCCAGCCGCATCACCCGGGCGGCCTTGCGGTAGCCCGCCGGGGTCGGCATGCCGTAGTTGCGTTCGGTCAGTTCGGCGCCGGTGTGGCCCTTCTGGGTCCCGACCACCACAACCGGCAGGCCGTCGAGACGGGCCAGGCCCGCGATCATGGCCGGGCAGTCGGCCGACATCCGGTCGCCGTGCAGCTCGACGAAATCGTCGAAGGCGGCAGCCAGGTAGTCCAGGGTGGTCGGCCTGCCCAGCTGGCGCGCCGCGCGCACGCAGTCCCAGGATCCGCGGGCGGCGAGCACGGCCGGGTCGGTGATGACGGCGTCGGTGTCGGCGGGCTCGGTGCGGCGCGACGGGCGAGTGGTCATCGCGACCAACCGTGACAGCCGGGCGCGCAGTGCCGAACGGTGGCAGATCATGTCGACGATGCCGTGGTCGAGCAGGAACTCGGCGGTCTGGAAGCCGGCGGGCAGGGTCTGGCCGATGGTCTGCTGGATCACTCGTGGGCCCGCGAAGCCGAGGCGCGCGCCGGGTTCGGCGATGATGATGTCGGTGGCGGTGGCGAAGGAGGCGGCCACACCGCCGTAGGTCGGGTCGGTGATGATCGAGACGGTCAGCACGCCCGCGTCGTCGAGACGGCGCAGCGCGCGGCTGGTCTTGGCCATCTGCATGAGCGCGAGAATGCCCTCCTGCATGCGCGCGCCACCGGAGGCGGTGACGATCACCAGGGGCGCGCGGTCGGCCAGCGCCGCCTCGGCGGCGGCGGTGACCGCCTCGCCCACCGCGCTGCCGAGACTGCCGCCGAGGAAGCGGAAGTCCATGACCGCCAGCACGATCGGCGTGCCGTCGAGGGTGCCGCGCACGCAGCGGATCGCCTCGGGCAGCCCGGTCGCCCGGCGCGCCTGCTCGGCCCGCTCGGGGTACGGGCGGGTGTCGACGAATCCCAGCGGATCGGTGACGGTGGCCGCGGTGACGATCGGCCGGGCCGAATCCTCGTCCAGCAGTTGGTCGATGCGCTGATCGGCGGTGAGCATGCCGTGGTCGTCGCATTCGGGGCAGACCCGGTCGGCCCGGTCGTAGCGTTTGACGTAGATCACCGTCCCGCAGGCCGGGCACAGCATCCAGGCGGTGCCGGTGGTGGCGGTTCCGGTCTCGACGATGGTCATCGGTCCTCCAGCGGGCGTGGGACGTATCGGGCACTGGCCGCGGGCAGCCGGACACCCGCTGTCCGCAGCTGGGCGACGCGGGTCAGGTAGGCGGCGCCGAACAGCAGCTGTCCCGCGATGTCGGCGACGGCGCGGTTCTCCGGCGCGGCCAGGTAGGTGCCCGCCGCCCAGGTGTTGAAGGCGCCCATCGCGGGCCCGCACCAGATCTGGTAGTCGGCGACCCGGTCGGACTCGCCGCGGATGCTCCAGCCCGAGGACAGGCCGAGGTACCAGCGGAACACCAGCGCCATCTTCGCCTTCGGGTCCTGTTCGGCGCCGGCGAGCTGGGCCGGGTCGCGTTCGGTGAAGTACTGCACGCACTCCTGCCACACCTCGTCGAGCGGCCTGCGGAACAGGCTGGACTCGAGCTCGGCGCGCAGCGTCGCGGGCAGAGCGTCGAGACCGTCGTAGGCGCGGTAGGCGTCGTAGAGCCGCTGGGCGCGGGCGGCGAACATGGTGCCGCGCCGCAGCACCTGGACCTGCACGCCGAGTTCGAACATGTCCGAGGACGGCGACATGGCGCAGTCGGCGAATTCGGCCCTGGCCAGCAAGGTCTTGGTGGCGCCGCATTGCGCCGCCTCGACGGCCGACTGGTTGACCGACCCCGTCACCACATAGGCCGCGCCGAGCCCGAAGGCGGCCGCGACGGCATCGGGGGTGCCGATCCCGCCCGCGGCGCCGATGCGCACCCGGTCGGCCCCGGTCACGGTGGCGGCCAGGCGATCCCGGGCCGCGATCAGTTCGGGCAGCAGGACCGTGAGCGGTCGGCGGTCGGTGTGGCCGCCGGAATCGGCCTCGGCGGTGATGTCGTCGGCCATCGGCACCCGCTCGGCGAGGCGGGCCTGCTCGGCGGTGATCCGGCCCGCCGCGACGAGCTCGCTCAACAGCCGCGCGGGCGCGGGCCGCAGGAACAGCTCGGCCACCTCGACCCGGGACACCTTGGCGATCACCCGGTGCCCGATCGCGATGCCGCCCTGCCGGTCCACCGTGAGGCCGGCGGCCCGGTACCGCACGACCTCGGCGGTGAGATCCATGAAGGCCGAGGCCTCCACGCAGCGCACGTCGTGGCGCAGGCAGGCCTCGACGATGGCGCGTTCCAGCGCGGGCTCGCTGGGACTGTGGATGAGGTTGCAGGCGAACGGCTGTCCGCCCAGCTCCCGGGCCAGCTCGCCCAGCGCCGCGTCGACCGCGGCGGGCGGGACTCCGGCCGCGCCGTAGGCGGCCAGATAGCCGTTGCGCGCCATGGCTTTCACCAGGGCGGGTGAGGCGATGCCATTGGCCATGGCGCCCGCGGCATACGCCGCCCTGACCCCGTGCGCGGCGCGGAACGCGCTGTCGCCGAGCCGTTGCGGCGGCAGCGGCGCGACGGCGGCGAGCACCTGGGCTCCGGCCGCCACGGCCTGGTCGGCGGTGGCGCCGACCCCGTCCGCGGTGCGGACGATCCAGACGGGGGCGTCCAGATCGAGCAGCAGCGCGGTGATCTCCTCGGCGGTGTTCGCCACCGCGGTGCGCATCGTGGTCATCACGCCCTCCGATCGACGAGTTCGACGGCCAGATCGGTGACTTCGTAGATCCGCAGGCCCGGCTTCCACAGCGAACCGTCCACCACCGCCGTCACCCCGTGCGGACCACGGCGCAGTTCCTTGATGTGCGCCTCGAGTTCGACGGTGCCGTCGGTGGGCAGGAACTGGCCGCGATAGCGCCAGCTGAACGGGATGTCGGCGGGGATACGGAACACCGGATCGGCCATGCCCGCGGCGTGGCCTGCGTCGACGAGCCATTCCTGCACGGCGTGGATCACCGATTCCACGCCGAGCGAACCGGGGATGACCGGGTCGAGGTGGAAGTGGCGGGCGAAGAACCAGTCGTCGGGGTCGATGGCGCGCAGCGAATGCAGGTATCCCGCACCGTGTTCGCCGCCGCCGTCGACCACGTCGATCCGGTCGATCAGGGCCAGCGTGCCGCGCGAGCACAGCGGTGCGGACGGATCGGCGCGGCGGGCGGCCACGTCGATCGTCCTGACCTGGGCCCGCGGGTGCTCGGCCAGCCAGGACGGGGCGGGACGGCCCGCGTCCAGGCCGGTCTGGTTCGCCAGCGCCTCGTCGCTGAAGTACCCGAACATGGTCTCGCCGGTGTAGAACGGCTCACCGTCGACGCTGAGCGTGTAGTCGAAGGTCTGCAGCGAGGACCCGGGCAGGATCGTCGTCGACAGCATCCGCGAGGACTGCTCGATCGTGCGGTCGCGCAGGTCGACCTGGCGCAGTACGGTGGCCGTGCCGCCGAGATTGCGCAGGCTCAGAGTGACGCCCGGCTGGGTCAGCGTCGGCCCGGCGTAGTAACCCATGAGCAGCGCGGCCTGCAGCGAGGTCTCCATGTACACGAAGTGCGGCATGGAGTCGTTGGCCGTGTCGGCGTAGTACCAGGAGTCGGCGGGCGAGTCGTACTCGGTGGTGTAGGACGCGGCGTCGAGCGTGCCTCGGGCACCGTCGAAGTCGCGGACCCGGTCGACCAGGAGCAGGCCGCCGGTGGGCAGGCGGGTCGCACGCACACCGGTGTACTCCGCGAACTCCGGGCCCATCGCGATCGCCTGATCACCGCGGGCCAGGTGCGTCATGTGGAACTCGTTGAGCAGCAGGCCCGGCACGGCCCGGCCCGGGCCGACGTCGGCGCCGGAGGGTTCGGCGACGGTGACCTGGACCGCCACGCTCGCCTCGCCACCGCTGACACTCGCGGTGGCCACGACGTGCGGGCGGGGCACGAGATCCAGGCCGGTGACGACGAGTTCGAGCGTCCCGCGGGCCGCGCCGGACACCGCCGGGGTGGCACCGGTCAGTGTGCTGCCCGACAGACACAGGTGCATACCGGTGAACAGAGCGAACACCTCGGCGGCCTGACGCGCGGCCGCGCCGAACGCGCCGTCGTAGTGGGCGACCACGCGACCGTCGCCGGTTCCGCCGTAGAGCTCGATCGAGGCGATCTCGGTGAGCGCCAGCGGTTCCCCGGCAGCGAGCCGTGCGGCCACCGCGACACCGTCGCGCTGATGGCCGGGTCCGAACACCTCGGTGATCGCACCCTGGGCCAGTGATTCCAGGGCCGCGCGGTCGAGCTGGGTGCGCCCGGTACGCGCCAGCGGCTTGAACGCGCCTTCCCTGGCTACCGGAGAGGTTGCCGAACCGGCCTCGCCGGCCACGGCTCCCCCGGTGCCCGGCTGCGGCACCGGACCAGCCGCCGCGCCGCGGAGGCCGATCGACCCCGACTCGCCACCGTCGGTCCGGCCCGCCCCAGCGGCCTGGCCTGTGCCTGTGAGCTGGGCCGTGCCGGCTGAGCCGGCCGGTGCGCCGGACCCCGCTCCGTGGCCGAGGGGCGT
>NZ_LPNR01000006.1 GCF_019266065.1 Nocardia sp. MH4 | reverse complement strand
CTGTCACCTCGGCGCGCAGGATCCGCGCCCGCTCGTCGGGATCGGCGGCCCGGCGGTGCGGGCGGTCCTCGGCGAGGGCGCGCGCCATCTGCGCGGCGCCCAGCAGCCGGGCGGTCGGCGGCAGCATCGAGCCGGTGAGCCCGCGCGGATAGCCGGAGCCGTCCATCCGCTCGTAGACCATCGCGGCCGGTCCCGCGAGCACCGCCAGGTGGGGGCTGCGGGCCAGGACGCGTTCGGTGAGGTAGGGGACCATGCGTTCGCGTTCGCTCGCGGTCAGGGGTCCGGGCTTGTTCCAGATGCCGGTCGAGACGCCGATGGTACCGAGCCGGCACACCAGCCCGGCCCGGCGCAGCGTGGTCACCTGGTCGGCGGGGAGTCCGTATTCGCGGGCCGCCGCGGCGGCCAGATCGGCGACGGCGCGCGAATGGCCGAGGAACTAGGTGGCTTTCGCGTCGGCGTAGTCGGCGAACACCGTGAGCACATCGGTGAGTTCGGTCTCGGGGAGGGGTCTGTCGAGCGCGGCGCAGCCGTCGATGACGTGCTGCCAGGCGTCGACCCGATCCAGTCCGTCCAGTAGCGCGCCGTCGTCGCGGACGCACAACTCGACCAGTTCCGGGTCGAACTCGGTGCCGCTGCGCGAGCGCAACATGCGCACGGCGGCTTCGACACCACCCATCCGGGCGTGGACCTCGGCGTCGTCGGCGATGTGGACCACCCGCATCACCGGGATGATCCCGTCGCCGCGTAGACCCGACGGCACGCCGTGGCCGTCCCAGCGCTCGAAGGCCTGCGGTAGCGCGGTGCGGACCGCGGCGGGCAGCTCGAGGCGCTCGGCGATGTCGGCGAGGAACCGGCTCGCCACCGAGATCCGGTGCAGCGGTGAGCCGGTTGCGGCGAGGTGGCCGAGCAGGAAGGTCAGCATCGGCAGCCCGGTCTTGTCGATCCGGTAGCTGTCGGCCCTGATCCGCAGGGCATCGCCGAACCAGCGCGCCATCTCGGGGGAGTCCGCGACGCAACCGACCCACGCCAGCAGTGAAACGTAGTACGCGGCAGCACGATCGGCGTCGGACAGACCCGCGGCGGTGGCGAGCCGGGTGGCCGGCACGGTCTGACGCAAGACGTGCTCCTGTGGCTGGCCCAGGCCGAGGTCGGTGGCCGGCGACAGCGAGGCGACCAGTTCGGCCAGGCGCATCGGCCTGCGCGGCTCCGTCATGGTGATTTCAGAGGACCCCTTGCGCTCGATGCATTGCCGATATATCGTCGATAACGTCAAGGGCAGCGAGAGAGCCTGAGGAGGCTGTCATGCACAACGCAGAGAATCGAGAATTCGGACACTTCGGTCGCGGTCGTGGACCCGGCCCCGCGGAATTCGGTCCCGATCGGCGGCAGTTCCGCCGGGGCGGGCGACACGGGCACGGTCCCGAGTTCGGGCCGGGCTTCGGCCCCGGGTTCGGCCCGGGTTTCGGTCCCGGCTTCGGTCGTGGACGCGGCCGCGGCGGCCGGGGCAGGCGCGGTGACGTGCGCGCCGCGGTGCTGCTGCTGCTCGTCGAGCGGCCCATGCACGGCTACGAGCTGATCCAGCAGATCCGCGAGCGCAGCGACGACATCTGGCGTCCGAGCCCGGGGTCGATCTACCCCGCCCTGGCCCAGTTGGAGGACGAGGGACTGGTGCTCATCGAGAAGGTGGCCGGTCGCAAGACCGCCCAGCTCACCGGCGAGGGCAAGGCCTATGTCGAGGCCAATCGCGAGGAACTCGGTGACCCGTGGGCCGAGGTCAAGCAGGACGTCGGCGCCCAGGCGCTGGATCTGCGCGGCCTGGTCGGGCAGGTCATGGGCGCGGTCGGTCAGGTCGCCCAGGTCGGGACGGCGGAGCAGGCGGCCAAGGCCGCCGAGGTGCTCACCGAGACCCGGCGGGCGCTGTATCGGATCCTCGCCGAGGACGATGTCACGCCCGGGGACGACCCCCGATAATTCAGGGCACTCATTCCCTCTTCTCGGGGGTGCGAAACCTGTGCGGACGGTGTAATTCTTTGGGATATGGAACAGCCGCGGCGCAGGTGGGTTTGGGGAACGGCACAAAGGCGACGAACGGGCGCGATCGCCTTAGCCGTGGCCGCGGTGTTCGCGGCGACGCTGACCTCGCCCGCCGCCGCCGAACCGGCCGGATACCGGCCCGCCCTGGTGCCGAACGAGCCGGGTCCCCGGCAAACCGACCATCTCGCCGCCGCCCGCTACCTCGACACGCATCCCACCGCGGTTCCGTTGGGGGTCAACAACTTCGGCTGTAAGCCGACCGCCGACCATCCGCGTCCGGTGGTGCTCGTGCACGGTACCGACTCGAGCGCGTACTCCGATTGGGCGGGTATCGGTCCGCAGCTCGTGGACGCGGGCATGTGCGTGTTCGCGCTCAACTACGGCGGCGCGCCGGGCGCCGACACCTACGGCACCGAGGACATGCGGGTCAGCTTCGCCCAGCTCGCCGCGTTCGTCGACGACGTGCTGGCGGTCACCGGGACCACGAAGGTCGACCTGGTCGGCTTCTCCCAGGGCGCCACGGTCAGCCGCTACTACGTCAACAAGCTCGGCGGGGCGGCGAAGGTCGGCACCTGGGTCGGCCTCGCCTCGCCCAGCTACGGCGGCGTCATGTACGGCCTGGTCCCGGTGGGGCAGGCGGTGCCCGGGATGATGGACGTCTTCGCCGAGGTCACCTCGACGGCGGCGGTCCAGCAGGCGCAGGGCGAGCCGCTCATGGTCGAGCTCAACGCGGGCGGCGACACCGTGCCCGGCGTCCGCTACGTCACCGTCGGCAGCCGGGTGGACGAGATGATCCAGCCCTTCGACAACATCGCCCTGCACGGCCCGGGCGCGGAGAACCTGGTCCTGCAGGATCTGTGCGCCGACGACCTGACCGGACACTTCCACATGGTCTACGACCCGTTCGTGCAGCAGCTGCTGCTGCGGGTGCTGGATCCGGCCCACGCGCCGGCGCCCGTGTGCACACCGGTCGCGCTCGGCACCGGCATTCCCCAGGTGATCATCGCCGGGAACTCCTGACGACCACGCCGGGCGGGAGCATCGGCCGCGGTCACTAGAATGGGACGACCGCACTTCGTCCAGCCGGGAGCCGCCGCGTGACCATTCAGCCCGTTCGCCTGTTCGGCGATCCGATTCTGCGTTCCCGTGCGGATGCGGTCACCGAGTTCGGTGCCGAACTCGGTCAGCTCATCGCCGATCTCACCGAGACCATGCACGACGACGGCGGGGTCGGGATGGCGGCGCCGCAGATCGGGGTCGGGCTGCGGGTGTTCGTCTACGACACCGGCGACGCCGCGGGCCACGTGGTGAACCCGCAATGGTCGGCGATCGGCGACGAGGAGCAGGTCGGGCCGGAAGGCTGCCTGTCGATCCCCGGCGTGCGTTACGACGTGCGCCGGGCGTTGCGGGTCGAGGTCTCCGGCGTCGACAGCGCCGGTGCGCCGGTCGAATTCGAGGCCGAGGGGCTGCTCGCGCGGTGTGTGCAGCACGAGACCGATCACCTCGACGGCGTGCTGTTCGTCAGCAAGCTCGAGCCCGGCGACCGGAAGGACGCGATGCGGACCATCCGCGAATCCGACTGGTTCCGCAACGGCGTCACCGTGCGTGAGTCCAGCGGTGTCGGCGGTGGCCGCTGATGCGCGTCGTCTTCGCAGGCACCCCCGAACCCGCGGTGCCGTCGCTGCGGCGGCTCATCGACAGCGATCGGCACGAGGTGATCGCCGTGGTCACCCGGCCCGACGCCGTCGCCGGTCGCGGTCGCAAGCTGCTGCGCTCGCCGGTCGGTCAGCTCGCCGACGAGCACGGCATTCCGGTACTCACCCCCCGCAAGCCGGCCGACCCCGAGTTCGTCGCCGCGCTGACCGAGCTCGCGCCGGACTGCTGCCCCGTGGTCGCCTACGGTGCGCTGCTGCCCCAGCAGGTGCTCGATATTCCCGCCCACGGCTGGATCAACCTGCACTTCTCGCTGCTGCCCGCCTGGCGCGGCGCGGCACCGGTGCAGGCGGCGATCGACGCCGGTGACGACATGACCGGCGCGTCGACCTTCCGCATCGAGGCCGGGCTCGACACCGGCCCGGTGTACGGCGTGATGACCGAGAAGATCAACGTCACCGACACCGCGGGCGAGCTGCTCGGTCGGCTGGCCGAGGGCGGCGCGGTCCTGCTGGAGCGGACCCTCGACGGAGTGGAAGACGGGACGCTGCAAGCGATTCCGCAATCCGCCGACGGCGTGTCCTACGCGCCCAAGGTGACCGTGGAAGCGGGCCGGATCCGGTTCGACGAGCCCGCACTGGCCATCCACCGCCGCATCAGGGCCGTCACCCCGGCGCCCGGCGCGTGGACCGAGATGAACGGACTGCGGCTCAAACTGGGCCCGGTCGAGATGGTGGAGGAAACCTTGCCCGAAAGCGAGATCGAGGTGCGCAAGTCCGGCGTCTTCGTCGGTACGTCGACCACAGCGATCCGGCTCGGGCAGGTCCAGCCACCCGGTAAGAAGATGATGAACGCCCTCGACTGGGCCCGCGGCGCGCGCCTGGCACCGGGTCAGGTGATCGGATGAGCGCCTCCGATCGCCGGCGCCGCCGGGAAGCCGACGCCCGCGGCGGCACGACGCCCCGGGACGAGAAGAAGGTCGCCGGCAAGGACGTCGACGGCGGCTGGGCGGCGCGTGCCGCCAAGGGCGGCGGGACGGTGCGCGCGGGCGGCGGA
>NZ_LPNR01000005.1 GCF_019266065.1 Nocardia sp. MH4 | reverse complement strand
GCGATCACCGCCGCGCCCGCCGTACCCGCGATCGCCGCCCAGGCTCCCGCGCCGACCAACGGGCACGCCGCCCAGTCCGTGCCCGCCACGAACGGGTCGGTCGCCCAGGCGGTTCCGACTGCCATCGCGCCGCAGGCCGCTCCTGCGGTCGCCACACCGCCGGTTGCCGCGCAGGCCGCTCCGGCCGCCGTCGCCCCGCAGCCCGCGGCTTCGGCTGGTGCGGTCACCGGTGACGCCGTCCGCGCGGCACTGCGCGAGGTCGTGGCCGACAAGACCGGCTACCCGGTCGAGATGGTCGACCCGACCATGGATCTGGAAGCCGACCTCGGCGTCGACTCGATCAAGCGCGTCCAGGTCATCGGCGCACTCCAGGAACGCTTCCCGTCGCTACCCAGCCTCGGCCCCGAGCAACTGGGCACCCTGCGCACTCTGGACCAGATCGCGGATCTGCTGGCCGGCGCGGACGCCACTTCCGCCGCGCCCGACGTCCCCGTGACCAGCGAGGCCGCCCCGGCCGACGACGCCACCAGCGCCGACACCCTGCGGCAGGCGCTGCGGGAAGTCGTCGCCGACAAAACCGGCTACCCGGTCGAGATGGTCGACCCGACCATGGATCTGGAAGCGGATCTGGGCGTGGACTCGATCAAGCGGGTCCAGGTGATCGGCGCTCTGCAGGAACGGTTTCCGAATCTGCCCAGCCTCGGACCCGAGCAACTCGGCACCCTGCGGTCGCTGGATCAGATCGTGGCCGAGCTGGCCGGGGGTGATGTCCACCCAAAAGCTGAGGCCGCGGCCGAAACGCCGCGGCACGTCGTCGAACTCGTCGAGCTGGCGCCGGTCGATCTCGCGGTCGATCCGTATCGCCCGGCGGGTCGCGCACTGGTGGTCTGCCTGGACGAATCCGCCGAGACCGACGGCGAGGCGATCGAAGAGGCACTGCGCGAACGCAGCTGGAGCGTGCAGCGGGTCGGCGCGGCCGACGCCGTGACCGGACCGGCGGACGTCTGCGTGGTCGTGGCCGGTGTCGCGTCGGAATGGGAGCAGGCCGAACGCGTCCTCACCGAGGCGATCCTGGTCGGCGGCCGGGTGCTGCCCGCGTTGCGCGGCGCGAGCGCCCGGGCGGGCTTTGTCACCGTCACCCGGCTCGACGGGCACCTGGGTCTGCTCGGTGACGCCGAGCCGGTGCCGGCGCTGCTCGGCGGGCTGGGTGGTCTGGTGAAGACCCTGGCCGCGGAGGAACCGGCCTTGTTCTGCCGGGCCCTCGACATCGCCCCCGCGGCGACGCCGGGGCGGGTGGCCCAGATCGTGCTCGAGGAACTGTGCGACGCGGCGATCGACACCGTCGAGGTCGGCGTCGACGGCTCCGGCCGCCGCCGCACGCCGGTGCCGAGCGGGCACAAGCCCGCCGTCACCACCGAGATCGTCAGTGCCGCAGCCGAACTCGATCCGTCGGTGCTGACCGCCGACGACGTCCTGCTGGTGACCGGTGGCGCGCGCGGCGTCACCGCCACCTGTGTGCTCGCCCTCGCCGCGCACAGCGACGCGCGCTTCGTCCTGCTCGGCCGGACCCAGCTCACCGACGAGCCCACCTGGGCGGTGGGGGTCGCCGACGGTGACCTCAAGCCGGCCGCCGTGCGGGCCCTGGCGGGCACCGGGGTCAAGCCCAAGGACATCGACCGGGCGTGCGGGGAGATCCGCGCGATCCGCGAAATCCGTGCCACCCTGGCCACGCTCGGCGACCGCGCCGACTACCTGGCCGTCGACGCCACCGACGCGGCCGCCCTCGCCGCGGCGATCGCGCCGTGGCGCGACACCGTCACCGGTGTCGTGCACGGCGCCGGTGTGCTGGCCGACTCGCTGATCCCGGACAAGACGGCGGACTCGATCGGGCGGGTGCTGCGTCCGAAGATCGGTGGTCTCGCCGCCGTGCTGGCCGCGGTGGGGGAGCCGAAGGATCTGGTGTTGTTCACCTCGGTGGCCGGGCTGTTCGGCAATACCGGGCAGGCCGACTACGCCGCCGCGAACGAGGCGCTGTGCCGCTTCGCGGTGAGCTGGCGGCGCAGGCATCCCGGCCACCGCGTCACCGCGCTGGACTGGGGCGCCTGGGACGGCGGCATGGTGACCGACGACCTGCGCGAGCACTTCCGCAGCCGCGGCATCCCGCTGCTCGCACCCGCCGCCGGTGCCGCCGCGTTCACCACGCAGTTCACCACGGCGCGCAGGCCCGAACCGGTCCTGCTGGTCGGGGCGGCCACCGCGCTGTCGACGGGCGAACGCCCGGCGACGCCGGTGCGGGCCCGCCGCGACGTCACCGATCTGGTCGACGAACCCGTGATCGCCGCGCACCGGATCGGCGAGCACATCGTGTTGCCCGCGACCTTCGGGCTCGGCGCGATGATCAACCTCGCGGAGCGAACCCGGCCGGGCCGCACCGTGATCGGAGTCCGCGACTACCAGGTGCTCAAGGGGCTCGTGTTCGATCATCCGGTCACCGCGCTGGAGATCGAGCTCGAACCGGTGGCCGATGTCGACGGCCGCACCGCGGTGCGCGCCACCGTCTTCGGTGACAAGGCCGCCCACTTCCGGGCGACCCTGCTGCTGGCGGCGGGGCCGGAGACGGCGGGCACCCAGCCGATCGTGGCCGGTCCTGGCATCGACGCCGGACGGATCTACACCGATGCCGTCCAGTTCCACGCCCCCGCGCTCCAGGGGCTGCGCGGCATCCGCTCCGAGAGCGACAGCGCGATCGTGCTGGAGTGCTTCCTGCCCACCGGCCCGGTTGCCGACGGCGCCTACGCGGGCCGCCTGCACGATCCCGTCGCCGCCGACCTGATCCTGCAGGGACCGCCGGTCCTCGGCCACCGCCTGCTCGGCGCGGCCTGCCTGCCGCTGGGTGTCGGCCGGATCGACTACCACCACCCGCTGCCGACCACCGAACCGTTCGTCCTGGTGGTCGACAACCCGCGCGCCGGGCGGCTCGAAGCCCGCATCGACGCGACCGCGCTGGCCACCGACGGCACAGTGCTGCAGCGGTTCTCGGACGTCACGGTCCTCACGACGCCCGATCTGACGGAGAAGTTCCAGACCTCGGTGAGGGAGTGGACCCGATGACAGTCCTCGATTTCGACGGCGTCGCCTTCGACCCGGTCGGTGCGGTCGACGCACCGCCCGCGCCGCGGGCCCAGCTGACCACCACGTCCACCGCGCGGGCAGTGTCGCCTGCGCCCACCGCCGAGAGCGCGCGGTACTCCGGTGCGCCGGTGCCCGATTCGGCCCTCGGCCCGATCGGCGAGCTGCGCACCGGCCTCGTCGCCGCCCACCGCGCGGCCCTC
>NZ_LPNR01000004.1 GCF_019266065.1 Nocardia sp. MH4 | reverse complement strand
GGTGCCGCCGGCCCAGGGCGGGACGCCGACCACGAGCGCGCCCGCGCCCGGCGAGACCACCGCTCCGGCGGCGGGCGAGCCGACCACCCCGGCCCCGCAGTCGCGGGTGTTCCCGGCGCAGGCACCGCCGACGCCGACCCCGGCTCCCGGTGGCACCTCCACCCAGCAGCAGCAGGCCAAGGAGATCGCCGACGCCAAGGCGCTGCGGCAGAGCACCGACCAGTCCGTACAGCAGGTCGCCGTGGCGAGCATGGACTGCACCAAGCCCGACCCGCTGGCGGGCAACGACGACCCGGCGCTGCCGTTGGTCACCTGCTCGCAGGACGGCACCGAGGTGTTCCTGCTCGGCCCGAGCCGCATCGACGGCCAGGAGATCGCCGACGCGACCTCCGGCCTGAACTCCCAGCAGGCCCGCCACGAGGTGAACCTGGAGTTCAAGTCCTCGGGTGCGGACGCCTGGTCCGCGCTGACCGGCGAGTACGTCTACAAGCGGGTCGCGTTCGTGCTCGACTCGAAGGTCGTCAGCGCGCCGCAGGTGCAGCAGGGTCCGCAGCTCGGCGGCCGCACCTCGATCTCGGGCAGCTTCACCGCCGACAGCGCCGCGGAGCTGGCCAACACGCTCAAGTACGGCTCGCTGCCGCTGTCGTTCCAGACCTCGGAGGCGGAGACGGTCTCGGCGACGCTGGGCCTGTCCTCGCTGAAGGCTGGTCTGCTGGCCGGCGCGATCGGCCTGATCGCGGTGCTGCTGTACTGCCTGTTCGTCTACCGCATGCTCGGCCTGCTGGCCGGGTTCTCGCTGATCGCGGCCGGTGTCGCCGTCTACGGCATCATCGTGCTGCTCGGCCGCTGGATCGGGTTCACCCTCGACCTGGCCGGCATCGCCGGTCTGATCATCGGTATCGGTCTCACCGCGGACTCGTTCGTCGTGTTCTTCGAACGCATCAAGGACGAGATGCGCGAGGGTCGCAGTTTCCGCTCGGCCGTGCCGCGCGGCTGGGCCAGGGCGCAGCGCACCAACCTGTCCGGTAAGACGGTCAGCCTGATCGCCTCGGTCGTGCTGTACCTGCTCGCCGCCGGTCAGGTGAAGGGCTTCGCCTTCACCCTCGGTATCACCACCGTCCTCGACGTGATCGTGCTCTACCTGGTCACCGCGCCGCTGATGATGATCGTCTCGCGTTCGCCGTTCTGGGCGAAGCCGTCGGTGAACGGTCTCGGCTCGGTGCAGCAGATCGCCAGGGAACGCGCCGCGGGCCAGGCCAGGCCGAAGGAGATGTCACGATGACCAACGCCCATCCCACCGACGAGTCGGTGTACCTGGACCAGGCCGAGGCGTCGCAGACCCCGAAGCACGGGTTCTTCGAGCGGCTCTACACCGGCACCGGCGGTTTCCCGATCGTCAGCCGCCGCAAGCTGTTCTACGGCATCGCGGCGGCCCTGTTGCTGATCTCGGTGCTGAGCATCGCGGTGCGCGGCTTCACCCTCGGCATCGACTTCGCCGGCGGTTCGCGCATCCAGATCCCGGCCTCCGACATCTCCACCCAGCAGGTGGAGGACGTCTACGCGCAGACCCTGGGCCACGGCCCGGTGTCGGTGCAGAAGGTCGGTTCCGGGGCCTCGGCCACCATCCAGGTGCGCTCGGAGACCCTGGACGCGGCCCAGACCGAGCAGGTGCAGAGCGCGCTGTTCGACGCGTTCCAGCCCAAGGACTCCGACGGCCAGGTCAGCCGCAACGCGATCAGCATCGCCGAGATCAGCGAAACCTGGGGCGGGCAGATCACCAACAAGGCGCTGATCGCGCTGGGGGTGTTCGTCGCGCTCACGATGATCTATATCGCGATCCGCTTCGAGCGGGACATGTCGATCGCGGCGATCGTGTCGCTGTTCTTCAACCTGATCGTCACCGCGGGCATCTATTCGCTGGTCGGGTTCGAGGTCACCCCGGCCGCGGTGATCGGTCTGCTCACCATCCTTGGCTACGTGCTCTACGACAACGTCGTGGTCTTCGACAAGGTCGAGGAGAACACCCGTGGCGTGCTGCACCTGAACAAGCGCACCTACGCCGAGCAGGCGAACCTCGCCGCCAACCAGACGTTGATGCGCTCGATCAGCACCACCGTCATCGGCATCCTGCCGATCATCGGCATGCTGGTGATCGCGGTCTGGCTGCTCGGTGTCGGCACGCTCAAGGACCTCGCGCTGGTGCAGCTGGTCGGCATGATCGTCGGTGCCTACTCGTCGATCTTCCTCGCCGTCCCGGTGCTGGTGTCGATCAAGGAGCGCTGGGGCCCGGTGGCCGCGCACACCAAGAAGGTGCTGGCCAAGCGCGCCGCGGGCCCGGCCGGTGCCCGGGTGCCGGTCGGCGCCGCCGCGGGCGTGCCGCGCGGTCCGCGTC
>NZ_LPNR01000002.1 GCF_019266065.1 Nocardia sp. MH4 | reverse complement strand
TGAGGTTCCCCCGCTGAGCCGGAGAGCGAATTACCTGGTTCCGGCTGGAACCCGGCCATGGTAGCTGGCTTCGTACTCGTCGGGTGACCGCCAACCCAGCCTCTTCTGGATCCGCTGGGTGTTGTACCAGCCATCGATGTAGGCGAACAAGGCGTTCTCGGCGTCTTCCCTTGTCCGCCAACTGTTCCGATACACCAACTCGGTCTTCAGAGTGGAGAAGAAGTTCTCCATGAGAGCGTTGTCGTAGCTGTCTCCGACTGAACCCATGGATTGCGCTATCCCGTTGTCTGCCAACCGGTTAGCGAACCGGATTGCCGTGTAGGTCGACCCGCGGTCGGAATGATGGACGAGCTGCCCGTCACGAACATCGCGGGTCCAAACCGCGTACTCGAGAGCGCCGAGAACCAGCTCGGTGTCACAACGGTCCGAGCACTTCCAGCCCACGATTCGGTTCGAGAACGCGTCCCGGACCGCGGCCAGCCAGAACACACCCTCGCCGCAGACGATGCGGGTGGCATCGGCGACCCACAGCCGGTCCGGCTCGCCGGCAGTGAAGTCCCGGTTGACCAGATCTGGAGCTGGGGCGGCCCGCCGATCCTGTCGGGTCGAGCCCAGCCGCCACTTCTTCCGCAGGAACGCGCCCTGCAAACCCGCACCCCGCATCAACCGCTCAACGCGTTTGCGGCCGACCGAGAACCCGCGCCGGGCCAGCATCGCGTGAACCCGCGGCGACCCGTAAGTCCCGCCGGAGCTGGTATGGATATCGACGATCTCGGCCAGGAGCTCTTGGTCGACCAGATTCCGCCGTGACGGCGCCTTCGCCTGCCGCAACCAGCCGTAATACGTCGAGGACGCGATCCCCAGAACCCGTAATACGAGCTCGACCGGGTGCTGCGGATATTCATTGACGAACCGCACAATCACCGCCGGGTCTGGCCGAGCTCCGAGGCGAAATACGCACTCGCATCACGCAATACAGCGTTGACCCGCTCCAGCTCGGCGACTCGTTTACGGAGTTGCTTGTTCTCCTCGGCCATGTCGGTCGTCGGGCGGTCGTGGCGGTGGCCGGCATCGGCTTCGGCTTGGCGGATCCAGTTCCGCAATGCCTCGTGATGCACCCCGAGTTGCTCGGCGAGCTTCCGGATCGTCGGCTTGGGATCGGACTCTCGATACAACCGCACGGCTCGAGCTCTCAACTCGTCCGGATATTTCTTCGGTGCTGCCACTGATCGACTCCTTCCGGTCCTATCGGACCACGGGTTGGAGCTCTCCGTGAAAACGGGGGAACCTCA
>NZ_LPNR01000001.1 GCF_019266065.1 Nocardia sp. MH4 | reverse complement strand
ACCGACGCCCCCGGCGGCCGTCCGGCACCAGGCCAGGGCCCCGGCCCGCAAGGCGGTCCCGGTGGCCACGGCCCGCACAGTGGTCCCGGCGGCGGTCCGGCGTCGGGTCCGGGTAACGCTCCCGGCCCGCAAGGCGGTTACGGCGGCCGCCCGGCATCGGGTCCGGGTAACGCTCCCGGCCCGCAAGGCGGATTCGGCGGCCGCCCGGCATCGGGTCCGGGCGGCGCTCCCGGCGCGCCAGGTGGCCCCGGCAGGCCCTTCGCTCCCGGCAATACGCCCGGCGGGCAACAGAACTCAGGCCCCGGCAGCCAACGCGTCGCGGGTGGTCCCGGTACCCCGCCGCACGCGGGGCAGCCCGGCTCCGCTCCTGGCGGACGTCCCACGGGCCCGGGCGGGCCGCAGGGGTTCGGACCCGGCAACGCGCCTGGCCGACAGCAGTCTTCGGGTTCGGGTGCGCCACAGGTGAATCGCACGCCGGGCGCGCAGTCCGGCGGCACGGCACCTGGCGAACGATCCGTTCCCGACTCCGCCGTCCGGCGCCCCGGCGCGGGCGCGCAAAGCGCTGCGCCGCAGCAGGGCTCCAAGGCGGGCACCTCGCCGCTGGCGGGCCTCTCGCAGGGCCTGCCTGGCGACGATCGCGCGGAACAGATCAGCCCGGACGCCACGAGCCGTGGCGGCGAGCACCCGGCCGACCTCGCCGGACCGAACGCGCCGACCGCGGCGATGTCGATCCCGGGCCGGAAACCGGCTGGTGCCCAGGCCTATTCGGCCGACGACCGCACCGTCAAGGTCCCGAGCGCGCAGTCCAAGGCCGCCCAGGCAGACATCTCGACCGCGGAGATGAGTCAGGCCGACCGCCCGTCGAAGTCGGACACGAAGGCAGGCAAGGGAACCGCCGCGGCGGTGGGTGCCGCGGCGGCCGGTGCGGCCGTCGCAGGAGCCGCCGCGGGCGCACGCGCGTCCGACGAGAACCGGGCGGCCGACGCGACCACAGGCACCGACGCCGCCGAAGGGCCGGCTT